>NZ_JADYWV010000001.1:0-1073655 GCF_015864625.1 Salinibacterium sp. SWN139 | reverse complement strand
GTCGCCTGCTTTACTGGCGGCGTGGACTCCTTCTTCACGCTACTCAAACATCAGGATGAGATTACGAGTCTCGTCTACGTCCACGGGTTCGACATTCCTTTGACGCGAACCGACGCCTACGAGCAGACGGTGGCACATCTGCGAACTGTTGCCGATGACACTGGCAAGAATCTGATCGAGATGTCGACGAATCTCAAGTCGTTCCTCAGCTCGGTACGCTGGGGGCCAATTGCCCACGGTCCCGCCTTAGCAAGCGTTGCGATGCTCCTAACACGTGAACACGGAACATTCTTGATTCCCGCCACGCACACATACAGTGATAGTTTCCCGTGGGGCTCACATCCACTCCTCGATCCGCTCTGGTCGACTGAAAACGTCGCGATCGTTCATGACGGTGCGGAAGCAACGCGAGTGCGTAAGACCGTAGCACTAGGGCAGAGCCCAGTGGCGCAGCAGCACCTCAGGGTGTGCTGGAAGAACACGGGAGCATACAACTGCGGAGTGTGCGAAAAGTGCTACCGGACAAAAATCTGCTTGCGTCTGGCAGGAACGCTTGGCCAGTTCCACACCTTCGAGGACCCGAACGTCGACCCGGACGTCGTCCGCCGTATCGTGATTCACAACGCGAATGCCCTGTCGTTCACAGTCGAGAACCGCGATTTTGCGTTGGAGGTGGGCGACGTCGCCATCAGCGAAGCGCTGAATGCGGCGATCGCAAAATACTGGCGCCGCGAGCCTCGGACGAGGCAACTGGTGAGAGACAAGAAGCGACTAGTGCAAGAAATCAAGTCGCTCCGGTCTCGGAAGTCAGTGCGTCTGGCTGACGCCTTGGGTAGTCTGATCGCTCCCGTTCGACGGAGGAAGTCAAGCTGACACGCTCGCGAGAACGCTCCGCCTACTTCGCAGGAAGAATCGCGCGCAGCTTGTTCTCGAACATGCTCAGCGCTGACGCAATCGCCATGTGCATGTCGAGGTACTGGTACGTGCCCAAGCGGCCGCCGAAGAAGACGCCAGCCTCGGCATCCGCATGCTTGCGGTATCCCAAGAGTCGATCGCGATCCTCTGCCGTGTTCACCGGGTAGTACGGCTCATCATCGCGCTCCGCGAAACGCGAGAACTCGCGCATGATGACAGTCTTCTCTGACTGGTAGTTGCGCTCGGGGTGAAAATGACGGAACTCGTGGATGCGCGTGAATGGCACATCGGCATCCGCATAGTTCATGACGGGCGTGCCCTGGAAGTCTCCGACCTCAAGCACCTCTTGCTCAAAGTCGAGCGTGCGCCACGACAACTCGCCCTCGGCAAAGTCGAAGTAACGATCGATCGGGCCCGTGTACACAATCGGCACCTGGCCGACCATCGACTTCTTGTTGATGGGCTGAGTCTCGTCGAAAAAATCGGTATCGAGACGAACCTCGATGTTGGGGTGATCCGCCATCCGTTCGATCCACGCCGTGTAACCGTCAACGGGCAGACCCTCGTAGGTGTCGCTGAAGTAGTGGTTGTCGTAGCTGTAACGAACAGGAAGTCGGCTAATTACTTCGGCGGGCAACTCGGTCGGAGCCGTCTGCCACTGCTTCGCGGTGTAGTCGCGAATGAATGCCTCGTAAAGCGGGCGACCGATGAGCGAGATCGCTTTCTCTTCCAAGTTCTGTGGCTCAGCATCGCCCAGCTCAGACGCTTGCTCTGCCACGAGCGCGCGAGCAGCATCCGGCCCGAAAGCGGCGCGGAAGAACTGATTGATCGTGCCCAAGTTGATGGGAAGGGGAAAGACCTCACCCCCGTGGTTGGTATACACCCGGTGCTGGTAGTCGGTGAATTGCGTGAACTTCGTCACATAGTCCCACACGTGCTTGTTTGAAGTGTGGAACAGGTGTGCCCCGTAACGGTGCACCTCAATGCCTGTCTCCGGCTCGACCTCGCTGTAGGCATTGCCACCAATGTGGGAGCGGCGATCAATGACCAAAACCTTGAGGCCCAGCTCATTCGCGGCGCGCTCCGCGATCGTGAGGCCAAAAAAGCCAGAACCAACAACGAGCAAATCAGGAGTCACAGTACAACCTTTATGAGTGGAAGCCGCGGGCAATAAACCGACGGTAAGCGATACGACGAATCGCGACCGGCACCAGACGGTAACCCCCGCGCACAATCACATTACGAACATTTTGCAACGGGGTGGTGAAGCCCAGCCTTCTAAACTCCCTTTGCAAACGCAACTCCGCCGATAGCTGGCCGAGCCCGCCACGCCGAGTGTACGCGCCAGCGCTTACGCGGTACATCACGAGAGCCTCTTGCAAATTTTCTACTCTGGCGCCGGAATCGATCATGCGCGCGAACAACCAGTAGTCCTCCATGAGGCCCACATCGATATAGCCACCCGCCGCTTTCACCGCAGAACGGCGATACATGACGGTCGGATGATTGAACGGATCATGAAAACGCGAATAGCGCTCAATCGCCTCTTGACCCTGCGGAGGAATCCGCTTGCCAATAACCGACCCATCATCTTCAGCGAACTCGAACATCGCTGTTCCGACCAAATCGAGCCCGCCAGCGATCGCCACCCGCTGCTTTTCAAAGCGGGTCGGCAACGACACATCGTCGGCATCCATTCGGGCCACGACGTCGAAATTGCACTGAGCCAAGCCTGCCTCAAGGGCGCGCGCCAAACCACGGTTGTGTTTCAACACCAATAGCGTGGTCGGGACCGTCGATGCTGCGATCAACTGCTGCATCATCGCAGAGAGTTCAGCAGACACCGGGCCATCCTGAACTATCACCACCTCAGTGGGAGGCAGCGTCTGGTCATCGACACAACTGCGAAACGCGCGCTCCAAAAAACTTGGCTTATCACCCGAATACACAGGTAAGAGCAAAGAGAAGTTGTGCTCGGCGGCGGTCACGCGCGATCCCTCGCTGCTTCAACCTGCGCAACGGCATCGGCAACCACGTTCAGGTCAGCGAAATAAGACTCATTCGACTTCGGACGAGTGCGCGATCCCTCGCTCAGCCCGCGACGCAGCCCGCTCCACAGCACGGGGCGCTGCTGCGAGCGCCGAATCGTACGAATCCACCGTCGGATGCTCGACGCCCCGTACATCGCCTTCTCCCATGCCTTCAGTCCGCGGGAATGGCGCATGAGCCAGACCTTATTGCGCACCTCAAAGAAGAACCGCTCCCCCGGGTCGAGATCTGTGGACCCCAGCAGCTTCGTCTTGTGCACCACAACACTGGCAGGGACAAAGATTCCGAGGCTATCGCGCAATACTCGTGTAGAAAATTCGAAGTCATCATTCCAGATGAAGTAATCAGCTACCGGTAATCCCGCTTGTCGAACTGCTGAAGCAGAAACGAACATTGAGACGAAAGATGAGCTGCGCACGGCTAGCGTGCCTGCCTGCACTGCTGCCGCACGTTCTGCCCGTGAGACGAACGGCTTTTCCCGCGGAGTGTTCATGGGATGGTCACGACCATCGGTCCAGATCACCCGAGAACCGGCGATCGATACGCCCGGCTGCGCTTCGACGGCCGACAATAATTCGGCTGCCGCTGACGCGGTGGGAATGGTGTCGTCATCCATCAGCCACAACCACGTCGGGTCGTGAACCTTGAGCGCGTGTGCCATGCCGGCAGCAAAGCCGCCAGCGCCGCCAGTGTTGCGTTTCAACGTGACCAGATCGATGTCGGGAAAGTTGGCGCGAACCGCGTCGCCGGAGCCATCATCCGACGCATTATCGACAACAACGATGGCATCGAGGGCACGAGACTGTGTCGACAGGGCAGTGAGAGCTTCCATGAGAAGTTCGCGCCGGTTAAACGCCACTACCACCGCCACTACACGGGAAATCTGCGGCATTTTTGGTATCTCGATCTCACTGTCGCGAATGGAAGGGCAACACTCACTGTAGACGAGGTGCGCACGCTGCACACTTTACAGGCCGCCTCTGCATCCTGAAGATAGGATTGCCCAGTGAACAGCGACAAATCACCCATCGGAGGGCTCCAGTGAGCTGGTGGGACACCATCCCCGCTTTCTTCGTTGTAGTAGCGATCGGAATCGGCCCAGGGCTACTGCTGTCATCGGTGCTCGGGCTACGCGGAATCGCGCTGCTGGGCTCCGCACCAGCGTTCTCCGTCACCACCGTGGCGCTTGCGTCAATCGCCGCGCCATTGATCGGTATCCCCTGGGGTCTCATACCGATCGGCGGGACCACTGCGGTACTCACTATCGTCGTCGTTTTATTCCGGATGCTGTGGCACCGACTGCGCCCCCGACCAGCGTTTCAGCATCCCCCCGTGCGACTGCTCACGTGGGCCGCACTCGGCACCGGAGTCGCCGCCCTCATCATTACTATTCGATTCATCGTTGCGTTCGGTGAGCCCGAAAACATCTCGCAGACCTACGACAACATTTTTCACCTCAACGCCCTGCGCTACGTGCTCGACACCGGAAACGCATCATCGCTCACCCTCGGCGGCCTGAATCTCGACAACCCGCAATCCGGCACCTTCTACCCGGCGGGCTGGCATGCCATCACCGCAGCCATCGCAAGCACCACTGGTGTCAGCATCCCTGTCGCGATCAACCTCGTCTCCATTCTTATCGGTGCCATCTATTGGCCGCTCGGCTGCGTCTTTCTTGCACGAACCATTCTTGGACCCCGTGCGATCGCCATCGTCGGTGCTGGAGTGCTGTCCGCCGCTTTCGGAGCATTCCCCTACAGGCTCATCGACTTCGGCGTTCTCTACCCCTACCTTCTCGGCATTAGCCTCCTGCCTGCAGCGCTCGCCTTCGCGGTAACCGCCGTCGGCATGAGCAACCACCCCGAGATGCGTAACTCGCGTGCGTGGTTTGCCCTACTCGGCGTCATTCCCGGAATCGCCCTCGCCCATCCCGGCGCCGCGATGGTATTCGTCGCCCTCAGCAGCGTGATCGTGGTGGTCGGCGCTCACCGCAGCTATAAGAGACTCACGGCAGCCAACGCAGCACCGGCCACGATACGGGCGCTCATTACCGCCACCATCGCCGTGCTGATCACCTACATCGCCGCTTGGCTCATCGTTCGAGTCAGCGTTGTGTGGGAACCGACCGAGACCGCAGCTCAAGCTCTGGGCGAGGTGCTCACGAATGCCACCACCGGGCTTCCCATCGCCGTCGTTGCCACGGTCCTGGTCGTCATCGGTGCGCTACAACTCCGCCGCCGTCCCCACAACTATTGGCTCCTCTTCAACTTTGCACTCGTCGGAGTGCTCTATATCGCCGCAGCAGCAATGCCTCACTCGCTTCTGCAGTCACTACTTGTCGGCACGTGGTACGGCGACAGCTACCGCCTTGCTGCCGTGATGCCGGTCGTCGCGCTCCCGCTGGCCACACTCGGCCTTGTGGTGGTCTACGACACAATTCGTACACGCGCGCCGCAGCTCATCATCACCGCCACGACAAACAGGGAGGGCCGCCACCAGCGCGGGCTCGCCATCATTACCGTCGTGGTTGTGCTCCTCGCGACACAGGGCTACTCGCTGCACATCGCGACCGTTGAAGCCCGCAGCCAGTATGTCGTCGCCGAAGAACCTGCCAAAGAAGCTCCGCTATTGACAGAGGACGAACTAGACGTGCTGAACCACGTCGCTGATTACGTTCCCGAAGGAGCCATAGTCGCCGGAAACCCCTGGACAGGAGCCGGGCTTGTCTACGCCATCTCCGACCGCGAAGCTATGCTTCCGCACGTCAGCGGATTCGATACGGCAGAATCCCGCCTCATCGGCGAACACCTTCGCGATGCCGATCGTTACACTAGCGTGTGTGATGCTCTTGCGACCCTCGAAGTGGGGTATGCATTAGATTTCGGTACGCGCGAGATTCACGGAGACACACACGACTTTGGCGGACTCACTCGACTTGCGAGCTCCGACGCGGTAGAGCCGCTCTATACGAGCGGTGACGTGGGACTATACACAATTACCGCGTGCGAATAACAGACAAAGGAACCTTATGGCGATGACCACCCTGCGTGTAGTCCTCGATGACATAGCCGCGCCCGCATCGCGTAATCTGCGTCGCTACTCCGAAGAACTGATCAAGCAGCTCATTGTCAGCGCGCCCCCGAACTGTGAAGTCGCCGGCATCGTCTCTAACAACAGCACTAGCTCCGCAAAGATCGAGGAGACCTTCCCCGGCCTTGCGGAACTGACCACCCTGCGCTTGGGACACGACGCCCTCACGCGTGCGTGGCAGCATGGCGTGACAAGCATCCCCGCAACGCGCATGTCTGGCAAAGGCCTTATCCACTCTCCGAGCTTGTTCGCACCCCTCTCCCGCCACGACCGGGTTAATGACGTAGGTACACAAACCGTAGTCACTGTCCACGATGTTCTCGCTTGGACCAGCCCTGAATCCATGAGCACGCGACAGGTCGCCTGGAACAAGGCCATGGCCAAACGAGCATTCAAATATGCGGACGCGATTGTGGTTACGAGCCATTCCGTTGCCGATGAGCTCAAAAACATCATGAACTTTGGCGAGCGAGTGCGCGTCATCCCAGGCGCAGCAACCGAACGGGTGAAACAACCTTTCAATGCGCCCGCTCGTGCGCTCGCTCTGGAACTTCCCGAACGCTACATTTTGGCCACAGGAACACTCGCTCCTCACACCCGGCTGGATGCACTCATCCAAGCAATGGCACACCCTGATGCACCGGACATCCCCTTGCTCATCTCGGGACCGCCCGCCTGGGGCGAGAGAGACATTGCCAGCACTATCGCCGCCGCTGGCCTCAGCTCAGAACGCGTTCGATACCTTGGGGCGCTCGACGACAACGATCTTGCCGTTGCCCTCAACAGCGCCACCATCTTCGCCCACCCCGACAGTTCAGAAGGCTTCAGCCTTCCTGTTCTTGAAGCGTTCTCGCTCGGTACCCCCGTTGTGCATTCTGATGCCGCCGCTGTCGTCGAGCTCAGTGCAGACGCAGGAATTGCGGTTTCCCACGAAAGCGCAGACACCTACCCCGAACGGCTTGCCCAAGCTCTGGCCTCGGTTGCTAACGACAGCGAACTCGAACGCCAGCTCGGTTTTCGCGGCCTCGACCGCTCACACGTATTCACGTGGCGAGCCGCCGCCGATAAAGTGTGGCAACTGCATGCCGACCTGTAAGTCGGCACGCGCAGCCCTGCACTAGTAAGCGGCTACTCGGACTCGCTCTCGGCATCCGGAGTGCCAACGACCGATTCCGCGACGAGTTCACGGATGAGTTCGTAGTCGGGGTTACCCACGTCAATCGTCGGCGGCGACAGCTCCAGCGTCGCAATCGGGAAATCTTGCGCGCCGCTGGCAAGTTCAGTAAACAGGCTGAGCATTACTGACGGGATATCTGTTGTCACTACCTGTTTGCCCGCATCCGCGACCGTACGGAACTTTGTCAAAATGTTTGCTGGTTCGAACTGCCGAAGGATAGCTTCCTGCACCTCACGTTGACGGAGCATCCGGTCATAGTCATTTGAACCGTGTCGTGCGCGGGCGTACCAAAGCGCTTCATACCCTCCAAGCACTCGTTCGCCAACCTCAACCCAGCCATCAACGTTAATGGGCTGACCATATTGATCTTCATCGCCGCCGATTGGTTGGCGTTCCGTCACATTGATCAGCACCCCGCCGAGCGCATCAATGAGATCATCAAAACCCTGCATATCGATCAGCACGTAGTACTGCAGGTCGAGCCCTGTGACTCCCTCAACAGCATCGCGCATCGCCTCAACGCCGGCCGAACTATCATTCGCTTCAGCATCCGGGTACAACTCAGGATGCTCTTCACCGTAGGTGTAGAGGTAACTGATCAAGCATTCATCGCCGCAGTCATAGCCCGAGGGGAAATCCTGGTACAACGGAGAACCCTCAACGAACGGGATGAACTCGAGGTTGCGAGGGATACCGATGAGGGTGGTTTCCCCCGTCTCTGCATCGACGCTGGCAATCGAAATGCTGTCTGGACGAAGCCCAACCCGGTCGGGCCCAGCATCCCCACCAAGAAGCAGGATGTTGTAACGGCCATCAGTCGGTGGTGCGTAATCCGCGCTCGTGAAAACCTCAGTGATAGTTGACCGCGCTGAGTCAACAATGTTGACCGCGGCCACCGCCACACCGGAATAGGCGACTAAAGCGATGAGTGAGAACGCCACCACAAAGGGGCGCGCACCGACGCTAGCTCTCTTTACTTGGGCAAGACGCAGCGAATCCACCGCGAGAACAATCCACAGAATCACGTAGGCAATCAGCACCACTTCGATGACCGCGAGAACAAAAACGTTGGTGACCGCAGCGAGGAAGAGTTCGCGAAACCAAAAAAACAAAACGAATGCAAGAATCGCCAGCACCCACAACAGCGCTGTAACAACAACCGCAAAACGACCAAGCTTGCGACTACCCGCCAGCATTTGGGCCGAACCGGGCACGAAAACGTTCAGCGCGACCAGCCACCATGCACGGCGGGTCATCGTTGGCGCGGAACCTAAATCGGGCGCCCGCAACGAGGATGTTGTGCTCACAGCAGCAGCTGTAAAGCAGCGTTCTTGTCGGCGACCATCGCCTCGAGACCGCGTGCATAGTCCTCGAGCTTCGTCGCTACAGCAGCATCAGTTGCGCCAATAATGCGCAGCGCGAGGAGGCCAGCGTTGGTAGCGCCGCCGATCGAGACCGTCGCGACGGGGATGCCAGCGGGCATCTGCACGATAGAGAGCAACGAATCAAGACCGTCGAGCTTCGCCAACGGAACAGGAACACCCACTACAGGCAATGTCGTCACCGAGGCCACCATGCCAGGAAGATGGGCAGCGCCACCGGCTCCCGCAATGATCACTCGCACGCCGCGCGACGCCGCCTGCCTGCCAAATTCGATCATTCGTTCAGGGGTGCGGTGGGCAGACACGACTTCGACCTCGTAAGAGACGTCGAACTCAGCCACGATATCGGCTGCACCCTTCATCACTGACCAATCGGAATCTGATCCCATGACAATCGAAACGAGCGGTGAAGACATAGGAGGATACTATCTTCCCGCTCCCGAGGAGTTGCCTTCAACACACGGCGCACTAATGGCGCACGGGAGAAATTACTCGAACTCTGCAGCGGCAGCCCGAGCAGCGCTGCGCACAGAATCAAGATCTGCGCCCGACGCCGTGACGTGCCCCGCCTTGCGGCCAGGTCGCGACTGCTTCGAATAGTCGTGAATTTTGATCGCCGGCGAAGCCACGGTCGCCGCGGCAATCCGCTCATGCATTTCTTGCCCGACCGGACCACCCAAAATGTTCACCATTACCGACCACTCGTCGCGTGCCGCAGTGGCTCCGAGCGGAAGGTCGAGCACCGCACGAAGGTGCTGTTCGAACTGGCTTGTCTGGCATCCATCGATGCTCCAATGGCCTGTGTTGTGCGGACGCATCGCAAGCTCATTAATGAGGATTCGACCATCGCTGGTTTCGAACAGTTCGACGGCGAGCACTCCGGTGACGTCGAGACCTTCAGCGATAGTGCGGGCAATCGCCCCAGCCTGCTCCGCAAGCGCTGTGCTCAGGTCCGGAGCCGGCGCCACTACCTCGGCACACACGCTATTGCGCTGGATGCTCTCGACCACGGGCCACAAGGCAACGTCACCCGAAGGGTTGCGGGCAACGGACTGCGCCAATTCACGGCGGAAGTCGACGAGCTCCTCGATCAAGAGCTCACCATCAGTCAGCCACTGTGCGGCGTCCGCGCCTGCACGCACGATCAGAACACCCTTGCCGTCATAGCCGCCGCGAGGAGTCTTGAGAACACCCACCCCGTTGTGCGCCGCAAGAAAGTCGTCTACGTCGCCCACACTGGCGACCCGCGCCCACGCCGGCATTGGCAAACCCAATTCCGCGAGGCGTTCGCGCATCTGCAGTTTGTCTTGCGCAAAAAGCAACGCATGGGGGCCAGGATGCACGGCTATGCCGTCAGCAACCAGTGCCTTCAATACATCCTGAGGAACGTGCTCATGGTCGAATGTCACGACATCAACTTGTCGCGCGAAAGCGAGCACCTGCGCGATGGAACGGTAGTCGCCGACAGCGGTCGCGGCCAGATTGGCCGGAGATCCTTCGGCTTCAGCAAGCACTCGAATGTCGATGCCTAAATTGAGAGCAGGAGGAATCATCATGCGGGCCAATTGGCCTCCACCGATTACACCGACTTTTACTGACATGATCTCTCCAGAGTTAGCGCTGACTGATTTTCAGGATTGCGCAAGATTTCGCAGCTAGAATTTCACCGCTTCTTCTATCTTTGCTTATCGACCGGGCGGATTCGTGCGTTTACTCATTACCCAGTTGAGCCGCTTCGGGCTCGTTGGCAGCGTTGGACTCGTGATCGACGTCGTCATCTTCAACATTTTGCGCACGACAATCCTTGCGCCCGAAGTTCTGCATGAGGGACCAGTACTCGCCAAGGTCGCATCCACTGCGGTCGCCATCGTCGCCAACTGGCTCGGCAATCGCTACTGGACTTTTCGACGCACCAAGCTTCAACATCCTGTTCGCGAAGGCCTCAAATTCGGGCTAGTAAGCCTCGGCGGCATTCTGATTGGTCTGAGCTGCCTCGTCGTGTCGCATTACGTGCTCGGCTTCACTTCGCTGTTAGCCGACAATATCTCCAGCAACGTGATCGGGCTTGTTCTCGGCACCGTCTTCCGTTTTTGGGGATACCGCACGTGGGTCTTTGTGCAAGAGCCGCTCAACGACGAGCTGTCTACGGCGGCACCCGCCGCCACAACCGGTGCCGCGCTAGGGACGACCGAGCGCGCGATACGTCCAGCCGGCCTCTCGCCACTGCACCGGGTCCAGGCAGTTTCGCCCGTCGAGGATCGCGCGCACCGAAACGATTGAGTCCAGCGTGCTCGGATCAATGGCACGGTACTCGCGCCATTCGGTGAGCACGAGGACGACATCGGCATCCTTCGCCGCTTCTTCGACCGTGGTGACGTAATCGAGTCCAGGACGTAGCCGCCGCGACGTCTCGATTGCCTGCGGGTCAGTCGCGCGAACGTGAGCCCCAAGCTCTGCAAGTCGCGCCGCCACGTCGAGCGCGGGAGAATCCCGAACGTCGTCAGAGTCAGGTTTGAAAGCGAGACCCAACACAGCCACCCGCGCGCCCTCGATGGTCCCGCCAAGCACCTCGCGGCACAGGTCAACCATGCGTTCGCGTCGGCGAAGATTAATCGCGTCTACCTCGCCCAAGAAGCTCAGGGCATCGCCAGCACCGAGCTCTGAGGCACGAGCCATGAAAGCGCGGATGTCCTTGGGGAGACAGCCGCCGCCGAAACCGAGACCGGCGTTCAAGAAACGACGACCGATGCGCTGGTCGTAGCCGATGGCATCCGCGAGTTGCGTAACGTCGGCACCCGTGACTTCAGCCACTTCTGCCATGGCATTGATGAACGAAATTTTGGTGGCGAGAAACGCGTTCGCTGCGACCTTGACCAGTTCAGATGTCGCGTAGTCGGTGACAACCCGCGGGATGTTCTGGGCCAAGACGCTGGCGTAAACCTCGTCAAGAGCAAGGACAGAGTGCGTGTCTTCGGGGCGGACCCCATAAACGAGACGGTCAGGACTGATGGTGTCCTTCACCGCGTAGCCTTCGCGCAAGAACTCAGGGTTCCACGCCAGATGAGCGCCAACGGCCTCGATTCGAAGAGCAAGGCGCTCCGCTGTGCCCACAGGCACCGTGGACTTGCCAACAACGACGTCGCCCACGGAGAGATGCGGAATAATCGCGTCGAATGCAGCTTCGACAAAGCGTAAGTCGGCAGCGTTCGAGTCGGCTTGTTGCGGAGTACCGACCGCAATGAAATGCACCGTCGCCCCCTCGGCCAGACTCATGTCGGTACTAAAGCTGAGCGTGCCCGCGGCGAGCGTTTCGGCGAGCAGTTCGGGCAACCCTGGTTCATAAAACGGCGCGTGCGCCGACGACAATAGCGCGACTTTCGCCGCATCAATGTCAATACCAACGACCTCATGGCCGAGCTTTGCGAGAGATGAGGCGTGGACGGCACCGAGGTACCCGCATCCGATAACTGAGATCTTCACGTTGCGCACCCTATCTGATGAGAGTTGACGCCGAGTAAATTGCCCAGACGGATGCCGCGAGAGCGTCGTCTGCGAGGGTGCGTTTTAGCGTGTTCCCCACACGGTGGTCTCGTCTGACGCCTGCGATTCTTCGCGCTGCCGACGCAGCGAAACCACGTTTTGGTTGTTCTCCATGAGATCGTGCAGTGCTGCTTGAGTAAGGGCGACCGAGGGAATATCGCGCAGCACCACGGGGTGATCGTGGCCGGCGTTGATCAGCAGATCGCCGCTGCCGAACATCCGCTGAACCCAGGATTGACGCACGGTGACGTCGTAGCCGCGACTGTGCAGCAGCTCTTGGCGGATGCGCACGAAGACACCGCTGGAGAGCACCACGCGACGCGTCGTGATCGTGTAGTTGCGGGCAAGCCAGCCGAAGAAGGGCAAGAACCACGCGACAATGATGACGAGCAGCCCGGCGGTGAGAAGAGCAAGGTTCTGCCAATTCTCCGGGAAACTACCAAAGAAGTAGCCGAGCGCTCCCGCTGTCGCCACAAAGACGATTCCTGGGAGAGTCAGTGCGCGCGCGTGAGAGCGAACGCGGGCAACAATGGCCTCGCGCTGAACGCTCATCTCATTCGGCATAGATCATTCATACCGCAGGTGAGTGACGTCGCCTGCCGCGACGTGCTGCCGGAGCCCGTTCGCATCGTCGATAACCACGAGTTGGCCCCGGTCGTCGACGGTTTCGGCGGTTCCAAAGATTCGGGCGCCGCCGGGCAGCTCGACCCGCACGCGACGACCGATAGTCCCGCACTCAGCTCGAACGGCATCCGCGATTCCGCTGGGCACTGCATCAAGTCCAGCAGCGCTGAACTGGGTCATAAGTTGCGTGAGCTCGGTGAGGTACCGGCTCAGCGCCTCATCAAGGCCGGGCTCGGCCCCTTCCAGAGCGAGAGAGGTGGAAACGGATGTCGGGAGCTCGTCGCGCTCGATCGTGAGGTTCAATCCCGCTCCCACGACCACTCCTGTGCCGCCCGCCACGAGTTCAGAAAGCAATCCCGACACCTTCAGGCCTTCGATCTGCACGTCATTGGGCCACTTGAGGGTGACCTCGCGGTCGGTGACCAGGCTGCGCACGGCGCGTGCCATCGCCAATCCGCCCATGAGCGGCATCCACGACAGAGTTTCAATGGGGGCACCCTCGGGTGCGACGAGCACGGAAACGGCGAATGTTTTACCGGGAGGCGCCACCCATTCCCGCCCCAAGCGTCCGCGACCCGCCGTCTGATTGGTGGTCACGAGCGCCGAGAGATGTTCGGCATCCCCCCGAGCGGCGCGCGTGAGGAGCTCTTTGTTCGTCGAGCCGATTTCATCGACGTGCTCAAGCAGCGGCAGAACGGCGGTACTCAATGGCAAGTGCATCGCTTCAGCGTAGAGCGCTGCAGCACCCCAGAGATGCCGTCTCTAGTGTTTCCTCAATGAAACCGGCCTGAAACTTGTGGGTTCCGCCAACCCCACAAGCGGTGGATGGGTGGGTAAAGTGACACAGTGACCGAAGACAACTCGACTCCAGACATGTTCACGACCGCCGGCCGGATCGCCGATCTTAAGAACCGCTATCACGAGGCCGTGACGGCCAGTGGCGACGCGGCTATTGAAAAGCAGCACGCTAAGGGCAAGATGACCGCCCGCGAGCGCATCGAGCAGTTGCTTGATCACGGATCGTTCGTCGAGCTCGATGAGTTCGTTCGTCACCGCACCCACGCCTTCGGCATGGAAAAGAAGCGTCCCTATGGTGACGCTGTTGTGACGGGCGTTGGCACGATCCACGGTCGCCAGGTCGCGGTTTACGCTCAAGACTTCACCATCTTTGGTGGTTCGTTGGGCGAGGTCGCCGGCGAGAAGATCATCAAGGTCATGGACCACGCGATGAAGACTGGTGTTCCCATCATCGGCATGCTCGACTCCGGTGGAGCCCGCATTCAGGAGGGCGTTGTTGCTCTCGGCAAGTACGGCGAGATCTTCCGCCGCAACACCCAAGCTTCGGGTGTCATCCCTCAGATTTCGATCATTATGGGTCCGGCTGCCGGCGGCGCCGTGTACTCCCCCGCGCTCACCGATTTCGTGATTATGGTCGACAAGACCAGCCAGATGTTCGTGACCGGCCCCGACGTCATCAAGACCGTTACCGGTGAAGACGTCGGCATGGAAGAGCTCGGCGGCGCGCTCACCCACAACAAGGTGTCGGGTGTTGCCCACTACCTTGCCAGTGATGAAGAGGATGCCCTCGACTACGCCCGCACGCTCGTCGGCTTCCTGCCCGACAACAACATGTCGGATGCTCCCATCTATGAGAGCGAAGTTGAGCTCGAGATCACGGATGAGGATCGCAAACTCAACGCGATCATCCCCGACAGCCCCAACCAGCCCTATGACGTGAAGACGATCATTGAGCACATCGTCGACAACGGCGACTTCCTCGAGACTCAGCCTCTCTTCGCCCCCAACATCGTTGTCGGCTTCGGTCGCGTTGAGGGCCGCTCAGTGGGCATCGTCGCCAACCAACCGCAGGCGATGGCCGGAACGCTCAATATCGAGGCCGGCGAAAAAGCGTCACGCTTCGTGCGCTTCTGCGACGCGTTCAGCATCCCGATCCTCACTCTCGTTGATGTTCCCGGCTACCTGCCGGGCACCGACCAGGAGTGGACCGGTGTTATCCGTCGTGGCGCCAAGCTCCTCTACGCCTACGCCGAAGCAACAGTGCCTCTCGTCACCGTCATTACTCGCAAGGCGTACGGCGGGGCCTACATCGTCATGGGATCCAAGCAGTTGGGCGCAGACCTCAACTACGCGTGGCCGACTGCTGAGATCGCCGTCATGGGTGGCCAAGGCGCCGTCAACATTCTGTACCGCGGTGAGATCAAGGCCGCCGAGGCCGCTGGCGAGGATGTCGCAGCCGTGCGCACGCGCCTCGCCAACGAATACACCTACAACGTTGCCAGCCCGTTCCTCGCGGCAGAGCGCGGCGAGCTCGACGGCGTTATTGAGCCCGCTGCTACTCGTGTGCAGGTTGTGAAGGCGTTGCGGGCTCTGCGCACCAAGCGCGCGAGCATGCCGCCCAAGAAGCACGGAAACATTCCGCTGTGAACGGCAAGCACAGGCAGGAGGAGCCTGCAGACATCCGCATCGTTTCCGCCAATGTCTCTGCTGACGAGGTCGCGGCGGCTACGGCGGTCGTGCGGGCTGCCCTGCTGGAATCAGCAGAACTTGCGGGAGCCGACGAAACGGCCCCGATCACGGCGTGGGCCCGCAGCCAACGACCGATTCGGCAACCGCTCTCTCGCGGTCCTGGGGCTTGGAATGCGAGCGCCCGCCGCTAGCAACGGTGCTTTTGCGCCGTGTTTCGACGAAAACATGTGGTTTCGTAGTCGTACCCCGTTCGCGGGGTGCGGAATTCGTCGAAAACTGTATATTCGGGCTACTTTGTCACCTGAATTCACAAATTGTCCCCCGAGAGTCCCCCTAAAAACCGACTTTGTTAGTTGTTTGCATGATGCAGAATATTAACTGCTAGGTGGATCTCCATAGGAGTTACACCGCCAAAGGTTGGCCGACTAGGGTAAGCGGGCCAATTCTTTGGGGGCGGATCAGGACGATATTCGGGTTATCGTCCTGATCCGGGTTCTAGCGAAGGACCGGAGAAGTGCTTCTTATAGCCACTCCGGTCCTTCCGCCTTTAACCGGCTAATGAGCTGCGTTCGGTGTGAGGCCCGTCCGTGCAGGTTCAGATAGCGTTCGCCTGTCGGATCGAACAGCGAATCACCCAGCGCCCTTCAGAGCGCACCGCGAAGCCATCAGCGGGGCTCTCGCGCCTCAGGCGCCCCTGGGCGCACCCGAGCAACGCACAATGTCCGCGCGCCCTGCAGGGCGCAAGCAGGGCGGTTAAACGCTGACGATGTCGACGCGAGGAATCTCGAGCCAGATGTCGACGACATCCTCTTCGAGAGAGTCTTGGCCGAGAGCGCTGGATTCGCCATCGCCGGCGCTGTGTAGCCCGACGACCGTGATCGCGACATCCGACCCTTCAGGAACAGTGCGAGCAATCACTTTGTCGGCGCTGGTTGATTGGATCGCCTGAGCGAGACGGTTGAGCACCCGATCGAGATCTTCGTCAGAGAGGTCGTCAATTCCGCCCTCGTCGAGAAGAGTGACAGTCGCACCGCGACGGCGAGCGATCATGACCTGATCGCGCACGGCATCGTTGAGGAGCTTGCGCCCGCGAATCTCGTCGCGGATAGCTCCTTCAAGGTTCAGGCACTCGCGGCGTTCGGCATCCGATAAATCGCCGTCGGTCTCTTGGATGCGTTCGAGCATCTCAAGCGCCATCATTCCCGTCTGCTCAAGCCGGAACTGTCGCTCATGAACGTGAGCGTCTTGCGCGGCTTGCCAATCGGTCGCTTCCTGCTCAGCAAGAACAAACCGCTGAGCATCCTTGGATGCCTTTGCCAGCCCGCTCGAGAGAACGTGAGAGACGGCCACCCATGATGCACTCCCGACGATGCCCAAACTAAAGAGGCCTGCTGGCCCTACGGGACCGAGGCTGAAGGTATGCGCGACAAGGAATCCGATACCCAACCAGGCGAAGGTGTGGCGCCCACGGGTCGAGGTAATTGTGAGCAGAGTTCCGCTGGCGGCCACGTACCACGTTGCATAGCCCGTGCCGCCCTCACGAGTGAAGTCGAGCTCATTTGCGACGAGCAGTGAGATCGCAACGACCGTGGCGAAGTTGAAGGTCGCCATCCAGATCGGCATTCGCACGGGGCCCCACGGCACCAGACTGACAACCGTTGCGATGCCGTAGAGAACCATCGCAACATAGATCGGACCGGGGCGGTCAGGGATATCAATCGTGTAGTTCGCCAAGACGATGTGGTACGCCGAGAAGAGCGCAGCCATGCCGACGATCAGGTAACGAGGAACTCCAATATTCACAGCTCATCCCCCTCAACGTCGTTCGTGATAGTGCGCACACTTTCCGTGTTTATCTCGTCGCTGCGATTGCCGTGCGGCCACTGGATACAGATTTGAGTTCCCGCACCAGGCACTGAGGCGATTGCGGTTCGACCGCCAGCGTTGGCGACTCGCTCCACAATCGACACTCGCACGCCCAAGCGTTCTTGCGGCACGGAGTCCAAATCGAATCCCGCTCCGGTATCGGTGACAAGAATTTCGATGCCGTTGCCTTCGAGACCGCGAACCTCGACGCTGCGTTGAGTATCTGAAGCACCCGCGTGCTGAATGCTGTTCATCATCGCCTGCACGGCAGCCGAGTGCACCGCTTCTGCCGCGACCACAGGAAGCGAGCGTGCTCCGACGCTGCGCACAGCACACGTGAAGTTCGAGGCGAGCAACTCTGCAGAAGTAATAACCCGCTGTGCAAGATCGGTGGCTTGCACAGTAGAGATGTCGTCAGGCGACGTTGCGGCAGCTTCACGCAAGTGGCCGATAGCGTTGCCCGCCATGACCGCGGCCAGCCTTTCGGCTTCCGGTGTGTAGGCGCGAGCGGCGGAAATCAGGGTCGTGAGCACGCTGTCGTGCACGATCGAGTCAACCTGCACGCGTTCAACTTCAGTCGCGTGCTGGCGAACCGCGTTCCCGTACCGGAGCAGTGCGGTTGCTTGAGCACTGTCAACGTTGGATGCTGCCTGCCGAAGCATCGTGACGATGATCATGATCGCGCTGCCGAGAATGAGGGCATAGAACGTTTCGAGCACAGCAAGCTGCCACGGGGCACCACCGCCCACCGGGAGGATGCGCACGATGAGGTACACCAGCGGCGCCGCAAAAAGGTAGATGGTTGCGAGCACCCTGTTGAACGCAATCGCGGCCATCGCTGTCGCTACCGTGATGAGGTAGTTCAGCCAGTGAATTCCACTAAAAACTTCGACGCCAGGGATGACCGTGAACGGCCAGCTCAGCAACGCAAGAAAGTAAACAACCGCGAAGGTGCCGTGCATGAATCGCACTGCTTTGTTAGCGAACGAAGCGACGACAACCACGATAAGCATTCCGAACAGTGCCGGAACGAAGAGCAGTAGCCACCACGGCTGCGCTTCGCCCGCTTGGCCCAAGAGCCACGGGAGCGTTTGGGCGCCAAAGACCAGACCGATGACCGCTACGGAGCGCGAAATAACCCGCTCAACCTGTTTGCGGCTGATCGGGTTTCGCGGCTGCTTTACCGTCGGCGCCGGTCGCGCCCCAGCCAGGCTAGTGGCCATCGCCGCCTTCAGAGTCGAGTCCCGGCAGGATGCCGTCTTCGACTGCGCGGCGCAAGAGGTCGACCTTGGTGGGCGCTGGGCGTCCGACCTCGACATACTTCACACGAATACGGTCAAGGTATTCGCGTGCGGTTGAGTAGCCGATTCCCAGCTGCTGAGCGGCAAGCTTGAGCGGGAGACCCGAAGCGTAGAGGTGCAAGATTTCACGTTCACGGCGACCAAGCTGTGCCTTGGAGAAGTCTCGGTCGGCATCGATAGCGGTGGCCCACTCAAGGTTGTTGAGCACCTCGCCGCGGGCGACGGTAGCCGCTGCTGCGAGCACGGTCTTGGTGGCTGACGATTTAGGGATCACTCCGGCAGCACCGGCGGCAAGTGCCTCTCGCACGCTGGCGACGCGGTCCGCGATGCTGTGCACCAGCACAGCAGAGCCAGTGGCCTGCACGTTCTTCACGTTGTCGGTGACGGTCGAGCCATCACCGAGCGACAGGTCGAGCACAACGACATCAACTTCACGGCCGTTGAGGCCCTCTACAAGTTCTTTCACGGTTGCTGCGGCGAGAACGAAGTCGTATCCCTCGTCAATAAAGGCAGCCTTTAGTCCCAATCGGACTGATTCGTGGTCATCGACAACAGCGACGGTGATTTTGCGCTGGGCACTCTCACTGGGCGTTTCTGTCCCGGATGATTCTGTCTGGGCCATGTGGCGTCCTCCTGAGTTTCTGTCCCCCATAGTAGTGCGAGAGAGCGCGAACATGCGGCTTTGTCACCCCAACACACTGAGCTATTTACGTGTGAACGTTCCCACAGCCTCGACATGGTGAGTGTGCGGGAAGAGATCGAATGCTCGAACTCCTGAGAGCTCGTAGCCGCGCTCGGAGAAGAAGGCAACATCCCGCGCAAAAGCAACGGGGTCGCATGCCACATAGACGATCTGCGCGGGGCGCGCCTTGGCAACGAGGTCGACGACTTCCCGGCCTGCGCCAGAACGAGGCGGGTCAAGAATGATCGTTGAACGCTCTAGACGGTCGCGCTCAACAGCGGTTGCTTCCTTCAGGTGCTGGCGCAGCCAACGGTCAACGCGGCCTGTTTCGGCATGAGCGCCCAACCACTCCGAGAGGTTATTGGCGGCGTGGTCGGTGGCCGACGACTCCGCTTCCACCGTGGTGATCTTGGTTGCTGGACCAAACTTGTCCCCCACTGCCGCCGCGAAGAGTCCCACTCCTCCATACAAATCGAGGTTGGATGCCGCGGGGTCAAACAGTGCGGGATCAATAGCGTCTTGCACGGCAGACGTCAGCATCGCGGCAGCGCCATGGTGCACTTGCCAGAACCCGGAATCGAGCAGCGTGAATTCGCGCTCCCCTACCGTCTCGGTAATGACTTGCGGCTTCTGCTTGCCCATAATCAGGCGAACGCCGCCCGAGCTGGGGTTCAGGATGTCCACGCGCTCAAACCCGTCGAAGTTTTCGCCGAGCGGTGCTCCAGCAGAAAGTTCGGGCGTTGCCAACGGTAGGTCAGCGACAGAGATAACGCGGTGGGAACGAGCCGCAAACGGGCCAACATTGCCGTGTTCGTCAACGTGCAGGCTCACCCGGGTGCGCCATCCGAGTCCCTTGCGTTCATCGTCACCCGGCACTGCTTCGACGAGAGGAGCGAGCGAGACTTTTGCCATGCGCTCGAGCGATTCGTTGAGGATCTGTGCCTTAAGCACACGCTGATGACCGAGTTCGATGTGGCCGAACTCGGCGCCACCGGCACGATTATCGGGGTCGCGGTCAACACTCGCGGCTGACCACACATGCTCTTGGCGGTGCTCACTCGGCGTGATCACCTTCACCGTTTCGGCGCGCCAGAACGACTTCTTGTTGTCGTCGGTAATGCGCGCTTGCACGCGTTCACCCGGGATCGCGTCGGAGACGAAAACGACACGACCATCATGCCGCGCCACACTGACACCCCCGTGCGCAATGTTGGTAACGTCTACTTCGATCATTCGGCCAAGCAATTCACCCATCCCATGAGCATAGGAGCCTTTGTGCGCCTTTATCTTGCTTCGACTTCTCCCGCGCGTCTGGCAACGCTGCGTGCGGCCGGCGTCGACCCCGTACTTTTGGCCTCTGGCGTCGATGAAGACGCGGTGGCTGCCGCCGCTCCTGGTCCCCTCGATGGCCCCGCACTTGTTGAGTTGTTGGCGCGCGCTAAGGCCGAAGCCGTTGTCGGCGCCTTGGTTAATGGTGCCCCCATCGACGGCTTCATTCTCGGCGGTGATTCTGCTTTCGAATTGGATGGCGAATTATTTGGAAAGCCGCACGAACCCGAGATTGCGCGGCAGCGCTGGCTCGCCCAGCGGGGTCGCACTGGAGTGTTGCACTCCGGCCACTGGCTCATTGACCACCGCGGCGGCGAGGTGCGCGGAGCCACGGGTGCCGTGTCGAGCGCCAGCGTGAGTTTCGCGTCCAACATCACCGATTCTGAAATCGATGCGTATGTCGCCACGGGCGAGCCGTTGAAAGTCGCGGGCTCGTTCACGATTGACAGTCTCGGCGCGGCCTTTATCGAGAGCATCGAAGGCGATCCGCACGCCGTCGTGGGGCTTTCGGTGTCGTTGGTGCGTCAACTCATGCGGGAATTCGACGCCGAGTGGACTGAGCTCTGGAACATCGATCGGCCGTGACTGTAGGCATTCACAGTGCTTGCCCTCTTTTTTTGTGCGCTTCCGCCCAAGGCTTCGGCCGACATCCCCATAAGCTAGGTCACTATGGCTCGTATTACGAAGGTACTCATCGCCAACCGCGGAGAGATCGCCGTTCGCGTTATCCGCGCGGCTAAAGACAGTGGCATCGGTTCTGTGGCGGTCTACGCCGATCAAGATCGGGATGCCCGGCACGTGAAGCTCGCGGACGAGGCTTATGCCCTCGACGGCTCGACGAGTGCTGAAACGTACCTCGTTATCGACAAGATCCTGTCGATCGCGCGCCGTTCTGGCGCTGACGCCATTCACCCTGGTTATGGCTTTTTGGCCGAGAACGCCGAGTTTGCTCGCGCTGTCATCGACGCTGGCATCATCTGGATCGGCCCGTCCCCCGAAGCCATCGAGAAGCTGGGCGACAAGGTTTCTGCCCGCCACATCGCTGAGAAGGTGGGCGCACCACTCGCCCCGGGAACCCTCAACCCCGTCTCGGGTGCAGACGAGGTTCTTGACTTCGTTGACATCCACGGTCTTCCCGTTGCCATCAAGGCTGCATTCGGCGGCGGCGGTCGCGGCCTCAAGGTCGCTCGCACTCGCGAAGAAATTCCCGAGCTGTTCGACTCCGCTACTCGCGAGGCTGTTGCCGCGTTCGGTCGCGGCGAGTGCTTCGTAGAGAAGTACCTCGACCAGCCCCGCCACGTCGAGACCCAGTGCCTGGCGGATGCCCACGGCAACGTTGTCGTGATCTCCACCCGCGACTGCTCGCTGCAGCGTCGCCACCAGAAGCTTGTGGAAGAAGCACCGGCTCCGTTCCTCTCTGATGAGCAGAACAAGGCTCTGTACGAGTCCTCCAAGGCCATCCTGCGCGAAGTGGGCTACCTCGGTGCTGGCACCTGTGAGTTCTTGGTTGCCAAGGACGGCACGATCTCATTCCTCGAAGTGAACACGCGCCTTCAGGTCGAACACCCCGTGTCTGAAGAAGTCACCGGCATCGACCTCGTGCGCGAACAGTTCCGCATCGCTGAGGGTGGAGTTCTCGATTACGACGACCCCATCCCGCGCGGTCACTCCTTCGAGTTCCGCATCAACGGTGAAGACGCGGGCCTGAACTTCATGCCCTCCCCCGGCCCCGTGCACGTTCTGCGTGTGCCTGGCGGCCCCGGCATCCGTGTCGACAGCGGTGTCACGACCGGTGACGAGATCAGTGGAGCGTTCGACTCTTTGCTCGCCAAGCTCATCGTTACTGGCTCCAGCCGCGAGGATGCCCTCGAGCGTTCGCGTCGCGCCCTTGACGAGTTCGAAGTTGCTGGTCTTCCCACGGTGCTTCCGTTCCACCGCAAGATCGTTCGCGATCCGGCGTTCACAAGCGAACCGTTCAGCATCTACACACGCTGGATCGAAACCGACTTCGACAACGACATTGAGCCATGGACCGGATCGCTCGCTGACGAGACGCCCGTCGTCGCCCGCCACAACGTGGTCGTTGAGGTCAACGGCAAACGCGTCGAAGTGAATCTGCCCTCGAAGCTAGTGCCGAGCACCTCAACCGGCGCAACGCTCTCGGCCGCTCCGAAACGTCGCGCAGCATCCAGCGTCAATACGATCACCGGCGACTCGGTCAAGGCACCGATGCAGGCGACGATCGTCAAGGTTGCGGTTGCCGAAGGAGACAAGGTCGTCAAGGGCGACCTCATCCTCGTGCTTGAGGCCATGAAGATGGAGCAGCCGCTCGTCGCTCACAAAGATGGCGTTATCGCGACGATGAACGCCGCTGTTGGCCTCACGGTGTCCTCGGGTCATCTGCTCCTGAACATCGCCGACTAGACCACGGCAGGCCCCCAACGTAAAGAAGGCCGCACCGCCCGTCATGACGACAGGCTGTGCGGCCTTTACAGTTGGTGGACCCTAGGAGATTTGAACTCCTGACCTCCTCGATGCGAACGAGGCGCGCTACCAACTGCGCCAAGGGCCCGTACTGCAGAACCAACGATATCACTCAGGAAACATCATGCGGCACCTGACTTCACGCGCTGCGGCGCACCGCGAGGACTACGGCATCAGTCCAAGCTTGCGCGCGGTCGAAACTGCCGTAAATCGTGACGACGCATCGAGCTTTTTCATGGCGCTACCGAGGTATCCCTTCACTGTTTGTTCGGTGAGCGAGAGAAGAGCCGCCGTTCGAGCGTTGCTGTAGCCAAGCGCCACGCACGAAAGCACATCCGTCTCTCGGGGCGAAAGTCGTACCGTCGATCGGGCAAGTGCGTCATCGCCACCGCCGCACACCGCTTGCGAAAGTCCGCGCCCGATCTCGTGGAGCTTCTGCCTCACATCGCGGTCCGAGACCGTCGCCGCAAGCTGGCGCAGCTGCGCAAACTGCTCCCTCAGGTGCTCCTCCGCGACCGGAGACAATCCCCCACCCTGATTCGACCGCAATGCCACCATTCGACGGGTGACCTCATCCCGAATGGCGAGCTCGTTTCCGAGTGCGGTAGCGATCGCCACCGCCGGTCGAGCCGCAGCCGTATCTGGCTCGACGAGAGAGTGTGATCCGGCATAAATCAACCCGCGCAGTGTTCCTCCGGCAATGATTGGAATCGCCAAAAGCGAGACAACTCCTTCGCCCAACACAGCGCCGTCATAGTCGTGTGTGATGTCAGCCGAATGCTCGTAATCACGCGTAAACCGCGGGCTGCGTTGCGCCATAGCCAACCCACCAAGCCCACGCTCTCGCCGCACCTTGAGCCCATCGAGGTTGCCAGTGCGAGCACCGCTGAAGGCACTTACGGTGAGCTCTATGCCCGAGGTGAGACCGCCAAACGACAGGCTGAAACCAGTGCTCGCGGCGATCTCGCGAGTGGCCTGCTGGATCAATTCGAAGTCACTTGGTTCAGACATCTGCGTCATTGCGGATTCCCAACTTTCGGGGGTATTACGTTCGGTACGCCCCTCCGTAATGTGAGGCTAGCACGGGATTCTTCAGCCCCCACTGAGAATCCACATCAAGCATTTCAAAGGAGAAATTGATGTCAGATGCCCCTTCGCTAGAGCGAGTCTCTGCTCAGAACACGGCCGCCCGCTTGCGCCAGCAAAGTGGTTCTTTCGCCGAAATTCAGGACCAGGCTACCCACGATCCCCACGGTTTCTGGCTTGAGCAAGCAGCGCGCGTTGATTGGATCACCCCACCGACGCTGTCCTCCCCCTCGCCGGCCCACGAGCCCGGAACAGCGCAAGGTTGCTGGTTCGCCGACGGAACACTCAACATGAGTGTCAACGCCCTTGACCGGCACGTCGCCGCCGGCCGAGGAAACAACCCCGCCCTCATCACTGACTCCGCGATGACGGGTGAGCAGAAAACTCTCACCTATGCCGAGCTCCTCGAACGCGTTCGCAAATTTGCCGGCGCACTTCACGAACTCGGAGTCGGTGTTGGCGATCGCGTCTTGATCTACCTTCCGATGATTTCCGAGGCCGTAGTGGCGATGCTCGCGTGTGCCCGCATCGGCGCCATCCACTCCGTCGTCTTCGGAGGTTTCGCCGCCAATGAACTGGCCGTACGAATCAACGACGCCACGCCATCCGTGATCGTAACGGCGACCGGTGGCCTCGAGCCGTCACGCCAAGTGGAATACCTGCCGATCGTGCATCAGGCCATTGCCTTGAGCACGGGGAGCGTGCGCTACGTCGTGGTCAAAGACCGTCCGCAGATCAATGGCGATATCGCCGAGTACGCCACCGGCGCCACGAGCGGTGGCTCGCTAGACGTCGCTTGGCTCGATTGGGATGACCTCGAAGCGGCCGCGCTCCCTGCCGACGCTGTGGAGATGCACGCCCACGACCCGCTGTACATTCTCTACACCTCGGGCACCACCGGCAGCCCCAAGGGTGTCGTGCGGGACACCGGCGGTTACGCCGTCGCCCTGCAGTGGGCTATGACTCATATCTACGGCGTGGGAAACGACAGCACGATCTTCACCGCGTCGGATGTCGGCTGGGTCGTCGGCCATTCCTTCATCGTCTATGGTCCGCTGCTGGCTGGCGCGGCCACCGTGCTGTACGAAGGAAAACCCATTGGCACCCCCGACGCCGGAACGTTCTGGCGCATCATCCAGGACTACGCGGTTGATGTGCTGTACACAGCGCCGACGGCGCTGCGCGCGATCCGCCGAGAAGACCCCGCGCTCGCTGAACTGGGCAAGTACGACACGTCCAGCCTGCAAGCGGTGTATTTGGCTGGCGAGCGCCTCGATACCGAGACCTGGCACTGGGCCAATGACGGCATCCGCGTTCCCATCATTGACCACTGGTGGCAGACCGAGACCGGGTGGCCAATCTGTGCCAATCCGCGCGGTGTGCAGCAACTGCCGTCCAAGGCTGGCTCAACGGGCATTCCGATGCCGGGCTTCCTCCCCCGCATCCTCGATGCGGACGGCAACGATGTGACGAAGCCGGGCACCGAGGGAAACATCGCCATCCAGTTGCCGCTCCCTCCCGGCGCCCTCATCGGACTCTGGGGAAGCCCGGAGCGGTTCGCTAGTTCCTACCTCGAAGAGTTTCCCGGGTACTACGCCACCGGTGACGCCGGCTATTTCGATGACGAGGGCTACCTCTTCGTCATGGGCCGCACCGATGACGTGATCAACGTGGCCGGGCACCGCCTCTCGACAGGGTCGCTCGAAGAAGTGATTTCTCAGCATCCCGATGTGGCCGAATGCGCTGTTCTCGGGCTGCACGATGAGCTCAAAGGCCAGCGCGCTGCCGGGTTCATCACGGTGAAGCACGGCCGCAATCGCCTTGAGCACGATCTCGCCATCGAACTTGTGGCGCTCGTGCGCGAGGTGATTGGCCCGGTCGCTGCTTTCCGGGACGTGATGGTGGTCGAGCGGCTGCCCAAGACACGGTCGGGCAAGATCCTTCGCAAAACCATTCGCCAGATCTTCGACGGCGAAGAGGTGCGTATCCCTCCCACGATCGAAGATGTCACGGTGCTCGATGCGCTCTACACCGCGGCCGGACGCACTCGCTCGCAGTAGTTCCCCCTTCATCCATTCCCCACCATCCATCCCCCTCTCAATTGTTTGTGGCAAGGAGGCCCCAAATGTCTGATGAAATTTCCCCCGCCAAGAACGAAGTGTTCCCGCCAGGCGACCCCACCGATGTGCCGAGTGTGCGTGCCGGGCTCATCTATCAAGATGAAGAGAAGGAGCCGGCCTTTATTGAGCTCAAACGGCGACACCGCTCGTTTGTGTTTCCCCTCACGGTGTTCTTCTTGGTCTGGTATTTCGCCTACGTGATTTTGGCGGCCTACGCCCATGACTTCATGGCGACGCCCGTTTTCGGCGTCATCAATGTCGGACTCTTGTTGGGCTTTGGCCAGTTCATCAGCACGTTCGTGATCACCATGATGTACGTGTCATTCGCTAACCGGCGGCTGGATCCACTCGCCGCCCAAATCAGAGCAGATCTCGCCGCGAAGGAGTCAGCACTATGATCGCCAACACCCTGGCCATGGCCGCCGCTGCTGCGGTTGATGCTGAGTCTCAGAGCAATCCGGTTCTCAATATCTCGATCTTCATCGGCTTCGTCGGAATCACCCTCTTTATTGTGATTCGCGCCAGTCGCAACAACGCGACGGCGGCCGACTACTACGCGGGCGGCCGTTCGTTCACCGGTCCGCAAAACGGGTTCGCGATCACCGGAGATTATCTCTCCGCAGCATCCTTCCTCGGCATTGTTGGCGCCATTGCGATCAATGGCTACGACGGGTTCTTGTACTCCATCGGCTTCTTGGTGGCCTGGTTGGTCGCCCTGCTATTGGTGGCTGAGCTCATGCGCAACACCGGCAAATTCACGATGGCGGATGTTCTCTCCTTCCGCCTGAAGCAGCGTCCGGTGAGAATGGCAGCCGCACTAACAACGCTCGCGGTCTGCTTCTTCTACTTGCTCGCTCAAATGGCCGGAGCTGGTGGTCTCGTCTCGCTTCTCCTCGGCATCGACGACAAGGTCGGCCAGTCCATCGTGGTCGCCATCGTCGGCGGTCTCATGATCCTGTACGTGCTGATCGGCGGCATGAAGGGCACCACGTGGGTGCAAATCGTGAAAGCGTTCCTCCTCGTGGGCGCCGCAATCGCGATGGCCATCTGGGTGCTTGTCATCAATGGCTTCGACCTGTCGCGCGTGCTGCAGAGCGCAGTCGACAACTCCGTGGCTACGCCCGCTGACGCTATTTTGGCGCCGGGACTCAAGTACGGCGCAAATCCGCTCGACTTCATCTCGCTGTCGCTCGCCCTCGTGCTGGGCACGGCAGGCCTGCCTCACGTGCTCATGCGCTTCTACACGGTGCCAACCGCCAAAGAGGCACGGCGCTCAGTCGTGTGGGCGATTTGGCTCATCGGCGGCTTCTACATCCTCACCCTCGTGTTGGGTTACGGTGCAGCTGCCTTGGTAGGTTCTGCAACGATTCTGGATGCTCCCGGCGGAGTAAACTCCGCAGCTCCGCTGCTCGCGCTAGAACTCGGCGGGCCATTGCTGCTGGGGTTTGTCTCCGCGATCGCGTTCGCTACGATCCTTGCGGTCGTGGCAGGGCTAACGATCACGGCAGCGGCATCTTTCGCTCACGACATCTACTCCAACGTGATCAAGAAGGGCAAGGGAGACCCGGATGCCGAGGTCAAGATCGCGCGTCGCACTGTCGTCGTGATCGGTGTTCTCGCCGTCGCGGGAGGTATTGGCGTTCAAGGTCAGAACATCGCCTTCCTCGTGGCGCTCGCCTTCGCCGTTGCCGCGAGCGCGAACCTGCCGACGATCCTCTACTCCCTGTACTGGAAGCGGTTCAATACGCGCGGTGCCGTCTGGAGCATGGTTGGCGGCCTGTCAGCAGCAGTTCTGCTGATCGTGTTCTCTCCCGTCATGAGCGGAACCCCCACGTCGATGCTGGGTGAAGGCGTGAACTTCGCGATCTTCCCCCTGCAGAATCCGGGCATCGTTTCGATCCCGCTCGGGTTCGTTCTCGGCTGGTTGGGAACCGTGACGTCGTCTCGCACAGAAGACCCGGCGCTTGCTGCCGAGATGGATGTGCGTTCGCTCAGTGGCCACGGCGCTGAAGCGGCGACAACTCACTAGAACGAAGATGGGGCGTGCGGTGCGAAGATTCTTCGCACTGCACGCCCCATTGTTCTGCCCGGTAGGGGGGCAGCAAGTGTTAGCTAGCGCGACGACGAGCAAGCGCGGCGTCGAGGTCGAGCGAGTTGCCCGATTCTTCGACGATCCCCATGCCAGCAAACCTGTTGGGCACGGATGCCGCGGCCGGAGATTCGGCAGGCGCAGTCGCTGCACGCTGAGCATCCCGCGCAAGTTCCGCTTCGCGAGTAGCTGACGCCATCGCGGCGGTGTTTGCGCGCAAAGCCTGTTCGGCGGATTCCGCCGCAGCCCGCAGCTCGCTGTCGATCTGCCCGGCGTGGCGGGCTGCCGCGACGGCGGCTTCTGGCGCGTTGCTGCGGGTGAGGTACATGGGCTTCGGCACGGGAACGGGAGTCCAGCTGACCTTCGACGTGACGTCTTCGATGGGGGCTTCCGAGGAGAGCACAACCCGGCGACGAGGTGCAGCAGTGCGAGCCCGCGGGGCGCTGCTGTCGCGTCGACTGCGTGAACGTTCTGCTAGCCGCGACAGCATGGCACTCGCGCTCATGCCGGCCATGGTGGCGGCAGCGAGAACGAGCCACGTGCCGGAGATGATGGCGGCTCCGGCCGTAAAGATCATGACGACCTGCACAGCAATTACTGCAATGCTGGCCAGGAGCACGGCTGCAGTGAAGGCGCGCGTGCGACGCAAGCGTCGGGCGGAGAGCGCGAGCGCTTCTTCGCGTGTGGGTGGGGTGACGGCGCGACCGACGGCGACCGGCCCTTGGTTCACACTTGCCTTGGCCAGCTCTGCCGCGTGCCTCGCAACAGCTTCCGCGCGCACCTCGTCAGGAATCTCTGAGGTCTGCGCCAAGACGCGGATCGTCTGCTGAAGTCGAACGGCGTTTCGTTCGGTAGCCAAGTACTCGCGATTCTTGAACCAGTTCGGAACCAGGTACACGAGCCACAGCGCCGCGGCGAGCGCGATCATGACGCCGCCGCCGATGCTGGTGAGTTCCATGGGTATACGCTACGAGCATCCGTGCACGACAGGCAGTCGGCACGCGGTAGTGACGTGACAAGTTGCTGAGAGTCCCCCGGCAACAACGCCAAGATATGCGCGACCACACGCGTGACCACACGATCGCTGGCAGCGTGTTCGGCACCGGCTCAGTGCTTCACAACCGTCGGCTCAGCGCTGCGGAAGACTCAGCGCTGCGGAAGACTCAGAGGGTGCGCGGCCCGCACACGGTCGTCAGCCGGAATGTGAGCATCCTGCTCGGGAGCATTACCTGATTTCCAGCGCCGCAAGACACCCTGAGGGAGCTCTTCCACTGTGAGAGCAAAACAGAAGTGGTCGCGCCAGTCACCATCGATGTGGATGAAGCGGCGGCGCAGTTGTTCGTAGCGGAACCCCAGCTTCTCGACCACACGAAGGCTCGGCTCGTTCTCGGGCCGAATGCAGATCTCCATGCGGTGGAGACCAAGTTGAAAGAAGCAGTAGTCGGTGGCGAGCGCGACCGCGGTTGGCGTGAGCCCTTTGCCCGCGAATCGCTCAGAGACCCAATAGCCGAGGGATGCCGAGGCGAGCGACCCATAGGTAATGGACGACACGTTCAGCTGACCCGCAACTTCACCCTCGTACTCGATCACGAACGGCAAGCCGGTGCCCACGCGAGACTGCTGCAGCAGACCCCGGATGCTCGACTTCACGTCGAACGACGACGGACCAACCGGGCTGGTGGCTTCCCACTTGCGAAGCCACCCCCGGTTGTCACGGAGTTCTTTTTCTAACGCACGAGCGTCTCGCACCCGAATGGGCCGAATACTGATGTTTCCGTCGCCAAGCGTCGGAATGCCAAACGCCATCCGCTAGTCCAGTGTTGAGCTGAACTGCTTAAGCCACGGGCGCAGTTCAGGGCCCAGGTCATCGCGCTCAACAGCAAGCTGCACGATGGCCTTGATGTAGTCGAGACGGTCACCGGTGTCGTAACGGCGACCGCGGAATACGACGCCATAAACGCCGCCCGCAATATCGTTCTCTGCCATCTCCTGAAGGGCATCCGTCAACTGGATTTCGCCGCCCTTGCCGGGGTCAGTGCGCTCGAGAACTTCGAAGATTTCTGGCCTCAAGACATAGCGGCCGATGATGGCGAGGTTGGAGAGCGCGGTGCCCTGAGCCGGCTTCTCGACGAGGCCCGTGATGTGCACAACATCGGGGTCGTCGGTGGGCTCTACCGTTGCGATGCCATACATGTGGCTCTGGGCCGGGTCGACCTCCATGAGGGCGATGATGGTGGCGTTGCGCCCCTCTTGCTCTTCTAACATGCGGGAGAGCAGAACGTCGCGGTCATCGATGAGGTCGTCACCGAGCAGCACGGCGAACGGTTCATGACCCACATGCATTTTGGCGCGGAGAACCGCGTGGCCAAGACCGCGCGGGTCACCTTGACGCACGTAGTGCATGTCAGCGAGGTCGTTAGAGAACTCAACTTTTGACAGACGGTCGGTATCGCCCTTTTGCTCCAGAGTGGCCTCGAGCTCTGTCATGCGGTCGAAATGGTTTTCGAGGGCGTTCTTATTGCGCCCCGTGATCATCAACACATCGGTAAGGCCAGCGGCAACCGCTTCCTCTACGACATATTGGATAGCCGGTTTATCTACAACCGGCAACATCTCCTTCGGCATAGCTTTCGTTGCCGGGAGAAATCGTGTGCCCAGACCTGCAGCAGGAATAACCGCTTTAGTAATCTTCGTAGCCATAGGTACAGCGTAGTCGGCCAGTCTCGTAGAATGCTTAGTATGACCGACGACGTCAGTCACGATAAACGTGCACTCCGGGCCGAATTACGCGAACGCCGACGCATCTGCACCGCCAAAGAGCGGGAAGAATTTAACACTGGTGTAACAGAGCACCTCATCGAGCTCGCTCAGAGACTCGGATCTACCTCGATCGCCGCCTACCTTTCCACCACCGACGAACCCGAGACCCGCGGATTTTTGCACTGGGCCTGCGAGCACGACATCACTGTGCTGCTTCCCATCTCGCGCGCCGATGGCCTCCTCGACTGGGCCCCCTACGACGGCGAAGATGAAGACCAGGACCTCATCGGGATGCCAGCGCCTACGAGCGACGTGCTCGGCCCGATCGCCATCAACGACGTCGACCTCATCATCGTGCCTGCGGCATCCGTGGATCGTTCCGGCATGCGCATGGGGTGGGGTCGCGGCTATTTCGACAAGACCCTCGGCTCCATGGAGACCAAGCCGCCCGTCTATGCGGTGATCTTCGACAACGAATATGTGGATGAAGTGCCCACAGAAATTCATGACCAACCAGTAAACGGCATAGTTACCCCCACGGGAATTGTGACCATCACCGAGCACAACTAAGGATCTCGTGCCTACCTACTCCTACCGCTGCACCGAATGTGACAACGCGTTCGATATCCAGCAATCGTTCACCGATGACTCGCTCACAGTGTGCCCCGCCTGCCAAGGCAAACTTCGCAAGATCTTCTCCGCCGTCGGAGTCACGTTCAACGGCTCTGGTTTCTACCGCAACGACTCACGCTCGACCACGAGTTCGACTGACTCCAGCTCGGGCTCGAACTCGTCAAGTACTTCGAATTCGTCGTCTGACTCAAAGAAATCTGACTCCGCGAAGTCGGATTCGAAGCCGTCGACAAGCGCCTCATCTCCGCCAGCCTCTTCACCATCGGCCACAAAAGCGTCATAGTTATTACTTCCCCCACACAGAGGAGTAATCATGTTAAGCGGATTCAAAGAATTCATTTTGCGTGGCAACGTCATCGACTTGGCCGTTGCAGTCGTCATTGGCGCTGCATTCACGGCAGTCGTCAACACGATTGTTGAAGCGGTATTCAATCCGCTCATCGGTGCCTTGTTTAATGCAGAGTCGCTGGCGACAGCACTCCCGGTCGCAATTGGCACCAGCGGGGCAACGATCTACTTCGGCGCGGTCATCGCGGCGATCATCCAGTTCGTGCTCGTCGCAGCCGTCGTGTACTTCGCCATCGTTGCACCGATGAACTACGCCAACAAGCTTGCCGCTGCACGCAAGCCGGCCGTCGTGGAGCCTGAAGCTGGCCCCACCGAAGCAGAACTGCTTCTGCAGATTCGCGACCTGCTCGCCAAGCAGAGCAGCTAGCACTTCGCAGCTCACAGCTACCCTCGGTAGCTCACGAACTACCGGCGAGCGGCCAAGGCACTTACCCCCAATGCGGAGGTTTGTCGCCCTTGAGCCGCTCGTCATTTTCGTTAACCTGATGCCGCTCCGGTTCAGCAGGCGGATGCGGATCTGACCCCGCCGGCGGAGCCGTCGTCACGCGGCGACGCCTCGAGGGCTTCACGCTCGACTCACCGGCATGCTCTGTTCCCGCCGCACTGCACAGCTCGCCCTCGGACGCTCCATCGTTCGCCGGTGCGCCCGAATGCTCGGGGCGGATGCCGTCTGCCATTACTGCTGCGGACGGGTGGCGGGGATGATCGTGATGGGCTCGGTCGTGGGAGCAGGCTCTGCTCCGAGCATCCGGGCGACCTTGTCGGCAACCTGATCGGGGTCACTGAAGAGTTCGAAAGCGTGCACCCGCAGGTAGTGCCAGCCGAGGCGACGCAGCAGTTCAGGGCGCAATCGAAGCGACTCGCGCAGGCTTGATTCGTGAACCATAGCGTCGGTCTCGATCGTGCCACAGCGACCACCGCGCGAGGCAACGAGGCCAAGCTTGCCGCGGTGCCCAAGCGAGACGCGCAGTCCGCGAGCTTCGAGGCGGCGAGCGAGATCAACGAGCATGGGGTCGCTGTCATCGGGCACAGGAACTTCGGCGAAGCGGGCATCCACTTCGTCGAGCACTTCAGCCAGCGCAACAGCGCCGTGCTTCATGCGCCCGTCGTCGAGGTCTTCTGAGCGGAACGATGTGACGATTTCGAGCGAACGACGTGCTCGCGTCATCGCGACAGCAAGCAGGCGCTCTCCCCCGGGCTCACCCAGTGATCCGAAATCGGAGAGCACGCGACCGTGCGGTGTGCGGCCATATCCGATGGAGAAAATAACGCGGTCGCGGCTTTGGGCCACAGCTTGATCGATCGTGGTGACCGTAAACGGTTCGGCACGATCGCCGATGATGACATCGAGTAGTTCCGGACGACGACGGCTGACGGCATCCAACACCGCCTGCATGACGCGAACGGAATGCACGGGGCTTGCCGTGATGACCATGAGCGACTCTTGCGGACGCTTGGTGGCGTGGTCGAGCACGAGTTCGACAACGCGAGAGACTTCGGCATCAGGGCTTTCGACAGCACCAGAGTCAGGGTCGGGCATTCCGATTCCGTCAGCGACGTAACTGACAGCGAGGCTGCCGTGACCGAGGAAACTTCCAGCCCAGGGCAGCGACTCAATCTGACCGTCGTAAAAACGACGATTAACGAGCTCGGCAAGCTCTTCACCACCGGGACGGTAGCTGCGCGTGAGCGTGAGAGTCGGCAACAAGCCGCTGAGCTTCGCGAAAGCGGAGTCATCAACGAGTGCTTCGCGCGTGTCATCGTCAACGAGTGGGGCAGCATCGCCGGTCACATCGCGCACCGCCGTTTCAAACGGTGTCGGCGACTGGATAACAGGGTCGCCAATGACAACGACTTGCTTCGAGCGGCGGATCGCTCCCGCCGCTTCGGCCACCGTGACAGCACCGGCGTCAACCAGCACGACAGTGTCGAACGGCATGGTGTCGACAACAGAGTCGATTTCGTAGGGAGAGGCAAGCCAGACAGGCGCGATTGTGCGCGACAAGTGCGGTGCCGAGGTCTGCACGTCGAACGACGTGAGCCGCTCTTTGGCGAGGGCACGCTTGAGCGCACTCGCCTCATCTGGCCAGTCAACGAGACCGATTTTCCAGTTTTCGGCGATCTGCCACGAGAGCTGCTTGGCATTGGCGGATGCGTGCGCTTCATCGACGAGGCGGAAGTCTGCCTCGAGCCGATCGACAACGCTCGTATTGGCGTTCAGCAGCGCACGGTCGACTTCGAGCATGGAATCGAGGGCCGACTTCCACCACGACAGTTCGAGTTCAGCCGCCACTTGATCTTCGGGAACATGACGCTGAGCCAGGTCTTCGATCAGCGGGTTCAACTTCAGGTCGCGCAAGCTGCCCATGAGGGCGGTGCGTTCCTGCAGGTTGTTGAGCACATCAGATTCAGCCGCGAGCGACTCAACCTTCTCAATCAAGAACGGGATCGGGAGGCTCGAGAGGTTCATGTGCGAGTCAGCGATGCCGAGCGGGATGTCGAGAGCAGCGAGATCATCTGAGACCTGCTGATACGACCGCTGCACTTCACCAATACCCACGGGAACGGCAGGACTCGCACCTTCGGCCACGAAACGGTGCCACAGCACCCGCTGCTTTTGGATGCGCTTGAGGGCACCATGCATGTCGGTTACGCGAACACCGGGGCGCACGTATTCGAGCGCGAGTTTCTTGAGACGGCGGCGGTTCGTGCTCGTCATATCGGGGAAATCGCGACGCGGAGCAGTAGCGGCAATCAACTCGGTAATTGCACGGTCGAACACGGTCGGCACGAAACGGTCGAGCGTTTCTCGAAGATCAACGAGCAGGCGCAAGTAGACGCCGAGTTCATCGATGCTCTGGAATGGACGCATGCGCGTGTTCGAGACAAGACGGTTGGCAACATCCAGCAGCGACGACAACTGCTCGTTCGCCCGCTGAGCGATGCCGTGAGCCTTGAGAGCTTCCGCACCATTGGCGAACTGAGCGCCATACCAGGGCGAATCTCCGGGGCCATATTTGAACTCGCCGAGCTTGGCGGCCGCGATGATCACGCCAGTGGCAGCGCTGCGATCCTTGGCAAGCTTTTCCACTGCTTCGCGCGACAAGCGCGCGGTCGTGGATGGCGGTGTCGGCAGCAGCGCCAAGCGGCTTAGTTCCGAAACGCAATCGAGCACCGAGACACCGAGCACACCGTCGGACACCGACATCGACTCGCGGTAGTCGAGCATGATCTTGCGCAAACGCAGAAGGGCATCATCTACGTCTTCGATCTGCGGACGGCTGGCCTTCTCACTGCGAGAAATAGAGCGGATGATGTCACGGCGAAGCGTGCGAGGTGCCACGGCAAGGCCCGGAAGGCCGATGTCGGAGAAGCGATCAGCAATCGACTGCAAGGACGCGCGACGCGGGCTCACGACGAGCACTCGCTTGTTTTGCGCGACAAGGGCGCCCACGGCGTTCACGATGGTTTGCGTGCCACCGGTACCGGGCAGAGTGCGAACGACGAGAGAGTTGCCTGCCTCGATTTGGGCAATCACATTCTCTTGTTCGGCATCCGCATCAAGCAGGAGATTGTCGGTCTGCGGCGAGCGCTCATCCGCAGAGAGTGCGGGAACGGGCGCGTAGCCTTCCTTGATCGTCCAGGCGGCAGCAGTGTTACCGGCAAGCGCATCGAGGATGGGGTGTTTGAGGTCAGCGGCGTCGTCGGCCAGACCGTGGGCGACATCCGCGAACGACGACACCACGAGACGCGGGCTCACCGAGAAGTTATCGAGGTGCGAGGTCAAACCGCGCAACCGGTCAATGACCGGGTTCGGCTTGAAGGTGCCATCGGCATCCGCGAGTGCGACAAACGACTCAGCATCGAGGCGCAAGTGGAATTGCTCGTCAAGAGCACGAGCAAGCGCAGGGTTCAAAAAGGCGCTGCCCCGAAGCTTCAGCTCGAAGTCGCGGCCGTGACGGCGAATCGCGAGCGGACGCAACAAGACCGGACCGCAGAATTCGACATCATCGTGGGTCCAGCGTGCGATACCGATTCCCAGATGTACCGAGTCAATGCCGCGGGCAGTCGCAAGCTCAAGGCCCTTGGCTGCAACAGCACCGGCAGCCGTTTTGGCCGAGCGCAGGGCGACATCATCGCGAATGAGGCTCGACAGCAGAGTGCGCTTGCCCGTGATGAACTGGGCAAGACCACCGGGATGCGTCGTTGAAAGATCGACTCGTGTGCGAGGCGAATCAACGAAATGGATGAGCGGCGAACGCCCACCCAGTTCTGACAATTGCGAACGCCACAGCGTCCACGTGGGCTCTGCAACGTTTCCGGCCATAATGTTCGGCTCACCAAAACTCAGCGTGTGAGGCGCTGTTACTTGAACGTGGGCGTGAGCGTGCTCGTTTTCGCCGTCGTCAACGTCATGGTCGCCCGAATCTGGGTCGACCGTGAAATCGTCGGAAACTCTATCTGCACGCCACACACCGCCACCTTAAGCGAGTTACCTCCAGAAAGCGTGCAACAACCACGAGTTTCGCCAGACTCACCCGGTAGCCCCACCCCCAGTTCTCGCGACAAACCGTCCTAGAATACGGTGCATGGTGCCTCATGCCCTACCCCTTCTTGTCGCGACAGACACCGCCGAACTCGTGCGCGGCACCACGATCGCTGTCGCCACGGTCGTCGTGCTCGTGGTGGCGATCGGAGTCGTGGCGTTTGTCGTCTTGTTTCGTCGCGGAGGCGACCGCGGCATCCGCGGAACGTCGTCCCAGACGGCACTGGAGACGCGCGCTGCCGGCCTCTTAGTTGTTCTCGACGATCGGGTACGCGAAGCAGATCTTGAACTAGGTTTTGCGGTGGCCCAGTTTGGTGCCGCAGCCGCCCGTGATTTCGGGAGTGCTCTTGCTGAAGCGCGCGGCCAGCTCACTGAAGCCTTTCGGCTCGGACAACAGCGTGATGACGTCTCGGCCACCGCCGATCAAGCGCGCCGCCAACTCACCCTGCAGATGACAGCGCTCTGCGAAAAGGCGCTCGCCACTCTCGACCGTTTCGATGCCGCCTTCACAGAGCGACGTCAGAGCGAGGTTGGAGCAGCGGAAACCGAACACCAATTACGCGCCCGGCTCTCGGCCCTACGCGGGCGTGCGGTAGCGACGCGCGATGCAGTCGCCGAACGCGCACCCCACTATGTGGAATCCGCTTTGACCGCCGCACGCCGCCAACTCACTGCGGCGAGCAGTGCCCTCGATGAGAGCGAAACAGCGCTGAATGCCGCAGCCCCCGGCATCAGCCCCACCGGAGTCAACGCGGTCACCGACACCCTCCACACCGCAGCCACTGCTCTCCATCGTGCCGATCGCGCCATATCGGCTGCCGACAGTGCCCTCGGCGAACTCGTCGAGGCCGACGCTGCGGTGACTCGGATGCGCGCGGACAGCGCGAGCGACCTGCTCGAAGCGCGGGTGGCACGAGAAACGGCTCCCGATCCGGAGAGCGGAGCGCGCATTGTGACCGCCATCGCGGCCAACGAAAGAGCTCTTGATCAGACGGCTCCGGCATCCGAAAGCCCGCGTGATCCCTTTGAGCAACTCGCACTGCTCAGTGATGCCGCAGCAGAACTGGATACAGCCCTAGCGACCGCGCGCAACCAACAACAGCGGTTCGAACACGCACGTGCTGCCTACCAAGGGACCTTGGTAGCGGCACGGAGTCAAATCTCGGTCGTGCGGGAGCTTGTGGGGCGCAGCGGCGCAAGCGCACGGGCCCGCACCCGACTAGCGGAGGCGGAGCGCCAGCTAATGATCGCTGAAGCCGAGACAGATCCGGTAGAAGCATTGGATGCCATCCGCCGGTCAGTTACTCATGCTCGAGATGCTGACGCTCTCGCCCGCTACTAGTCGAAGAATTCGATCGACCGCGCGCCGTCGAATTCTGGTCTAGCTATCGAACGTGCGCGTGATTACGCGTTGTCAAGAATGGCGAAGTTCACTGCGCCATTCTCGCCGACTTCGGCGTGAAGCGTCTTGTCATTCAACGCGACCGAGGCGTTCTCTTCAAGAAAAACGCGGGCGCCGTCGGCTTCAACGATAGAGTCGCCAGCCTCAGGAGCCGCAACGACGGCGACGGTGAGGTTAGGGGCACCAGGTTCCCCGTTGATGCGGAGGCCCGAGGCTTCCGTGTTGGGGTCCTGCTCGACGATCGTCTTGACGACCGTGGTGGCTGTTTCGGTGAGGGTGAGCATATGTTCGTCCTTCCAGGTTCAGCGAGATGAAACCCCCACGCTTCCTTAGTGAGCGCGCGTCAGCAAGCCACAGCGCTGATTGTGAGGCAACTCTCATTGTCAGTGGAGCGCACGGTCAGGTCAGAGCCTTTTCCGTGCACGCCCTCAGCCTCACAACCGGTAGAATTGACAGCGGAGTGCCGGGAAGTCTGGTCGGCGAATGTGTCGGCGACCCCGCTGACGAACCTCAACGTCTGGAATTTTGTGACCACATCCGTGAAGAAACTGAGCCCCCGCAAGCGAGTACGCCGGTGGGTCACCATGGAAACCACCAGTGGAATCCTGCTGATGGTTGCCGCTGCGATCGCGCTCATCTGGGCGAACTCGCCGTGGCGTGAAGGCTACGCAGCCCTTGCCGAAACCACGGTCGGCCCCGAGTCGCTGCACCTTAACCTCACCCTCGCCACCTGGGCTGCTGACGGCCTGCTCGCGATCTTCTTCTTCGTGGTGGGCGTCGAACTTAAGCAAGAGCTTGTAGCTGGCAGCCTGCGCAAACCTCGCGAAGCCGCTGTTCCGGTCTTCGCTGCGATCGGCGGGATGCTCTTTCCCGCGCTTCTCTTCACGCTGATCATCCTTGTCTCGGGTGACTCCACCGCACTCGGCGGCTGGGCCATCCCCACCGCCACCGACATCGCGTTCGCTCTCGCCGTGCTCGCCATCTTCGGCCGCGGCCTCCCGCGCGCGCTACGCACCTTCCTGCTCACGATGGCTGTCGTGGATGATCTGCTCGCGATCATCATCATTGCCCTCTTCTACACCGAAAGCATCGACCTCCTTTCGCTGCTGTTCTCACTCATCGCGATTGTGCTCTTTGCTGTTGTCGTTCGATCGCGCAAACCTCGCTGGTGGCTGCTGCTCCCCTTGGCGCTTGTGGCGTGGGCGTTCATGCACGACTCCGGAGTTCACGCGACTATCGCCGGCGTTGTTCTCGGCTTCACCGTTCCCGCCAAGCTCGTGCACGGAGAAAAAGACACCCGAACGCACGCGTTCGACGATGCGGTGCGCCCCACCTCATCCGGCATCGCGTTGCCGATCTTCGCCTTCTTTGCCGCTGGAGTCTCCCTCGGTGGAGATGGCGAAACCGCCAGCGAGGTGATTGTGCAGCCCGTTGTTGCTGCCATCATCGTTGGACTGGTGGTCGGAAAGATTATTGGTGTGCTCGGCACCACCGCTCTCATCACCAAGGTGACAAAGTTCCGTCTCGCCGACTCGATCGGGTTGCGAGACCTCTTACCCATCGGATTCCTCACGGGAATCGGCTTCACAGTCTCTCTGCTCATCGCAGAGCTCTCGTTCCCCGACAGCGAGCACACCACCGGAGCAAAGCTTGCGATCCTTATCGGAACAGGCCTGGCCGCGATCTTCGCCGCGATCAGCCTCCGCTGGGACTCCCGTCTCGCCCGCAGACGCGACATGAACGACGACGGCATTCCCGACCGCAACAAGGCTCTCATCGAAGACGAAGACTAAGCAGCGCGCCTCACGCACGCTGTCGAAAGGATCACTGTGTCCGACCCCTTGAGCACCCACACCGACTACGGCCAGCTGCCGCTCAATGATTCGGATGTGCTCGCCGACCCCATAGAACAATTCCGGCTCTGGCTAGCAAACGCCAGCGACGCGAACGTCTACGAGCCCAACGCCATGGTGCTATCGACCGTGGATGCCGACGGCTCCCCCAGCAGCCGCACCGTGCTGCTGCGCGCCATCGACGACACGGGATTCGAGTTCTTTACGAACTACAGCTCCATCAAGGGCCGCGCACTGCTCGCGAACCCAGCGGCAGCGCTTGTTTTCCCCTGGTATTCGATCCACCGGCAAGTGCTCGTGCAAGGAATAGCTCGGCCCATCGCCACAGCCCTTTCAGACGCCTACTTCGCCACACGACCGCGAGGCAGCCAGATCGCGGCGCACGCCAGCGAACAATCGCAACCCATCGCATCCCGTGCACTGCTCGAAGAACGTGTGATCGAACTTGAAGCCGAGTTCGAGGGCCGCGATGTGCCCCGCCCTGATGACTGGGGCGGTTTCATGGTGCACGCCTCCACGATCGAGTTCTGGCAGGGTCGCAGTTCACGCCTCCACGACCGCGTGCGCTTCACGCGCGCCGCCTCTGGCAACTGGGAGCGGATGCGGTTGCAGCCCTAACCTGCCTCGACGACGCGCACGCCTACCTCCGTGTACGCGCACGCGTGCGCACGACGAAACCCCGCTTCCCCTGGCATAAACCAGAGGGCGCGGGGTTCGTTCATTAGCGCCAGATTGTTCGTTAGCACCACATCGTTTGTTAACACCAAAAGAGGGACACAGTTGCGATAACAACTGTGCCCCTCCCGAGGTTGTGGGCTCTACTTAGCCGATACAGTTTCCTGCGTCGACAGTGCATAACCCGACTCGCCGTGGACGGCGAGGTCGATACCAGCAATTTCTTCTTCCGAAGTAACGCGGAATCCGATGGTCTTCTGAATCGCGGTTCCGATCAACCAGGACATTACGAAGGAGAAGATTGCTACGGCGAGCACGCTGATCGTCTGAACGGCGAGCTGTCCCGCATCTCCACCAGTGAAGAGTCCGGTGTCGGTGGCGAAGAAGCCAAGGTAGATGGTTCCGATGATGCCGGCGACGAGGTGGAGTCCCACTACGTCGAGCGAGTCATCGAAGCCGAGGTTGTACTTGAGCTCAATTGCGAGAGCACAGACGGCACCGGCGACAACACCGAGAACCAAAGCCCAACCGGGCGTCAGGTTTGCACAAGCGGGGGTGATGGCAACGAGACCAGCAACAACACCTGAAACGGCGCCGACTGCGGTGGCCTTACCCGTACGGAGCTTCTCAACAACGATCCAACCGAGGATTGCTGCGGCAGGAGCGGCGAGCGTGTTGAACACGATCAGGCCGGCCTCGTCGGGGTCGCTAGACGCACCGGCGTTGAATCCGAACCAACCGAACCAGAGCAGTGCTGCACCGATAAGGACGAGAGGAACGTTGTGAGGCTGCGTGATGTTCTTGTTGAAGCCAACACGCTTGCCGAGTACCAGGGCGAGTCCGAGAGCGGCTGCACCAGCGTTGATGTGAACGGCGGTACCACCGGCGTAGTCGATAACGGCAGGAAGGCCACCGAGGCTATCTCCGAGGTTCTGGATCCAGCCACCACCCCATACCCATGCAGCGACGGGGAAGTAAACGAGCGTTGCCCACACACCGGTGTAGATCATCCAGGGTCCGAAGCGAGCACGGTCTGCGATGGCACCAGAGATAAGTGCGGTGGTGATGATGGCGAAGGTTCCACCGAAGGCAACAACGAGGAGGTCCGAGCCGGCGACGCCTTCTTGACCGAAGTTGCTGAACGGGTTACCGGCGAATGACCAGATCGAACCATCGATCGAGCTCATGTTTGCGCCGATGAGGATCCAGAGAACGGCAACAAGGCCGAGCGATCCGAAGCTCATCATCATCATGCTGACTACTGACTTCTCTTTTACGAGTCCACCGTAAAAGAATGCCAAACCGGGGGTCATGAGCAGCACTAATGCAGTGCTAATGAGTACCCATACGACTGTATCCATCTCAACCTCTTTCGCTTTGTGCGCCCTGTGCACACGGATGCTTTTGCGGATTGTCAGTGAGTGTCGGGTTATTCCACTCCCACTGACCCGCACGACAAAGCATCCCGTCTCAGCGTTTCGGTAGCCCCTCAGTTATGTTTCGTAGACGTTAAACGTGGCCTGTGAGTGTTACGGCTAAGTTTCCACAAGCCGGGGAATGCCTCAAATTCTGGCCCGGACTGTTTCCCCGTGTGCAATTGCGGATGCTGTGTGAGATCGTTCGCAATCAAACCGTCGGGCGAAGTGTCATTCGGCAGCTCGTGCATCCGGAGAACATAGAGTTGGCACATGGACGACACCTCCCCCGCTTCAGCACCCGACAAGTCGGCTCCGGCAAAGACGTCCCTCGTACGTACGCGCATCCGTCAACTGACCACCCCGTGGTGGCGACTCGTGTGGCTCATCGGCGGCCTGGTCTGGGCTGTTGTTTTCAACGTGATTTACGTCACCAGCGGTGGCACTCAGGAATGGTTGGGGGTCGCCTCGGTCGTTCCCATCGCCCTGTTGCTTCTCGACTTGCTGCGCGTAGAACGCCTCGAACGCGCTGCTGAACAGAAGCGTCAGGCCGCGCTCAAGAAGCTGGGCTAAGCGCCCACCTCCGAACTCCTCGCTAGTCGCGCCACAGATCCGCTAGCGGGCACCCGGGGCGAGCAGGCCGCTCTCGTACGCCAGAATCACTAGCTGCGCACGATCGTGGGCATTGAGCTTGGTCATGATGCGATTCACATGGGTCTTGGCAGTGTGAGGGGAAATGAAGAGTTCGCCGGCAATTTCTTGGTTCGAGTGACCACGAGCCACGAGAAGAAGCACTTCACGCTCGCGTTCAGTCAGCTGCAATAGCTCGGGAGGGATAGTCACCGCTGCCCCCGCCACCGCTGTGGGCGGCAACACATATTTCTGGATAAGGCTGCGAGTCGCCGCCGGAGAGAGCAAGGACTCCCCGTCGTGAATTGCCCGCACGGCACGAATGATCTCCTCGGGCTCCGAGCCCTTACCAATGAATCCGCTTGCTCCCGCGCGGAGCGCGGCAACGAGGTTCTCGTCCTCTTCGAACGTCGTGAGAATGAGCACTTTCGTCGAGGCCAGAGCCGGATGGGAACAGATCGCCGCTGTGGCCGCGATGCCGTCGAGTTCGGGCATCCGAATATCCATGACGACCACGTCGGGGTTCAGCGCGAGCGACTGTTCGATCGCAGACCGACCGTTCACGGCGCCGCCAATCACGGTGACATCCTCCGCGCCACCGAGAATATCGGAGACCGCTTGGCGAATAAGCGCTTGGTCATCAACCACAAGAACGGTGGTCATCGGGACTCCCCTTGGACTATGGGCAACACTGCAGCGACACGATAGCTGCCACCAACAAATCCGGTTTCCACGGTTCCGCGCACCGAAGCGACCCGTTCGCGAAGACCGACAAGTCCGAGACCAGTTCCGGTACTGACACCGCCCCGAACGGCACCGCCGACCGTCGCTGCGGCCACGTCACTCTCGCTGAGATCGGCGACCCGACTCGGATTCGTGACGACAACGCGCACGTCGGCATCACCCACTTCGACCAGCACGTGTGCACGACCTTCCGCTCCATACTTGTGAGCATTGGTGAGAGCTTCTTGAATGACACGGTACGCGACGAGTGCCGTAGCGCCCGAGACGGCGGTTGGCTCGCCTTCGATTCGCACGTGCACGTCGAGTCCGCTGGCCTCGAACGTTTCGACGAGTTCGTCGAGCCCGTCGAGACCCGGCTGTGGGAGCGACGCGTCGCTAGGGTCATCCGAATCGGAACGAAGCATGTCGAGCAGATTGCCGATCTCGCCGAGCACGACACGGGCGGCACTTCGAATAGTGCCGAGCGACTCCTTCGCTTTCTCCGGGCGAGACTCAAGGGATGCTGACGCGACTCCGGCATTCAAGCTGATCACCGCAATCTGATGGGCGACCACATCGTGAAGGTCCCGGGCGATGCGGAGCCGTTCTTCTGTGACGCGACGCTTGGCTTCGGCCTCTTTGGTCTCTTCGGCGCGCACCGCACGATCCGTAATGGAGGCGATGAACTCACGCCGAGATCGAGCGCCGTCGCCCGCCGCGGCCGCGAAAGCAATGGTGAAGAGAAACTGCACGACCCGCGGATCGAAGACATCGCCCAGTGCGGCCAGGAGACTGAGAAAACCCATGGCAAGCATCGCAGCGACGCCGGCGATCACGGTGGTACGTCTGGTGGTCTGGTTTGCAAGAGCGAACATGGCAACCGCGATGGCGAGCACGAGGCCTGGAGCGAGAGTGCCGGCGAGCGCGCCGACTCCGTAGAAAACGATGAACCCGGCGAGCACGGGTATCGGCCACCGGTGGCGAAAGGGCAAGATCGCTGCAGGCAGCAGGGTAACGACAAGCGTGAACAGGTTCGTCGAGCGAAACCCTGTTTCGGAGAACGGCATGAACGCCGCGGCGATGATGAGGACCGCGAGAATGCTGTTGATGACCCACGCCGGGAGGCGCGGCCGAGCCTGCGTGGACGCAGGGCGTGGTTCGGTTGCGGAAGTCATCCCCCTATTGTCGCGGTTCTGCCCGACAGCAACATCCTCCTCGCGCAGCAGTCACGCGTACTGCGATTGGGGTAGTCAGGTGTCTACCGCAGGCTGATTCGTTGGAGAGCGCGGACGAGGATGCTTGTGGTTATGAAAACGCCCATCATCCGAGTCAAGGATGTCCACAAGTCCTACGGCCGCGGCCCCAACCGTTTCGATGCCCTCAAGGGCGTCTCCTTCGATATCAACGAAGGCGAAAGCATTGCCATCATCGGCAAGAGTGGTTCCGGCAAGTCGACCCTCATGCACGTCCTCGCGCTGCTCGATGCTCCGACATCCGGAAGCATAGAGCTTGAAGGCGTCGAGACGAGCACCCTCCACGGCAAGAGCCTCAACCAGGCACGCAATAAGACGTTCGGGTTCGTGTTCCAGCAGTTCTTCCTCACCGCCAACTCCTCGGTGCTCGAGAATGTGATGCTGCCGATGAAGATTTCTGGCGTGAAGCGCAGCGAACGCAAGCAGCGCGCCCTCGCCGCCCTTGAACAATTGGAAATGGCCGACAAAGCCGGCAACAAGGCAGTGAACCTGTCGGGTGGCCAAAAGCAGCGCTCAGTCATTGCTCGCGCTCTCGTCAACAACCCGCGCATCATCTTCGCTGATGAGCCCACGGGAAACCTCGACACCGCCACGGGCGCTGTTGTCGAAGATATCCTCTTCAACTTGAACCGCGAACACGGCATCACTCTCATCGTCGTCACCCACGATGAAGACTTGGCTGCTCGCTGTGACCGCCGCCTCTACATTCGCGATGGCCTGCTCGTCACCGACACCACGGAGGTGGCCGCATGAAAACTCTCGACCTCTTCACCACGGCGGTAGCAAATACCTTCCGCGCTAAAACCCGCACGATCCTGACCATCTTGGCGATCTTCGTGGGAGCGTTCACGCTCACCATCACCAACGGTTTGGGCACCGGCATTAACCAATACATCGACGACACCGTGACCTCGATCGGCGCCGAAGATGTCATGACTGTCTCCGTGACGCCGGATGCCGACAGCGGCTTCGGCGCTTCCTCAGGCCCCACCGAATATGACCCTGATGCGGTCTCCAGCGGCGGATTCGGCCCCAACGAGGGAGGAACCGTTGTTGCGCTTACCCCCGACGACCTCGACACGATCGCCGAAGTCGACGGCGTACTGAGCGTCGGAGCGACCAAGTCGATCACGCCCGACTGGATCCAGTACGGCGACGGCACCCAGTACGTCACCTCCGTCGGTGGACTCGTTACCGGCCAGAGCGTGCAGCTTGCTGCCGGTGCAGAACCGGATGCTGCCTCCGACGCGTTCGAGCTCGACCTCCCCATCTCCTTCGTCGAGCCTTTGGGGTTCGCGGATGCTGATGCGGCCGTCGGCGAAACCCTCACGATCGCCATCACCGATGCCGAGCGCACCCAGCACCTGGTGGATGCCACCATCGTGGGCGTCGCTGAAGAAAGCGTCGCCGCTCCGGGCGCTGGCGGTCTCGTCGTCAACGCTGCCCTGACCGACAGCCTCTACGACACCCAAAACATCGGCCTACCGGATGACCAGCTGGAGCGCTACGCCGAGGCGAGCATCCGCTTCGACCCCGCCGCCACCGATGCTGACGTGACCGCGTTGAAGGACAATCTTGCGGATGCCGGTTACACCGGTACGACGGTTGCCGACCAACTCGGCACGGTGAAGACGGTCATTGACGCCATCGTTCTCGTCTTGAACGCCTTCGCGATCATCGCTCTGCTCGCCGCCAGCTTCGGAATCGTGAACACCCTGTTCATGTCGGTGCAGGAGCGCACCCGCGAAATCGGTCTCATGAAGGCGATGGGAATGGGCAGCGGAAAGATCTTCGGACTCTTCAGCCTCGAAGCCGTCTTCATCGGGTTCCTCGGTAGCGCCATCGGCGCCGGAATCGGGATGCTCGCCGGAACCGCCATCAGCTCGGTCCTCTCCGGTGCGGTGCTCGCGGACCTCCCCGGACTGACCCTGATCGCTTTCGACCCGCTCTCGATCACCGTCATCATCCTCGTCGTCATGGCCATCGCGTTCTTGGCAGGCACCCTGCCCGCCGCTCGCGCCGCCAAGGCCGACCCGGTGGAGTCACTGCGGTACGAATAGGACTAAGAATGCTTCAGGCGTAGCGAGAGAACAGCATCCGTTCTCTCGCTACGCCTTTGTGTAGAACTCACACCCTCGACCGCCGGACCAACGTTCGGCGCACAAACTTTTCGACCTCGATGAAGATCAGCACGGTCGACGCGGCGGCTGCACACCCCATCCACTCCCCGACCGTGAGCGGCACGAGTTGCAGCACGCCGGCGCTCACCGGCCACGTCATCACAAGCCACTGCAGCCCAAGCGAGCCGAGGGCGGTCGCAACAAGGAACGGGTTGCTGAACGGACTGATGGTGAAGAGCGAACGCCGCTCGGTACGCGCACTACCTGCTTGGAAGAAGCTCATCAGAACAAAGACCGTCATCGTGATCGTGCGCACGCGATCCAGTTCATAGCCTGCGGCGAGCGCCAGCTGGAACGTGATGATCAGCACGGTCGCCATCCAGCTCGACGACATCACGGTGCGCATCCACAACTCCCGCGACAGGATCCCCTCGCGCGCTGCCCGCGGCCTCCGCCGTAGCTCGTCCCCCTCGGCGGGTTCAAACGCGAGCGCAACATCTTGCAGACCACTCGTGACAACGTTGATCCACAGCACCTGCACCGGGATAAGCAGCAGTGGCTGATCGAAAAAGAAGCTGATAGCGACGGCCAGCATGATTCCGAAGCCAGTCGACAGCAGAAAGAACGTTGATTTGCGGATGGCCGAGAACACGATGCGGCCCTGCCGAACCGCCTCGACAACGGTGGCAAAACGGTCATCAGTGAGCACGACATCCGCAGCTTCTCGCGCAACGTCAGTGCCCGCCTTGCCCATCGCGACACCGATAGCGGCCGCTTTCAGCGCGGGTGCGTCGTTCACGCCGTCCCCCGTTACTGCAACCGTTTCCCCAATGGCTTGTAACGCCTGAACAACGCGAAGCTTGTCTGACGGTGAAACACGCGCGATAACGCCAGCGTGAGCCACCCGGTCAGCTAGCGCAGCATCGTCTAAGTCGTCGAGTTGAGCCCCCGTGATTACATCGTCACAGTCGGCGATTCCGAGTCGTCGTGCGATCGTAGTAGCCGTCAACGGGTGGTCACCCGTCACCATGATGACGCGGATCCCCGCCCCAACACAGAGGGCGATCGACTCGAGCGCCTCCGCTCGCGGAGGGTCGGTGAGAGCAACAAGGCCGAGCAGTTGCAGCTTGCTGGGGTGCGGAAGTTCCGGACCCGTGAGCTCGTTGTGCTGCACACTTCGACAGGCGATTGCCAACACGCGGTAACCATCGCTGGCCAGTTGAGCCTGGGCGTCGTACACCCCCTGGCGTGCGGTCGCCTCAAGGAGGCCTCCCCCGGCCTCCTCGCTACACATCGAGAGCACGAGCTCCGGCGCGCCCTTGACGTAAAGCATGAGTGCCGCGTCCGTCTCCCGCTGGTCGCTACGGCGCAGCGACTGTGAATAACGGTTCTGTGGTTCGTACGGCAGCCGTGCCACCTGATCGGGCTCGTCATCGTCACTCGTGACACCAAGCGAGCGAGCGAGCACTGCAAGCGCAACATCGACGGCATCACCGATGAAACCACCTTCGTCGTCATCGCGCGAGTGTGCCTCGTTCACGAGGGCACCCGCCATGATGAGGTCGTGCAGCACCCCACTCGGCTCGTAACGCATGCCCTCAACCTCAATGACGCCGCGGTCCGGCACCCACACGCGCTCGACGGCGAGGCGGTTTTGCGTGAGCGTGCCCGTCTTGTCACTCGCAATCACCGTCGTCGAGCCGAGTGTTTCGGCGGCCGGCAGCGTGCGCACGATCGCGCCCTGGGTTGCCATCCGGCGCACGCCGAGTGCCAGCGCGACCGTCATCACGACGGGCAAGGCCTCAGGGATGGTTGCTACCGCCATGGCGATCGCCGACAGCAAGACTGATTCGAGTTCTTCGCCGAGCAACAGACCAGTGGCGATGACCGCGACGGCAACGACTGCCACAAAAATTCCAATACGGCGTTCGAGACTGTTGATACTCCGCTGAAGTGGCGTTCTCTCCGGGCGGGTTTGGATCAGTTCATTTATCCGCCCCAGTTCCGTGTCGCGTCCCGTCGCGACGACCACACCACGAGCACGGCCAGACGTGACGAACGTACCGCTGTAAAGCATCCCGCGGCGGTCGGCCGTCGCCGCATGCACGGGAACCGCTTCAGGAGTTTTGTGAACCTGCTCCGACTCGCCCGTGAGCATCGATTCATCAACTTGAAGCGCGTGAGCATCAACAATTCTGACGTCGGCGGTTACCTGCTCACCGCTCTCCAGCGTGACAACATCACCCGGAACGAGCTCCACCGCTCGAAGACGGATGACGTGGCCGTCCCGCAGAGCGCGTGCCCGGGGAACAGCGAGCGAGGCGAGGGCTCGCATTTCTCGCTCGGCCCGGGTCTCTTCCCAAAAACCAATCGAGGCATTCAGCACGAGCACAATGAGAATGGCGGTCGAGTCGACCCAATCTTGCTGCAGCAGCGTAATCGTCGCGGCCACCAACAGGATCGCGATTAGCGGCGAACGAAACTGTCGCAATGCCACCACGATGGCGGGCGTTGGCTTGCGCACTTCCAACCGATTCGGCCCATACTCGGCGTGCCGTTCGGTGGCCTCGGCGGCGCTCAGTCCCTGCGCGCTCGTCTTCAGACGAACAAACGCCTCAGCAGAATCGAGCGCGTGCCACGGTTCCTCCGACACGCCTGTTGTCATAGCCCCACGCTACAACGGTGGCGTTGGTACGACTAGAGGTGTGCGTGCGAACGTGACACTGCGCTGATGGGCACCGCCCCAAAGACCCTTCCGTCCGCGACGTGCTGTTCGCGCTCTATCCAGACGATGCCATCCGTGCATGCATCGAGGCGCTCAGGTTCCAGAAAGTTGGTCCGAACGTGGGGTTCCGTCGCAGCGTGTTTCCGCCTGGCCTCTTCTGCTCTCCAAGCGGTGAGCCCGAAGAACTGGTCACATCTTTGGCAACCGCCACGGGATGGACTCTCGTCGTTGTGGCTATTGCCGCCGCTTTCATCGTCTCCACGTGGGTTGCGAGAAGGGCTGAGACCCGAGCATCCGTGATCGACTAGTCGCCTGTAGACAACCTCAGGCAACCCTCGCGCCCTGATCCCCGAGCGGCGTTGGCACTGATCGAGTGTGCCCCTGGAGGGATTCGAACCCCCAACCTGCTCCTTAGGACGGAGTTGCTCTTCCGTTGAGCTACAGAGGCTGGCGTTTCGAGTGTAGCCGAGACCCGCGCTGAGTTCCCTCCGCACGAGGCGCTGGCACTAGGAACCCGGCGGTGCCACACCATCGATCGCGGCTGGGAGCGGATACTGCAGCGGCTGGAGGTCGGGCGCTAGCCAGTGCGTGCGACCCTCAGCGATGCGCTCAGGAGAGTAGAAACGTTTGATGTCCACGTCATCTACCAGCACAATGAGGCCGAACCAGGCGCGAGTGAGCGTGACATGAAAAGCATCCGGCTTGCCCACCCGACCATGCTCGTGATGCCGACCACGAGACGTTCGAAGCCGTCGACAGCGCCATACATACGCGGCAGCAACCACGCCACGCGAACGTGACGTTCGTGCGAAAACGCAGCAGGCGCGATGGTGTTGTTTTCGAACGTTGCCATGAGTTCGTCGTCAGTCATGATCGATTACTCCACGGAGTCGTTCTTGCTGGTTTCAGGCTCACCAGCGCACAGTCAAGCCAAACAGCTACTGGCCTGGCGGGTAAAGGAACGACTCGACCTCGCTGGCCGGGATCGTGCGCTGGCCATAAGAGAGGGCCACGTAGTTGTATTCCTCAAGCAAAACTGAGCCATCGGCATTGACCTGCTTCACGTAGGCGACGTGGTTGTCCCAGCCGAACCACGCGACAGAACCGGCAACGGGAGTCGCACTCACGGTCCAACCGTGGGCCTGCCATGCAGACTGCCACTGGTAGGCATCGCCACCGTTTGGCGTGAGGTCAGCCCACGCCCAACGGAAGGGTGCAGCGAATGAACCGACATCGCGGTTCAAACGCCATGCCACAAAGTCAGTGCACTGGCGGTAGTAATAGTTCAATGGCGAAAGAGTGGAACCCGCCGTTGGCCACGGGTAGTCGTCACCCAGTGCTTGAGCGCCCGATGCAGCGTAGAGCGCGTTTGCAGACGCAATCGCGTCCTGCTGCTGAATCACTACCAAGTCTTCGGGCGACGTCGCCTCAAACTGATCGCGCGTGAGCTCGGGTAATTCCAGCTCGGCGCTGACGGTAACTGACTGCACGTTTGCCTGCGCTACATCTGCCACGGCAGAGACGGATGCAAGCGTGCCGTCTTCTGAAATCAGACCGCCTTGGCCGTAGGCCGGCAACCCGGCGACAGCGAAAAGGCCGCCGATGACAGCCATCGACGCTACTGCGCGAAGTGGGCTCTTGCGGACGCGCTTGGCCTTGACCTTGGCAACCTTCGCCGCACGAGGCGGTTCGGCATCCATGGGAACAGCACGATTGATTGGCGCGGCGGAAGCAGCCGTGTAAAGAACCGGCGCTTCCTCAAGAGCCACGGCAGCCGGAGCCACCGGAATATGCGGCGCAACTGCAGCAACTACCGGTGTGCCTGCAAGGGCAGCGTCGCGGGCGGCACGCGCCTCACGACGCGAAAGAAAGACAGGGGCCTCGCTCGAGGGTTCCGCAGAGGGCACACCGGAAACATCCGGGCCATCAGTCGAGATACGGGACAATCGGAAACCTTCACGTGGAGCGCATTCAAGGAAAACTAGGGAAATCCTTGAACACAAGAATAATCACAACAGCATAACAGTTATGCGGCCGGTGCCAAATATTCTTCCCAATCTGGGAGTGCCCTTTCAATCCCCCGCACAAGCCATGCGCTCGTGTGTGGGGGGCGTGGCTTGATGAGCAGTCGCCAATTCATCTCCGCGGGAGTGCGATCACTCTTCTTGTTGTTGCATCGCAAGCAGCACGCCACCAGGTTCTCCCACGAATCTTCACCACCACGCGAGCGAGGCATGATGTGGTCGATAGTGTTCGCTGAAGCCCCGCAATAGCCACAACGGTGACCGTCACGTCGCAGCACTCCACGGCGAGAAACCGGCAACCTGCGCGTCGATGGAATACGCACATAATTTCGCAGGATGATGACCGACGGTCGCTCCCACGATTCACTCGCGCTCCACACCGGATTATCCGGGTCGGCAGCGACAACCGTCGCTTTCTGATTCATCACGAGCACGACGGCTCGTTTGAAGGACACGACCGCGAGCGGCTCATAGCCAGCGTTCAGTACCAAAGTGCGCATTGTCATCCTCTCGAAAGAGCCTGCACGGCTTGCAGGCAATCGACTTCCCTGAAATTCAGCGAAAAGGAGGCAGAAACACAAAAAGGCACCGTCGAAAGACGATGCCTAGTGATTCAGCGCGCAAAAACTGCTGCGCACAGTACTGCTGTGTCGTATGCAAAAGTGGGCACGCGCATCCACGGTTTGGATGCTGCACCTACTCAACATGCGATTCTCCGGTTCATTCGTGAACTCCAAGGGCTATAGGCTAACCCAGTTTTTCGGGCTCCTTGCACGCGGGCGCGCCGAATTGATTGACGAGACGGTTACGCCTCGGTGAACGCCAGATTCGAAAAGTGAATCAGAACGCTACGCCCTCGGCTTCTCCACAAAGATATGCACGGCGACCTCGTTGGGCAGCTCGAGACCTTCGCCAAAACCCTCCACCGTGACCGCAACATACGAGTCTGCAGCGGCGAACGTGGCTGTCTTGCCAGGCATAACGCCAGCGCTAAACAGCTGCTGCAACAGTTCAGGTTCGAATTGCACGGGTTCACCCAGTCGACGGATGAGCCCGGTCACGGGGGTCGTTGTTTCTGCGACGAGGTCGACAATGTTCACCATCCCGTCGCTGAAGGATGCCGCGGCAACTCCACCCAACTCTTCCAAGCCAGGAATCGGGTTGCCATAGGGCGACTCAGTGGGGTGATCAAGGATCTCGATGAGCTTGCGCTCAACTTGCTCGCTCATCACGTGCTCCCACCGGCATGCTTCGTCGTGAACGAGCGCCCAATCGAGACCAATGACATCGGCGAGGAGTCGCTCAGCGAGGCGGTGCTTGCGCATCACATGCGTGGCGCGGCGCCGACCCTCCACCGTAAATTCGAGGTGGCGGTCGCCTTCGACGACGACAAGGCCGTCACGTTCCATGCGGCCGATGGTTTGCGAAACGGTCGGGCCAGAGTGGCCGAGCCGCTCAGAGATGCGGGCCCGCAACGGGACAATGTTCTCTTCTTCGAGATCAAGAATCGTGCGCAGGTACATCTCGGTGGTGTCAACGAGATCGGTCATGAAACCAGACTAGCCCGAACTGGCCAATAGAATTGGACGCATGCCGAGCCTGACGATCCCTACTGACCTCCTTCCCTCCGACGGACGATTCGGAGCTGGCCCTTCCAAAGTGCGCGCCGAACAGATCGAACATCTCGTTTCTGGCGCGCGAAACATTCTCGGCACTTCTCACCGCCAAGCCCCGGTTCGCGACCTCGTTGGCCGCGTACGTGCGGGCCTTGGAGAGCTTTTCCAGATTCCTGAGGGCTACGAAGTAGTACTCGGCAATGGAGGCTCCACCGCATTCTGGGATGCCGCAGCCTTCGCGCTCATCGAACGTCGCAGCGCTCACCTCTCCTTCGGAGAGTTCGGTTCCAAGTTCGCTAAAGCAGCCGCAGCACCTCATCTTGAATCGCCTCATGTCGTCACCGCCCCGGGCGGGTCGCTGGCTGAACTCGACGATATCGATGGCGCTGACGTCTTCGCTTACCCGCAAAACGAAACCTCCACCGGTGTAATGGCGCCGGTGCGTCGCTTCGATGACGAGAACGTGCTCACCGTCGTGGATGCCACCAGCGCAGCAGGCGGCGTGCAGTTCGACGCCAACCAGGCTGACGTCTACTACTTTGCACCGCAGAAGAACTTTGCATCCGATGGCGGCCTGTGGATCGCTCTCTTCTCCCCCGCAGCAATCGAGCGCGTCGAGCGCATCGCAGCATCGGGCCGCTACATCCCCGAGTTCTTGTCGCTCAAGAACGCAATCGACAACTCGCGCCTCAACCAAACGCTCAACACTCCCGCACTCAGCACCCTGCTGCTGCTCGAGAACCAGATCGACTGGATCAATGGCAACGGTGGGCTTGCGTGGGCGGATGCTCGCACCCGCGAATCCTCGTCGGTGCTCTACGACTGGGCTGCCGCCAGCGATGTCGCTACCCCGTTCGTCACCAACCCGGAGCACCGCTCGCAAGTCATCGCCACCATCGACTTCGATGACGCGATTGATGCCGCCGCGATCTCGAAGACGCTCCGTGCCAACGGAATCGTCGACACCGATCCGTACCGCAAACTGGGCCGCAACCAACTGCGCGTTGCCACCTTCGTTGCAATCGAGCCGGATGACATCCGCAAATTGGTGTCATCGATCGAGTACGTGATCACCAACAGCCACTAATCTGAAACCGTGCGTATCTGGCTGAAAGACTCGGAACGCCGGCCCGATCCTGAGCCGGTGCAGACCGACGACCGCAAAGCCATGCTCGTGGGCATGGTGTTGTGGATCATCGGTCTCGCACTGCTGCTGCTTTTTATCGAGCCGCTCAACGCATCCGGAAACCTGTGGTGGCTTTGGACGGCCGTTGCGGGGCTCGTGCTTGGCCTTATCGGCCTGATCTACACGCACGTACGGCGCGGAAAGCGCACTCGCTAGTCTTCTTCGTCCGAATCGTCGTCATCATCGTCATCATCGTCATCATCGTCATCTGAATCGTCGAGATCATCGTCGTCATCGAGTTCAGCGTCGTCTGAATCGTCGTCGTCGTCGTCGTCCTCGTCCTCGTCGTCATCATCGTCCGAGTCGTCGAGGTCATCGATGCTTACGCCCTCGTGGTCGCCGCCACGAAACGCGCCAGTGTCGAAATCATCATCGACATCGTCGTCGTCGTCGTCATCGTCATCCGATGCGTCGATATCGACACCGTCGAGGTCTCCTCCGTGCAATACGGACGAGCCGAATTCGTCGTCGCCCTCATCGTCATCGTCGTCGAGATCGTCGTCGTCGGAGGCTTCTTCTGCAGCGGCCTTTTCGGCATCCGCAGCTTCAGATGCAGCCTGCGCGGCCTTGTACTCGGCGAGACGTTCCGACCACGGCACCCAGTCAGGCGAGAGCAGTGCGCCCTCGGCCGGCATAAGTTCTGCTTCGAGAACCGTGGGTTCTTCGCCTTCAACGTGTGCGACGCTGACGGTCCAATTCCAGCCCGGATAGCCCGGCAGAGCCGAAGAGAAGAGAACCGAAACGGTGCCTTCGCTTTCGATCTGCTCACCGACGAGCGCACCAATCGACGCATCAGTGGTGATCTCGAGGAGTGCCCCTCGAGCAAGCTTTTCGTACTGGCTATTAGGCATCTAGTTCGTCCGCAACTTTACGTAGCATGGAGGCGATCTTGGCGCCGTGGGCTTTATCGGGGTAACGACCGCGCTTGAGACCAGAACCAATGCCGTCCATGAGCTTGACGAGATCTTCAATGATCACGGCCATGTCATCGGCAGGCTTGCGGTTAATCTTGGCCATGCTTGCAGGAGCATCCATGACGCGCACGGAGAGTGCCTGAGCGCCCTTCTTGCCGTCAGCGATGCCGAACTCGAGGCGTGTACCCGCTTTGATCCCAGTCGTGCCCGCTGGCAGCGCTGAGGCGTGCAAGAAGACCTCTTGGCCTTCATCACTCATGATGAAGCCAAAACCCTTCTCGTCGTCGTAAAACTTAACCTTGCCGGTAGGCATGGGCATGCTCCTTTGTATTCGTGACTCAAGCTTAGAACGTAAACGGGCGCGTATCCTTGTCAACGTGACAAATCACTCAACTGAACGTGACCTCCGCATCGAGCGTGTGCTCGCCTACCTGGTCGCCATCTCGATCGCACTCGCTGTGCTTAGCTTTGTCGCCGTAGTCGTTGCTACCGCAGTGGGCCAAACCGTATTCGATTACGGTGTGTGGCCCGCAGTGATCACTATGCCCTACTTTGCTTTGCCTTTGGGCGTCGTTTTCATCATCACCCTTGTCGTGTTGAATGGTCGCCGCCGCCAACGTGAATATAGGAATGGCCACAATTAGCGATGCGGCTCTTTTGCTCGCCGCTCAACTGCGGGCACTAGACGACGATCAACTTCTCGAGTTGTTGCGCTCACGCATTGTGCGCGGCAACTCCGTCAGCGACTTCTTTGATTTGGCGGATGCTCTGCAACAGTCCACTTCTGTTGAACGCGTGTTGCGAGATCTCGACCGCCCCACGCTCGCCACTCTTGCTGTGGTCGCTGACACTGCTTCTCTCACCGCGCAGGAAGTCGCCTCTGCCGTCGGGCCCTTCGGTGACGACGAGGTTGCCGTTCAGCGGCGGCTCGATCGACTCGTGAGTCTGGCGCTGCTCATCCACCGCGGCGGTCGCTACAGCGCCCCAGACGGCGTCACAGACCAGTTGGCCGGCTGGCCGTTCGATGGTTTGCCATCTACCGGCGAATTGCTCGACGCACCAGCGCCATCCACTCTCACGTCGGTCGAACCCTCGGAACGCGACAGCATCGATAGCATCGCCGCCGAGAACGCGTTCGCCACCACCAACGAGGTCACCGAACTCATCAACCAGCTGCGCTCCAGCCCCGTGCGCGATCTGGCTCGCGGTGGAGTCTCGCTCCCCGACTCAAAGCGGCTGGCGGCAGCCATGTCTGTGCCGCTCGACAAAATTGCCGGCCTGGTCGACATCGCCGAACGTGCCGGGCTCATTGCCACAACGAACGCCCAATGGATGCCAACCGCCGACGCCACCGAATGGATGTCGCGTGGTGCGGCCGAACGCTGGGTGCAGCTGGCTGAGGCGTGGCATCAGGGAATTCCTGATGACATCCGCACCATTTTGGCCGACCGCACGCAGAGCTTTTGGGGCAACGGCGTCGAAGACTACATGCGCTGGTTGTACCCCGCGGGGATCGATTCGGTGCTCGAAAAGGTGCGCCGGTATGCCCGGGATGCCAGCTTGCTTGGCGTCACCGCTAATCGTCTGCCGAGTAGCGCTGGCGTTGCACTGCTCACCAGCACCACGACGGAAGCAACAGCCGCCATGGCTGCGGTTTTTCCGAACGAAGTGCATCAGGTGTATGTGCAGCCCGACCTCAGCGTGATTTCGCCCGGCCCGTTGGCGCCGCAATTGGATGCCCGGTTGCGCGTGATCGCTGACGTTGAGACTCGCGCTCTGGCATCCACGTATCGGATCTCTCGATCGAGCCTGCACCATGCTATGACGCTCGGCGAGACCCTCGACGGCATTCGCAGCTTCCTGACCGAAATTTCCTTAACGGGCGTGCCGCAACCGGTCGAATACTTGTTGGCTGAGGCTGCGGCTCGTCATGGGCTTGTGCGGGTTGGCCAGGCTGGCGTGGCCGGTAGCTATGTGATTTCTCCCGACCCCGTTCTCTTGCAGTCGATCGCGGTTGACCCCAACTTTGGAGCATTCGGTTTATGCCTCGAAGGCGACCGTTTGGTCTCGCGTTTCGGTGTTGAGCAGCTCTTTTGGGCGCTCAGCGATGCCCGTTACCCGGTTGCCGCCGAGAACTCGGAGGGCACAATCTTGTCGCTGCGACGCGACCAAATCAGTGCTTCACACGTCGAAGAACCTCACGACGATGGCCCCGAGAAACTGCTGGCGAAGCTTCGCAGCGGTCAGGGCGGCGCTACCGGCGACGAAGATCAGGCGTGGTTGTCGCGACAGATTGAGGTCGCGATTCGCAACAAGCTGTTGCTCTTTGTCACGGTGAAAATGCCGGATGGGCATCTCGTGCAGTACACACTCGAACCTTCGAGCGTCGCCGCTGGGCGCATGCGCGGCCTCGACCGTGCGGCAGATATTGAGCGAACGTTGCCGCTGAAGAGCATCGTCGGGGTGGAAGCCACCAACGAACGCTAAGCATCCGGGCGTAGTCTAGGTCGGATGAACACAGCACCCGACGGACCTCTGATCGTGCAGTCTGACCGCACGGTTCTGCTTGAGGTCGCACACCCTTTGGCCGAAGACGCGCGCCATGATTTGGCCGTGTTTGCGGAGCTGGAGCGGGCTCCTGAGCACATTCACACCTACCGCATCACGCGCTTGGGGCTGTGGAATGCGCGCGCCGCTGGCCATGATGCTGCAGCGATGCTGGAGACACTGGAAAAGTATTCGAAGTTTCCCATCCCTCAAAGCGTCAGCGTCGATATCGCGGAGACAGTGGGCCGCTACGGCCGTCTTGTTATTGATCGCGATGATGACGGCGCCCTCACTCTCACCGCCACCGATCCCGCGGTGTTGCGCGAAATTACGCGCGCCAAGAAGGTCGCGAGCCTGCTGTTCGAGCGTCGCGGCGACCACACTTTTGTGGTTCAGCCGTGGGCCAGAGGGCAACTCAAGCAAGAGCTGCTCAAGCTCGGTTGGCCGGCAGAAGACAACGCCGGCTACACGCCAGGCACACCTCACGAGATTGCTCTGGATGCCTCGGGCTGGGGTTTGCGCGAGTACCAGCAGCACGCCATCGACAACTTCTTCGACCACGGTTCAGGCGTCGTCGTGCTGCCCTGTGGCGCCGGCAAGACCCTCGTGGGACTCGGCGCGATGGCGCAAAGCAACACCACAACCCTCATTTTGGTCACCAACACGGTTTCTGCCCGTCAGTGGCGAGCCGAAATCTTGAAACGAACCACCCTCACGGAAGAAGAAGTGGGTGAGTATTCGGGCCAGGTGAAAGAGATTTTGCCTGTCACGATCGCGACGTACCAAATCCTGACGGCGAAGCGTAAGGGCGAGTATGCCCATCTTGCATTGCTGGATGCTCTCGACTGGGGCCTTGTCATTTATGACGAAGTGCACTTGTTGCCTGCGCCCGTGTTCAAGCTCACCGCTGATCTGCAAGCGCGCCGTCGCCTCGGCCTCACCGCGACGCTTGTTCGCGAAGATGGGCGCGAGGGCGATGTGTTCTCCCTCATCGGCCCCAAGCGTTTCGATGCCCCGTGGAAAGAGATTGAGGCGCAGGGCTTCATCTCCCCCGCCAGTTGCTTCGAAGTGCGCGTTGACCTCCCCGAGAGCGAGCGGCTTGAGTATGCGGCATCCGCTGACGACGAACGTTACAGACTGGCCGCAACAGCACCCGCTAAAACTGACGTGGTGCGCGCGCTCGTGAAAAAGCACGCCGGCGAGCGCATTCTCGTTATCGGGCAATACCTCGACCAGATCGATGATCTGTCTGATCAGCTGAATGCTCCCAAGCTGACGGGTGCCACCTCTGTTCCGGAACGCGAGCGTCTGTATCAAGAGTTCCGCGACGGCATCACGAAGGTGCTCATCGTGTCGAAGGTTGCCAACTTCTCAGTCGACCTGCCCGAGGCAACCGTCGCCATCCAAGTCAGTGGCTCGTTTGGCTCACGCCAAGAAGAAGCTCAGCGACTTGGCCGTCTGCTGCGCCCCAAGGAGAGCGGGCTGCCCGCCAACTTCTACACGCTCGTGGCACGCGACACCGTCGACCAAGACTTCGCACAAAACCGCCAACGGTTCTTGGCCGAACAGGGCTACAGCTACACGATTTTGGATGCCGCAGACCTTACCGCTTAGGGCAGCTCTGGTTGCTCGCCGCCCATCATTACACCGCAGCGCCAGCACGGCGCCGGGAGCTCACCCTCAACGAGAGCACCGCATTGCTCGCAGACGCGCGGCAGCCAGCACGCGGCATCCCCCGCGACGGTGTCGGCTGAGTCATCCATCTCTCCAGTGTGCTCCCGGGTAACCCTGAAGTCGAGATGAACGGATGCGGCACCGCGCTCACCACCGAGAGCCACAACAGCGTCAACCGCACCGGCTACGGTGGAACCCGGCCACGGAACCCTAGGGAGTCCTTTCGATGCCACAGTCGCCATCGTCCACGTCATCGCAGTCGAGCCCATCGTGGCTGAGCTATCGGGAGTCGATCGGTGATCGGTCAGGCCTGTACCGTGCGCTGCTCGAGCATTGGACACCGACATCCGCCCTCAACGTGGGCAGCTATCTCGATCTCTCCCCGTCTTCGAGCATTCCCGCCGTCACCTATGTCGACACCGACCGCCGGGCCGCCGCGTTCTTCGCCGACGCCGAGCGGGTCCGGAGCGAATTGGAAGGCGCCACGTTGCCGGGAGCCGCAGCTGAGATCACTTTCCTCAAGGCCGATTTTCTGAAGCCGCTTGCGCTGCCCGACGCATCCTTCGACCTGATCATCGCCCTGTTCACCGGCCCCGCGTGGGATTCCTGCGCGCGGTATCTAGCGCCGCGCGGACTCTTCCTTGCCAACAGCAGCCACGGGGATGCGAGCCTTGCCGCGCTCGATCCTCGGCTGACTCTGGTGGGCGCGGTCCACCACCGCGACGGGCGCTACAGAATCGACAGTAGCGATCTCGATCGCTATCTGATTCCCACGAAACCAGAGCAGGCCACCGCCGAGCTCATTCATGCCAGCGGCCGAGGCATCGCGTACACCAGGCCTGCGTTCGCGTACCTCTTTCAGCTCACGGGGTAGGCGCGTTGTCTCAGACCGGTTCGCCCTCGAGGCGAGCACGACGCGTGATCATGAAGTCTTTCACCAGGCCGACTATCGAAAGGAGAACGAGAAAGGCGAAGCTCAAGGCCATCAGCCAGAGAGCACCGAATCCGACGCTCAGCGGCCACATTGGGGTGACCCCATTGACGCTCCACCACGTAATATCGTGCGACCGTGCGAGGCTCGAGAGAATCGTGATGGCGGCGAGCACGAGGGCTCCAACGCCAAACGCGATGAGTGTTCCTACGATCAATCTCTTCATCAGTTGATTCCCCTTCGCCTGATCCCGATACGGCCACCCTATGCTTAAAATTAACAAATACTCAATGAACTAATTGGTGAACAGCTTGCCGACACGCCCTGACCTATCAGGTCACGTTCAGGAAACACGCAGATACTGGGCACATGGCTGACGGACCGAAAATTCTCATTGTTGACGACGAACCAAACATTCGCGATCTGCTCACGACGAGCTTGCGCTTCGCGGGATTTGCGGTGCGCGCGGTAGGAAGCGGCGCCCAGACCATCTCGGCTGTTCTTGAAGAAGAACCCGACCTAATCATCCTCGACGTGATGTTGCCCGACATGAACGGTTTCGGAGTGACCAAGCGCCTCCGCGCATCCGGCTACACCTCCCCCATCTTGTTCCTCACGGCAAAAGATGACACTGAGGACAAGATCACCGGCCTCACCGTCGGTGGTGACGACTACGTCACGAAGCCCTTTAGCCTCGATGAGATTGTGGCCCGCATTAAGGCGATTCTTCGCCGCACGATGCAGGATGACGAAGAGACGATCATCCGCGCCGGCGACCTCACGATGGACCAGGACACCCACGAGGTATCTATCGGCAGCGAACAGATCGAACTCAGTCCGACTGAGTTCAAGCTGCTGCGATACCTCATGCTCAACCCCAACCGCGTGCTCTCGAAGGCTCAGATCCTCGATCACGTCTGGGAATACGACTTCAACGGCGACGCCGGCATCGTGGAGAGCTACATTTCCTACCTGCGCCGCAAGCTCGATCAGCACACCGAAGAGCCGATCATTCAGACCAAGCGTGGATTCGGCTACATGCTGAAGGCAGCAAAGCCGTAACCACCCGTGATGGCCAGCCAGACATGTAATTTCTCATGTTTAGCTGGCCATACTCGTTCCCGATTCCCAGCCACGCAAGGTACCGTTCACTATCATGCAGGAGAACATCCCAGATGCCTGGAGCCGCATTTCTTTGCGCACCAAGGTCACCGGAGTCACGGTGCTTCTGCTCACCATGGGCCTCCTCGTTGCGGGTGTTGGCACCGCCGCAGTATTGCGCGACTACTTGATCGAGCAAACTGACGACAAGATCACCGTGGCCGCCGACGGGCTCGATGGCCGCATCCAATACACGGGAACAACTAGCGACCCCCAGTGCAGTGTTTCTCTCCTGCCCAATGACCTCTATTTCGCGGTCCTCAACTACGACGGCAGCATGCGCTGCAATAGCCGAGAAGAGGATGCCTCGCGGCCTGTTCTCGACGGCCTCACCATCGCCGTTGCCAATTCTCAGACCGAGCCGTTCACTCTCCCGAGCACCGCTATTGGAGGGCAATGGCGGGTCATCGCCTACCCCGCGATCAGCACCATTGGCCCTGACTTCGTGACGGTCGTTATCGCTCGCGACCTGAGTGATTCCAACGCCATCGTTGCTCGTTACGCCGCCATCTTCTTGTTCTTTGGTCTCACTGTTGTCATTGTCGGTGGAGCGCTCACCCGCCTTTTGGTCACCTCGACGTTTGCGCCGCTCCGCGAAGTGGAAGCCACTGCAGCCCGCTTTGCCGACGGAGACTTCGACCAGCGGCTGTCTGTTGCTACCCCCAACACGGAAGTGGGGCGCCTCAATCGTTCCCTCAACTCCATGCTTGGTCGAATTGATCGCGCCTTCGCCGACCGTGCGCGCACGATCGACCAGATGCGCCGCTTCGTCGGTGACGCTAGCCACGAACTTCGCACCCCGCTCGTCACCGTGCGCGGTTATGCCGAGCTTTATCGCATGGGCGCCATTACCAAACCGGATGACGTTGCTCAGGCCATGGAGCGCATCGAAAAGGAAGCTATCCGTATGGGTGGTCTCGTTGAAGACCTGCTCGAGTTGGCGCGCATTGATGGCAGCAAGCCGGTGCAGTTCACCGAAGTCGATCTTTTGCCGTTGGCCAATGATGCAGCGATGGATGCCCGTGCCTCTACCGGCCGCGTCGTCACCGTGATCAACACCAACCCCCGCATCGAATCCGACGCCGTCGTCACGACTGAGACTTCAGCTGATGCCGACACAGATACCAAGGCGATCACTCTTCCCGAGAGCTCCCACCCCGATCCGAGCACGCCCTCGCGCGGTGTTGCTGCGCTCGCCACCGGCCCCATTGCCGCTGCCGGTGCCCGGCTTTCACGACTGGCATCCCGCAAGAAGTCGGCCGCCGTTGCCAAAGCAACCGCTCGCCTTACTCAGGCCATTGCGCCCGTGCCGAAAGACCTCAACGCCGTCGTCATGGCCGAAGAGAACAAGATTCGCCAGGTGCTCACCAACCTCGTCACGAACGCGCTGCGCTTCACGACTGATACTCCCGTCGAGATTGGCGTTGGCGTCGACCATGAGCGTCAATTGGCTGTACTCTCGGTCATCGACCACGGCGAGGGCATTCCCGAACAGATTCGCGCCAAGGTCTTCGAACGCTTCTGGCGTGCTGACAGCTCACGCAACCGCGACACCGGTGGCAGCGGTCTGGGGCTAGCAATCGTTGCGGCCATCGTCGCAGCCCACCACGGCACCGTGCAGGCGCTCGAGACGCCCGGAGGCGGCGCAACCTTCCGCGTTGAGCTTCCTCTCCTCCCCAGCGCTCCCAGCCCCTCAGAGGACACCGAAGAGGAATAGTCGCCGCAGCGACCGGATGTCAGAATCTACCGTCGAGGTATGACTCGATACCAAGTAGATAGCGAAGCCGTTCTCAGCGCCACCGGAGCGGTACAGAATTCCATCAGCCGCATCCAAGCCGAAGTTGCTGGCCTCCACGGTCAGCTCACGAACCTGCAGGGTTCGTGGACAGGGCAGGCGGCGACAGCCTTCTCCGCTGTCGTCACCGACTGGAAGGCAACTCAGCAGCGAGTAGAAGAGAACCTCGCTGCCATCAACACCGCGCTCAGCCAAGCAGGGCAGCAGTATGCGGAGATTGAAGCAGCAAATGCTCGCCTCTTCTCCCGCTAGCAGCACGCCTTCGCACGCTGACAGCACGCTCCGGCACGCTCCGGCACGCTCCGGGCAGACCTCGGCACACTGCGGGCGTTAGAGACTCCCCCACCCGCAGAAACTCGCGTTAACGACAGAATGGGCGCCTCCCGAAGGAGACGCCCATTCTGTGTAGTGCAGTGAAGCGGTGTAGAGCGGTGGGACTTAGAAGTCCATGCCACCCGACGGGTCACCCATGGGTGCCGGGTTCTTCTCAGGCTTGTCAGCAACGACGGCTTCGGTCGTCAAGAACAGACCGGCGATCGACGATGCGTTAAGCAGAGCCGAGCGAGTCACCTTTACCGGGTCATTGATTCCTGCAGCGAGCATGTCGACGTATTCGCCGGTAGCTGCGTTGAGGCCATGACCAATCGGGAGGTGACGAACCTTGTCAGCAACGACACCAGGCTCCATGCCTGCGTTGAGTGCGATCTGCTTGAGCGGTGCGTCGATAGCAACACGAACGATGTTCGCTCCGGTTGCTTCGTCGCCGACCAAGTCAGCCATTGCCTGGCTGTCGAAAGCGATCTTGCCAGCCTGAATCAGGGCCACGCCACCACCGGCGACGATTCCTTCTTCAACAGCTGCCTTGGCGTTGCGGACTGCGTCCTCGATGCGGTGCTTGCGCTCCTTGAGTTCAACCTCAGTTGCGGCACCAGCCTTGATGACTGCAACACCACCGGCGAGCTTGGCGAGACGCTCTTGGAGCTTCTCACGGTCGTAGTCGCTGTCAGTGTTGTCGATCTCGGCGCGGATCTGCTTGACGCGACCTGCGATCGCCTCTTCTTCACCAGCACCTTCGATGATCGTGGTCTCGTCCTTGGTGATAACGACCTTACGGGCGCGACCGAGGAGTTCGAGAGTTGCGTTCTCGAGCTTGAGTCCAACTTCTTCGGAGATGACCTGACCACCGGTGAGGATGGCGATGTCAGCGAGCTGAGCCTTGCGACGGTCTCCGAAGCCAGGAGCCTTGACAGCAACCGACTTGAAGATGCCACGGATCTTGTTCACAACGAGAGTTGCGAGGGCTTCTCCGTCAACGTCTTCAGCAATGATGAGCAGCTGCTTGCCACTCTGGATTACCTTGTCGACGATGGGGAGAAGATCCTTGATGTTCGAGATCTTGCCGTTGACGATAAGAACGTAGGGGTCCTCGAAGACCGCTTCTTGGCGCTCTTGGTCAGTGACGAAGTATGCCGACAGGAATCCCTTGTCGAAGCGCATACCCTCGGTGAGCTCAAGCTCGGTGCCGAACGTGTTCGACTCCTCAACGGTGACAACACCTTCCTTGCCGACCTTGTCGATCGCCTCAGCGATAAGTGCACCGATCTCGGGGTCTCCAGCAGAGATGGATGCAGTAGCTGCGATCTCTTCCTTGGTTTCGATCTCCTTGGCGCTCGCAATGAGTGCCTCGATGACCGAGTTGGTTGCCTTTTCGATACCGCGCTTGAGGCTGATGGGGTCTGCACCCGCAGCAACGTTGCGGAGGCCTTCGCGAACGAGAGCCTGAGCAAGAACAACAGAAGTGGTCGTACCGTCTCCGGCTACGTCATCCGTCTTCTTCGCTACCTCTTTGACGAGTTCGGCACCGATCTTTTCGAAAGGATCGTCGAGCTCGATTTCTTTGGCGATGGATACACCGTCGTTCGTGATGGTGGGAGCGCCCCACTTCTTCTCAAGAACAACGTTGCGACCACGTGGGCCGAGCGTGACCTTTACGGCGTCAGCGAGAATGTTCAGGCCGCGCTCAAGGCCGCGACGGGCCTCTTCGTTGAAAGCAATGATCTTTGCCATGTGTGTTTCTCGTCCCTCCCGGACGTCGTACAAGCGAATAAGTTGGCACTCGAACTACGCGAGTGCCAAGGTCAAAATTAGCACTCGACAGGGGTGAGTGCAAGACGGCGCAGCGTGCGGGCTTCCCTTTATTCTGTGGGCTCTTCTGTTGCTTCCACGGCGGGGGCGAGGTAGTCGGTTCCGATGACGACGGTGAGTTCTACGCCGGGGAAAATGTCATCTTCCACTAGGCGGATTTCGCCGCGGCCGATGGCAGCGACGAGGCCCGAGGCTACGTCTTCGTCGTCGGGGTTGCTGTAGTACACGTAGGTGTCTTCGATGTCACGCGAGGAGGCGGGCGCTGCACTGCCGGTGGGCCAGCCTGCTGCAGTGAGTTCGTCGAAGACGGTGGTTTGGAGTCCGCTTTCGGGGGTGCCGTTGAGCACGTCGATGGTTAGTGCGCGTTCGGGGTCGATTGTGGCGGGGTCGGTGACGGGCGCGACGGTTTCCGCGGGTTCGGGGTTGACGGCGGGTTCTTCGGGGGCAGCGAAGAAGGGGATGCCGAGGTCGTCATCGAGGTACTGGCTCAGGGCGAAGAGGCCGCCAAAGACGAGAACGCCGGTGGCGAGTAGCGCCCAGGCGAAGCCGATCCAGCCGCGGCCGCGTCGTTTGGGGCCGCGGTGGGCTCCAATGCGGTCTACGTCCTCGGGTAGTTCGTCGAATCGGTCTTTCGGGTAGCTCGCCATTGCTTAGTCTGTCAATTCTTCGTCGTGGTGGGGGCTGCGCACTGATCGGGTGCGCATCCGGTTGTCTCTGCTGCGGCGCAGTCGCGAGACCAACATGGGGTCATAGCGCACGGCTGCCGGTGAGTCGATTACCGCATTGAGCATTTGATAATAGCGCGCACTTGAGACATGAAACTGGGAGCTGATGGCCTCTTCTTTGGCGCCGACGTGGCGGGTCCATTCGCGCTCGAAGTCGAGGATATCGCTGTCACGTTCGGACAGGCCGGTGGCGGGGCACGACGCGGCTTCGTTTTCTGGCACGGCAATTCCCTCCACTGTGCTGGTAAGCCTAGGGTGTGCGGGCTGTGGCTCCCCCGAACGACTCGGCTTCGTGGACCAATTGGAGACAGTCGAGGTTAGGATTGCCTTAGTACCCGATATTTCTGATTGGTTGTCATGCGCACTCGACTGTTCACTGCTGCGGCGGTGTTGTCTGGCGTTGTGCTTGCAGCGAGCGGATGTTCGGCCGCCACCATTGCCGAAACGCCGGCTGTGACGGTTACAGCCGATTTGGCTTCTCCGCTGTCGGCGCTGACGGTGTTGGACGATGCGAAGGATTACAGCGGGCTGGTGCAGGCGGCTCTTCCCTCATCCGGAATTCTGGCTCCTGAGGAGGCGCCAGTGCAGTCGTTGCCGGTGACGGTCGTTTCGCACGATTTGGCCGGCGATGTGCCCGTCACAGTGTCATCGACGGACCGGGTGATTTCGATGGACATTTCGGGGTCGATCGCGGCGACGGTTGCTGGTCTGGGAATGCTGGATTCGCTGGTGGCGCGCGATATTTCGACGACGTTTGATGAGGCAGCCGATTTGCCGGTGATCACCTCTAACGCTCACACCGTCAACAGTGAGGCCATTTTGGCGTTGCGCCCTGATCTGGTGTTGACGGATGGCTCTATTGGTCCGATCGATGTGGTGTTGCAGTTGCGCGATGCGGGCATTCCGGTGGTGTTTGTGGACACGGATCCTTCTATTGAGGGCATTGCCGAGTTGGCCCGTCAGACGGCGGCCGCGCTGGGAGTTGCTGCCGCCGGTGATGCCTTGGCTGCAGAGCTGAGCGCCACAATTGAGGCGAAGATCGCTGAGATCGCTGACATCGTGCCCTCGGGCGACCGACTGCGCATGATGTTTCTCTACCTGCGGGGCACCTCGGGTATCTATTATTTGTTCGGCCAAGAGTCGGGCTCTGATGTGCTGATCGATGCTCTTGGTGGGGTGGATGTCGCAGCCGAGATCGGGCTCGAAGGTATGCGCCCGATGACCGATGAGGCCATGGTCGCGGCGAATCCTGATCTCATCCTGGTGATGACTGGGGGTCTCGACAGTGTTGGCGGCGTGAGTGGATTGCTCGAAGCTCGCCCCGCGGTCGCCCTCACGGAGGCTGGCAAAAACCAGCGGTTTGTCGAGATGGATGACGGCGAAATTTTGAGTTTCGGCCCGCGCACGGTCACGGTGCTTGATGCCCTCGCTCGGGCAATTTACGCGCCTACGTCAGGGTCGTAGAGCGGGCAGCTACATTGCTTCGGCGCGATTGCGCCGGCGGCGACGTCCAAGAACCAGCACGATGGCAATCGCTACGAGAATGGCGATGATGGCTCCGATGATGATCAGAGCGCTCAGAAGTGCCTGGTTGACATCCTGCGGTTGCGGCATGCAGTCAGGGGTCGCGCTAAAGGTGACGGTGATGGGGTCGAGCTCTTCGCCGGCGGGATAGGTGCCGAAGGCGTCGGAACCCGCTTCGGTGAGAACGACGGGCGCACTCTCGAGCAGCGCGGTGCCAGCGGCTACCGTGATGCTTGACACGTCGATCGTGGCGAACTCAACGTCGGTTTCGTCAACGGGAAGACCTTCTTGCGTCGTTCCGAAGACATCGAAGACGAGATTCGCTGTGGTGCTGCCGTCGAACACAATTTCTAGGCCGGTGAGGGTGGTGTCGAGGATGCCATCGTGGCCGGTGAGGCGCAGGCTTCCGTCGAATGCGAGAGTGCCGCTGCCCGCGTCGAGCTGGCCGGAGCCTGCCGTCCAACCGAAGTCGGGCGTTTCGTAGGTGGCGCCGTCGCTCACCGTCCACTCGCCGTTGGCGATGGTGCCGCTGATGTACGACCGCAGCGACTCTTTGAGGCCCCAGGTGATGGCGGCATCCGTTACGTCACACACAGTGCCGTCGGCGGCGATTATCGTCTCTGAAGTGTTGGTCGCGCCTGGCGAGTCGGTCGCGGCTGCCGTCTGGTCACCATTGACAGACAGCGGCTGCCGTTGCTCTGCGGCTCCGCTCGTCATCGGCGTGAGCGCAATGAGAACCGCGGTGAGAATGAGCGCGGCGGGGCCGAGCACGCAAACGTTGAGGCCGCGCACTAGCGACCTGCGCGGTACATGGACTGATGCATGATGGTGGCCTCTTCATACAGTTCACCAAAGGACTCGAATCCGAATTTGGCGTAGAGCGGCACGATGTAGTCCTGGGCGTGCAACATCATCCCTTCGCCGCCAAAATCTTCGACGATGCGCTTCATGATGATTCGGGCGAGGCCCTCGCCGCGGTGGTCGTCGCGCACGACAACGCGGCCGATGACGCGGTGACCGTCAAGGTATTCGGCGGTCTCGTTGAACAAAACGCGGATATAAGCCACGACATCGTCACCGTCTGCGAGCCAGTAGTGACGGGTGGCATCCTCTTGATCGCGGTCATCAAGTTCGGTTTCGTCGACTTTTTGCTCAACAAAAAATACGTCAGTGCGCAGTTTCATGATCGAGTAGAGCTCGGATGTTGTTAATTCGCCCCAAGACTTGGCGATCACGGAATCAATAGGCACATCCCCGAGTTTAATGTACTGAGCAGAGAAAGCTCACGAATAGAGGAGACCACATGACGTACAAGGTGACTAAGACTGACGAGCAATGGCGCGACGAGCTCGGAATCAAGTACTCAGTGCTGCGTGAAGCCGGCACCGACCGTCCGTGGTCTGGCGCCCTTCTCGATGAGAAGCGTGCGGGAACCTACCGTTGTGGCGCCTGCAGCGCCGAGCTGTTCACGAGCGACACCAAGTTTGACTCCGGTTCGGGATGGCCCAGCTTCTATGAAGCAATCAACCCGGATGCCGTTGAGCTTCGCGAAGATCGCTCACTGGGAATGGTGCGCACCGAGGTTGTCTGTGCAACCTGTGGCTCACACCTCGGGCATCTGTTCGATGATGCCCACCAGACTCCGACCGGTGACCGTTTCTGCTTGAACTCGAGCTCTCTGGAGTTTGACGAGCAGGACTAGTTCGACAGCAGCGTTTTAGGTGGTCGCTTGCCCGAGAGGGAGGCGATCACCACCGCGATGAGGGTGAGTGCCACGCCGATTATGGTGGTTGGTGCCACCCCATCGTTGTCTGTGGGCAAGAGAAGTTCGAGGGCGAGCGCTCCGAGCAACTGCCCCGCGATCGAACCGAGTGCGAAGAACAGCACTCCGGTGATGGGCACGAGCACCGCGGCAACGATGATGAAGATCACACCGATCGCTCCCCCGAGATACAGCGTCAGGTCGGTGGGGAACTCGTGCTGCCAGCCGCCGATGAAGCCAAACACGATTGCCGCGATGGCCAGCACCGAGGTGCCCGCAATGAAGTTGACGTAGGTCGCGGTGAGCGGCGAACGCGTCACATGCCGCACGTGACCGTTGATGGCTTGCTGCCATCCGATCCCGAAGCCTGCAATGAGCGGCAAGAAGACCAGCAGGAATGGCCCATCGAGGCGCAGATCGGACAGCCCCGAGAAAATGACCGCGCCCACAGCGAGGGCGGATGCCGCCACCCGCAGCGGAGTAACGGGGCGCTTCTGCAGACTGCCGATTCCCACCCGGTCGATGACCGCGGAACTGATCGTTTGACTCGCCACCACGGCGACCGTGAACAGCGCTACGCCGAGGGCTGTTGCTGCGAGCCCCTGAGTGAGCACGAAAAACGCGCCAAAGGTTCCGCCGGTGAGATACCACCAGGGCAAGCGTTTGCTTCTGACTTCGGTGCCCAGAGTACGGAATCCAGCGCGTGCGCTCGGCACAAAAGGAACGATCAGAGTAAGAATAACGAGCCCTGATCCGAACGAAATGAGCGCCGCGAGAGTCGAATCGTGAAGTTCTACCGCAAGCTCCCCATTGATGCGACTTTGGCCTGCAACAAGGGCTCCAGCGACGATTGCAGCAATGATTCCAGCGAGCGCGCGACGGCGACTGCGCGGGTTGGTTGGGAGCATAGGTGAAGTCATGTCTAAAATAGGGCGTTGGCCCAAGCCTCCTTAGCTCAGCTGGCTAGAGCACCGCTCTTGTAAAGCGGGGGTCGTCGGTTCGAATCCGACAGGAGGCCCAGCAAAGATGTCGAGGGCAGTCGGGGTTATTTTAACCCTAGCTGTCCTCGACATCGCTGTTTAACCAGCGGCCATCGGCGGGAATGCCGCGCGTCGGCCACGTCGGACCGATCTTCCTCATGCTGAGTAATATCCACACGGCTGATCGCTCCGCTGGTGCGAATAACGCCGATAGCGTGTCTTCGCTTATGTGTTTCATAGGAAGCTCTGGTTGGATAGGTGACATGGATGCTTACTTCAACTACGCCGGAGCCCGATCGCCCCATTCCCGGGCAGTGTCGAATCTCTCGATTCGCCGCTCCGGAGTTGTCGCGTGAGCGCCTCCGTGGGGTCTTCGGCTCCTGTGACTCCGTCACCGATGGAGGTGTCGGCTGAGCTTCGCCGTCGCGCAGTCGCCCACCCGGGCGGGTTTGCCGACCTCGCGACCGCTTCCCCTGTCGACCCGACGCCGCAAGTCTTTGTCGATGCGCTGGCTTCAGCGGGCGGCGCACCTGGCTATCCCTTGACCATTGGGGTCGTCGAGTTGCGTGACGCGATGGTGAACTGGTTCGATCGCATCCGCGGTGTCACTCTCAATCGAGAGGGTGTGCTGCCCACGATCGGCTCTAAAGAGCTGTTGGGTTTACTGCCATTCTTGCTCGGGCTTGGCGCGGACGACGTAGTGGTACGCCCCGCGCTTGCCTATCCCGCCTATGAAGCGGGGGCGCTCGCTGTCGGTGCCAGCGTCGTTGCTGAGGACGATCCGGCCAAGTGGCCTGAGGCGACCAAGCTCATTTGGCTGAACTCCCCTCGCAACCCCGACGGCCAGACCCTGACCGTTGAGGAGTTGCGTCGTGCTGTCGCCCGAGCTCGCGAGCTCGGTGCTGTGATCGTCGGGGACGAGTGCTACGCCGTGTTGAACGAGCGCAACGGGGAGCGGATCCCGTCCATCCTCGACCCGAGAGTGGTCGGCGACGACATGAGCCAGGTTCTCGCCTGCTATTCGGTAAGTAAGCAGTCGAACATGGCTGGATACCGGGGCGGCATGGTGGCCGGAGACGAAGAGCTGATCGGCAAAATTGCATCGAAACGCCGCAGCCTAGGCCTCATGGTTCCTGCGCCCGTGCAGCAGGTACTCAGCGCAGTCCTCTCTGATGACGAGCATGTTGTCGAGCAGCGCGATCTCTACACCGCACGACTTGAGCGACTCCGCACTGCCGTCGAGGCAGCCGGACTCGAGATTCATGGATCGGAAAGCGGCCTATACCTCTGGGCCACGCGGGGCGAAAGCGGAATTGATACCGCGATGGCGCTTGCCGACATCGGCGTGCTTGTCTCGCCCGGCGAGTTCTACGGTCCGAGCGGCACGCAATTCGTGCGCTTTGCCGTGACGGTTCGAGATGAGTACCTCGACCGGGCGATCATCGCCCTTCAGTCGTGGTCCCGCTGACGAGACCACGCTCCGTGGCCCCGCTAGCGAGAATCCAGCTCGGGGCCTAGAAGGCGACCATCACCTTGAGGCTCTCGCGGGAGTCCATGGCGGCGTATCCCAGCGCAACGTCGTCGATACCCACGACGCGATCGAAGACACGACCCGGAACGATCGAGCCGTCGAGCACGTCCTGGAGCGCGGATTCGATGTAGGCGCGCACGGGGGCAGGTCCGCCCGTGAGCGTAATGTTGCGGCTGAACAGAGAACCCCAGCCGATGGGAGCCTCGGAATACTGGGGAACGCCGACCCGTGAGATCGTGCCGCCCACGCGGACGGACCCCAGCGCCTGCTGGTATGCCGGGAAGTGGCCAACCGCCTCGATAACGACGTGACTACCCTCGCCGCGGGTGAGTTCGCGCACGCGGGCGACTCCTTCTTCTCCGCGCTCGGCCACAATCTCGTCAGCCCCGAACTCGACACCGAGATCAGTGCGCGACTGATGCCGCCCCATGAGGATGACCCGCTCGGCCCCGAGCTTCTTTGATGCCAGCACGGCCGACAGTCCGACCGCTCCGTCGCCAATCACCGTCACCGTCTGTCCCGCACCAACCCGCCCCATATGCGCGGCGTGGTAACCGGTGAGGTAGACATCGGACAGAGCGAGAAGCGACGGAATCAGTTCGCTTTTCTCGTCGACGCCCGGCACTGCCACCAGACTGCCGTCTGCCTGCGGCACCCGCGCGTATTCCGCTTGGAAGCCGCCGACTTCGGGTTTGTTGTAAAAGCCGCCGTGGCGGCAGGAGGTCTGGAAACCTTCTTGGCAAAAGACGCAGGTGTTGTCTTGGTACGTAAACGTGGCGACGACGAGGTCTCCTCGTTTCACCGTGGAGACCTCAGAGCCGATTTCCTCAACGATGCCGACCATCTCGTGGCCCATCGGAGCACCAATCGGGCCTGGCTTACGCGTGTGATAGGGGTGCAGGTCTGAGCCGCAGACACAGGCACGAACAACCCGGATGACGGCGTCTGTCGGAAGCTGGATCACCGGGTCCGCTACCGTTTCCACTCGCACGTCGCCCGCGCCGTAGAGAAATGCTGCCTTCATAGAGTTACCTCGCAATATAAGCCTGTGGCTGAGGCCGCTCTCCACTGGGATTCGTGAACGCGCGACCAGCTGACGACACAACAGTACACGGCGCTATCGTCGATACCGGGGAGGGCATCCGCCTCGGCACCGGCTCGTGACACACGGTCTCTCGCCGACGAGCGTGAAGGCCCGAACCTAGCCGCTGATGCCTGCCAGCAGCGCCCGCTTCTGCTCAACGTTCATCCCGTGCCTGACCGCGGCGATCTTGTTGCCCGTGATGTAGACGGCGCTGGCACCGGTGAACTGCTCGGCGAATCCGGCGTCGTAAATGCGCTGCGATCCGACATCGGGGTCCCCAAAGAACCGACTCAAGAACTTCGTGATGATCGCGGGGGCATCCCCGTTTCGCGTCATGTCGGTTCGTCGTGACCCGGGATCGACCGTCACGAAGGTTACGCCAGGCCAAGACTCGGTGATGTTGTTGAGCAGGAGCATCGCGGCCTGCTTGGACTGCATGTAGGTGAGCATCCCGGCTTGTGTGGTGGTGCCCACGAGCGGCCCGACGTTGAGCTTGTTGCGCTGCATGCCACCCGTTCCCGTGTTGATCACCTTCGCGTCGCCCGACTTCAGCAATAACGGCTTAAGGGCTTCGGCGAGAACGACCGGCGCGAGAGTGTTGATTTCGTAGTGCAGCTCGTTGCCTTGCCCGGAGGAGCGCCCCGATGCGGTCAGGATCCCCGCGTTGTTGAACAAGCGGTCGAGCCGCGGCCACGCCGCAGTGATCTCTGCAGCCACCGCTCGCACTTGGCTCTGATCGCTCACGTCGGCGTAGAAGAATTGGATGCCGTCGACGATTTCCGGTGCGAGCTCGGAGAATTGCGCGATCGTTTCTTGCTTGCGTGCCTCGGAGCGAATGATGAGCCCGACGGTGTGGCCGGCGGCGAGCGCCCTCTTAGTGACACCGAGGCCGAGACCGGTGTGGCCTCCCGTAATTAAGACATACATCGTTGTTACTCCTTCTCGGCGGATTTCAGGACCTGGGCGAGTGACATCGGCGCACGCCCCGTGATCTTCTCGACGGCATCGCTCAATCCCGAGAGGGCTCCGGAGGCGATGGCGGTGTAGGTGGATACCCACGACTCCACTTCCCACTCGGGAGCACCGAAGCTCGCGCGCGAGGCATACGCCTCTTCGATCGTCTCGTCGTGGTACGTAATGGTCTTACCGAGGTGGGCGCTTAGAATTTCGGCAATCTCGGTCAGCGAAAGCGCCGCCGGACCGGTCATGTCGTAGTGCACGTTGACGTGATCGGCGGGGTTCTGCAGCACGGTGGCAATCACTCGGGCGATGTCTTCGCGGGCTACAGCGGAGATGCGTCCGTCGCCACCGGGGCCACGAATGACTCCGTCGTCGCCCACGAGGAACTTCATGAAGTCGAGGTAGAAGTTGTCGCGAATGAAGGTGTAGTTGAGGCCGGCATCGATGATGTACTGCTCGGTGACACCGTGATCCCGCCCCAGCGTGAAGGTGGATTCGGGGCTCGGGTCAATGAACGATGTGTAGACGATGTGGCGAACACCCGCATCGCGCACCGCGTCGATGAAGGTGCGGTGCTGATCGAGTCGCTCGTCCCCTTCGGGCGCCGACACCATGAAAACAGTCTCGACACCCTCAAGTGCGGCGATGGTCGCCTCGCGGTCGCTGTAGCTGAAGGGAGAGACGGCAGCGGCAGGCAACTGCGGAGCCTTGGAGGGAGTGCGTACGAGAAGTCGCTGGGCGGTTCCGGCATCCGCAATGTTGCGGGCAACCATTGAACCCAGGTTTCCGGTGGAGCCAGTGACGGCGATGGTAGGCAGAGAAGTCATGAGGATGTCCTTTCGAGACGGTTAACGGGAGGGTGGGCCTGGTCATAGGTTTCACGCGCGGCGAGGACGCCATGCATGTGCCCCTTGACCCACTCTTCGAGAGCTTTCACGGGGGCTATAAGAGAGCGCCCCGCGTCAGTGAGTTCGTACTCAACGCGCGGTGGCATTTCGGGATACGCGGTGCGCGTGACGAGTCCGTCACGCTCGAGGCCCCGCAAGGTTTGCGCCAGCATCTTCTGCGAGATGCCGTCAACGCGCTCAGCGACCCCCGAATGACGCAGGGGCCCCTCAGCGAGCGCACCAACCACAAGGACAGTCCAGCGACCACCGATCTGGTCGAGCATTTTGCGCGAGGGGCACTGCTGATTGAAGGGGTCAAACTCTGGCTTGGCCATACTTTTCACCGCATCCACTTCTTTTACTCCACAACAGGGCTTAACTCTCCAAAAGAGAGCAACTCTCCGATGGAGAGAAAAGCAAGCAAAATTTTTCCCCACCGCCACCCGACACGGAAAAGATGCGGGGCAGCGATGGGGAATATCTAACGACTGCGAGGCTACGTCGGGTCGACCATCACCTTGAGAGCGGTACGCTCATCCATCGCGGTGTAGCCGTCGGGGGTCTGCTCGAGCTTCACTGTCTGATCGAAGACGAGGCCAGGGTTCACGGTCCCGTCGAGTACTCCGGGCAGCAGTTGTTCGATGTAGGCGCGCGCGGGGGCTACACCGCCGATGAGGCCGACGTTCTTGCCGAAGAGGCTCCCGCGTCCGACAGGGGCATCTTCGTACTGGGGAACGCCAACGCGGCTGATCACTCCGCCAGCACGAACAACGCCGAGGGCCTGCTCGTACGCGGGCATGAAGCCGACGGCTTCGAGAACCGCGTGGCTTCCCGTGCCGCCGGTGAGTTCGCGCACTTGGGCGATCCCCTCCTCGCCTCGCTCGGCTACGACATCCGTGGCACCGAACTGGATGCCGAGGTCGGTACGTGCCTTGTGGCGGCCCATGAGAATGATGCGCTCAGCACCCATCTGCTTGGCCGAAAGCACGGCGAGGAGGCCGACAGCGCCATCGCCGATGACGGTAACGGTCTGGCCAGGAGCGACACGAGCTTTGTAGGCGGCGTGCCACCCGGTGGCGTAGACGTCAGAGAGCGTGAGGAGGCCGGCGTACTGCGACTCGTCGACGGTGCCGGGAACCTTCACGAGGGTGCCGTCGGCGTAGGGCACGCGCACGGCTTCGGCCTGGCCACCCGTGATACCGCCGTTTCCCCAGTAGCCGCCGTGGATGCACGAGGTCTGGAGGCCTTCGAGGCAGAACTCGCAGGTTCCGTCGGAGTAGGCGAAGGGAGCGATGACGAAGTCGCCGACCGTGAGCGTGGCAACGTCTTTGCCGAGCGCTTCGACCACGCCGATGAATTCGTGACCGATGGGGCGAGCATCCGCATCCGCTGGCATCGAATGGAAAGGGTGCAAATCGCTGCCACAGACGCACGCGCGGGTGATGCGAACGACCGCGTCAGTGCTCTCTATGAGCTGGGGGTCAGGGGCAGTGATGACGCGGACATCGCCGGCGCCGTAAATGTAAGTAGCTCGCATGGGTCTATTCAACGCCTGATTCGCGCCCAGCAACGAATCAGTCTTTGTTCAGCGAGCAGGAGTATCACCGCGGTCGCCACGCGGCAAAGACACCCTGTAGACAGATATATCTAATTCGATATAATTGCGCTGGAGGTTCTTATGACCGCATCGACCCTGCTCCGCTCGTCCCGCCGCGCAAGCGGTGTCACGCAGGGCGCGCTCGCTGCACGCTCACACATCAGCCAGCCCAACGTTTCCTCAATCGAGAGCGGCAAGCGGATCCCCACTGTTGAAACCTTGGAACGTTTGCTCCGCCAGATGGGACACCGCCTCATTGCCGTCTCTGCTTCTGGCGTAGACGCAACTGAAACGGCCGAACGCATCGCCACAGCGACATCCCACGCCTCAGCACTTCGCGCATTCCTTGACTTCTCTGACAGTCTCGCGCGCGCAACCGACATCGACCGCATTCTTCTCACCGCAAGCGAGCCCCCCACCACCGCAGACCACTTCTGGGATGCCGCACTAGCCGCGCTAGTCGATCACCGACTAAGCGTGGCCTCGTCCCCCAAACCGGCGTGGATCAATTCACCATTACGCACCCTCGCATCCCCGCTGTCATCGCACTTGGGCGACTACGATCTCGCGCCGGATATCGCAAACGTTCCCGAAGAGTTTCTGCGGAGAAATGTGTTGCTTGAGCGCGCGACGCTGGAGAGTGTCTAAGGATGCAGCTAGAACGCGACGATCTCATCGAAGGTCTGCGCGACCTCGTTCGTGCGGTTCAGGAGCGGCAGCTATCGCACGTTTCCATTCGAATCGTTGGCGGAGCAGCGCTTAGACTCGCTCACTTCGACCGAGATACTACCGCCGACATCGACGCACGCATCCACCCGATAGAGCCGTTGTTGCCGATCGTCGCTGAGATCGCAACCGCACGAGGATGGCCTCACGACTGGCTCAACAACAGCGCTGCGATCTTCATCCCGAACCTTGGCCATGCAATCCACTGGGAACCGGTGTTCGACGACGACAGCATTTCGGTCGCCATCGCCCCGGTGGATGCACTCCTCGCAATGAAGCTCGCAGCGGCGCGGCCCGGCCGAGATCCAGACGATATCGCAAAGCTGCTCTCCCTCAACGGCATAGCGACCGTTGCGGCCGCTGAGGAGCTTTACGAGAACTTTTACCCCGGTGATGCGCTCCCCGACCGCACAATTGCGCTACTCGACCGGATTTTCAGTGTCGGTCTACCGCCCGCTCCTCCACGGCCGGAGAAGCCCCACCTCAACTGAGCCAAAGATCACGACCGGTCCACATTTGGTCACCCCTCTGAAAGGCAGTAATCACATGGCCAGTTTCGCCGACAAACCCATCCTCGACGTCACCATCGCCGAGTGGACCACCTACCTCGAGAACGAGCCCTCGCTCGAGGGCGTGCGCCTCAAGCTGCGCAAGAAACTATCGAAGGCTACTGGGATCACCTGGAGCGAAGCGCTCGACGTTGCCCTATGTTTCGGGTGGATCGACGGCCAGATGGCACGCCTCGACGACGACTACACGCTGCAAGCGTTCACCCCGCGCCGCAAGAACAGCCCGTGGTCTCAAGTAAATCGCGACCATGTTGCTCGCCTCATCGAGGAGGGCCAGATGCGGCCCGGCGGCCTCGCCGAAGTTAAACGAGCTAAAGCCGACGGCCGTTGGGATGCGGCCTACAGCCAGAAGAATATGACGACTCCCCCAGACTTGCAGGCCGCCCTCGACGCAAACCCGGCCTCGGCAGAGTTTCACGCCAGCCTCACCCGCAGTGAGCGCTTTCAGATTTATGCGCGGCTCACCGGCATCAAGACGCCAGCGGTGCGCGCCGCCCGCATCCGGGATGTCGTGGAGAAGGGTGCGAACGGCGAACATCACTACGCGCAGCCGACGCCCGCGGCCAAACGGCCCTAGCTGCCCTCACTGCCGAGCAAGCGGAACTCCGCTGGAGCTAGCCGGGCAGTTGCGCAATACGCCGATCGAGGTGCTGCTGCTCGGCGGCATTCGTGGCCAGTTCGCGCGCTTTGGCGAAGGCTTTCGCCGCGGCATCCGCATCGCCCACACGCAACAACAACTCGGCGTGAGTGGCCCAATACAGGTGATAGTTCTCAAGGCCGGTGATCTCGGCGAGCAAGCGCAGACCCGCGTCAGGGCCGTCGGCCATCGACACCGCGACGGCACGATTGAGTGCCACTACGGGCGATCCGCTCGTCATCGCCAGCAGCACGGCGTAGGCGGATGCGATGGCCGGCCAGTCAGTGTCAGCGGCGGTGCGCGCGGTGGCATGGTGGCGCGCGATGACTGCTTGGGTTTGAAACGGCCCCGGCTGCAGGCCTGCGAGCGCACTACGCAGGAGCCCGTTCGCTTGCTCGATGAGCTCGCCATCCCAGCGAGTACGATCCTGGTGCTCGAGAAGAACAAGTTCGTCGCCGCGAAAGCGAATGTCGTGGCGGGCGCGAGCGTAGAGTTCGAGCGCCAGCAGGCCTTCGACTTCGGGGTTGCCCGGCAGCAATTCGCGCGCGGTGATTGTGAGGCGAATCGCTTCCTCCACGAGGTCGATGCGGGCGCCAGCCGCACTCCCCCGTGAGAGATAGCCCTCGTTGAAAATGAGGTACACCACGGTGAGCAGGGCATCGACTCTCGACGTGAGGTCTTCGGGGATGCCGAGCGGGATGCCCGCGTCGCGGATCTTGCGCTTCGCCCGCACGATCCGTTGCGCAAGGGTCTGCTCGGGCAGCAAGAATGCCGCGGCAATCTCCGCCGTCGTAAGGCCGCCGACAAGTCGGAGGGTCAGCGCCACTTGGGTGTCTCGACTCAGTGCCGGGTGACAACAGAGCAGCAGCAACCGCAGGTGTTCGTCGCCCGAATAGTGAGCGTCGTCAATCAATTCGGGCACCTCCTCGCCGTTACCATCGGGGCCATAGCCACCACTGTTGTGCTCGGCGACAGACAGAAGATCAGGGGCTGAGCGCGAGAGACGTCGCGCGGCGGCAGCGTCGCGCCGCACACGGTCGACCGCGCGATTACGCGCCACCGTGTAGAGCCAGGCTGCGGGCCTGTCAGGCACTACGGCCCAGTTCAGAGCCTCGACAAGCGCGTCCTGCACTGCCTCATCAGCAACATCGAGCCCGAAGCGGTGCGTGAGAAGAGCGAGCACGTGCCCACTCTCCTCACGCGCTAGGCGGGTGACCGCCTCTGAGTTATCAGGCACGCTACGAGGGCACCACCGGGCGAACCTCGAGCGAGCCAGCCGGAATCGGAACCTCGGCAGCAAGCGCAAGCGCCTCATCCAGATCTTTGGCTTCCACAATGTAGTAGCCGCCAAAGTGTTCTTTGGTTTCAGCGAAAGGACCGTCGATGATCGTGTCGCCGGCACCGTAAGCGCGACGAATCGTGGTCGCCGTCTCGACGCCCAGCAACTGATCTGCGGCGACATAGTGGCCGCCATCGATGAGCTTCTGGTTGTAGGCCATCCACGGCGCCATCATCTCGTCGAAGCCGGGCTCTCCCGGGTTCGGTCCGTCCATGGGCTCTGAGTGAATCAGGATCATGTACTGCATGGTTTTTCCCTAACCGATCTGTGACGTGTGGCCGAAGAGGCCAATAACAACGGACATGACGATGAGAACTGCGAGCTGATGACCCATATCGATCGCAAACAGCGTCGGGGACTTCTTCTCAAAAAGATACTCGACGGCGTTACGCGACGCGGTAAAACCGAGCCAGGTAATGGATGCCACCGCCAGCGTCACGGTCAGAAACGAGCCACCAAGCTGGTCGTGCGCGATCGCTGCCGCAAGCGCCAGCACTGTTGCCGTTATAGCCGTGGCCACAAGCGCCAACAGATAAGCCCACCCGGGAGTCTTCGCCGCCAGCTCTATCCCGGCTCGCGCCGCCCACGGCTTACCGAGCAGCGCCGGTGAAAACCAGGCCCACCCGACGAGCATCCCCGCGACGGTGGCGATTGCGATCGCCAGCAGATTCAGCATCATCTTGTCCTTTCGGGGCCGGAATTTCCTGCCCTTCACTGACATGACGCAGGGCACGTGCCTAATCGACACGTGCCCTGAAAAAACTTTCAAAGAATTCTTTAGATACCGACCGGCTTCGGCTGGCTGGGGTGCGGCTCGTCTTTGAACGAGGCCTGCGCCTTCCACATTTTGACCTTCATATCTGCTTCGACCTCGGCGTATTCAGCCGTTCCGTAAACGTTGTTGAGCTCGTCGGGGTCGGTTTCGAGGTCGTACATTTCCCACTCGGAAGGGTAAGAGAATGGCCCGGTTCCTGGCACACCCAATCCGTCGTTGTAGAAGAAGATCAGCTTGTAGCGGTCGGTGCGGTAGCCGTAGTGGGCGGGCGCGCGATGGAAGACATCGTCGTTCTCCCAGTAGCGGTAGTACATGCCCTCGGCGGGTTCGACATCCGGAGTTTCAATGAGGTCGGGCCAGAGGCTACGACCCTGCATGCGCGGGTGGTGCTCTACGCCGGCGGCGTCGAGAATCGTCTGCGCAAGGTCAACATTGGTCACGATGCCCTCGTACGACTTGCCCGCCGCCAGCTGAGCTGGATAGCTGAGCACGAACGGCATCCGCAGCGATTCTTCGTACATGAAGCGCTTGTCGAACCAACCGTGGTCACCCAAGAAGAAGCCTTGATCCGAGCTGTACATGAGCAGGGTGTCGTCGAAGTCGCCGCGCGCTTTGAGCCAGTCGGTCACCCGCCCAACGTTGTCGTCGACCGAAGCGACGCACGCAAGGTAGTCCTCCATGAAGCGCTGGTACTTCCACAGGGCGAGCTCGTCGTAGGTGAGCCCCTCGGGTGGTGTCTGCTTGAGGTCGGCTTCATTGAGGTTCTCGGCAATGCGCATCGCGGCCCGACGAGCGGATGACGTGCGCGTTTCGTAGTCGTCGGTGAAGGTGGCAGGCACCGGGATCGGGTCGGAGTACATTCCGGCGTGCTTCTCGTCAGGCTCCCACGGGCGGTGCGGTGCCTTGTGGTAAATCAGAACGCACCAGGGGTCGTCGCCCTCGAGCTCGTCGACCCATTTGAGCGAGAGGTCGGTAATCACGTCGGTGGCGTAGCCGGGAACGGTGCGCAGCCCATCCGGGTTCAAGAATTTCGGGTCGAAGTATTCGCCCTGCTCAATGAGCACATCCCAGTAGTCGAAGTTCTGGGGGTCAGCTTCTCCGCCATCGCCCATATGCCACTTGCCGACTATGGCTGTGCGGTAGCCCGCGTCTTTCAGCTGAGAGACGAAGGTCGGCTGGCTCGCATCGATCGGAGTCACGAGCGTGCTGACACCGTTGATGTGGCTATATGTCCCCGTGAGAATGGATGCCCGGCTCGGCGAACACAGCGAGTTGGTTGCGAAACAGTTGTCGAGCTTCCATCCCAACTGCGCGATCTCGTCGATGCGGGGTGTCTGGTTCACGACCGACCCATACGCACCAATGGCGTGCGAAGCGTGATCATCGGTGAGGATCATCACGATGTTGGGGCGGCGCGTGGCTTTCTCAGTCATTAGTGTTCTTTCGTCGTTCAGCGTGCTGCGTTAGATCGCGGACATGTCGATCGGAACCCAAGTTCCGACCTCCATGGAGCGATAGGCGGCATCAATGATTGCGTTGTCGATGTAGCCATCAACAAAGGTTTGGCGCGGCTCGACGCCGGTGCGATAGCACTCCACAAAGTGGGTGAGTTCTGCGTGGTAGCCGTACACCCAGGGCTCGTCGGGCACGGGGGTGATCCAGCCGGTGGCTGCTCCGGCTTTTTCGACGACATAGTCGGCGGGGTTTCCCGCGAAGGCACGGATGCCCGTCTCGCCGGTTTCATCGGTGCCGATCCAGCCGGCGGTGCCGTGAATCTCGTTGCGCACATCCAGTCCGGCGATGTGGCCCCAGCTCACCTCGACCTGAGCCATACGGTCATCCTCAAAGCGAATGAGCGCCACAGCGGTGTCTTCGGTGTCGACGTCGTCGCGCGAGAGCCGTGCACCCCACGCAAAGACTTCCTTGGGAGCGGTGTCGTAGCCGATGAACCAGCGCCCGATGGCTACACAGTGGCAGCCGAGAGCGCGCAGTGGTCCGCCGCCCGATCGCGAAACATCGCGAGCGTGCTTGTGCGGATGCCCGTGAGATTCCCGCGCTCGAACCGAGGTCACTCGGCCAACGGCGCCAGCATCCACGAGTTCCTTCGCTTTCACGAGGCCCGGAGCGAACACTTCGGTTTCGGCGTAGGCATGCCAGACGCCGGCTTCGCGAACGAGGCGCAGGCATTCGGCAGCTTCGGCTGAATTACGGCCGAGTGGCTTGGTGCAAATGATGCCCTTGCCTGCCGCCGCCGCAGCGGCAACGACCGCAACGTGTTGGTCTTGAGGGAGCGCGACGATGACGACGTCGACATCGTCGCGCTCCACGAGTTCAGCGACAGTGGAAACAACAACCGGAATGCCGAAGCGTTCCGCGAATGCTGCCCCCGACTCCGCCGAGCGTGCCGCAACAACTGTGACGTCATGCCCGCGGATGCTGCCGAGTGCTCGAAGGTAGAAGTCGGCTACGAAGCCGGCGCCCACGATCCCTAAGCGGACCGGAGCACCGGTCCCTAGCCGACCGGTCACTTGAGGTTGTCTTTGGCTGCGGCGAAGAGGTCGACGTTGATGAAGTCCTCTGGTGCTGCAGCTTCGTCCGCCGTCAGGCGACCGACGTCAAGGAACAGCTGCGTAAAGGAACCGAAACGCTCGTACGTTGATCCGTCGGCGTTGTCAGCCAAGATCTGGTCAGACGTCCACCATTCGAGGCCGTCGGCCTGGCTCTGAAGCTGTTCAGCGGGAGCACCCGAGAGAGCAGCAGACAGAGCGACAGTGTCTTCGGTGTCCGAAATGCGGTAGTCGTTCGCTTCGATGAATACCTCGAGGAAGCGGGTAAGCGCTTCACTCTTGTCGGCAATCGCATCGTTCGAGGCAACCCAGGCTCCGAGGAACTCGGTTTCGGGGAAGTCGACGTTGTTAGCAATGACCTGAGCGTCAGGAACCGACTCGAAGATCTGGTCGCTCAAGGGCGAGAAGATTGCTGCGACATCGATCTGGCCAGCAACGAATGCCGAAACGACGCTCGGCGGGTCCAGCGGGATGCGCTCGATGTCAGCTTCGGTGAGGCCAGCTTCTTCGAGGGCAAGCGCGAGAATCATTTCGCCCGATCCGCCATCCGGAACACCAATTTTGAGTCCCTTGAGGTCAGCCATCTCGGTTGCACCCGACTCGGGCGAAGCGATGAGGAAGTCACCAAAGGTGCTCTCGTTGGGCGTGATAACGGTGCCCTGGCCTGAGGCGGGCATCCACATGGCGCCGCCACCGATGTAACCAACGTCAAGCGATCCACTGGCCATGGCCTGAATCTGGGTTGGACCATTGGTGAAGGGAACGAGGTTGACGTCGAGTCCAGCCTTGGTCCAGAGGTCCTGGTCATTAGCGACGGCAATAATGCCGACACCGTTGATGCTGGTGTCGATGTAGCCGACGTTGATGGCGACGAGTTCTTCGCCGCTCTCGTTGCTACCGGCATCTGTCGTGCAACCGGTCAATGCGAGAGCAAATGTTGCGGCGACTGCTGCCGCGCCGAGCATTTTCTTCTTCATGGGGCGTCCTTGCCTGTGATTGGAGATGATTGGTGGAGTCATTCGTGGTGGTGCACTCCGCGCCAGACTCTGGCGCGGATCTCGGCAAACTCGGGAGAGAGCCGAATCTCCTCCCCGCGGGGATACGCGAGGGGAACGTCGATAATTTCGCTGATGCGACCGGGGCGGGGGCTCATAACAACCACGCGGCTGGCGAGGTACACGGCCTCGTCAACGTCGTGGGTGATGAACACGACGGTGCGCTTTTCTTTTTCCCAGGTCTCGAGCAGGTCGTCTTGCATCTGTACCCGGGTGAGGGCGTCGAGGGCACCAAATGGTTCATCCATGAGCAGTACTGATGGATGCACGGCATAGGCCCGTGCGATTGCCGCACGCTGCTTCATGCCGCCCGAAAGCTCCTTGGGCAGCGCGTTGGCAAAGTCTTGGAGACCGACGAGGCTCAAGTAGTGCATGGCGCGTTCGGCCCGCTCCTTCTTGGGTACCTTCTGCAGGCGAAGCCCGAACTCAACGTTTTCTTGAGCGGTAAGCCATGGGAACAGTGCGTACTGCTGGAAGATCACGCCGCGGTCGGGGCCGGGGCCCTTGACGGGTTCGTCGTTCACGAGCACTTGACCCGAGGTCGGCATGAGCAAGCCGCCGACGAGGTTGAGCATCGTGGACTTGCCGCAGCCACTTGGCCCGACGAGAGTGATGAACTCACCCTGCTCGACATCCAGGCTGACATTGTCGAGGCTGACTGTGCGGCCACGCTCCGTGTTGTAGATCTTGGTGACGTTTTTGATGGAGATGAGAGGCATTAGCGAGTCTCCTGCCAGCGAGTAAGTCGCCGTTCGGCGAGAAGAAGCAAACGGTCCATGATGAAGCCGAGCGCACCGATCATGATGATGCCGACGACGATGCGGTCGGTTTGCAAGAATTGGGCGGCTTGCTGCATCATCCGTCCAAGACCCGTCGGGGCTGCGATCAGCTCCGAGGCCACGAGGGTCGCCCACGAGGCACCGAGCGCGACGCGCATTCCGACGAAAATGAACGGGGTGGATGCCGGAATGACAACGCGGGTGAAGATCGTGAAGTCTTTGGCACCCAGCACTCTCGCCGCATTGATGAGGGTGATGTCCACGTTACGCACGCCCTGGAAGGTCGCGAGCACGCAGGAGAGGAAGGCCGCGAGGAAGATCACGAAGATCTTGGCGGTCTCACCGATTCCGAGGATCACGATGACCAGCGGGATGAGCGCGAGCGGCGGGATGGTGCGGAAGAACTGAATCCACGGCTCGAGCAATCCACGCGCGAGCCAGTACCAGCCCATGAGGAAGCCGGCCGGAATGGCCAAAGCCACTCCGAGCAGGAAGCCAGTCGTAACTCGGCTGAGGCTCGTTACGGTGTGGCCCCAGAGGGTTCCGTCGGCGATGAGTTCAGCAAAGCTGGCAACAACGTCAATCGGCGTCGGGATGAGTGCGTTGCGCGAGAGTACCGCGCTCAGCGTCCAAATCCCGATCCCGAGGAAGAACGTGATGACGTACAGCCCTTTGAGAGAACGCTCGCCCTTTTCGGTGTCCTCTGCGACGGCTGTCGGTGTTGCCATGGTCAGGGCCTCTGGTTCGGCCTTTCGAGCTGTCATGTCACGTTCCTGTTCGACGTCATTGTCCGGTCCTCTTGGTGTGATGGAGAAGTTGTGGTCTAGATGTAGAAATAGCGTTCAAGCGCGGCGGTTCCGCCTCCGAGCACTCCCGCGTACATGCCGAGCGACGATGGCTCGATACGAACGAGGGGGCGGATGAGCGGAAACACTTGCTGGCGGGTTTGTTCGGTAAGGCGCTCGAAGAAAGCCTCGGGCACCTCGGCGAGCGCGCCACCCAGCAGAATCACGTCGGGGTTGAGCAGGTTGACGATGGCCGATGTTGCGGTAGCCAACTGGGTGATGATCGAGTCGATGGATGCTCGCGCGGTCTCGTTCGTGTCCGCTGCGGCGTACAGCGCGGTGAGTGCTCCCCCGCCGTTGCTCGAGAGCCCGGCTTCGGCGAGCTGGCGCTGCAAGGCACCTTCGCTCACGATGGTTTCGAGGCATCCGTTGCCGCCGCAGACGCAGTCGATGCCGTTGTCGATAACGTGCAGATGACCGAGTTCAATGGCCCCACGCACGCCGCCAGCGAAGGGCTGCCCCTCAACGACAAGGCCGGCGCCGAGGCCCGTACGCAAGTAGATGAATGCAACGCTGCCGAGGTCTTTGGCGACACCGAAGCGGGCTTCGGCGAGCGCCATTGAGCGAACGTTGTGCTCTACGGTGACGGGGAGTCCGGTGAGCGGTTCGAGGATGTCGGCGACGGGAACATCTCGCCAGTCGAGGTTGATGGGGAGCAGGATGCTTCGGCCCGCGACATCCACGGGACCAGGAACGGCCACGCCAACTCCGATGACCATCGACTGGTCATATTCCGATGCCGCTATAAGTTCACTAATCGCGGTCGCGGCCTCCACCATGACCTCCGTGGCTGGGGTCTCAATGTCATAGCTGAGCGAGCTGGATGCCACGGTCCCACCCAGCAGGTCGATAAGACCGAGCTGAACGAAGCCAACACCCACTTGAACGCCGACGACGACGAACGCGTCGCGGACGATCGAAATCTCGGTGGCAGGCCGACCGAGTTTGGTGGGTGAGATCGAGTTGCCCTCGACGATCACGCCTTCGTCAACGAGTTGGCTGACGGCACGGGTGATGGTGGTGGGGCTGAGGTGAGCGCGGCGGGCGAGTTCAATTCGGGGCAACGGACCGCTGTCACGCAGCATGGTCAAGACCTGCGCACGCACAGAGGTCGCTTCATCGAATCGGCTTACGGCTTCATTGCTCACTTAGAGAAAATAACTCTGTCGAGGGAAGAAAGTCAAGCCTTGAGGTAACGAAAGCGCATCGCCCTCACGACCCTAGAGGCCTGTGTCTACCCTGTGCCGGTGCGCCAGAACCCCTGCAACTACGGGCCTTAACGCACAAACGGGGACCCGCGCCAGGCGCGGATCCCCGAAAGTTTTGCTACAAATTATGCACCGGGGGTGAGGACACCATCAATGAGGTAAACGGTTGCGTTTGCGGTGTGTACGCCACCACAGATGACGTTGGCGCCGTTGACGGTGATGTTGTCGCCGCTACCAGCAACGGTGATGGTCTCGCCGTTGACAGTGGTGAGCTCGCCAGCAATGTCATCCGGAAGGATCTGGCCGGGAACAACGTGGTACGTGAGGATGCTCGTGAGCAGGTCAGCGTTTTCGGTCTGCATGAGCGCCTCTACGGTCTCAGCTGGAAGTGCTGCGAAAGCGTCATCAACCGGAGCGAAGACGGTGAATTCTGAACCGTTGAGAGTGTCAACCAGGTCAACGTCTGCGTTCAGTCCACCCGAAACGGCTGCGGTGAGCGTGGTGAGCAGCGGGTTGTTCGATGCTGCTACTGCTACGGGGTCCTGCGCCATTCCGACGATCGAGCCGCTTCCGTCCGGAACGGTCTCGGCGTAGGCGGCACAGCCTGCGCCGACGAGGTCTGTCGTGTAGTCCATCTCCATCGATGACATGCTCTCCTCAGGAGCGGGTGCTGCAGTGTCTTCTGCTGCTCCAGTGGAACAACCGGCGAGACCGACCATTGCTACAGCAGCGAACGTGAGGGCGGCGAAGGTGTTGCGCTTAATGGATCGCATGTGAATCTCCTTGGTGAAAGTTGGTGGCCCCCGAATGGACCCGGTTTGCCGACTCGCTGCCGGCTTACACAGGACTATTCGGGGCACCCCCGAAAAGGGTTTGGAACTTTTTCAAAGATTTTCCCAACCGCTTTCGCGCATAGGGAGGTAAGGATTGTTCGCACGTAAGCTCAGAACGACTCCAGCAATCCGAAAGCAGTGCGATATGACCCGACGTTCCGCCAAGAAGAGTCGGCGTCGAGCAACGCCCGCCTCCGTTCTGGTAACTCTCGGCGGAGTCCTCATGAGTTGGATGCTGGGGGCCGTCGCCGTGCGGCTCGGGCTCGACTGGTCAGATACCTTCCCCTACTCCCCTGCCTCGGAGTGGCGCTACCTCGGCGTTGCTGTCCTCGCGCTTGCTATTGCGATCGGCGGAAGCATTGCGACGTGGCGCTTCGCTCGCCGCTTTCGCCGGCATCCGCATGCCGATCCCGAGCAGCACCCCTAGAGACGACGCAACCTCAGACCAACCAATTCGGGCAACGGTTCCGAACTGAGTGCAGCCGTCCGGGCTTCCGGGCGTCACACAGTTCTGTGGAGGAACCTCATGCTCAGTCTCGCCCTTATCGGCTTCCTAGGAGGCATCATCACGGGTATATCACCGTGTATCTTGCCGGTCCTTCCGGTCATCTTCTTATCCGGTGGCGCCATGAGTGCCCGCGGCGAGGGGGAAACCAAGAAGCGTCGCTTTGCCCGCCGAACAATGCCCCTGGCATCCGACGCTGCGGCCATCAGCACTACAGCGACGGCAACAGCCGAGAAGAATGCCGCCCCCAAGGTTTCGCCGTGGCGCCCCTACTTCGTGATCGCCGGCCTTGTTGTCGCGTTCAGCGTGTTCACGCTCATCGGTTCGCTCATCTTGGCACTGCTCAACCTCCCCCAGGACTTCCTGCGCTGGGCCGGCATTGTCGTTCTCGTTCTGATCGGCCTCGGCCTCATCATCCCCGCTTTCCAGCACATTCTGGAGAAGCCCTTCTCGTGGATTCCGCAGAAGAACGTCGGAACAGACAAGGGCGGCTTCGTGCTCGGCCTGGCTCTCGGTGCCGTCTACGTGCCGTGCGCTGGACCAGTTCTGGCCGCCATCACGGTTGCCGGCTCGACCGGACGCATCGGGCCCGAGACCATCGTGCTTACGATCACCTTCGCGGTGGGTGCAGCCCTCCCGCTGCTCATCTTCGCTCTCGCCGGCCGTCGTGTCGCCGAGCGCGTCAAGACGTTCCGCAAGCACCAGCAGAAGATTCGCGTCACCGGCGGCGTACTCATGATCGCTCTCGCGATCGGTCTCGTTTTCAACCTTCCTCAGGCACTTCAGCGCCTCGTTCCCGACTACACGAGCGCTTTGCAAGACCAGTTCAGCAACTCAGAACAGATTGCAGAACAGCTCAACCTCGGTGGACTCGTCAACGAGCAGAACAAGGATCTCGACCAGTGCACCAACGGAGGCACCGAGCTTGAGAGCTGCGGTATCGCTCCTGACATTCAGGGCATCCAAGAGTGGTTCAACACCGAGAACAACGAAGAAATCACTCTGGATGAGCTGCGCGGCGAAGTCGTTTTGATCGACTTCTGGGCATACTCCTGCATCAACTGCCAGCGTGCGGTTCCGCACATCAACAGCTGGTACGACGCCTACAAGGATCTCGGCCTGAACGTCATTGGCGTCCACTCCCCCGAGTACGCGTTTGAGAAGGTTCCGGCCAACGTCAAGGCTGGCGCTGAGAATTACGCGATCGAATACCCGGTCGCTCTCGATAACAATCTCAGCACCTGGACCAACTACCGCAACCGTTTCTGGCCGGCGCACTACCTGATCGACGCTGAGGGCGTTGTTCGTCACATCAAGTTCGGTGAAGGTAGCTACCAGACCACCGAGAAGCTGATTCGTGAACTACTCGTGGATGCCAACCCTGACGTTCAGTTGCCGCCGGCAACCGAGGTCAGCGATGACACTCCCGAAGCGGGAACCACCACTCCCGAGACGTACCTCAGCCTCGGCAAGGTAGTGAACTACGGCGGCGACGAGAAGTACTCGTCGGGCACCAACACGTACAGCTTCCCTTCGAAGCTCGCCGACAACAGCTTCGCTCTGAAGGGCGACTGGGAGCTCACGTTCCAGAACGCGACTCCCCGCGACGGGGAAGGCAGCATCAAGCTGAACTACACCGCGAGTGAAGTCCGCATGGTGCTCGGTGGCGAAGGCACGATCACGGTGAAGCGCGATGGCAAGACGGAGACCATCAACGTTTCCGGAACGCCGAACTCCTACTCGATCATCCCTAAGGGAGACACGATCGAGACCGGCACGTTGGAGGTGACGGTGGGCGAGGGCGTCGAGGCGTACTCGTACACGTTCGGCTAACCCGAACTCCTCTGCACAACGACACAGGCCCCCGATCCAGATGGATCGGGGGCCTGTGTCGTTGACTAGCGCGACCTACGGAGCAGGCGTGGGAGTCGGTGTCGGTGTTGAACTTTCGATGAAGTCATCACCAGCAGCCTGAGTAACGAAGGCCTGGAAGCTGACGAGGTCGTCCACTGCGCCCTCGTACTTGATTCCGTTGACGAGAACGGTCGGGGTTCCCGTGACCGCTCCGACGTCAGAGTTGGGGATGGGGTCCGAAAGAGCACGCGCTGTGGAGTTGCTAACCCAGGACTTGAAGCTCTCATCGTTGATGCACTCAGCGATGACCTCCGTGTTTTCTACCCCGGCGATGTCCAAGAGCTCAATGAGGTCGACATCGCTGAGCCCTGAGGTGTTTTCTTCAGGCTGGATTCCGTCTGAGAGAAGCAGCGAGTGGTACGCATAGAAGTCGTTCGGCGAGGTGTCTGCGACGCAGGCAACGGCGTTGACCGCACGCGAGGAATATTCCGAGCCGAGCGAGAGCCGGTCGAGGATGGTGATGGGGTGCACTTCGAGAGTTGCTGCACCGTTGGCGACGAGACTCTCAATATACGCACCGTTGGTCTGCTCAAAAGCACCACAAATGGGGCACAGGTAGTCAACATAGATCTGGATGTCAAGAACGCCTGATTCTTCATCGTGGACGCTCGGGATCGGATCAGCATCCGCTTCGAGCGCAGCCGTCGGCGTAGCGATGAAACCCTGACTGAGTTGAACACCATCGCTAGCAAAGTTCTGCGGTCCCGGGCCTGCAGGCTGGTTCGAATTCACGAGCACGAGAGCAATGACCGCGACGATGGCGACGAGCGCGAGGCCAACGCTGCCTTGAAGAATCCACTTGGTGCGGCGATCTTTCTTCTTCTGCTCGTCACGCTGAACGCGAGCTTTTTCACGCGCCGCTTCGCGACGCTCATTCTTGCTGAGTCGGCCATCGCCGGAGTTGCCGTTGCTCAATCGAACCTCATCTGCCGTGTAAATCGCTGTGGAAGGCGCCCAAAAATTACGACGCACCCGTCGATTTTAGAAGGAATCGCTGGGAATTGCCCAACCGAACCCTAAGTTGGCGACCATTTCGGGGTGGACCACTCTGTCATTCACCCCCCAAAAGAGTGCAATAATGACCCAACGCGGTTTCGACCGCTGTCCATCACTCGGATCGTCCGGCACGTACCTGCCGGTGAAGGAGAAATAAAAGAACAATGGCGTCTGTAACTTTTGACAATGCAACACGTCTCTACCCGGGATCAACGATCCCCGCTGTAGACAAGCTGAATCTTCACGTAGAAGACGGCGAATTCCTCGTACTTGTCGGCCCTTCGGGTTGCGGTAAGTCCACCAGCCTTCGCATGCTCGCCGGCCTTGAAGAGGTCAACGATGGCAGCATCCTCATTGGTGACCGCGACGTCACCGATGTTCCGCCGAAAGACCGCGACATCGCCATGGTCTTCCAGAACTACGCTCTCTACCCGCACATGACGGTTGCCGAGAACATGGGCTTCGCGCTCAAGATCGCCGGCGTCAACAAAGAAGAGCGTGCAGCTCGCGTACTCGAAGCAGCGAAGCTTCTTGACCTCGAGCCTTACTTGAGCCGCAAGCCCAAGGCACTCTCGGGTGGTCAGCGTCAGCGTGTTGCCATGGGTCGCGCTATCGTTCGCCAGCCCCAGGTCTTCCTCATGGATGAGCCGCTGTCGAACTTGGACGCCAAGCTTCGCGTTCAGACTCGTACGCAGATCGCTAGCCTGCAGCGTCGCCTTGGAGTCACCACTGTCTACGTGACTCACGACCAGACCGAAGCGCTCACCATGGGTGACCGCATCGCTGTGCTCAAGGATGGAATCCTGCAGCAGGTTGGAACTCCTCGCGACCTGTACGAAGCACCGCAGAACATCTTCGTTGCTGGCTTCATCGGCAGCCCCGCTATGAACCTCTTCAGCGTTGACATCGTCGACGGTGGCTTGCAGTTCGGCGACGCCGTTGTTGCGGTTGACGCTGAGACGCTCGGTGAAACCGACGCTAAGACGGTCACCATCGGCATCCGTCCCGAAGACGTCATCGTTTCGACGTCGGGCAACGGCCTTCCCGTTGATGTTGACCTGGTTGAAGAACTCGGTGCTGACGGTTACCTCTACGGTCACGCAGAGATCAAGGGCGAGCGTGTTGACATCGTTGCTCGCGTTGATGGCCGGTCGCACCCGAACGCTGGCGAGAAGGTCTTCTTGACCCCTGAGCCTCACCACGTGCACGTGTTCGACACCGAGTCGGGCCTGCGCCTCACCAAGAAGCCTGTAGTCGCAAGCTAACTTCCGCTTTACGATCGAGCCCGTCGACGTCGAACCCAGTTCGGATGTTTGGCGGGCTCGTTCTATTTTCAAGGACACGTGAATGACTGGTTCTGTCAACATCACCGCCGCCACCGTCGATCCGGCCCTGCTAGATCTGCCGTGGGAGTTGCCGCTCGAGCTGTGGCCCGATGATTCCATCGCGATCCTGCCGAAGGGTATTTCGCGACACCTCGTGCGCTTTGCCAATCTCAGCGGCTACGTCGTGGCGATCAAAGAGACCTCAAGCGAGCTCGCTAAGCGTGAGTACGAGATGCTGCGCACCCTGCAGAAGCTCGACGTTCCCTGTGTCGACCCGCTCGCGATCATCACGAACCGCACGGCGGCCGATGGCGAAGAACTGAAGTCGGTTCTTGTGACCCGACACTTGCGCTTCTCACTCCCCTACCGGGCCGTGTACTCCCAGAGCCTTCGTCCAGAGACCGCTCGCCGCCTCGTCGATGCTCTGGCGGTGCTGCTGGTTCGTCTGCACATTGTCGGCTTTTTCTGGGGCGATGTTTCGCTCTCCAACACTCTTTTCCGCCGTGACGCTGGCGCGTTCGCGGCCTACCTCGTGGATGCCGAGACCGGGCAGTTGTATGACCGGCTGTCGAATGGTCAACGCGAGAACGACCTCGAAATCGGTCGCGTCAACATTGCGGGCGAACTGCTCGACCTGCAGGCCGGCGGACGACTCGAACAAGACATTGACCCCGTCGAGATCAGCAATGGCATCGTCGCCCAGTACCGCACGCTGTGGCAGGAGCTCACGGGTTCCGAACGCTTCGACCAGTCCGAACGCTGGCGCATCAACCAGCGCGTTGAGCGTCTCAACGCTCTCGGCTTTGACATCGAAGAACTCGCCATCAAGACGGAAGACTCGGGCACCCGCGTGCGCATTCAGCCGAAGGTTGTGGATGCCGGACACCACTCGCGTCGCCTGCTGCGGTTGACCGGTCTCGATGCTCAAGAAAACCAAGCTCGCCGCTTGCTCAATGACATGGATTCCTACCGCGCCGCGTTCGACAAGCAAGACATGGACGAAGAGATGCTTGCCCACGAGTGGGCCGCGCGCGTCTTCGAACCCGTGATTCGCGCGATCCCGAAAGAGATGCGCGGCAAGCTCGAACCGGCTGAGGCTTTCCACCAGCTGCTCGATCACCGTCGCCAACTCGCGCAGGATTCCGGCCACGACATCCCGCTGGCAGAAGCTGTGGGCAGTTATGTCGAGAATGTGTTGCAGTTCCGTCGTGACGAAGCCACCATGATCAACCCGCCAACGGGCGCGTTCACGATGCCGATCACGATTCAGGGCGAATTAGCCGCCGCGGATGACGGTGGCGACGACGAAGAGGACTGGCGCCTCAAGGTCTAACCAGGCGTCGTTTCGCTACGACAAGAGTTGTTCGAGGCCCCGCCCGGTCACGTGTTCGAAGACCAGATTGGTTTCGGAATGCGCGACAGCCGGATGACTGGCCAAGTACGTGAGCACAAAGTCTCTCAGTTCTGCCGCGCTGTGAGCCGCGACGTGAAGCAAGTAGTCGTCGCCGCCGCCGGTGTGGAAGAAGGCCAGCACGCCAGGCCAGTTCGGGGCAGCACTGCGGAAAGCATCCACGTCTTCGCGCACGTGTTTGACGAGTTTGATGGAGATGAGGGCCTGCACGCTCATGCCGAGTTTGGCGACATCGATGTCAGCGTGGAAACCTCGAAGATAACCTTCGTCGTGCAGGCGACGAAGGCGCTGAGAGACAGTGGATTCGGCAACTCCGGCTGCGGCTGACAGGGCCGACCCCGACATCCGCGCGTTGCTGGCTAGGCTCGCCAAAATGGTTTGATCGATTGAGTCGATGGGCAGACTATTATTCTCTCGCACGGTGGCCTCCTGAGTCGCAGCTTATGCGAAAAACGTCACATTTCGTGAAGATTCTGCAGGAGAGTTGATTAGCGTCGAAGTTTCTGCTGTTATCAAGTCATGCTGCCTCACGACATCCATCTCGAAACCCTTGCTGTTCACGCGGGAATGGAGGGCGTGCAAGAATCTGGTCAGCACGTTCCCTCGATCGACCTCTCCACCACCAATCCGCTGCCGAGCGTCGAAGTGGGTGGCGACTCCTACGAGAACCTCGCCACGGGAAACCCCCTCATCGATGGCCACTCCGCGGTCTACCAACGACTCTGGCAGCCAGGTGTCGCTCGATTCGAAGACAGCCTCGCCGCCCTCGAAGGAGCGGAAGCCGCCGTCGCGTATGCCAGCGGCATGGCAGCGCTCTCCGCGGTGCTGATTTCCATCGCTTCGGCCGGCCGCCCGCACGTCGTGGGCGTTCGCCCGCTTTACGGTGGAACCGACCACGTTCTCGACAACGGACTGCTCGGCACGACCGTGACCTGGGCGGATGCCGACTCGATCGTCAGCGCCATTCAGCCCAACACGGGCCTCATCATCATTGAGTCCCCCGCGAACCCCACCCTCGAACTCGTCGACATCAAGAAGGTCGTCGAGGCCGCCGGTGCCGTGCCCGTTCTCGTGGACAACACCTTCGCGACTCCCGTTCTTCAACGCCCCATCGAATTCGGCGCCGCGATGGTGCTGCACAGTGCCACCAAGTACTTGGGTGGCCACGGGGATGTCATGGGCGGGGTTATCGCCACGAGCGAAGAGCACGCCAAGGCCCTGCGCAACGTCCGCGCTCTCACTGGTGGCGTTCTGCACCCCTTTGCGGCCTACCTGCTTCACCGTGGACTTCGCACGCTTCCCCTGCGCGTACGCGCCCAGCAGGAGACCGCGGGCGAGCTTGCTCGTCGCCTCGACGGTCATCCCGCGCTCGCTCGCGTGCTCTACCCCGGTCTTCCCGGCCAGGACCCGGCTGGACTCATCGGAACCCAATCGGCCGGCGCCGGTTCGCTCATCGCTCTCGACCTTGCCGGCGGCTATGACGCCGCGGCGAAGTTCACCGAGTCGGTAAAGCTCATCACCCACGCGGTATCGCTCGGCGGCATCGACACCCTCGTGCAGCATCCGGCATCGCTCACGCACCGCCCGGTTGCTTCCGAAGCGAAGCCGGGAGCGGGAATTGTGCGTGTCTCGGTCGGGCTCGAGCACGTCGATGACCTCATGAACGACATCACGGCTGCGCTTGACGCGGTCAGCGCAAGCTAGCCGCACTTTCCCTAAACGCAGAGAGCCGCTGTCCCCTCGGGGGCAGCGGCTCTCTGCGTTGCAGCACAGGATCACTCCTGCGGCACGCTACTTCTTTTTGCGAGCTGCTGAGCGCAGCTTCGAGATCTCATAGAGCGTGACACTCGCGGCGATACCGGCGTTGAGCGACTCGGTCGATGCACTGATCGGGATCGACACGATGGCGTCGCAGTTTTCAGTGACGAGACGCGACAAGCCCTTACCTTCGCTACCGACGACGATCAGAACGGGCTCTTTCGCCAGCGGCAAGGAGGGAAGCGACACGTCGCCATCCCCATCGAGTCCGAGCACGAAGACGCCACGCTTCTTGTATTCCTTAATCATCTGCGTGAGGTTATTGGCCATAGCAACGGGTGTGCGTGCGGCAGCACCGGCCGAGGTTTTCCACGCGGATGCCGTCATGCCCACCGAGCGACGCTGCGGAACAATGACACCCTGGCCACCAAACGCGGCAACCGAACGCACGATGGCGCCGAGGTTGCGCGGGTCAGTGATGCCGTCGAGAGCAACAAGCAGCGGAACCTGGCCGCGAGCTTCTACCTTGTCGAGCAATTCCATGGGGTGCGCGTACTCATACGGCGGCACCTTGAGGGCAAAGCCCTGGTGCACAGAGTCGAAACCAGCAAGGCGGTCGAGTTCTGGACGCATCACTTCGAGCACGGCAATGCCGCGCGAGGTCGCGAGCTTGAGGATCTCCTTGACGCGGTCATCGTATTCGATGCGTGCAGCCATGTAGAGAGTGTGGGCGGGGATCTTGGCGCGAAGAGCCTCGAGCACCGAGTTACGGCCAGTGACCATCTCAGACTCGTCGGCAGACTTCGCCACCCGCGACCGGCTGGGCTGGCTCGAACGCTGGCCGCCCTCGGAGGGCTTGCCACCGTTTCGGCGAGTTCCACCGGCTGCTTCATAGCGCTCGGCCGCAGCCTTGCGCTTGCCTGCGGGGTGGTACGGGCGGTCTTCTGCCTTGGGAGTGGGCTTGCGACCTTCGAGAGCCTGACGTCCCTGGCCTCCCGAGCCGACCTGGGGGCCCTTGCGGCCCTTACGTACCGCTCCTGCGCGGGGTGTGTTACCTGGGTTTTTCACGAGTGTTGCTCCTGTCGGAAGCGCCGATCAGTCACGGCAAGCTCCAATGCGATCCGGTCGAGTCATCTTCTAGTGCGATGCCCGCCGCTGATAGTTCATCACGGATTCGGTCTGCGGCAGCAAAATCCTTAGCTGCGCGGGCCGTATTGCGATCCTCAATGAGCTGTTCAACCAGTACTGACAAAGCAGCAACGGCTGGCTCTGAACGCTCAGAACCCCATCGTGGATCAAGTGGGTTGATACCCAAAACCTGTGCCATAGCGATCACGTGTGATCGCGCGGTGGCAACCGCCGCAAGATCTCCGTCGTCGAGGGCAGCGTTGCCCGAACGAATCGTCTCGTGCACGACCGCGAGCGCCTGAGGCACTGCAAGGTCGTCATCCATGGCCTCGCCGAATGCCTCGGGCACCTCTGTGGTGTTCGCGACGTCGAAGCGAGTATCTCGCAGTCGACGCGAGGCACGCTCAATGAACACCTCAAGGCGTTCAAAGGCTGCTTCTGCTTCAGCAAGTGACGTGTCAGTGTAGTCGATTGTGGAGCGGTAATGGGCCGCTCCCAACAAATAGCGCACCACAATCGGGCGGGCGGCATCCAAAAGGTCGCGGGCGAACACCGAATTGCCGAGTGATTTCGACATTTTTTGGCCGTTGACGTTGACCATGCCGTTGTGCACCCAGTGGCGAGCGAACTCATCACCAGCAGCGGTCGACTGGGCAAGTTCGTTCTCGTGATGAGGGAACCGCAAATCAAGGCCACCACCGTGGATGTCGAATGCCCCGCCCAAATATCGGCGAGACATGGCAGAGCACTCGATGTGCCAGCCTGGACGACCGTTGCCCCACGGCGACGACCACGATGCTGACTCGGGTTCAGCGGCCTTGCTCCCCTTCCAGAGGGCGAAGTCTCTCGGGTCGCGCTTGGAGCGCGGGTCGGCATCGGCTGCGGCAACCATGTCGTCGAGCTTCTGCCGGGTGAGTTCACCGTAGGAGGGCCACGACTGAGTGTCGAAGTAGACGTCGCCGGAGTCGTCGCTCGCGGCATAAGCATGGCCGCGCTCGATGAGCTTCGCGATCAGTTCGCGCATCTCACCGATGTTGCCGGTGGCGCGGGGCTCGTAGGTCGGCGGCAGAATGCCGAGCTCGTTGTAGCCCGCGGTGAACTCGAGTTCGACACGGTAGGCCAAGGCCCACCACTGTTCGGTCGAGCCTTCGGCTGCGGCATCCGCTGCTCGGGTCAAAATCTTGTCGTCGATGTCGGTGACGTTGCGCACGAGCGTGACGTCGAGCCCACGGTAGGTGAGCCAGCGGCGCCAGATGTCGTAGACGAGGGCCGAACGCAAGTGGCCGATGTGCGGAGACGACTGCACGGTAGGACCGCAGACGTAGATGCCCACCTTGCCCGGCTCACGGGGATCGAGGTCGAGGAGGCTGGCGCTACGGGTGTCGTACAGGCGAATAGTCACTAAGCAAGTTTAGCGACCGCCGCTGAGGATTACACGGTCGCACACAGAGGCACGGCGAAGGCGAGCTTCGCCGTGCCTCTCAGGCGCTACTTCGTGTAGGTGTAGAAACCTCGACCGGTTGCGATACCGAGGTAGCCCTTGTCGATGTATTCAGTCTTCAGCCACTCGGCGAACCGCTTCGCGTTGTCATCACCGTGGGACATGACGTTGTACGGCGTAGTGAGCCCGATGACGTCGAAGATCTGGAACGGCCCCATAGGAGCACCAGTAGCGATCCGCCACGTGTTGTCTACGTCGGCGGGTTCTGCATAACCATCGGCCGCGAGCTCTGCCGCAGCGTTGAGGAACGGAACGAGCAACGAGTTGAGAACGTAGCCGGCCTTCTCCTTGTGGATCGGAATCGGCACCATACCGATTGCAGAAGCGAACTCCACGACCGAATCGAAGACAGCGGGGTCGGTGTCTGCCGTACCCATGATCTCTGCAGTGTTGAACTTCCAGATTTGGTTGGCAAAGTGCAGTGCGAGGAACTTGTCTGGACGCCCGGTGGAGTCCTTGATGTCGCTGGGCAACAGAGTGGACGAGTTTGTCGCAAAAATCGTGTGGGCGGGAGCGAGCTTTCCGAGCTCCGCGTAGGTGGTCTTCTTGAGGTCAAGAATCTCGGGAATGGCCTCGATAACGAGGTCGGCGTCCTTAACTGCATCCGCAAGATCGGAGGAGAACCGCACGCGACCGAGGGCTTCTTGCGCCTTGCCGTCTGCCGCACCAGCAACGCTGTCGGCAACGTAGGTGCTCGCCAGCCCGTCGAACCGAGTGCGAGCCTTCTCTAGAACTTCATCGTTGATGTCGTATGCCACGACCTCGAAGCCACTGAATGCTGTTTGGTATGCAATCTGGGATCCGAGCACGCCAGTGCCCAGAACCGTTACACGCTGAATGTTTGTCATTGTGCTCTCTTCTCTTCGGTTTATAACCTGATCCGATGCTCTAAATTTACTCCTGATTGGCTGAGCCTTGGCTGTACCTCACGAGTGTGCAGCATGTGCTTCAGCGGGATATAAAGCGCTTGTTTTCTGGGGGCATGTGGGTCACGGACTGGCATCAATCAGGGGTTTTTAGCTAGCAGAACCCTGCAAATCACGCGCACGAGTGTGAAGACCGAAGTAGAATCAGTGCAAATCAGCAACGAAGCATGAGAGAGGAATGGACCGATACCCAGTCCACGCAATCAAGCCATGCTTGTGAAGGCCGCCACTCTCTACTACCTCGAGGGCAAATCACAAGCCGAAGTCGCCCAAGAGATTGGGGTCTCGCGATCGAACGTCTCTCGCGTGCTCGCTGATGCCCGCAAGAACGGCATCGTCGAGATCCGTATCAACGATCCTTTCGGCCGCGCTCAAGACCTCGAAGCTCAACTCGTCGCCCGCTACGGACTCCGCGAGTGCCGCGTCGCGCCCAGCACCGGCGCCGACAACCAACTCACTCGCGTTGGCGCGCTCGGCGCCCAATGGCTCATCGACAATCTGCCCCGCGACGGCGGCATCGCCCTTTCCTGGGGCTCAAGCGTGCAGGCCGTCGTTGATGAGATTCCGGATGACTCCTCCCACGAGAACATCGAAGTGCTTCCCCTCGTCGGCGGGCTTTCCATCGTGGACTCCGCTCGCGACGGCAACGTTCTCGTCCGCCTGCTCGCCACCAAACTGGGAGCGCAACACCGCCGCCTTTACGCGCCCGCGGTCGTCGAATCCCCCGCATCCCGAGAAGCATTCCTGCGCGAACCGTCCATCACCGGCGTATTGAGCGCATCGAAGCGGGCCAAGATCGCGATCGTTGGTGTCGGTAACGTCGGCGTTGGAGCTTCTGGCGCGATCATCGAGTCGATGAACTTGAGCAAGACTGAGCGCGCTGAGTTCGCAGCATCCGGAGCCGTTGGTGACTGCTGCACACGCTTCTTCGACAGTGACGGAAAAATCGTCGAGTCAGTAGTTAATGACCGCGTCATCGCGATCGATCTGGAAGAGCTCGGCAACATTCCGACCGTCGTGGGCGTTGCCGCCGGAGCACAGAAGCTCGAGGGCACCCACGCGGCGCTCACGGGCGGGCTCTTCGATGTGCTCGTCGTCGACTCGGACCTCGCGCTCGCGCTCCTCAACCAGCGTTAACGAGCACCGCCCCGCGGAAGTCACGCTTCAGGTCAGCAGCGAAGCAGCTCCCGGCGGCCCACTACTGAGCGGTTGAAGCCAGCAGGCCGGCGAAAGTTGCGGCGAGTTCTTCCGCAGTCGTGGCTGCGCTCAGCGTTTCGTGCCAGCCATCGAGTTGGAACACGGCGATGAGTTGCGACAGCATCTCCGTTTGCGCGTGCGGCTCGGTGACGAGAATAAGCACCGCGACCCGGGCTGCGACGGTGGAGTCAGCTCCGCCCATTTCGCCGAAGTCGACCGGTTCTGCCAGCATCGCAATTCCTAGGCCCGACTCGATGGCATGTTCGATATCCGCATGAGGAATAGCAACAGGGATGACGGTCGGCAGCCCGGTGGGGTATGCCCGTTCGCGCTCAAGCAGTGCCAGCTCATAGGTGGGGTGCACTGCTCCGACGGCGAGCGCCTGGGCCGCGAAAGCCGTGAGAACTTCGGCACTCGAGCTGGCTTGGAGGCCCACAAAGCTGAGGTCGGCGCGCGGCATTACGGTCGCGGTTGCGCCCTCGTGGTTGGCATCTGCCGCGGCTGCGTTGGTCGTGTCGCTCATGAACCCTCATCCTTCATTGGCGGTGGTTAAGTTTCGTGTCTGTCGGGCACTTGGCGACTGTGTTAGTCAAAACAAGAACCACTTGTACACATTTGTACATCAAACGTGCATAATTGTGTCACACCAGTCATTCGCGAATACATTGGAGTATCGAAATTGGCCTCAAAACGCATCCTCGTCATCTGTGGCACCGGCGTCGCAACATCCACCGTGGTCGCAACAAAGATCAAGGACTTTTGTGCGTCTAAGGGCCTCGACGCCACAATCTCGCAAGGCAAAGTAACCGACACTCTGCGCGGCGACCTCGCTGCAGACTTCATCGTCGCCACTACCCAAGTGCCCGACTCGGTCGGAATCCCCGTTATCGCCGGACTCCCGTTCCTTACCGGAATGGGCCTCGACAAGGTGTATGCCGAAATCGAGAAGCAGTTCGGCTAATTCACCCCGACGCCGTGCACCGCAGTTAACCATTGCGGTGCGTTACCGCGCGCTCTAGCGCACCCACACCACTCACTTCAGACAGAGAATTGGACGTTCAACGTTGAACATCATTGAAGATATTCTGACGAATATCACCAGCTATCTCACGGCTCTCGGAGCCTCCGTAACCCTGCCGATCCTCATCACGATCTTCGGCATGATCCTTGGCCAAAAGTTTAGCCAAGCCCTCCGCGCCGGTGTCCTCATCGGCATCGGCTTCATCGGCATCAACCTCGTGATCGGCCTCATGGCCGGCACGGTTGGTCCCGCCGCTCAGGCTCTCGCCGTGAACCTCGGCGTGAACCTCACCGTTCTTGACGTTGGTTGGCCCGCGAGCGCCGCCATCGCGTTCGGATCAACTATCGGGGCGGTGATTATTCCTGTCGGCATCCTCGTCAACATGTTGCTGCTGTGGTCGGGCCTTACCCGCACGTTCAACATCGACCTGTGGAACTTCTGGCACTTCGCCCTCGTGGGCGCTCTTGTCGGAGCCGTCACCGACAACTTCTGGATCGGTATTGCCGCTGCCGCCGTGCACATGGTGATCGTTCTGGCCCTGGCCGACCTCTCGGCACCGATGATCCAGAAGTACTTCAACTTCCCCGACATCTCGTTCCCCCACGGAACCAGCGCGCCGTACATTCTGTTCGCGATCCCCTTCAACTGGATCTTCGACCGCATCCCCGGCTTCCGCAACCTGAAGGCTGACCCGCAAACCATCGAGAAGCGCTTCGGTGTCTTCGGTGAATCGATGATCTTGGGCCTCGTGCTCGGAATCATCATCGGGCTCGCTGGCTTCGGCTTCGACGACCCACGTGAAGACTCGATTGCGATCCTCGTTCTCGCCATCAGCCTCGCCGCCGTACTGCTGCTCCTGCCGCGCATGGTGTCGATCCTCATGGAAGGCCTCATCCCGGTCTCCGACTCCGCTCGCGAGTTCGTTCAGAAGCGTTTCCCCGGCCGCAAGTTCTACATCGGTCTTGACACCGCTATCGCCGTGGGGCAACCCGCTGTGCTCGCGACGTCGCTCGTGTTGGTTCCGGTTACCGTGTTGATCGCTATTGCGCTCGCTCCGCTCGGCAACCAGGTACTGCCGCTCGTTGACCTTGCGACTCTGCCGTTCATCGTGGCCATGATGGTTCCGATCTTCCGCGGTAACATCGTGCGCTCCGTCATCGGTGGCGCAATCGTTATTGCGATCGGCCTGTTCATCGCCACCGCAACGGCACCGCAGTTCACGGCCATCGCCGAAGCTTCCGGCTTCAGCGACAATCAGGGATCACAGCTCATCTCGTCGCTCGTCGACGGAGCCAACCCTCTGACCGGCCTGTTCTTCGGAGTAGCAAACCTCGGCGGCTGGACCATTGCGGTCCTCGCCGTGCTCTCCCTCGGATTCGCCTACTGGGTGAGCCGCCTCGAGAAGAAGCGCGACATCGTTCGTGCTCAGGTCGAAGCGGATGCCGCAGCAGCATCCGACGAAGAAGCAGCCAAGGCCTAACAGGCCTGGCTTCGCCGCCGAAAGCCCCGCTCCCCCAGGAAGGAGCGGGGCTTTTGTGCGTCCGCTGGACGGCGCTTGACGGCGCTGAAGGGCGCTGAAGGAGGATCGCCGACCGGTGAACGGCGCTTAACGCACAGAAGGCCCGCACCATGCCGGTGTGGGCCTTCTGTGTTAGTTGCTATTCGACGGTGGAGAGCAGTTCTACGAGCTGGTCGAGAACGCTGTCAGCGCCCTCATCGTCGGAGGCAATCGTGACGGTTTCGCCCTGCGAGACACCGAGCGAGATAACGGCGAGGATGCTGGCCGCGTTGACGGCCTTCTCACCCTTAGCGACCGTGATCTTGAAACCGCTCTTGCTGACGGCCTGCGTAAACAGAGCAGCGGGGCGGGCGTGAAGTCCGGACGGTGAAACGATTGTGGCTGTGCGTTCTGACATGGTGTACCTGTTTCGAAACGTGGTGGACAGCGCCCGTACGGAGCGCTGGGGTGGAACCCGCGAGCGGGTTGCGGCTCTAGAGCAAACGCTCCGGGGTCGCGACGAGGTTGGTGATGGTCGCGAGCATTCGTGCGGCATCCGCACCGTCAGCTACACGATGATCGACGGTGAGGCCGATCGTGCAGCTCAGACGAACACCGAAGGATTCGTCGTCAAACACGCGCATGCGCGGCTTGACGGCTCCCGACGACAAAGCTGTCGACTGCGGTGGGGTCAGTAGTGCGTTGAACGATTCCACGCCGAATCCACCCAGATTCGAGAATACGCTTGTTCCGCCGCCGAGGCGTGCGGGCGGCAAGGTTCCTTTGCGCGTCTCATCGACGACGGTCGCAATTTCGGCGACCAGGTCGGCCAGCGTTCCCTTGTGCGAGTTCGTCAGCACCGGCGCGATGAGCCCCGATGGTGAGTCAATCGCGAGCGCAATTCCGATGTGCTCGTTGGCAGCAACTCCCCCATCAGTCCAGGTGCCATTGAGCGCAGCGTTCTCGGCCAGAGCGATTGCTTGAGCCCGCACAAAGAGCGCGGTCCAGCTTGCGCCGCCGAGCGTGGTTTTGCGCACGGCAGCCAAAGCTGACAAATCGAGATCAACGTAGGCAGTGAACTGCGGAACGAGAGCGGATGCCGCCATCACCTTGGCAACTTGCTTGCGGGTGCGCAGGCGGCGAGCTTCTACCGGGTCAACCGCTGTGGCGGGCGCAGCGGCCACAGCCGGAGCCGGAGCTGCTGGTGCTGCGGCCGGAGCCGGAGCGGCGACGGGGGCTGCAGCGGCCGGAACGACCGCAGGAGCAACGGGAGCGGCTGACGCAACCGGTGCCGCAACGAGGGCTGCGGGTGCTGCGGTAGCCGCTTCGACATCCGCGACCCGCACGGTGTTGTCTGGGCCGGTCGGTGTCACGGTCGCAAGGTCGATGCCTGCGGCTTCTGCTGCACTGCGTGCGGCCGGAACGGCAGGAATCCAACCGGTGGCGATCGGCGCAGGCGCAGCAACGGGCGCAACCGCTTCGGCCGCAACCGCAGCCGGAGCTTCAACAACGGGCTCGTCGAAGAGGCCGCCGAGCAGGTCATCCGCTTCGGTTGTGATGAACGCGATCGTGTCGCCTACCGCGTAGACGTCATCGGGCTGCGCAATGATGCGAGCGAGCACACCATCGAATGGCGACTCCACTTCCATGTCGACTTTGTCGGTCGCGACCTCACAGATCGGCTCCCCGGAACGAACCGAGTCACCTTCCTGCTTGAGCCACGCGACCATCGTGCCCTCTTCCATGGTCATGGACATTTTGGGCATTGTCAGTGGCAGCTCAGCCATGTCACCACTTCCGAACGAGATCAGTGGCTGCCGCGACGATGTCTTCAACTTGAGGAACCGAAGCGCGTTCGAGCTTGGGTGCGTACGGGATGGGGATGTCGAGGCCAGCAAGACGCTTGATCGGCGCACGAAGGTAGCCGAAGGCATCCGACTCGGAGATGATCGCAGACACTTCGGACATGAAGCCGAGTGTACGCACAGCCTCTTGCACGAGCAGGACACGACCGGTGGCCTTGACGGTGCGCAGGATGGTGTCGCTGTCGAGAGGCTTGAGCGTGCGCGGGTCAACCACGGTTGCTTCGATACCGTCGGCGGCGAGAATCTCGGCAGCCTCGAGTGCGCGGCTCACCTCGACACCGGTGGCAATAATGGTGAGATCCTTGCCCTCGCGAGGAACAGCGGCGACACCGAGCGGCGTGCGGATGTCTCCCGTGCGCACCTCTCCCGAGGTCTTGTAGAGCAGCTTGTGCTCGATAACCATGACCGGGTTGGGGTCGTCGATCGCCGAGAGCAGCAGGCCCTTGGCGTCATCCGCCGTTGCCGGCATGACAACCTTGAGACCCGGGATGTGCACGAACCACGCTTCGAGGCTCTGCGAGTGCTGCGCGGCAGCACCCGTTCCCGAGCCGCCGGGAGCGCGAATAACCATCGGCACGCTCACGGCGCCACCGAGCATGAAGTGAATCTTCGCTGCCTGGTTGGCGATCTGGTCCATGGCCTGAGCCGTGAAGTCAGAGAACTGGATCTCCACGATCGGGCGCATTCCGGTCATGGCAGCACCGACACCGGCACCCATGATGCCGAGCTCACTGATGGTGGTGTCGCGGATGCGCTCGGGGCCGATCTCGTTGATCAGCTCGCCGGTGACTCCGAAGGCGCCACCGTAGGTTCCGACATCTTCACCCATGATGAAGACGGCGGGGTCCTTAGCCATGGCGATGCGCATTGCGTCGCGAATGGCCTCAGAGTAGGTCATTGTCACTGTCTCGGCCGGTGCGGGGGCCGCTGCGGGCTGGGCCGCGGTCGTCTCAATAGTCATCGTTGTTACCTTGCGTAGACGGCGGAAAGTAGATCGTCAGCGGTGGCGTCCGGCGCAGCGTTGGCGCGCTGAACGGCACTGCGCAGCTCGGTGCGCACGTTGTCGCGCACAGCGTCGATGTCAGCCTGCGTGAGGCCACCGGCGGCGAGAGCCAGAGCTTCGAAGTGAGGAATGGGGTCTTTACCGCGCCACTCATCGATCTCGTCGCGCGTGCGGTACAGGTTCTTGTCTGACTTCGAGTGTCCGCGCCAGCGGTACGTCTTTGCTTCGATGAAGGTCGGGCCGCCGCCAGCACGAGCGCGGTCAACCGCTTCCTTCGTGGCGTCATAGACAGCCTGAACATCGTTACCGTCAACGGTGACTCCGGGGATGCCGTAGCCCTTCGCGCGGTCAGAAAGCTGGTCGAGGTTGAAGGCCTTCTCTGACGACATCGACATGCCATAGAGGTTGTTTTCGCACAGGAACACAACGGGAAGCTGCCACATGGCCGCGAGCACAACGCCCTCGTGCCAGGCGCCTTCACCCATCGCGCCGTCACCGTGGAAGCTCACAGCAACCTGCTTGGTGCCGCGCATCTTCGCCGACAGCGCTGCGCCGGTAGCGATAGGGATTCCACCGGCAACGATGCCGTTCGCACCGAGGTTTCCGGTTTCGGTATCCGCGATGTGCATGGAGCCACCGCGGCCGCGGCAGTAGCCGGTTTCTTTCGCAAGAAGTTCAGCCATCATGCGCTCCATATCGGCGCCCTTGGCGATGCAGTGACCGTGGCCACGGTGCGTCGAGGTGATGTAGTCGTCCTTATTGAGGGCGAGGCATGCTCCCGTTGGCACGGCCTCTTGACCGATCGACAGGTGCATGGTGCCGTGCATGAGTCCACGGCCGTAGAGATCTTCCACTGCTTCTTCAAAGCGGCGGATTTTCCACATGGTGGCGAGGCTGGCTGCCGCGAGTTCGCGGTCCGCAACGATCTGCGTGTTCATAGTGGTCACCTTTCTTAAACGGAGAGCAACGACGCGAGTGCAGGAACCTGCAGCTGGCCATCGGCGAGAAGGGCATCCTGCAGCTTGCGCAAGATCACAATCGTTTTGGTTTCGTCGAGCTGTACGTCGTCGTAGGTCACCGCAGTTCCCTTGGCAACGTCACGGATGAGCGTGCCCGCCGATGCCAGACCGATGGGCAGTTCGCGCCCAGCCTTGGCCTCGGCTGCCGGAACAGCGTCACCGTAGACGTGCTCACCACCGATCCCATCGATTTTCTCGCCAACCTTGAGGTCGCGCTTGGCCATGGCAGAAACATCTGCGTTCCAGGCGATCGGAGCGAGCGACGGCTGGCGGTCGATCATGACCTCGCCAATCGACAGCACTGCCTCGACGCTGGCGAGGTGGTACGGACGGTAGAACGCAAAGTAGGGGCCTTCGCCGAGCTTGAGGTAGCTGAGCTCCTCGTGCACCACGGGGTCAGTTGCCTTCGCAACAACGAACACACCGGGAGCAACCGGGCCAGTGGCGTAGTCAACAACACCGCTGCGGTCAAGGATGCCGCCGTCTTCGATGGGCTTGAAGATGTCCTGCAGGGTCGGCACTGTTGCGGCCGGTCCGTGCATCGAACGCTTCGTGAGCTCAAGGTCTGCCGCGTTAGCGAGGGCAGCCATCTCGATCATCGTCTTAGTTCCGTCGACGAAGCTGCACAGCATCCGCGGGTTCATGCCCTTGGTCTTGGCTTCTTCTTCGAGACTGGAGGGGGTAGCCGACTCGTTGAGCGGGTTGTTCTTGCCCTTACCGGCGAGCACAACGTCAAGACCGATGTCTTCGACGTACTCGACGAGCTTCAGGCACTCAACGGGCTCATCGCCACGGCAGACGGTGTAGATGTTGCCGGTCTGCGCTGCGATGCGAGCCAGGAGGAGACCGACGGTGACGTCTGCCTCAACAGTCATGAGGGCGACATCCTTGCCACCGAGCAGCGAAGCCAGAGCGACTTTGGCGGCGATCTCGGGAACGCCCGAGCACTCGATGACCATGTCGATAGGGAGCTTGGGCAATGCGAGAGCGTCGTTGACGACAACGTGGCCGCCCGCTTCGATTGTGGCGGCAAGCGTCTCGAGGTCTGCTGACTGGTCAACGTCGGTGATGCCGGCGTTGGCGAGAGCGCTTACGGCACGGTCGATCGCAATGTCGGCGACGGCGGTGATGTCGACGCCCTTTTGGCGTGCGATCTGGGCGATGAAGCCGGAGCCCATTTGGCCTGCTCCGACGAGTCCGATGCGGACGGGACGACCGACTTCACGCTGACGCGCAAGCAGTTTGTTTGTGTAACCCATGACTACCCCTTTGAAACCACGTTATATGCACTTATGTGCGTTAGTTAATCAAGTATGTGTATTTAGTATGCCCCGATAGGAACAACGATGCAATGCCGGATGCTGAAGCATCCGAACAGGCACTGTCGCTACTTGCGGGCTGCCGCTGCGACGTTGCGCTTATACGTAACCCAGTACTGCTTGGTCGCGTAGTCCACGGCTGCGGTCATCATCTTTTCCTTCGTGCGAAGCACGGCGGTATCGAGATCACCGATCAGCTCGGGGCGCGGCTTGAAGTGCGCCATGACGGTGCTGCCGACCATGGCCTCGGCGGCCACGATGCGAGATGTTGACGCGTCGACGACGAGGAGAACGATCGCTCCCCGGAGGAAGCTCTTGCCTCGCCCCGAGACGAGGAAGTGGTCTTTGACGCCGAGGAAGCTGGTTCCCAGGCGCTTGGTGGCACGAGAATACGTGCGCTGTTGAAGAAGGCTGAATACAACGCTCAGTACGAGCGCTGCCATCAGCAGTAATGCGAAGCCGGTGTCCATGTCAACTACCTTCGATGAGCTCAATGGTGACGCCCGCGTTGGGCAACGAGAGTGTGCCCTTCGCGTGAATGGCGCCGGGGAGAACTTTCTGGCTGTCTTCTGGGTCGCTGTAGATCACGAAATGACCAAGCGTGCGGAGGTTGTTGCCGGCAATCTCGCCGACCTCCGTAATGGTGACTTCAGAGTCCCCCACCCGCAGCACGTCTCCCGGCTGGGGGTCGCGCTGCGGGTGGTGGTGCGCGACAGTGTGAACCACGCTTACCTCAGCCAGTTCGGCGGGGCAGGGTTCTCCGAAGAAGATCACCACTCCCCCTTCAAACATTTCGGTGGCGTCCGTTCCGATGGACGTGACCTCGCTGCGGTAATAGGTAGTCATTGCTGTCTCGCTTTTCTCTGCTGTTACGTGTGGTGGTTGTGCTGGTTAGATCAGTGCGAAGCTTGCGCCCCACGCGATCAAGACTGCCAGCGGCGATGTGATCAGGCGAGAGAAGAGTACAGCGGGAACACCCACTGCGACCGTCTCCGGCTTGGCTTCTCCCAGGGCAAGACCCACGGGAACGAAGTCACAACCAACCTGACCGTTGATGGCGAACAGCGTCGGCAGTGCATACTGCACGGGCAGCGCGCCAGCGGCGATCTGTGTACCCATGAGTACACCGACGACCTGTGCGATAGCCGCACCCGGTCCGAGGATGGGCGACAGGAACGGTAGTCCCGTGATCACGCCAAGGAGGATGAGGCCGATCGGGTTCGAGGCCAGCGGCGTAACCGCTTGCGCGATCAGATCCGAGAGTCCCGAGTAGGTGACGAAACCGATCAAGAGGCTCACGTACGCCATGAACGGAAGGATCGTCTGCAGCACGAGCTGAACAGTCTGGCGACCAGACGACAGCAGCGTGTTGATGATGTTTCCGATGACCGAACCGAAGCGCGTTGCCACGTTCGAGAAGAAGCCGATGAAGCCCCCACCCGTTGTGGTCTGCGCCGTGAAGTGCGTCACGTTGCTCGTACCGAATGCTCCAGACGGTGCCGGGCTTCCGATTGCTGCTTCGGATGCTGCCGACGCTTCAGCAGCATGAGTCGCGAACGCGGCTGATCCTCCCGCAAGCTCAACGTCTTCGGTTCCCACTGCGGAGACGAAGACATCGTCGGTGATGTACTTAGCGAGGGGGCCCGATGGCTCTCCCGGGAAGACATCCACGGTCATCATGCGCTTCTTGGGGTAGACGCCGATGCGCGCGGTTCCACCACAGTTGATCACGACAGCGACAACGCGCTCTTCGGGGATGCTGTTAGTGAAGCCGTCGACAGCTTCTGCGCCGGTCAGTTCAGCGATACGCGCGGCGACCGGGTGGATTCCGCCACCGGTTACCGAGAGAACGACGTTCTTGGTCTCGCTGGGCTCGAGCAGGAGGCCCTTGCCCCAGCCGCCGTTGCCGGGCTTGACGAATACTTTGTTGTAGGTGTTCTCAGTCATGATCACACCGTCCCTTCAGTGGCAACCGAGGATCCGGTCTTCTTGGTCGACTTTGCCTCGTTGAAGCGTTCACTGGCCAAAGCAAATTCGCGGTCGTACTCGTCAAAGACGGCCGTGAGACCCTGGCGACGGATGAGCAGGTTTGTGATCCACTCGGTGACGACTCCGCGAATGAAGATCACGACGATGCCGGTACCGAAGTACAGCAGCGCGAGCAGCGGGTACTTTTCGGGAGCGATGGAGAGAACTCCAGCCGAGACACCAGCCCAGACGAAGATCTCGCCAGCGTTAGCGTGCGGGAAGAAGGCGGTGACGGGGTGCACGAAAGACACTGCAGAGTCGTAGAACGCCGGCTTCTGTCGTTCGGGTAGATAGATGCCGAAGGAGTACGCCATCGGGTTGGTCAAGACGATGACCGCGATGATGGGCATGAGCGTGTAACGAGTAATGGCCCAGCGAGCTGACCACTGCACCGCACGAGTCATGCGCGCTTCGCCCACCCAGGTGGTGATCGCGTACATGAACGTGAGAAGCACGATCAGTGTCGGCAGGATGCCGGTGGCCAAACCAACAAGAGCTTCACCCGATGCATTGAACAGGCCGATGAAGTGCGTCGCACCCCAGGTGAGGGCCTGAATGAACGGGTTGTCACTGGCCGGCACTGGCGGCGAATCAGCCGCCCAAATTATCGTGTCCAGAACAGATTGCATCTCACACCTTTCTCCAGCCGCAACTTCGTTGTCGGCGCCTGTCAGGGCCGGTGGCGTAGACGTGAGGTGCGTGTCCCCATCGACCCTGGTATTGCATTTGCACATATGTGAGCATTGGACTCACAGTCGTGTAATAACAGGTATAGCAGTCCGACGAGCATTGAACCAAGGTGGAACCGAAAAAAATTAGTACTCAGGTTCGTTTTCAGGCGCGCTTCAGCGCCTCACACCGAGAGATATTTCGCACAAGGGTGCACCCACAGGGGCTGGCTCACAGAGGATCGCTCGACCACACGAGACAACGAGACAGAGGCGACGCGGGAGGTTAGCCCTTGTTGTGTGCTGCTTCGGCCACCGTGCGCACGTGCACGAGCGCTGTAGCGATCGCCGCCATACCTTCGCCACGGCCCGTGAAGCCCAAAGCGTCGGAGGTCGTGCCCGCAATGCTCACCGAGGCACCAAGGATTCCACTGAGGAACTCCTCCGCCTCGACGCGACGACGCGACACCATCGGATGATTTCCAATGAGCTGAACGGAAACGTTGCCCACTTCGAAGCCTGCATCCCGCAACAGGAACAGGGTTTCACGCAGGAACACGTCGCCATGAGCATCTTCAAATTTGGGATCGCTCGTGCCAAAGACACTGCCGAGGTCACCGAGCTTCGCGGCGGAGAGCATGGCATCGCAAATCGCGTGCGCAACGACATCGCCATCACTGTGCCCACGAAGACCGACCTCATCGGGCCAGTGGAGCCCCGCGAGCCATAGCGGCTTCGTTGAGTCGTAGGCGTGCACATCGGTGCCCGTGCCGACCCGGATGCCGGTAGCGGCAGATTCGGTAAACAATTGTTCGGCGCGACGAAGTTCCCACGCCGTGGTGATCTTGAACGCGAGCGGATCGCCAGCGATGATCGAGACGGGATAGCCGGCAGCGGCTACCAGCGCAGAGTCATCGGTGTGCTCTTCTCGCGCGGCAGCGTGAGCGGCGACGAGCTGGTCACGCGGAAAACCCTGCGGGGTCTGCACGGCCATGAGCACCGAACGATCCACGGTCTCAACAACTTGGCTGTTGTCATCCGTGCGCTTGATCGTGTCGGCAACGGGAAGGCCAGGCACAACACCGGCGCCGGAGCTGCGAACCTCAGCAGCAACCGAGTCAAAGACAACGCTCGGGGTCAGCGGACGCGCCGCATCATGCACCAGAACCACATCGACGCTGGGTTCGAGGTAGCCGAGCGCAGCGGCAACAGACTCTTGACGAGTTGCGCCACCGACGATGATGGTGGGTTCGTGATCGCGACCACCCGGTACCGATCGCGCAAGTTGCTTCGCGATCGGAGCGTAGGACTTGGGAACCGTGATGATGACCTGTGTCGGCTCGACCATGGCAAAAACGGATTCAAGAGCACGGCTCAGGGTCGGACGGCCAGCGAGGTGGACGAAAGCTTTTGGCTCGTTTCGACCGAGGCGGGTTCCGTTTCCGGCGCCGAGCAGGATCACTGCAACGCGCGGAGCATTCTGTGGACTCATAGGGGGCGGGTATCTCCAAATCGATGGGCGAGGAAATACTCCTCCGCCAGAAAGACGTAGCGAACCAGCCTATCCATGCTCACCTGTGAATACAGTCAGCAATGCCAGAATTATGAGGCAAGAACCTCGTCGAGAACCAACGATGCTTTGTCTTCGTCAGTCTTCTCTGCAAGAGCGAGCTCTGAGATCAGAATTTGACGTGCCTTAGCAAGCATGCGCTTCTCTCCAGCAGAGAGTCCGCGGTCTTGATCGCGGCGCCAGAGGTCGCGAACAACCTCAGAAACCTTGATGACGTCGCCCGAAGCGAGCTTTTCAAGGTTGGCCTTATAACGGCGCGACCAGTTGGTGGGCTCTTCAGTAAACGGCGCACGAAGCACCTCGAATACCGCGTCAAGACCCTCGCGACCAATAACGTCGCGAACACCCACGAGATCAACATTCTCTGCGGGTACTTCGATGGTGAGATCACCCTGAGTTACATTGAGCTTGAGATAAACTTTCTCTTCACCCTTGATGGTGCGCTTCTTCACCTCGGTGATGGTTGCAGCACCGTGATGGGGATAAACGACTGTCTCGCCGACCTCAAACAACATGAATAGTGGTCCTCTCGAAGAAAACCCAGTTTATCACAGTAAACACATGGTAAGGGTTGCCTAAGTAAACCAGCCAGCCCCACTATCTATTAGTATGGGTACGTGACAGTACGCACTCGCGCAGCACGCGCTGCAGCCTCCGCCCTCATTGCCGGCGCTCTACTAGTGGGCACCGCCGGTTGTTCGTTCATCACGCCCACGGCGACGCTGAACCAGTACGACCCCAGCGACGGCATCGGCGCCGAGGTCGGCGACGTGAAGGTTCGCAACGTTCTTGCGATCAGCAACGACGATGACTCTGCCGTAAGCCTCATGATTACGGTCGTCAACACGACCTCCACGAGCGGCAGCCTGCGACTGCAGTACGAATCCGTTGATGGCGAGCGCATCGACATCTCGAAGCCGATCACGTCCAACACTGTCAAGACCTATGGCACCGAGCTAGACGGCGACACGATCGTCATCACCGATGCGGGCGTCAAGGCTGGCCAGCTGTTCCCCATCTACCTGCAGTTCGGCGACGACAGCGGTCAAGAACTGCTCATTCCGGTGATCTCCGGTAGCGACCCGATCTACAGCGACCTCGCTCCCGCAAGCGCACTCGGCGAATAGCTCGCCATAGCGTCCGCTCGAACTGGGCTGGTGCACACCGGCTCAGCAAGCCAGGCATGCACCCCCGCTAAGCCTTAGTCTTCGAAGCGGTAGCCGAGACCGCGAACCGTCACCAGCATCGTCGGCTGCGACGGCGTCTTCTCGATCTTCGACCGGATGCGCTTGATGTGCACGTCGAGCGTCTTTGTGTCGCCGAAGTAGTCAGCGCCCCAGACTCGATCGATCAGCTGGCCACGCGTGAGTACGCGTCCACCATTGCGCAGCAACAGCTCAAGCAACTCAAATTCTTTGAGCGGCATGGTGACATCTGCACCGTCGACCGACACCGTGTGACGCTCGACATCCATGCGCACTCCCCCGGCTTCGAGAATCGAATCGGTTTCGTCAATATCTTCTGTGCGACGACGCATAACGGCACGGATGCGGGCCAAGAGTTCGCGAGTTGAGTACGGCTTCGTGACGTAGTCATCCGCTCCCAGCTCGAGGCCGACCACGATGTCCACTTCGCTGTCTTTGGCGGTGAGCATGATGATGGGCACGCTCGAGCGCGTGCGAATCTCGCGGCACACTTCGGTGCCAGCGAGGCCAGGGAGCATGAGGTCGAGCAGGATGACGTCGGCACCGTTACGGTCGAACTCAGCGAGTCCCGCGAGACCATCTTCAGCGATGGTCGTCTCGTAGCCTTCGCGCTCGAGCAGGAACGCGAGAGGCTCGCTCAACGACGCCTCATCTTCGACGATCAAAATGCGGGTCATTGTTTTTCTCCTGTTGCGTTGATTACGTCGGGATCGATCTCGGGCAGTCGAATCGTAAAGGTAGAGCCGTGGCCTAGCTGCGACCACACACGGATGTCGCCGCCATGGTTTTGCACGACGTGCTTGGCAATGCTGAGGCCAAGCCCACTGCCGCCCGTGTGGCGGCTGCGGGCGGGGTCACTGCGGTAAAAGCGTTCGAAGACGCGGTCGAGTTCATCTTCGGGAATTCCCACGCCCTGGTCGGTAACGGAGATTTCGACGGCCCCGTCGCGGTGGCGCACCCCGATGCCGACTCGAGTGTTCTCTGGCGAATACTGCACAGCGTTGGAAATGAGGTTGTCGAGAGCAAGAACGAGAAGTGTTTCGTCTCCGAAGGTCTCGAACCCGGTAAGCCCGCCGCTGGCGAGCGTGACCTTATTGAACTCAGCGACTGCCCGGTTTTGGTCGATCGCGATCGATACGACCGTGTCGATATCGACTGGAGCCGCTTCAGCAAGCCCGTCGGCCGACTGCAGTCGAGAGAGCTCGATGATCTCTTGCGTGATGCGAGCGAGGCGGTGGGATTCCTTGGTGAGGCGCTTGGCGAATCGCTTCACCTGATCCGGTTCATCTGAGGCGCTCACGAGCGCTTCGGCCAGCAGACCCACAGCACCGATGGGAGTCTTAAGTTCGTGGCTGATGTTGGCGACGAAGTCACGACGCACCTCATCAAGACGGTACGACTCCGTGCGGTCTTCGGCCAACAACAAAACGTATCGCGTGCCGAGGCGAGCAACACGAACAAAAAGATAAATGTTTGCGTCGCCAAAAGGGCCGCGAGAGAGGTGAACTTCTTGCGCAATGGGCACGCCAGTGCGGCGCACCTGGTCGACGAACTCCACGAGTTCCGGATGCACGAGCGCGTGATTCCAGACGAGGCCGTAGGTCAACGCTGCGTTCGAGGCCTTCATGATGTTGTTCGAGGGATCGAGCACGATACCCGCGGATTCCAGCGCATCGATGACCTGATCTACGCCATCCGGCACGGCAGAAGAGACCACGTGGGCGGCTCGCTGACCGCGTTTAGCTGCGGCGTAGATGATGAAGGACATACCGCCGCCAAGAAATACCCCGAAAGCGAGGGCGGCCGGCACGAGCCACGCAGAGTCCATAGCCACTAGGTTAGTTACATCTGAGGCGTTCGCTTGCCGCGAGTTCGCGACGGGTGCTCACTTCAGATAAAGTTCAGGCCGCCAACACCTGCTGTTAACCTGACGCGGGCAGGGTGGCCTAAGCCGTGCGGGCTTCGTCATGCCCGTATCGAAGGGACGTAGATAGCGTGCGCGAAGTATTTCAACAAGAACTACGCGAGGTGCAAGATCGCCTCGTGGAAATTGCCAGCCTGGTGGCTGTCTCAATAGACAACGCCACAAAAGCATTCAATGAATCAGACGTGTCACTAGCGGAAACAGTGATCGCAGACGATGACCAGATTGATGCGGCGGCAGCCGAACTCGACGAGCTTGCGATCAACATCCTCGCTCGTCAACAACCAGTCGCCCGCGACTTGAGGATTGTAGTGAGCGCCCTGCGCATCAGCGCTTCACTCGAGCGCATGGGTGACATGGCTGAGCACATCGCTCAGCTTGCGCGTTACCGCTTCCCCGACAAGGTTGTACCGAAGTCACTGCGAGGAACCTTCGCAGAGCTCGGTGCACTCGATGTTGCGGTCGCCAACAAGCTGGTAGAGCTGCTCAAGCATGAAGACGTGCGCGTTGCCGAAGAGATTCGCAACGACGACGACAAAATCGACGCGCTGCACTTGAGCGTGTTCGACAAGGTGCTCGGTGAAACCTGGAAGGGTGCTGCGGTCGATACCGTGGATGCCACTCTGGCGTCTCGCTACCACGAGCGCTTCGCAGACCACGCGGTCTCCATCGCCAAGAAGGTTCAGTATCTTGCTACCGGCGACTGGATTCCGGCAGACGACTAAACCCGTCTCATCCTGTGAGTGGTAGCTGCTCACCCGAGTCGCTACCACGCATGAAGCCCCGACGAGATTTCTCTCATCGGGGCTTCTTGCGTGTCAAGTATTGGCTACTTCTTGCCCTGCGAGGCAACAGCGGCGGCACCGGCTGCTGCGGCTTCTGGGTCGAGGTAATAGGCCGGCTTGATCGGCATGAAGTTGTCGTCGAGTTCGTACACCAACGGGATACCGGTCGGGATGTTGAGGCTCGCGATGTCGTCATCGGAGATGCCATCGAGGTGCTTCACGAGCGCGCGCAGCGAGTTGCCGTGGGCGGTCACGAGCACGGTCTTGCCGGCAGCGAGATCCTTGGTGATATCTGATTCCCAGTAGGGCAACATGCGGTCGATGACGAGCTTGAGGCTCTCGGTGCGAGGAATCTCGCCGTCGATGCCTACGTAGCGGCGGTCGTGAACTTGGCTGTACTCCGCGTCGTCGTCGAGCGGGGGCGGCGGCACGTCGAAGCTGCGACGCCACGTCATGAACTTCTCTTCGCCAAACTCTTCGAGAGTCTGAGCTTTGTCCTTGCCCTGCAACGCTCCGTAGTGACGTTCATTGAGTCGCCACGAGCGCTTGACCGGAAGCCAGTCGAGGTCGGCAACCTGCAACGCGATGTTGGCGGTGTGAATCGCACGCTTGAGCAGCGAGGTGTACTGAATGTCCGGCTGCTTCTCGAACGCGGCAATGAGTTCACCTGCGCGATTGGCTTCGGTGCGGCCTTGGTCGGTGAGCCCGACATCCACCCATCCGGTGAAGAGGTTCTTTTGGTTCCATTCGGAGTTGCCGTGGCGCAACAAAATCAGGGTGTGAGTCATACCTCAAGAGTACCGAGAATGACTGGATGCCGTTAGCCGCGAGTGACGGCTCCGAGCCGGGGCAGGCGCGGCACGTTCGCTTCGGCACCCGCGTCGGTGGGAACGATGACTTCTTGCGCGGCGGCAATCTCACCGATGTCGGAGGCAACAGCCAGAGTCTCGGCGCTGTCCACTCCCCGCTTGATCACGGCGAGGGCAATGGGGCCCAGCTCAAAGTGGCGAGCAGACGCAGTGACGCTTCCGACAGTCTTTTCGCCCAGTTTTACCTCGGCGCCAGCTTCGGGCAGTGCACCCTCCGAGCCATCGAGGTGCAGCATGACGAGGCGACGGGGTGGATGCCCGAGGTTGTGCACCTTGGCCACTGTTTCTTGCCCGCGGTAGCAGCCCTTGTTGAGGTGCACGGCGGAGCGCATCCAGTCGAGTTCGTGCGGAATGGTGCGGTCGTCGACTTCGGAGCTGAAGCGTGGACGCCAGGCTGCAATGCGGAGGGCATCGACGGCGAGGGACCCTGCGGCGTCGAACGCGCTGAGGTCGGCATCTGCCGCGACGAGTGATTCGCGGTAATTCCACGTGGCAGCCGGGTGAGCATCTGACTTTGAGTACTGGTGTCCGCCTCGAACAACACTTGCCCAGGGGTCGTTCCAGACCAGCGGGATGTCCTGCGAGACGGCAACGGGCAGCTCGAGCGAGTCACCGAAGCTGCCGATTGTCGCAAAGTCGTCGCTGCGGTCAGCAATTTCTACCCGCAGCATGAAGCGCATGCGGTCGAGCCAGGCGGCGAGAGCCTCTCGTTGCGAACCATCAACAAGCAACCAGAGAGTTTCGCCATCATCGACGAGGCGCATGGCGTGTTCGACGCGACCATTTGGGTTGAGCAATAGTGTTTCGGCGCTCTCCCCCGGCTGGAGGCCCGTGAGCGACTGCGTCGTGAGTGAGTCGAGCCAACTCAGCCGGTCGGGGCCGGTGATCGTGATGACAGCGCGGTCAGCAAGCTCGACTACCGAGCGGCCCTCGACGAGAGCGCGTTGCTCTCCAAAAGGATTGCCGTAGTGCTCGGGAGGGCTGCCGACAGCGCCGGGCCGAGCAGCGAATGAACTATTCGACACGAGCGAGTCGCCCCGATGCGTGCGTGCGGAGGTCTTGGCCAAGAGCAGCGATATCCCACGCCCACAGCAAATGGCCCTCGACGAGCCCATACATGCGAGTAGCGGCGGTGTACTCCTTGGCACTCTCGGTGCGCATCACTGCGTCGGTAGCCAAATCGATGCGTGGCCCCGTGACCTCGCCGATGTAAAACTCATTGATGCCGCCCGGATGCACGATCGAGACTTCGATCTCAAAGCCTCCGTCGGCAGTGCGCAGCGTTTCGACCTCGTCGGCTGTGCCGTAGGGACGTTCTCCGATTGCCGGCAGCAGGCCGGGACCGGGGTCTCCCTCGGTGGCGGGACGGCGAAGACGCCAGTACCCAGTTTCGGTCACGTGCGGAGTCTTATTATCGTCAAGCAACCACGTGTAAGAGTTGTAGTTGAGGTGCGGGAGGCCGTCGTGCGTGAAGCTGATGCGCTGACCAAATTCGAGGCTGCGCGATTCTTCGCCGATCTTGTAGTCGACGATGCCAGTGCCCTCCCACAGTCCAACGAGCCACGAAAGTGGCGCGAGTTCAGCGGGGCCGGAGGTGTCTAGCTCAATCACGATGCGGCGCGGCTAGCGCTGGCCGCGAAAGAGGTTGTAGACAACGACAACCGACACGTAGCCGATTGACAGCGTCGCGAGACCGAGAAGGCCGACGAAGAAGAGCTCAAGTGCGAGAAGCATGTACTAATCCTATCCCTGTGCAGCCGTGCCGCACTAAATCACAGCGAAAATCGCCGTAGCGGCCGCGACGATGGCAAGCGCGCCAACCATGCTGGCGGTGGCTCTCGCCACGAAACCTTCTTTGCGGTGAATTATCAACTGAATAACGAAAGTAAGAATGACGCAGGCCGCCAATACGATCGCCAGCCACGTGACTCGCAGCTCCGGCGTCTCAAAGACCCCGACAATGACGGCACCGATAAGGCTTAACGCCCACACGGGCACGACGCTCCACTTTTGCCAAGTCATATCCCCATCGTAACGATGAATGTGCCGAAGTCGGGCCCCGTCAGCCGGGAGCGCGCACACACGGTAGAATTCCTTTCACGCAGTGGGGAGGCCATATGGCACACATCTTGATGCTTAGCTCTGCGCCCGACGTTGAACCGCTCCCAGCCCTGGAGTTGCTCAGCCATACGGTGGAGGTTGTCGTTGCCGCGCCCGCAACTCTTGTTGCCGCGCCGACCACAGACCTGATCATGGTCGACGCGACCATCAATCTTGCGGCCGCCAAAGGGCTGTGCAGCGTACTCAATTCCAGCGGAATCACGGTTCCGCTGTTCGTGGTCGTCACTGATGGCGGCCTTGCAGCAGTCAATCACCAGTGGCACATCGACGACTTCCTTGTGTCCGGCGCCGGACCAGCCGAAGTCGATGCCCGCATCCGTTTGGCATTGGCGCGCCGCGAGGGTGAGAGTTCCGCTTCGAAGATTCGAGCATCCGGAATCGTCATCGACGAAGCCAGCTACTCGGCAAAGGCGCGTGACCGCTCTCTTGACCTCACCTTCAAGGAGTTCGAGTTGCTGCGCTTCTTGGCCTCGCACCCCTCTCACGTCTTCACTCGCGAACAGCTTTTGAGCGAAGTGTGGGGTTACGACTACTTCGGTGGCACCCGCACCGTCGACGTGCACGTGCGTCGCTTGCGCGCCAAGCTCGGCGATCTCGAGTCGCTTATCGGAACCGTGCGCAACGTCGGCTACTGCTTCAATATTGCTGAAGAGACCGAGAAAGCACCTGTAGCAGATTCGAGCACCGGCTCCACCGCCGACCTCGCGCCGCAAAGTATCGCTGTCTAGCAAAGCGCCATCAACTGCCTCCCAGTGTGGGCGGAGTTAATCAGTTGTTCATCACTCAGTGGCAGGATGAGGGGATGGACAACGAGACCGCAATCGTCGACCCGAGCTCTGCAACGGACTCGCTTGACGAGTACGACAATGACGAGTCGTCGAGTGTTGATGATGGAACGCTGATTTTTGATCGCTACCTTGATCGGGAATTGAGCTGGCTCGCCTTCAACCAGCGCGTACTCGAACTGGCCGAAGACGAGTCCCTTCCGCTGCTGGAACGCGCCAACTTCTTGGCGATCTTTGCGAGCAACCTCGATGAGTTCTTCATGGTGCGCGTTGCGGGGCTCAAGCGCCGCATCGACACTGGGCTTGCTGTTCCGACCAACACTGGGCGGGCACCGGCAGAAGTGCTCGAAGAGTTGAGCGCTGCCGCTCACGCGCTGCAAGAACGTCACGCCGCCGAGTTCCTCAACAGCGTGAAGCCAGCACTGGATTCCGAGGGGATCCACATTGAGACCTGGGCCGACCTCGGCCCGGAAGACCGCGAGCGCGTTCACGACATCTTCTCCAACCAGATTTTCCCGGTGCTGATGCCATTGGCGGTCGACCCCGCGCATCCATTCCCCTATATTTCTGGGCTTTCGCTCAATCTGTCGATTCGAGTGCGTAACCCCAAGACCCAAAAAGAAGAGTTCGCGCGCCTGAAGGTGCCAAGCGTTCTGCCTCGCTTCATCCAATTGCCGGATGACGGCAGCGACCAGCTGCGCTATATTCCGCTCGAAGATTTGATCTCCAACCACCTCGGCGCCCTGTTTCCCGGAATGGAGATTCTGGCGCACCACGAGTTCCGCGTTACCCGCAACGAAGACGTGAACGTTGACGAAGATGAGTCGGAGAACCTCATCAAGTCGCTCGAGAAACAGATCCTTAATCGTCGCTTCGGGCCGCCCATCCGCCTCGAGATCACCGATGATATGGATGACGTCACGCTCGGTCTTCTCGTGCGGGAACTCAAGATCACTGAGCAAGAGGTGTACCGCCTGCCGGCACCGTTGAATCTCAGCGGACTTTTCCAGCTCGCCGGCATCGACCGCCCCCGATTGAAGTACCCACGCCACGTGCCGATCACGAGTCGCAGCCTCATGCCGACCGAAGGCAACGAACGCGCCGATATCTTCCGCGCGATCGCCCGCAAGGACATCCTGCTGCACCACCCCTACGAGTCGTTCTCCACGAGCGTTCAGGCCTTCCTTGAGCAGGCCGCCGCTGACCCGCACGTGCTCGCCATCAAGCAAACCCTGTACCGCACCAGCGGTGACAGCCCTATCGTCGAAGCGCTCATCGATGCTGCTGAAGCAGGAAAAGCAGTGCTGGCGCTCGTTGAGATCAAGGCTCGCTTTGATGAGACCGCGAACATCTCGTGGGCCCGCAAGCTCGAGAAGGCCGGCGTGCACGTCGTCTACGGTCTCGTCGGGCTCAAGACTCACTGCAAGCTTGCGCTCGTGGTGCGTCAAGAAGAGGGCAAGCTGCGTCACTACGCCCACATCGGCACGGGAAACTACAATCCCAAGACCAGCCGCCTGTATGAAGACCTCGGGCTGCTGACCGCCGATGACCAGGTCGGAAAAGACCTCACGAGACTATTCAACGAGCTCTCTGGCTATGCCATCGAGAAAAAGTTCAAGCGACTCCTAGTGGCTCCGCGCCATCTGCGTAAGGGCCTCATCAAGCAGATCGAGAACGAAGCCTCCAACGCTCGTGAAGGCCTGCCATCGGGCATCCGCATCAAATTGAACTCGATGGTGGATGAGGCGATCATCGATGCGCTCTACCGGGCGAGCAATGCTGGCGTGCCTATCGACATCGTTGTGCGAGGAATCTGTTCCCTGCGAGCCGGAGTTCCCGGTCTCAGCGAGAACATTCGCGTGCGCTCTGTTCTTGGCCGGTACCTCGAGCACTCGCGCGTATTTGCCTTCCACAACAGCGGAGACCCGCAGGTGTACATCGGCAGTTCTGACATGATGCACCGCAATCTCGACCGTCGCGTCGAAGCTCTTGTGCGCATTGTCGAACCCGAGCACATCGAAGAACTCGAGTACATGTTCGACCTCGCGGTCGACGAAAACACCTCCTCCTGGTGGCTCGATGAGGAAGGCGATTGGGTGCGCCACGGTACTTCGGAGACCGGTGAACCTCTCAACGACATGCAGAATGTTCTTATGAAGCGAATAACGCAGCGCAAACGAGGCGGGTCTCGCCGGTGAGCGCCGCGAACACTCCGGTCCTTGCCGCAGGCATAGTCTGCTGGCGCGTCGTCGACGGTAAACCGCGAGTGTTGCTCGTGCACCGCACCGTTCACAAGGATGTCTCGCTGCCCAAGGGCAAGCTGGATCCGGGTGAGATGCTGCCAGAGACCGCTGTGCGCGAGATCCTCGAAGAGACCGGATTGAGCGTCGATCTCGGGGTACCGCTCGGTAGCGTGCACTACACGCTCGCCAACGGCCGAGACAAGTACGTGCACTACTGGTCAGCCGAAGTGAACGACCACACCCTCGAGGTCGCCAAGTTCACCCCCAACGGTGAAATCTCCGCGCTCGAATGGTTGCCGCTCGCCAAAGCCCGCAAGAAAGTCAGCTACACGCACGACATCGATATTCTTGACCGCTTCGCCGCCGTCTACGACGCCGGCAATGCTCGCACCTTTGCGATGATCGCCGTTCGCCACGGCAAAGCCGTTCCCGGCGAAACCTGGGACGGACCGGATGCCACTCGCCCGCTCATGCACCGCGGGACAGACCAAGCCGCCACCATCGCCGGCAGCATCGCGGCATTCGCGCCCGACCGCATCCTGAGCAGTACCGCAGCGCGCTGCCTCGCCACAATCACGCCGCTCGCGCAACGCACCGAACTCGAGATCAAAGCGACCGACGATCTCAGCCAAGACTCCTACTCGAGCAACGGCAAAGCGATCACCGCGCTCGTCGCCAAGCGACTCAAGAAGCAGCAAACGGCGGTGCTGTGTAGCCACGGCCCCGTCTTGCCACAGATTGTGAGCGCCCTCGCGGAGGCCAGCCATGCCAAGCCCGACTCGCAGTTACGCGCAGCGGCCCTGCTCAATACCGGTGATTTTTCGGTGCTGCACTTTGCCCGAGACTCCAAGAAGCCTCGCCTCGTTGCGGTAGAAACACACGAGTCCTAAATCGAGCCTGCCCACTCAGTAGCCCATCAAGGTTGCGGTGCGGTGAATTCCATAGGAATTCGCGAGACAATGACGTGCACGTCATTTTCTCGAAGGGACCCCCGTGAAGTTCACCCGCCTCGGCACCGTCAGCATCATCGCGATGACCAGCGCACTCGCGCTCACCGGGTGTGTACCCACCGACCTTAGCGACGCGTCTGGCCCCTCCGGGACCATTATCGGCGCAGGGGCGTCGTCACAGCAGGCCGCGCAAGAGGCCTGGGTGCGGGGCTTCCAGCTCGCCAACGTGGCCGCTACGGTCGAATACGACCCCATCGGCTCCGGAGGAGGACGCGACACCTTCATCGGTGGTGGCGCGGTGTTCGCGGCATCCGACCGTGCATTCACCGTCGAGGAGATCGCCGAAGCCGACTTCGTTTCGTGCGTTCCTGACACCGGCATTCTCGAAATCCCGGCCTATATCTCTCCCATCGCGATCATCTTCAACCTCGACGGCATCGACTCGCTCAACCTCGACGCTGACACGATCGCCAGCATCTTTGCGGGCGAAATCGAGCAGTGGGATGACGCGGCCATCGCCGAGCAGAACCCCGGCGTCGAGCTGCCGAGCCTGAACATCACTGCCGTCCATCGTGCAGACGACTCGGGCACCACCGCCAACTTCACCGACTACCTCACTGGCGCAGCGCCCGACGTGTGGACGGTCGGTTCAATCGAAAAATGGCCGCTCGAGTTCGGCGGAGAAGCCGCACCTCAAACATCCGGCGTTGTGGATGCTGTCACCAACGGAACCGGCACGATCGGCTACGCCGATGCCTCGCGCGCCGGTGACCTCGGCACAGTGGCGGTGAAGGTCGGTGACGAGTATGTCTCCTACTCGCCGGAAGCCGCCGCGGCCATCGTGGATGTCTCGCCCTTCGGGGAAGGTCGCGGAGACACCGACTTCGCGGTTGAGATCGATCGAGCATCCACCGCAAGCGGCGTGTACCCGGTAGTGCTCATCAGCTACCTGATCGCCTGCAACGAATATGTTTCCACCGATCGCCTCGATGTGCTCACCGGCTACCTCGACTACGTCATCAGCCCCGAAGGTCAGCAGGCTGCTGCCGCGTCAGCAGGTTCGGCCCCCATCTCCGACTCGCTCTACGAAAAAGCGTCGGCAGCCGTCGCCGCCATTAAGTAGTTTCGGCACCCTCTGACACCTCATCCCCGAAAAACCGGGGCTCTCCCGTCTCCTGTTGATGGGTCGTTTACCTCCCGTTTACCTAACCGGGCAAAAGTGGCTACCTGCCGTGCCTAAGTTTTCTATTTGGGTCGCACCGACCTGAAACCTGTAATCAACATCCCGAAGGGAAAACTGTGAACTTCAAGCGTCTTGGCACCATCGGTGCCATTGCTATCGCAGGCACCATCCTCCTCTCCTCCTGCGCCACAGCAGCCGAAGACGGCAGCAGCGATGAGAACATGTCCGACCTCACCGGCACCCTCGTTGGCGCCGGCGCTTCGTCGCAGCAGTCAGCCCAGGAGGCCTGGGTTGCTGGATTCCAGACGGCGAACGAGAACGTCACTGTTGAGTACGACCCCATCGGTTCTGGTGGAGGACGCGATACGTTCATCGGTGGCGGAAGCCAATTCGCTGGATCCGACCGCGCATTCAAGAGCGAAGAGATTGACGAAGACAACTTCGTATCCTGCGTACCCGGCACCGGCATCCTCGAGATCCCTGCCTACATCTCCCCCATCGCGATCATCTTCAACATCGACGGCATTGACTCGCTCAACCTCGACGCTGACACGATCGCCGGCATCTTCACGGGTGAAATCACCAACTGGAGTGACGATGCAATCGTCTCCCAGAACGATGGCGTAGACCTCCCCGACCTCGGCATCACCGCAGTTCACCGCGCTGATGACTCGGGAACGACCGCGAACTTCACCGACTACCTGTCGGCTGCAGCTTCCTCGGTATGGACCGTCGGATCGATCGAAACTTGGCCAACCGAGTTCGGTGGCGAGGGTGCTCCTCAGACCTCTGGTCTCGTTGACGCAGTAACCAACGGAACCGGAACCATCGGATACGCCGACGCATCGCGCGCCGGTGACCTCGGAGTCGTAGCCGTCAAGGTCGGCGACGAGTACGTGCCGTACTCGCCCGAAGCTGCAGCAGCCATTGTTGACGCATCGCCCTTCGCAGAAGGCCGAGGCGAGACCGACTTCGCTGTTGAGATCGACCGCGCAACCGAAGAATCGGGTGTCTACCCGGTCGTTCTGATCAGCTACCTCATTGGTTGCAACGAGTACGCGTCAAGCGACAACGTTGATCTGGTCAAGGCCTACATGTCCTACATCATCAGCGACGAAGGCCAGGCAACTGCCGCCGAGTCCGCTGGTTCAGCACCGATCTCCTCGACTCTGTTCGAGAAGGCTCAGGCTGCAGTAGACGCCATCAAGTAACACCTCGAGTCTGCTTCGACCCCGTTGCTACTAGCAGCGGGGTCGGGCAGACTTTGCACTGGGCCCGGCGCACCGCGCAGTCCCCGTGAGCACCACGCAGTACAGATCACGCACTAAGCCAAGCCAGGGATAAGGGATACTCGACACATGACCTCGACTGCGGCCCCCCGTATTCGCGCGAAACAGCGCCCCGGAGACCGCCTCTTCTCAGGTACGGCCCTCACCGCTGGCGCGCTCATCCTCGCGATTCTCGCAGCCGTCGCTGCCTTCCTCGTCATTCAGGGTGTTCCCGGAATCACCGCGGATCCAGAAAAGACGACGCTCCTTGAAGGAACGAACTTCTGGGCGTACGTTGGTCCACTCGTCTTCGGAACGCTCTGGTCGGCCGGCCTCGCCCTCATCATGGCCGTGCCAATCGCCATCGGCATCGCGCTCTTCATCTCGCACTACGCGCCGCGCCCGCTGGCAGCAACCCTCGGCTACATCATCGACTTGCTTGCCGCAGTGCCCTCCGTAGTCTTCGGCCTCTGGGGCGGCAACGTTCTCGCCGTCGGAGTGCAGCCCGCCTACGCCTGGCTGGCCGACAATCTCGGCTGGATCCCCTTCTTCGCCGGCCCAGCCTCGGGCACCGGCCGCACCATCCTCACCGCTTCCATCGTGCTCGCCGTCATGATCCTGCCGATCATCACCGCCATCTGCCGCGAAGTCTTTCTCCAGACCCCGGTGCTGCACGAAGAAGCTGCACTCGCCCTCGGCGCAACGCGCTGGGAAATGATCAAAATCGCGGTGCTTCCCTTCGGTCGCGCCGGCATCGTCTCGGGAGCAATGCTCGGCCTCGGCCGCGCCCTCGGTGAAACCATGGCTGTTGCCATGGTGCTGTCGGCCTCCAACGTCATCACCTTCAACGTGATCAGCTCGACTAACCCGTCGACAATCGCCGCGAACATCGCGCTGAGCTTCCCCGAGGCCTACGGACTCAATGTGAACGTACTGATCGCAACAGGCCTGATCCTGTTCGCGATCACGCTGATCGTCAACACGATCGCGCGCTACATCGTCAACCGCCGCAAGGAATTCTCGGGAGCGAACTGATGACTACCACCACCCCCGCGCGCCCCATCGAGAACGCTTACGCCGCCGGGCAACTGCCCCGCTGGGCTCCCCTGCTCATCCTGATCAGCAGCCTCGCGACCTTCGTGATCATCTTCCTGTTCATTCAGGCAGGCCAGCCAGAAGGCGAGTTCAACGTCGTCGGCGCCGTATTTTTCGGCGTCGTGCTCTACGGCATCGTGCTCGTGACCGTCTCACGACTCGTTGAAGGCCACCGTCGCGCCACAGACCGACTCGTCACGACTCTGGTTACCCTCGCGTTCGTTATCGCTCTCCTGCCGCTCATCTCACTGCTCTACACCGTGGTGATCAACGGTGCAGCCCGCTTCGACCTCGACTTCTTCACCCTCTCGCTGCGCAACGTCGTCGGCGAAGGTGGCGGTGCAGCCCACGCCATCATCGGCACCCTGCAAATGACTCTCGCGGCAACCATCATTTCGGTTCCCATCGGCCTCATGACCTCGATCTACCTCGTCGAATACGGTCGCGGTCGTCTTGCCCAAGCGATCACCTTCTTCGTGGATGTCATGACCGGTATCCCCTCGATCGTCGCCGGCCTCTTCGCCTACTCCCTCATCGTGATTTTCTTCGGCCCCGGCGTTCGGGTCGGAATCGCCGGAGCTGTCGCCCTGTCGGTGCTCATGATTCCCGTGGTCGTGCGCTCGAGCGAAGAAATGCTGCGACTCGTGCCCAACGAACTGCGTGAGGCGGCGTTTGCACTCGGCGTGCCCAAGTGGCTGACCATTCTGAAAGTTGTGCTGCCGACATCCATCGCCGGAATCACGACCGGTGTGATGCTCTCCATCGCCCGCGTCATCGGTGAAACCGCCCCGCTGCTCGTTGCCGCTGGCTTCACCAACAACTTCAACTACTCGCTGTTCAGCGACCGGATGCAGAGCTTGCCCGTATTCGTGTACAGCTCCTACATTTCTCAGGGCACCGACGCCCAGGCCTACATCGATCGGGCGTGGGCTGGAGCACTCACCCTCATCCTGATCGTGATGGCACTGAACCTCCTGGCACGCATCATCGCCAAGATCTTCGCCCCCAAGACCGGTCGATAACCGAAGGAACCCCTATTCGTGTCTAAGCGCATCGAAGTCAATGACCTCAACGTCTACTACAGCAAGTTTCGCGCTGTAGAAGGTGTATCGCTCACCATTGAGCCCCGCACCGTTACCGCCTTCATCGGCCCGTCTGGTTGCGGCAAATCAACGTTCCTGCGAACCCTGAACCGCATGCACGAGGTGATTCCCGGTGCGTACGTTGAGGGTGAAGTGCTCATTGACGGCAACAATCTCTACGCGCCCGGTGTTGACCCCGTCAGCGTTCGCCGCCAGGTGGGCATGGTCTTCCAGCGCCCCAACCCGTTCCCCACGATGTCGATTCGCGACAACGTGATCGCTGGTGTGAAGCTCAACAACTCGCGCATGAGCAAGAGCGACGCCGACGACCTCGTCGAACAATCCCTCATCGGCGCAAACCTGTGGCAAGAGGTAAAGGATCGTCTCGACAAGCCCGGCTCTGGCCTTTCTGGTGGACAGCAGCAGCGACTCTGCATCGCGCGCGCCATCGCTGTAAAGCCCGACGTCGTGTTGATGGATGAGCCGTGCTCGGCCCTCGACCCCATCTCGACTCTGGCCATTGAAGACCTCATCGAGGAACTCAAGCAGGATTACACGATCGTGATCGTGACCCACAACATGCAGCAGGCCGCCCGAGTCTCTGACCGCACCGCTTTCTTCAACATTGCCGGCACCGGTGCTCCTGGCAAGCTCATCGAATACGACGACACCACCACGATCTTCTCGAACCCTAGCGTGCAGGCAACCGAAGACTACGTCTCGGGCAAGTTCGGCTAACGAGCCGCCTGAGCACAACAGAACAGCCCCCGCGCCAGCCGGCCGGGGGCTGTTCTGTTGTCTGCTCGCACTCTCTAGAAGAGGGTTTCTCCGATGTAGCCACCCTGCTGGCAGCCGGGCGGAATAGCGAAGACCGCCGACCCGACGGGTGTGGTCCACGTGTTGAGCAAGTCAAGCGTGTCGAGGGCTTTTTGCACGGGGACAAATTGCTTATCGACATCCGCTTGGAATGCCGCGAAGAGCAGCCCCGAGTTCGAAACGCTCTCGGCACCCGTCAGCACCGTGTCGTCGTAGTTGTAGCCACGACGGAACATCTTGTTAGCTGCCTCGTTCTCTTTCGCCCGACGAACATGGGCGAAGGCGGGAATGACGGGGAAGCCCAGTCTGTCTTTCGCCTCCAAGTCGGGTTCGTCGCCCTCAACGGTGCCGGTGAGGGGCGCACCGGTGTCGAGGGTGCGACCGATGGTCTCCTCCCGGCCGAGGCGGTCGATCTTGTCCCAGCCATCGAGATCCATGGCGATGCGGCGCAAGACGAAGCTCGTGCCACCCTCCATCCACGACGGAACGTCGGTACTCCAGACTGCCTCGCTGAACTCGGTGGTGCCGGGCGAAGGGTTGCCAGTGCCATCGAGCTGACCGAAGAGGTTGCGCATAGTGGCGGCGGGATTCTCAGCTCCTGCAGCGCGACGGAAGCCGCTCTGCGACCACCGCGGCAGAGCGAAACTCCGAGCATCCTTGAGCAGCATGCGCGCGGTGTGAGTGACCGTCAGCGGGTCGTTAGCGCCGATCTGGATCAGGAGATCCCCATCGCAATAGGTCGGATCGAGCTTGTCGATGCCGAACGCCGGAAGCGGGCCGAGCCACGCGGGCGCGGCTTTGCCTGCCAGCTCGACAACGCGCGGCCCGAACCCGAAGGTGACCGTGAGCTGCGCCGGGATGACGGCGAGCTCAGGCTCGGAGTCCGCCAGAGCGGGCTGCCCCGCCGTGAGGCGAGCTGCGTCATCCGTCAAGACGCCCATAAGGCGACGCAACCCAGAAGCGTCGATATCGTCGCGCAGATCGAGCGCGATAAAGACGGCGTTGGACTGGGCTGGCGTTTCGATGCCAGCCTGGTGCACCCCGTAGAACGGCACAGCACCTTCAAAGGCCTCCTGCGGGGTGAAACCCGCAGTCGTGTTATCGCCGGTGCTTGTGGGCGCGACCGAACCCGAAGTGTCGCCAACGATGCTCACTCCGGCTGCTGTTGCCGCGCCGACGCCCGCCGCGGCGGCACCTCCCCAGAGGAGGTGCCGCCGCGAGAGCCGACGCGAAGTGTCGGGCTCTACTGGTTCAGACAATTACTCGTCCATCTCCATGTCATCGTGGTCCATGTCCATCTCGTCGTCGCCCTCGTAGTTCTCGTTGGCGCCGGAGTAGTCCTTGGCCGGAGCCGTGAACTCGAGCGTGATGCCATCATCAAGCGTGAGGGTGACAGTGACGTCATCTCCCGCAAGAATCGGCTCAGTAACGCCCATGATCATGATGTGGTTTCCGCCGGGCTCAAGCATGAGCATTCCGCCCGCCGGAATGGTGAAGCCACCCTCGATCGGCTGCATGACCATGTCGCCCGATTCGTTCTCCAGCGTCTCGTGGAGTTCCGTCATATCTGAGGCACTCGTGGTCGCCGACACGATCGTGATGTCGTGATCGGTGGGGTTCTCAACCATCCCAAACGCGGCCGTCATGCCGCCGTCGATTGCCTTGACCCACGTGTCGGACGTCGTGAGAGTAGTGGCGGTCGACTCCATGCTGTCGTCGCCATCGGTGGATGCTGCGGTCGAGCATCCGGCGAGAGCAAGCGCTCCTGCCGCGAGAACGGCGATGAGGCTAAAGGTGTTTTTGGTGCGGATCATTTCTGTATTACTTCTTTCGTCGAATCCAGAACCATCGCGCTGCGATGACTCCGGCAAAAAGGACGATGCCGCTACCGGCACCGATGAGGCTGGTAACAACGAGCGGACTCATGCCCGTTGTCGAGTTGTCTGTTGCTGAGGCAGCGGTGTCAAGCTGCTCAGGGGCGTCTTCTTCAAGGCCGAAGGTTGCCCCCGGCGTCTCCTGACCAACCGCGAATTCGAAGCTTCCCGAAATCGGGTGGCCGTCGCTCGACACCACACGCCACCGCACCTGATAGCTGCCCTCAGGCATCTCAGGTAGCAGAGGCTGGATGGCGGTGCGATTTGTCACCTGCATGGGTCCACTGACCCAGTCGGTGCCGTCGGCATCCACCACCATGGCGAGCTGAGTGATGTCCATGAGCTCGCCCGTAAATTCGAGAGTGATCTCGCTCGGGGCAATCTCAAGCACTTCGTTCTCATTCGGCGTTTGCCCGATGATTTGATCGTGGGCAAAAGCCGTCTGAGGCATCGCGAATACGAGCAGAGCAGCAAGAGCCACTCCCCCGACTACGCGCGCACAAGTACGCACAAACGTCATTTGAGTTGTCAGCTTTCCGTTGTCATCGCGGAGGCACACACAGCCCATCAGGGGCATGCGCGCAACCGCACAGGGGCGGCACAAAGCCACCACACTGCAGAGAGGGTTAGGAGAAGACCGCACTGACGGTCGGTGGCCCTCTGCGGCTCACAACAGAACGCAACGACTGCAGCGTTGCCATGATCTCGTCACGGCAGACGGCGCTAGCAACAACCGTGCGACGGATGACAACAGGAACAACCTGAGTCGAGAACAACTGACGAAGGTGGCGGCCAGCGCTCGCAGCAATCGAACTGAGTGCGGTGACGCCCTGGCGCAGCGCCGCAATCGTGATGATGCCGGCGACAATGTGGCCTGCGGTCATAGCCCCCGCACCGTGGGCGCCGTGATTAATCGAACCCGCAACAACCGTGAACGCGAGGTCGTGGTGTCCGCTGGACTGCGCCACGACGTTGCCCGGATTGCCAATAACCGCGAAGACGGTGTGGAAGAACGTTTGAGCGATCGTAACCGCCACGGCGACGCGCGGGAGCGACATCCGCTTTCCGACGAGCGGAATGCTGATGAGCGCCGCGAACGTAAGGGCGAGCACGAGAGCAACCCAACTGGGCATGCTGCCGCCACCAAAAACGTGGGCGGCCGCGGCAACAAAAACCGAGAAGGCAGCGACGATCAGCGCCCGGAGAACTTGGGTTCCCCTGCCGATCATGATCGCTCCTCTGAGTGCGTGAATGTGCCGTGGAGGCGAGCGGACTGTTAGCCGCTCGCCACTAGTTTACGCGCTCTCGAAGACCACAATGGGATCGGTAGTTGGCGCATCCGAGCCACCCTTTGGTTCGATCGTCACACCGACAACATCGCCTGCACCCATATCGCCGTCCAAGACGCGCCACGTTGGACCGTCTTCAGCGGCATCCATGAGACCAGCCGGGCGTGCACCGGAGTCATCGATGTACCACAACTCGTAGACCTGATCAGCCGGCAACGCTTCAAGACCATCAACGATGACCGCGGATGCTGCGAGCTCACCCGACCACACGAAAGTAGCTGTAGCTCCTCCCGCAACAGTCGAAACCAGACGCTGCGAATCACTCGCTGCATTGATCGCCGCAAGCTGGTCGGCCTGCTGCGACGCAAAGCTGGACTGCTCAATGCTCGAGCGACCGATGGAATCGGCCACCACACCACCCGCGACAACGAGCGCCACTGCGGCAGCAACCGCGGCGAGCGCCGTTGCCGGACGCGTAAACCAGCGGGCCTGAGCCTTGGTCTGAGCGGGAGTCGCCGGGGCAGCAGCCGAGGTGCTTGACTGCTCAGCCGAGCCGTCAGCCGCGAGCGAAACCGAGGCCGCCAGGGGCGTGACGTTGGAGAGTGGCGCGGATGCGGCATCCTCACCGTCTGAAGCATCGTCCGCCACCACTGCGGTGTCTGTTTCGCGCGGCAACTGCGGCGTCTGCGCAATCATCGCCATGAGGTTGGTTTTGAGGGCAGGAGGCGGAGTGACCGGGTCAATGGCCATTCCGAGCGCCACTGCCGTGTCTGACAGTTCGGTGGTTTCGGTGCGGGTCTCGTCGGAAGCAGCCAGGTGCTTCTCGAACGCTTCGCGCTCTTCTGGGCTCAACGCGTTGAGAGCGTAGGCGCCAGACTGTGCTGCGAGGTCGTCGTTGCGGTCGTTCATGATGCCACCCCCATTTCGTCGCGTAAGCGGATCATTCCATCACGTAGTCGGGTTTTGACAGTGCCGACAGGAACCTTAAGCATGGTCGCCACCTCACTGTGGCTATAGCCGCCGTAATACGCAAGGGAAACAGCTTGGCGCTGGAGTTCAGTCAGTCGGGACATGGCCTTCTCTACCCTTTCGTGTTCGAGTCGGACTTCAATGGTTTCTGAGACGTGATCGTAGTCCGGGTTGTGATCACGGATGCCGATACGAACGTCGCGGTCGCGGGACGACTGCGATGCACGCACACGGTCAACGGTGCGGCGGTGAGCCATGGTGAGAATCCAGCTGACCGCAGCGCCCCGGTTTGAATCGAAACGGGTAGCGGTTTGCCAGATCTCTAAGAAGATTTCCTGAGTCACTTCTTCGGACTGCGAATGGTCGCGCAGAAGCCTCTTAACGAGCCCAAAAACTCGGGGCGCCATCTGGTCGTACAGCTCGCTAAATGCGGCCTGATCACCAGTGGCGACACGCTCAAGTAGGTCTTGTGGACTCGCAGCAGGCGCACCCGGTTCTTCGGGCGTTGTGCCGACATCAGCTTCACGAGACATAAGGGCAAGCATGACAGGTTCCTGTGCTCCTTCATCGCAGTTCGAGTGGTTCAGCAGCGAATTTTCAGTCAGTGGATGCGGGGCCAACGATGGTTTTCATCGGTTGCTTTCACTGGTGGGTAATTCGGCGCCCTCGCGCAAAGGGTTTGGTCGGTATTCAGAAACCGTGGTGCCCTTAGCAGCACATCGCCGGGGCAGAAGAAAAGCCGAGCCACAGAGAACGCCTCACGACGCAGGGCCGCTCTAAGCGGCTAATTTTGGAGCCCGGGGTTACTGTGGCCCGGCGAAGAAAAGTGTAGCAAAGGGCTTCCTGTGCGCTCGCTCCGAACTCGCGCCTGTGAGTGGACGCCCTTTGTTTCCAGTTTGTGCGGATTTCGTGACAAATATATTGCAATGCCGATGTTTTCGACATTTTTTAGTGAATTTGCTGCTGATATGTGCAAATATCAGTCAGCCCTACAACGCAGCGGGGCGTCCGGTGCACGTCACGAATGCTAGGAGAACTTGTCATGAAGTCCAAGCCTTTACCTGCTGATCCAATCATCCGCGAACTGGTCCGCAAAGCCCAGAGCGCCACCATGAATCGACGTGCGTTGCTCACTGGCGCCGCTGCGGGTGCGACAGGGCTCGCGCTCGCCGCTTGCTCGACCGGCCCCGATGAATTAACCGCTGCTCCCGACACCAGCGCCACCGACAAGCTCATCCGTTGGGACAACTGGGCGCTCTATGTCGATGTCGATGACGCGGGCAACTACCCCACCATCGACGCCTTCGAAGCTCAGACCGGCATCACGGTCGAATACACCGAAGCCGTTGACGACAACAACACCTACTACGCCAAGGTCAAAGACCAGCTCTCCCTCGGCAAAGACATCGGAGCAGACGTGGTCTGCCTTACCGACTGGATGGCCACTCGCCTCATCCGCTTTGGCTACGCCCAGAAGCTCGATCGCAGCAAGATGCCGAACGTCGACAACCTGTTGCCCTCGCTGCAAAATGTCGACTTTGATCCGGGTCGCGAGTTGAGCATCCCGTGGCAGGGCGGCTTCGCAGGCATTTGCTGGAACAAGGAACTACTGCCCGGCGGAATCGAATCCGTTCAGGACCTCTGGAAGGCCGACCTCAAGGGCCGCGTCGGAGTGCTCTCGGAGATGCGCGACACCATGGGCCTGATCATGCTCGCCCAGGGCGTCGATATCGCTGGAGACTGGGGCGACGACGAGTTCAACGCAGCGATCGACGAGTTCTCGAAGCAAGTCGCCGATGGCCAGATTCGAAACATCAAGGGCAACTCGTACAAAGAGGACCTCGTCAACGGCGACACCGTGGCTGCAATTGTGTGGTCGGGCGACATCGTGCAGCTGAATGCCGAAAACGGAAACAAGTGGGAGTTCATCGTTCCCGACGATGGCGGAACTCTGTGGAACGACAACTTCATGGTGCCGATTGGCAGTGGCGCGAAGTCGAACGTGGAAGAAATGATCAACTATTACTACGACCCCGAGGTCGCTGCCGAGGTAGCCGCCTACGTGAACTACATCACGCCCGTGGTCGGCGCGAAAGAAGCGATGATGGCTATCGATCCTGAACTCGCCGAGAACAAGCTGATTTTCCCCGACGACGAGATGCTGTCGAAAGCGTTCGTGTTCCGTGAGCTCGACAGTTCTGAAGAGCAGAAGTACAACACCGCTTTCCAGAGCGTCGTGCTCGGGGCAGCTTAATGACGACAGACACCTTTGCGGAGAGTGGCGCAGACCTTGAGTTGGTGGGAATCCATAAACGTTTCCCCGGCTTCACCGCGATTGAAGAACTCAATCTCACCATCCCCGCAGGGTCATTCTTTGCACTGCTCGGACCGTCTGGCTGCGGCAAGACAACGACGCTGCGACTCGTCGCTGGCCTCGAGGCTCCCACCGCCGGACGGATCTTGGTCGGTGGCACCGATGTGACCAACCAGAAGTCGTTCCAGCGACCCGTTAACACGGTGTTTCAGAGCTACGCGCTATTCCCGCACATGACCGTGCTCGAGAATGTCGCTTTTGGGTTGCGCCGCCGCAAGATGACCGACCCTCTGGGCAAAGCGCACGAAGTGCTGCGGCTGGTGGAACTCGATCACCTCGCTAGTCGGCGACCTCAGCAACTCTCCGGAGGGCAGCAGCAGCGTGTTGCGCTGGCACGTGCCATCGTCAATCGGCCGGCACTGCTTCTGCTCGATGAACCGCTGGGTGCGCTCGACCTCAAGTTGCGTCGCCAAATGCAGCTTGAGCTCAAAACCATCCAAGAGGATGTCGGCCTTACATTCCTGCACGTGACCCACGATCAAGAGGAGGCCATGACTATGGCCGACACGATCGCCGTGATGAACAAGGGCCGCATAGAGCAGATGGGCGCCCCTCAAGAGCTCTATGAATTGCCCAGGACAGCATTTGTGGCGAACTTCCTCGGGCAGTCCAATCTGTTCACCGGCCCCGTTGTGAGCACGACAAGCGCGGGTGTGGCGGTGGATGTCGCGGGTCACAAGATTGTGGTCCCTGCCGCCCGAGCCCACCGCACAACCGGCGAAATCACGATCGGCGTGCGCCCCGAGAAGTTGACCTTGCACTCCGCAAAGCCCCTCCATGACGCTGATGTCAACGTGATGGGCCCCGGTCGCGTCACGGATGTCTCGTTCAGCGGTGTGAGCACTCAGTATTTGGTTGAGGTCCCCGGCGCAGGCACGCTCATCGTGTTCGCGCAAAACATGACCTTCGGCTCTGACGTCAAGTTCGGAGATGAAGTGTGGGTCAGCTGGGGCGTTGGCCACGGTTTTGGCCTTGACGACGATCCTGCGGATGCTCCGCGGTTCGAGGCTGACTTCGACACTCGCTCGATTGCCGCGCAGCGCCACCTCGAGGGTGCGTAGCGATGGCTTTCGCGGCTTTCTCTACGACAGCTGCTCCGTCTTCTTCTGACAGCATCAAGAAGAAGAGCCCGGTGGCGCTCCTGTTACTCCTGCCCGGCATCCTGTACCTCGTTCTCTTCTTTCTCGCTCCTCTGGTGTCGCTGCTGCTGACGTCGTTCAAAGTGCCGGCAGAGTTCGGAGACATTGGAGAGTTCAGTTACGCATTCCGTTGGGAAAACTACACCGACGTCATCAGCGCGTACTGGCCCCACATTCTTCGTTCATTCGGCTACGCGATCACGGCGACATTCTTTGCCCTGATCATTAGCTACCCACTGGCGTATTTCATCGGGGTCAAAGCGCGTCGTTGGCCACTGCTGCAGAGCCTCGCCCTAGTGATGGTCGTCGCGCCATTCTTCATCAGCTTTCTGCTACGCACGCTGGCGTGGAAGCAGATCTTCTCGGATGAATCGTTCTTGGTGACCTCGCTCAAAGCAATGTCGCTGCTTGCCCCGGATGCCCACGTCACGGGAACCGCCTTCTCGGTGATCTTCGGCCTCACCTACAACTTCATCCCGTTCATGACGTTGCCGTTGTACACGACTCTGGAACGGCTCGACGTGCGCTACCTCGAAGCGGGCAGCGACCTTTATGCGAGCCCGTTCCATGTGTTCCGCAAGGTAACCATCCCGCTGTCCATGCCAGGCATTGTGGCAGGCACCCTGCTCACGTTCATTCCGGCCGCGGGTGACTACATCAATGCGAGCCGAGAGTTTCTCGGTGGCACGGGAACCCAAATGATGGGCAACGTGATCGAAGCGAACTTTCTGGTGCTGCAAAACTTTCCGGCGGGAGCAGCACTCTCCATCATTCTGATGTCAGCGATTCTCGTGATGGTGAGTTTCTATGTGAAGAAGTCTGGAACGGAGGACCTGCTGTGAAACACTCCATCAGCAAATGGGTATTGCCCGCCTACAGCGCCCTCGCGCTGCTCATTCTCATGATTCCGATCGGCTACACCTTCGTCTACAGCTTCAACGATTCGCTCAAGTCAAACATCACGTGGCGCGGCTTCACTCTCGACAAGTGGCTCAACGTCTGCAACGTGCAAAACGGCGCAGTGTGCGAGGCCTTCGGCAACAGCATCTTCATCGGTGTCGTAGCAACGGTGCTGGCGACCACCCTCGGGACCATGATCGCAATAGCGATGGTGCGCTATCGGTTCAAGTTCCGCTCGCAATTGAGCCTGTTCCTGTTCTTGCCGATGGCCACCCCGGAAGTTGTATTGGGTGCCGGACTTGCTGCCCAGTTCCTGTCGATCGGTGTTCCGAAGGACATGCTGACCATCATTTTGGCCCACACAATGTTCTGCATCAGCTTTGTTGTTGTCGCGGTGAAGGCTCGTGTTGCCAGCTTGGATCCCGCGCTCGAAGAGGCGGGGCGCGACCTCTACGGCTCAGCGCTGCAGGTGTTCCTGCGCATCACGTTCCCGCTGCTGCTTCCCGGAATCCTCGCCGCCGCCCTGTTGTCTTTCGCGCTGTCGTTCGACGACTTCATCATCACGAACTTCAACTCCGGCGCCGTATCTACCTTCCCCAAGTACATCTGGGTATCGGCGGCGCGAGGAATCCCTGCTGAGGCGAATGTTCTCGCTTCGGCAGTGTTCATCCTCGCGTTGATCGTCGTCGTCACCGTGCAGGTATCAGGCGCGGCCCGCGCAAAACGGCTCGAGAAGCTCCACCACGCCGGCGTGAACTAGTCGAGGGAGCCTGAGCGGAATAACTTCGCGCAGGCCGTGAATTCTTGCGCGGTGAGCGAGTAGCGAGCGGCTCGAGTGGTGAGCTCACTGGCACGTTCGGGATTCAAGAGTTCTTGATCATCCGCAACGCTCGTCGCTCCTGACGCCAAGATGCGACTGAAGGATGCTGCACGATCGAGGGCGACCCCAAAGTCGCCGTGGAAGAGCCCACGCAGAATCTGGTCTGCAAGCTCCTTGATCTCGTGAGGCCCAGTCGGATTCACGGCACCAGTAACGGCGGCATCGATAGTGGGAAGAGTCTCGATACCGCGCTGGAAGAGAAGGCTCGTGCCTACCGCATCCTGTTGGATGACGGCACGCAGCAAATAGATGCGCCAGAGTGCGCCAGGAAGGCTGCTGGCGCTCGATCGCGACCAGAGCTCGGCGAGCGCATCAATGCCGTGCTTGTCGGTGTACGCGACGATTCGGTCGACTACGGCAGGATCATCCGAATTGCGAGCACCATCGATGAGTGCATGGGCCGTGTCATGGGCCGCGCGCATTATTTGGGCTGGATCTTGACCGCCTTCGAATGTGTCAAACTTATCTCCAGAGTATTGAGTGGGCTTATGGAAGTTATCTGCCATAAGTTCACGGTACGCTTAACGTGTAGGGCTTGTAGCTCAGTTGGTAGAGCATCGGACTTTTAATCCGCGGGTCCCGGGTTCGAGTCCCGGCGGGCCCACATTTTTCTCCGCCTTAGGGGTAGCTGATTGCGGTTGCTCTCCGGCTTGCGGTTGTTTTCCGCATTCAGGAGCGTGCCGCGATTAGGCTCCTCATCATGGAGTTATGGGACGCTGGCGGAACGAACTATCTCAGCATCGAGCCCATGGCTTACCAGTTTGAGGATGTGCGCGTTGATTCGTACGACGCCAACTGGCTGCTGATCGATGGGCGCGCCCGTTGCGGCTCCGAAGAGTGGAACTTTCTTGAGCCATGCTTGCTCGTGGATGAGGCCCGCAGCCTCGGCACGTGGCTGACGCGTGCCGCCCGCGGGCTCGTTGAGCCGATGGAGCTGAGCGGGGCCGGCGCGCTGCAGCCCACCATTTCTCACGTCGAACCGAATCTCGGTTTTGGCCTCGTGAGCTTCGCTCCCGCCGCCGTTGTGCTCCGTGTGTTCCTCTGGCTTGAGTCACAGCCGCCGAGCGTGACGAGCGACAGGGAATTCTTCATGGACCTCACGATCTCGCCGCGTGACCTCAAGCAGGCGGTCGCGGCGTGGGAGACGGAACTCGCCGAGTTCCCCCTGCGCGGCTAGGACGCTCACCGCGAGTGCTGCCGAGGCACTGCTAACGTCGCGCTCAACGCGCCCCTATGTGGGGACAGCGCGGTAGCATCCAGCCCCGTAGCATTTCATTGTGAGGTTCACTCACCCCGTGTTCGCGTCCCGGTGAGGAACCACATGACATCCAGCGACCCCCGCACTCTGCTCGCAGATTCTTTGGCGGAATTGGATGTTGTGCTGCGTCACGACATTCTCGACTACGTCTTCGACGGCAGCAATCAGGATTATCCGTCGCGGCTCAGCAAGAACGACCGTGCCGCGTTTTGCAGCATCGACACCCTTACCCGCACGGACTTCTACCTTCAGCTGGAGTCCATTGAGCGAGCCGACGATGAGACTCTCGTGCGGTGGGGTCGTTTTCTCTCGGCGGCACGAGTCGAGCCCCTCAGCACTCCTGGCGCGATGCCCAACTCTGTGTGGGCGCTCGTCATGGATGCCTTGTCTGCTTTCAGCCGCAACGGACGGCGGAGGTTTGCCGACATTCCGTTCACGTCGATAACGACTGAAAGAATCGCCGCGCTCATGCGACTTGAGCAGGTGAACGAGAATGATCTCCCCCGAACGTTGATCGCCGAACTAATCGGCACTGCAGACGATTACGCTCGCTATCGAGCCACCGGACTTCGAGCGATTCCCGGCATGGCTGAGTTTCTCGTCACGAACGCCGACGCGCTTGAAGACTTGCTCCCCAAATTCACGTACGGAGCGCTCTTCGAGTTAGTCAGAATCGCCGCGAGCCATCCCCCGCTTGCAGAGATGCATGGGGAGCTCATCGCAGCCCTCGCCATTCACGGCGATAAGAAATTGCGGATGCCTGCACTGGCCGTTCTACGCGGAATCGCCCCTGCCCGCCAACTCGCCGTTCTCGAAACTCTTCTCGAAACGGGGTCTGCAGCCCATCGCGAAAGGGTCATCTACGCACTGGAGAACGTGCCAGATATCCCGGCTGCCATCGGTGTACTTGAGCGCGCGCTTGCACGAGGCACGAAGGGCACGGTAGAGATCGATCGGGCGATTCAACGCCTCGCTATTTACGAGCTGTATGGAGCCCCGGAGCACATTGCGGTACCCGCGATGGTGCCACTCGCCGAGAATGTGCTCGACGACGCCGCTGTCGAATCGATACGCACGGCTGTCACGGACTACCGCGCACGACAGAGCCGCCTGGTCGAATCGGCAAAGAAAGAACGAGAGGATTTTCTCAAGAAATACCCGGGCAACGCCACAGGCAACTTAGTTGAGTCCTATGAGCAGCACGTCGTTGAGGCAGACGCGACGCTGAAAGCGCTACCCCAAATCGTCAACTACCTCTCCTACGGAGGCGAGGCACTCGAGCGCACTCTGTTATACCCGCTGAATCACGTAAGCCATCGCCTCGTGGGCTTCGCCCCTGTCAACTGGGTACGGCAATCAGGAACCTCCTACTGGGGACGTGGAGCCAGCGATAGCGATCGGGAGATCGACGCTCGTTCGATCGCACACGCGCTCATCCAATCGGGGTCGACGGTCAGCAACGCCAACATCCATATCTTCGGTTCAGCGCTCACCGACTATTTCAGCGGACCATCGCTGTTGCCCGCCCAACTTGTGGGCTTCATGGCGGAGAACCCCCACCTATTTGATGTGGTTCTGGGTCTTGAATTCGGTGAGATCGAAGGCCACTGGTCCGGCAACGATTTGCGCGCCGATGTGCTTCCGATTCTGGAAGCATCTCCCCGTCTCGCTGCGCGCTACTTACCCCTTGTTACTGACCTCGCAATCGGCACTGCAAAGTCGAATCGCGCAGCGGCTCAGCGGGTGCTGGAGAAGCACGGCCTGGCGGAGCGCATCGCCGAGGAGTCTCTCCGCGTCGGCAACACCGAAATTCGCACCGCAGCAGTGGTCTGGGTGGGATCGCTCGGCGGCGACTGGGCGGTTGATGCACTCGCTCAGCAACTCGAACAAGAAACAGTCCCGACAGTTCGCGCAACGATCATCGCCGCGCTTGAGCGACTAGGGCGAAACATCGGTGTTTATCTGCAGCCATCTGCTCTTGCGTCCGAGGCAGCCAAGGGACTCGCTAAGGGCCTGCCCAAGGAGATGGAGTGGTTTCCCTTCGCCGACCTGCCGACGGCCGCCTACGCGGACGGCGTTGAGGTGCCCTCCGACGTTCTGCGCTGGTGGACCGTTCTCGGCTTCACGCTGAAAGACCCTGCCGGTGCGGGTCTGCTGCCGCTATACCTGCGTACGCTCACTGCGGCGAGCGCCAGTGCACTCGGCCGCTTCGTGCTGACGACGTGGATCGCACGCGACGCGACGAAAGACGACGCCGTCTCCATGGAGAAAGCGTTCACAGCTGCTATCCGCTATTCAGGCATCGTGAAGGCACTCGCTCTAGATGATCCGGAAATTACGCGCGAAACTCTGCTGTTCTTCGACATCGTGGATGCAGATTTGCCACCGGAGTTTTCTCTCGCGAACTCAAGAGAGTTGGACTATTTCGAACGGGAACGTTTGCGGGAATATGGCAAGGTGCCAACCGCGACAGCACACCGTGGCATCCTCTCCCTCTGCAGCCACGTTCCAGGCGCCGAGCTTGCCGAAATCGTGCGGCAGTACATGAGACGTAAGCATTTGAAGCGGGCGCAGATCGACGCACTCCTCGTGGTCTTGTCGCTCTCGGGCGATCCAGAACCGACACAGCTCCTCGTCGCGACGGCACGGCGGTATCGCACCGCCGGCATCCAAAAGCGGGCTGGCGAGCTTGTCGATGCGATCGCCGAGGCCCGCGGGTGGTCGACAGACGAACTTGCCGATCGGATGATCCCGACCGCCGGTCTCGACAGTTCACGCACGTTCGCGCTCGACTATGGGCCGCGCTCGTTTGTGGCGCGCTTCGGCACCTCTCTCAAACTCAGTCTCGAAACTGCTGAGGGCGAACTGATCAAGGCACTCCCCGCCCCGCGCAAGGCTGACGAATCTGCTGCGGCAGCGAAAACCCACTTGGCCACCAACAAGAAGGAGCTCACCGCGGTCGTCACAATCCAACGCCGACGGCTTTACGACGCGATGTGCGTACGACGGGAGTGGACTGGCGCTGAGTGGCGCGAACGGCTGCTCGAGCATACGATCATGGGCGTTCTCGTTGCGGCGTTGGTCTGGCACATCGATGGCATCACAGTTCGCCCTGATCTCGACGGCACCCTACGAACCGTTGATGGCTCGCCTGTCGAAGTGACCCCGGATGCCCGCGTGAGCGTTGCGCACCCGACAACGCTCGACACCTCCGTGATTGAGGCCTGGCGCGCGAGTGCAGCCCCCTTGGGGCTCGGCTTTGACCAATTTGGCGCAACCCCGATTGCCACCACAGGAACGGAATCACGGCGCGACAACCTCGACGGGACGGAGAGTGAATCGTTCCGACTCCGCTCGCGAGCGAAAGCGAGGGAATGGAACCGTGGGGAGACGGGCGACGACGTGAGCTTCTTCGAATACGTGAAGCGGTTCGATACCGTCGGGTTGGAAGGCGTGCTGTCGTTTTCGGGAAGCAGCTTGCCGGAAACGAACATCCCTATCGAGCTCGGGGCGCTCACCATTCGCCGGATCACTCCGCGCGGCAGCGGTGGCGCAGCACAATTCTCGGAGCTGCCACCCGCACTGCTGGCCGAGCTCGTTGCGGACTACGAGTTTTTTGGCGCGGCCTAGGCGCGTCAGCATGCACAGAGCTAGCATTGCTCCCGGTCATCTAAAACGATTCACTATCGTGCCAAGCAAAGGAGCTAGCCATGACATTCACTCCCCTTCGTATCGCCGTCACCGGTGGAAACGGCAAGCTCGGGCGGGCGGCTGTCGCAGGCTTGCGTGCGGCTGGTCACACGGTGATTGTGCTCGATATGGCTGGCCCCGACCGCACCCAGTTCACCTACGTTGACCTCACCGACTATGGCCAGGTCGTCGATGCTCTCGCCGGCGTGAACGGCCGCCACGACGGCGTGGATGCTGTCGCTCACCTCGGTGCGATCCCTGCGCCAGGGCTCTGGTCCGATGTGGCCACTTTTCAGAACAACATGAATGCCACGTTCAATGTGTTTCAGGCGTGCAAGCGACTCGGCATCAAGACAATCGCGTATGCCTCGAGCGAGACGGTGCTCGGGCTGCCGTTCGAGACTCCCCCGCCCTACATTCCGCTCGATGAGGAATACGAGACGCGCCCCGAGTCGACCTACTCAATGGTGAAGCATCTTGAGGAAGAGATGGCGCAAAAGTTTGTGCGCTGGGATCCCACGCTGACCATCACCGCGCTGCGTTTCTCCAACGTGATGGACCCTGCCGACTACGCCGAATTCCCGAGCTTCGATGCGGATGCCCGACAGCGGTCGTGGAACCTCTGGGGTTACATCGATGCCCGCGACGGAGCCAACGCCATCCGTCTGGCACTGGAAACCTCCCGCCCCGGCTATGACGTTTTCAACATCTTCGCCGCCGACACCGTCATGTCACGCCCGAATGCAGAGCTCGTGGCTGAGGTGTTCCCCGGCGTAGAGGTTCGCGGCGAGCTTGGCGTCAATGCGTCGCTGACGTCGATTGCCAAGGCCGAGCGGTTGCTCGGCTGGGTGCCGCAGCACAGCTGGCGGGACTAGCGCTCAGCTGGCGAAAACCCGCTGGTGGGCGTGCTGCAATCCCCGTGGTTTTACAGTGCGCCGACGGCGGCGATCATCGCCGCCGATATCGCGGGCAGAAGGTAGGTGATCGCGACAAAGCCGGCTGAGATCGCCGCAGCGATGGCCCACGTCATACGCACGACATACGCCTGGTTGTTTTCGCGATCCAGCGCCGTGAACCGTGCACGGTAGGTGGGGTCGATGGTGAGATCCGCCGTTGAGTGCCAAGTTCGTACCTCAACTGCGGCCGCGAGGATTCGCGAAAGCGCGTCGGCGTCGAGTGCAGTCGTGCGGCGCTTCAGCCACCGAGGTAGAGCCCGCGCATCCATGACGCTTACATCTTTGGGGTGCTGCTTGAACGTGAAGGATGCTGGCTCGACAATGGCCAACACCGGATGCACATCAACAGCAATCCCGGTGGCCTGCGTCAGCAACTTCGCTGCCCGTTTGGCCTCATGACGAGAGTTACGAAGGTGATCCGTCTTCTGCCCGGAGACCATGAGCATTGTGTCGCCGACCCATATTTTCTTGCCCCGATGACGCTTCGTGTTGATCGTGAAAACTCCGCCCGGGCCGATGACCACGTGATCAATATCGCTCGCGCCCTTACCCACCGGGACCGCATGCAACACAGTCCACTCCGGCCCAAGTCGCGAAAGAAGCTCACCGACCTTAAGTTCACCGATCGCCCCAGCGAACCAGCTCTGCGCATCCACGTGAACGGGTCGGGCACCGAAAACCCGCCGAAGCGTGCTGCGCGGCTCCATCGTCGCCTGAACGCGGAACAGTTCTTCAATAACTGAGTACGCTGCCGGTCGATCAATCAAGTCACCCACAGCGTCTAGCGGCGAAGCTACCGGCACAGCGTGAACGTTTTCAGTCATTCTTCCCCCAAAGCGCGCTCCCCCGAGCGCACTAGTCGAGAGTATCTCGCCTGCCACGATCGACGCTTCCCCCAACAAGGGCTAAGAGAGCAGCAGCATCCGCCGTAGCCGCCTCGAAACGGCGTACCGCAACGCCCGCTGAGACCCCCAAACCGGGCCACAAACCGCGGCGCGACCCGCCTAAACCCTTGTACCGCGCTGCAACTTGCCGCAGTATGTTCACCTCGCATCCATGTTGAAGTGTTGGACTACCTCTATGACCGGCTACGCGTCGCAGTATCCACGGCCCGACCATTTCGTTTTGCATCTGAGTGACACTCACTTCTTGGCAAACGGAGGGAAGCTCTACGACTCCCTCGATAGCGAGGTCAAGCTACGGCAATTGTTTGCCGAACTCGAGGCATCCAACTCCCGCCCGGAAGCAATTGTCTTCACCGGCGACATCGCCGACAAGGGCGACCCGGTGGCCTACCGCGCTATTCGCGAAATCGTCGAACCTGCAGCAGAACGCCTCGGCGCTCGTGTGGTGTGGGTCATGGGCAACCACGACAACCGCTCTGCGTTCAATGCGCACCTGCTCGACGAGGCCGCCTCCGAAGACCCCATCGACCGAGTTATCGACATCAATGGGCTTCGCATCATCTCGCTTGACTCCACCGTTCTCGACCACCACTACGGCCACGTCACGGATGCCCAGCTGCTGTGGTTGCAGAATGTGCTTGCCACCCCGGCACCCCACGGCACCATTCTCGCCATGCACCACCCGCCGGTACCCGCCGTGCTTGACCTTGCGGTGACCGTCGAATTGCGTGGCCAGAAAGAGTTGGCGGCTGTCATTCGTGGCAGCGACATCCGCAGCATCATCGCAGGCCACCTGCACTACTCCACGGCGGCAACCTTCGCCGGCATCCCCGTGTCTGTCGCCTCGGCGACCTGTTACACGCAAGACCTCAACGTGGCCGTAGGCGGCAGCCGTGGCCGCGATGGCGCCCAGTCGTTCAACCTGGTGCACGTGTATGACGACACCGTCTTGCACTCGGTGGTACCACTCGGCGACTACGGCAGTCTCGCCTATGTGACGCCAGAAGAGACCGCTGCGATTCTGGTCAAGGAGGGCATCACGATCGCCCCCGCAGTGAACCCGCACGTGACGGCCAGCAGCCCCGCCGACAGCACCACTGACGCAGCGCCCAGCAACGTCACCGATGACGCTCAGGATGACGCCGCCACACACACGGTCTCAGCAATCACCATCGCAGCGTAGAGCACTACGCTGCGACCGCTAGCGGCTAGCCGCTAGCCGCTACTCGGGCTCTGGCAACTCCCACGGGGCCGCCACCGGGTAGTACTCATCAAGGAATGAGCCGACTGCGGCTGCACGATCCTCGACCGAGATCTCCGGGAAGCTGCCGTCATTGAGACAGAAGAAGTCGCTCGTGCGCTTGCGCAGCAGCGAGCGCATCTTGCGCAACCCCTCAAGCGACGTCGTGTCGACGTACTTGACTTTGGCATCCGCCTGAATCATTGCCTTGCCGCTCAGCAGGGCGTAGTAGTGGTACAACGAGTTCGTGACAGACACATCCGTGGCCTGGCGGAAGGCGCTCGCGCTCGTGCGCTTGAAATCTTCCGGGAAAGTCTGCTCGAGTTCCTTCATCACCGAAATGCGCAGCGGGGTCGCCGCGTGCTCGAGGTGGCGAGTGATCGTCGCGCCGAACTTCTCCTGAAGTAGTCGACGATTCACGCGCGCCGCGTTTTCGAATCCAGAGCGCTCAATGCTGCTCTCGCCCAAACCGATGCGGGTGCGTGCCTCGATGAACTTCGAGATGCCGCCCGGGGTGAAGAACGCCGAGGGGCTTACCGAGCGACCGAAGAACATGTCGTCGTTGGAATACAAGAAATGTTCGCTGAGGCCCGGGATGTTGTGCAGCTGGCTCTCGACCGCGTGCGAGTTGTGCGTGGGCAGGTCGTCGTGGTTCGCGAAGAAGTCTTCGCTGCGCATCAACGTGACCCGCGGATGATCGGCCAACCAGGCCGGGCGCGGAGAATCAGTAGCGATGTAAATGTTTCGAATCCACGGCGCGAACAAGTGCACTGACCGAAGCGCGTACTTGAGCTCATCCAGTTGTCGGTAGCGCGCCTCAGAGTCGTCGCCCTCGCCCACAATAAAGTTCGCCATGCGGGCCGCGCGGGCCTTTTGCCACTCGACCGCGGCACCATCAACCCACGAGAACACAATGTCGATGTCGAACTGGATGTCGCTAGCCAGCGGCTCGAACATGCCCTTGAGCGTCGGCCACGACTGCCCATAGAACTCAACGGTGTCGTCGATGGCTTCACTGCGCGGCACCCAGCGGCGCATGAGGGCGTTCGGGTTCGGCGCGACAACCTCGTTGCGCACGTGCTCCCACAGCTCAAGGCGCACACCGAATGGCGCATCGAAACGCAGGCGACCCGCGGGCTCAACTCGAGGCCGAAACAGCATCATCGCTTTTGCCTTGATCGACGAGACCAGCACACCATCGGCGACCAGCACGGGGCTATCGCGCTCATCCGAAGCAACGGGCTTGCCGTTCTCCTTGATGCGCGCCGGCTTCACATAGAAGGGCTCGTTCTGGCAGGCCGTGACCAAAGCGTTCTTCAGCGCCTTGCGATCCTTCCAATCGACGGCAACAACCGGGGTCTCCCCGTCGCCGCGCACGAGCAGAAACGGGATCTCAGCGTCATCAAGAATGCCGCGAATAAACAGCAGATCGTCCCGCACTGCTTCGCGCGGCGTCAGGGTGTCATTGCTGAGCGCGAGGAGTCCATCGTGCAGTACAACATCGTCGCGGTTCATTACCGCAGGAGAAGAAACATGGTCAATCATGGGGGCCCCGTCGTTATAGCGTGAGTGAGCTGCCAAGCGACCGAAAATCGGCGTGCCTTTAGCTTCTCTGAGAGTAGCCTGACCCGCTGAGAATCCGTCGGATTGCGCCCGGCGACGCCGAACTACATGCTGCCGACCCTACGCTCATCCCTCGCTTGATTAATGAGCGATGCTCGCTACAGTTGACGTACCCGCTCCACGCGGTCGAACAGCCTATCGGGAGGCTTTCATGTCTGAAGTTATCTTGTGGAACGTGATCGGCATTCTGGCGATCATCGCTTACGTAGCTCTGATCGCCGTGGCGTTGCTGCAGATTTACCGCTCGACCATGCCCACGAATACCAAACTCCTGTGGCTCATCGTGATCCTGGTCGCACCATTCCTCGGGCCACTGATCTGGTTTGCGATTGGCCGAAATAGCACCCTGCTCTAGATCACGACTCCGCTGAATCCCGCGTTTCCTCCCACGAGGTCGCGGGTCAACACCACCTGAGCGAATTCGTCATGCAGGTTCACTCCGGTAATGCGCGAGAGCTCATCGGCGGTGACTTCTTCGCCAAACGGCCCCTCGCGATCGAACGTGTGGGTGGCATCCAGCACAAAAGTAACGTCGTAGCCGAGATTGCCACCGACCCGCGCGGTCGTTTCGCAGCAGTGATTGGTGGTGATGCCGCACACCACAATCGAATCAATAACGGATGCTTTCAGCCACTCGTCGAGGTTGGGGCTGCCATGAAAACTCGAGTTCACGCTCTTGGTCACCAGCAGATCGGGGGTGCCCGAGAGTAACTCTTTGAAGGCGTTGCCTGGCGAGCTTGGATGCAACGGCGACGTGTCGTCGTTGGAATCGTGCCGTACATAGACGATCGGCCAGCCTTCGCGGCGCCAGTGCCCGATCAGCACCCCGATATTGGATTCGCAGTCGGCATTATTGCGCGGCCCCCAGTAGGCGACATCGTCAAACCCTTGCTGTACATCGACAACGATGAGTGCTGCAGCCATTGCGACCTCCGGGTTTTAGCCGAGACTTACCCCGAATAGTAGCCCTAGAAGATACGTTGCGGTAGCGGCTCCGTAGCCAATCGCGAGTTGGCGCAGTGCCCGCTTGAGGGGCGAGGCTCCGGAAAGCAGGCCGACGATGGAGCCGGTGACGAGCAGCGCGATACCGACCAGCAGCGACGCGATCACGACGGCGGCGAACCCTTCTGCCCCGAACAAATACGGCAGTACTGGAATAACCGCGCCTGACGCAAAGAAGCAGAAGCTGGATGCCGCAGCCCCCAGCGCCGAACCGATCGGGTTGTGCTCTGCGGGCGTTGCCGCGGCATCCGTTTGGCGACCGGCGAGCACTTCGGCGGCGTGCAGCTCGGCCTCCTGGGCGGACATGCCGCGTGCCCGGTAGACGAGGGCGAGTTCGTTTTCGTCGACGTCGAGGTGGGTGACGGAGTCGGTGGCGACCGGTCCGTGCGCTGCCGCTTGTTCGAGTTCGAGTTGGGAACGCACTGACACGTATTCACCGGCAGCCATCGAAAGCGCTCCGGCGAGGAGACCGGCGACGCCCGAGAGCAGCACAACGGCGGTCGGAAGCCCGGCAGCACTCATGCCGAGTACGAGGGCGAGGTTGGAGACGAGGCCATCGTTTGCTCCGAACACAGCGGCGCGGAACGTTCCCGAGAGTCGTTGGCGCCCACGGGTAGCGAGAGCACGAACCACTTCCTCATGCACGGCTTCGTCGGCGGCCATCGTGTCTGTGGCGTCAGCGTCATCCAGATACGGCGAACGTGATTCGGCCCGCTGGGCGAGGGCAAGCACGAAGACGGAACCAAAGCGGCGGGCCAAGAAGCCGAGCATCCGCGTGCGGGGGTCAGTCGGGCGTGGCCGGCCGGCGTGCTCCCCCAGCAGGATCAGCCAGTGGTCTTCGTGGCGTTTTTCGGCAGCGGCGAGCGCAAGAAGAATCTCGCGCTCTTCGCCAGTGCGACGGGATGCCAGATCCCGATAAACGGCAGCTTCGGCGCGTTCGGCAGCAAGATAGCGTCGCCACCGTCGCACTTCGCGGGCGCTGGGGGTCGAGCTCGGTTCTGTCACGGTCATGCCCAGAACTCGACACCCCAGCTCGCCGCGAACTCAGAGCCGGGCTCCAACCACAGCAGTCCGCGGCCAGTGTTAAACGCGTTGGGCGCGGCCGTCATGGGCTCGATGGCGACAACTTGGCCGACACCGGTGAGGGTCGGGAAGTTGCGGGGCGTGAACAGCTGTACGAAGTCGAACTTGTCATCAACGGTGACGCGAATTTCGCGACCGTCTGGCGCGGTGAGGCGTGCGGCAACACCGTCGACAACCTCAATACCGCCGAACGCCGTGTCGAGATCGAGCTCTCCGACGAGGCGACCACCGCTGAGATCGAACCCGGTGCCGGACACTGCGACCTCATTGGTCGGGATGTTGCGCTCATTCGACTCGAAGCGAGTGGCTGCGGTCATCGTGAGAGTCAGCTCCGCGATGGGAGTGTCACCGATCTTGAAGAAGGGGTGCGTTCCGAGCGCGTACGGGGCTGCGGCATCCGACAGGTTAGTGGCGGTGTGGCTGACGCGCAGACCACCCTCGACGAGTTCGTAGCGCACCGTGGTGTGCAGGTGAAACGGGTAGCCATGCTGCGGGAAAACTGTTGCCTCGAGTGTGACCGAGCTTTCGGTGCGCTCGATGAGGGAGTAGCCCGTGTTGCGAAGCAAACCGTGGATCGCGTTGTTGCGATCGCGTTCGGTGATGTCGAGGTGTTGTGGTTCGCCTTCGAGCATCCACGTGCCGTCTTCGATGCGGTTGGGCCACGGCACCAACACGATGCCGTCGGCAAAGGGTGGCATCGCAGTCTCGGCGTAGGATTCCACGAGATCAACACCGCCAATGCTGAACTCCCGCAGTGACGCAGCAAGTTCCGTGATCGTCGCTCGCGCCTCGCCCTGCTCAGAGTCGCGAGAAATGATGTACTGGGTTCCGGTAGGCGTGCTCACCGCAACAGCTTATCGGCGCAGACGCAACAACGAAGGAAGCAGCCATGTCAGATATTCGCGATGACGTTCTTTATGACTTCGAGGCCGTGTTCGGGCGCCCCGCCGCTGGCGTCTGGTCTGCCCCCGGCCGCCTCACGCTGCTCGGCACTCCCGATAGCCCTGAGACGGATGCCGAACTCGCCATCGCGATCAACCGCCGCACCGTGCTCGCCGCCGGCCCCAGTCCTGACCGCACCGTGCGCATCGCGAGTGCCCTCGTTGACGAAATGGTCACGGTGGAACTCGACGAGCTAGCGACGACCGCGGTAGAAGGCTGGAGCCGCAGTGCGCTGGCTATTGTGCAGGAAGTGATGGCGTCATCCGCTGATTCGAGCGCCCTGAGTGGTGTCGATGTATTCATCGACACGACCATTCCCGTGGGTGCGGGCATGGGGTCGTCGTCGGCGCTGGAGGCCGCGCTTGCGCTCGCGCTCACCGATTTGTGGAGTCTGGGCGAACACATCGCTCACCTGCCCGAGCACCCCGACGTTGCCGCGAGCGTCTTTGCGCTCGACGACCACGCCCTCGTACGGCTCGAGGGTGAAACCCGCCCCGAGCCGCTCCCCCTCGATTGGAAAACCGCGGGCCTTGAACTGCTGGTGATCGACACCGATGCGCCGACCGCCGACGAACTCGACGCCGCAATCGCGGATGACGAAGTGCGTCGCACCCTGCACACCATTACCGAAAACCAGCGGGTCCGCGACGCGGCTCTCGCCATCCGCGACGAAACGCCGCGGCTCTTGGGCGCGCTACTCGACGCGTCGCAGGCGAGCCTGCGCGACGACTACGGAATCTCCACCACCGAAATTGACCTCGCCGTAGAAACCGCTCTGGCATCCGGAGCATTGGGTGCACGGATGCTCGGCCGCCCGTTTAGCGGAGTCGCCGTTGCCCTCGTCGACACCGACACCGCATCGCGGGTGCGCGTTGCTCTCGATGGTGCCTTCGCCGAGCATGCCCTGGGCCAGCCGACCGTCACCGAGGTGCTGCCCTCGCTCGGAGCACTACGCGACCGCTAGCGGGAACCGCAGAGCTACTCTTCGCTAAGCGCTCTGTGCCAGCGGCTATTCGCTAGGCCCTATTCGCTCACGATCTTGAGCACGAGCGCGACGGCGAAGCCGATCGCCACAATCGTGCCGGTCCAGACCCAGACCTGAGCCCACGGAAAGCGACGCTTGCGCGGAGTGCGCTTGGCGGCGCCACCCTCGGGCGGCGCCGACCTCTTCGCTGCCACCGTCAGAGCCGTTCGGCCGCGTCGACGACGTTCTTCACGAGCATCGCGCGAGTCATCGGGCCAACGCCACCGGGCATGGGCGAGAGGTAGCCAGCGACTTCCGCAACGCCAGGGTCAACATCTCCGACGAGGCGGCCTTTGCCGGTTTCTTCGTCGATCACGCGGGTGATTCCGACGTCGAGAACGGCTGCTCCGGGCTTGATCCACTCGGGACGAATAAGGCCAGCAGAGCCGACGGCGGCAACCACGATGTCCGCCTGGCGAACGTGAGTCTCCAGCTGGGTCGTGCGGGAATGGGTGAGAGTGACGGTAGCATCCAGTCCCTTGCGGGTGAGGAGCAGGCCAATGGGGCGACCGACCGTGAGGCCACGGCCGACAACAACAACGTGCTTGCCCGCGATGGGCACGTTGTAGCGCTCCAGCATTTCGACGATTCCGGCCGGGGTGCAGGGCAGCGGCGAATCGAGCTTCGTGCCCACGCCAAGCACGAGACGACCCAGGTTGGTGGGGTGCAGGCCATCCGCATCCTTGGCGGGGTCCATGAGTTCGAGCATCGCGTTCTCATCGAGACCGGCGGGCAGCGGCAACTGAATGATGTAGCCGGTGACGGCAGGGTTCTCGTTCAACGCCACAATGGCATCCCGAACTTCGTCAGCGGATGCCGTGGCCGGCAGATCGACGCGAATAGATTCGATGCCCACTTCGGCACAGTCGCGGTGCTTGCCTGCGACATAGGAACGGCTTCCGGGGTCGTCACCCACGAGAAGGGTGCCGAGGCCCGGAGTGATGCCGCGAGCCTTGAGCGCGTCAACGCGAATGCGCAGTTCATTCTTCACTGCGGTTGCTGTGGCAACACCATCAAGCTTTACTGCGGTCATCGTCTTCCGTTCGAATCGGGCCCATACGCTGATCGGCCACCTACAACTGCCCTGTCCATTAAACGCTAAAGAGCCCGCCTCCGTGTTCACACGGAAGCGGGCTCTCTGACGGTGGTCGTTTTCGACCCCGACTATGGCTGCTTAGGCCCAGCTACCGGGGCTCTCGAGTCCTTCGTAGAGCGGGAAGGCATCGGCGAGCGCGCGGGCACGAAGCTGCAACGCGGTGATGTCGGCACCGGGCTTGAGAGTTTCGGCGATGATGTCGGCAACCTCCGTGAATTCGGCGTCACCGAATCCGCGGGTTGCTAATGCCGGCGTTCCGATGCGGAGACCCGAGGTCACCATCGGCGGGCGCGGGTCGGCAGGAACAGCGTTGCGGTTGACGGTGATGTCAACCGAGTGCAGCAGGTCTTCGGCTTCTTGACCATTGAGTTCTGACTTGCGCAGGTCGACGAGCACGAGGTGCACGTCGGTGCCTCCCGTGAGCACATCAATGCCGAGCTCAGTCATGTCGTCTTGAACGAGACGCTCAGCAAGAAGCTTGGCGCCACGAAGGGTGCGCTCCTGGCGATCCTTGAAATCATCGGATGCTGCCAGCATGAAGGCGGTCGCCTTGGCGGCGATCACATGCATGAGCGGTCCGCCCTGCTGGCCGGGGAACACGTTGGAGTTGATCTTCTTGGCGATATCAACGTTGTTCGTGAGGATGAAGCCCGAGCGCGGTCCACCAATGGTCTTGTGAACAGTCGAGGACACTACATCCGCAAAAGGAACGGGGTTCGGGTGCAGACCAGCGGCAACGAGTCCAGCGAAGTGCGCCATATCAACCCAGAGCACTGCTCCAACTTCATCGGCGATCGAACGGAACTCAGCAAAGTCGAGCTGACGCGAGTAAGCCGACCACCCAGCGATGATGACCTGCGGCTGAACCTCAATGGCCTTGGCACGAACATCCGCCATATCAAGAACGCCGGTCTCTTCGTTCACGCCGTAAGCGTGAGCTTCGTAAAGCTTGCCGGAGAAGTTCAAACGCATACCGTGCGTGAGGTGCCCACCGTGATCGAGCGAAAGGCCGAGGATGCGGTCGCCGGGCTTAGCGATAGCCGACAGAACGGCGGCGTTTGCCGACGCACCCGAGTGGGGCTGAACGTTAGCGAACGCGGAACCGAAGAGGCTCTTGGCGCGATCGATGGCGAGCTTCTCAGCAATATCCACAAATTCGCAGCCGCCGTAGTAGCGACGCCCCGGGTAACCCTCGGCGTACTTGTTGGTGAGAACCGAACCCTGTGCCTCAAGAACGGCGCGCGGAACGAAGTTCTCACTCGCGATCATCTCGAGAGTGTTGCGCTGACGGTCGAGCTCTTGAGCGAGCACCGCAGCGATCTCAGGGTCTACCTCAGAGAGAGGCGAGAGGAACGTTGACACAGATGATCTCCTTGCGACGGGGTGGATACTTCCAAGATACCGGGTGAACGCTCAACGCAAGCAGTCAGTGTGTGCCATCTTTCCGCGCGGTAGGAAAGAAGTCTGTCCTTCAAGTGGTCTAACTGAGCCTTGAAATACCCCCTATTTCTGTCAGACTTTGGACTACATCGACGCCGCTCAGGAACCGCGCCAGAGCGCTCTCACTCCCCCGAATGGACCCCATGTTTACCCGCATCATCCACTCCGCAACGCTCGTGAGCGACGGTGTGCAGCGCGATAACGCGTGGGTAGGGTTCACGGGCGACAGCATTGGCGCAACGGGCACCGGTGACTCCTGGCGTGAGCAAGCGGATGCCGCCACCCTCGTCACCGACGCCAACGGCGATTTTCTTACTCCCGGCTTTATCGACATCCACTGTCACGGCGCCGACGGTGTCTCGTTCGATGACGGAATAGACGCCATCACGACGGCGCTTGCCGCCCACCGCAGCCACGGAACCACCCGCTCTGTTCTTTCGCTCATTAGCGATGGCCACGAACGTCTTGTCGAGCGGCTGGGCGAGGTTGCTGAGCTCACCCACCGGGATCCCCTCGTATTGGGCAGCCACCTCGAAGGTCCGTTTATCGATCAGGGGTTCCGTGGTGCACACAATCCGGCCGCGCTTCGCACTCCTACGGCGACCGAGATCGAGCAGCTGCTGACCGCCGCCGATGGAACGCTTCGCCAGATCACGTTGGCCCCAGAACTCCCCGGCGGCGCTGAGGCTGTCGCCCAATTCGTCGCCGCCGATGTACGCGTAGCGATTGGCCACACTGCCGCCACCTACGCCGAGACCCGATCCGCGTTTGAGGCTGGCGCGAGCATCTTGACCCACGCGTTCAATGCCATGCGTGAGATCCACCACCGAGCTCCCGGCCCGGTGGCTGCAGCCTTTCACTCTCCGGGCGTCACGCTCGAGGTCATCAACGACGGCGTGCACGTGCATCCTGATGTCGTAAAAATGTTGTTCGCTTCGGCCCCCGGCCGCATCGCGCTGGTTACTGATGCGATGGCGGCAACCTGCGCCGGCGACGGACATTATCTACTCGGCTCGCTCGATGTCACGGTGACCGACGGCGTTGCCCGCTTGAGCGATAACGGCGCTATTGCCGGTTCCACTCTCACCATGGATGCCGCGGTACGTCGCGCGGTGACCGATGTGAGCTTGAGCCTGCCGCAGGCTGTTGCCGCGGCCACCGCTATTCCTGCCCGGGCAATAGGGCGCGAAGGCGACCTCGGGTCGCTTGCTCCCGGATTTGCCGCCGACGCCGTGCTACTCGATGCCGACCTTAGGGTGCGGGCGGTGTGGGCTGCTGGTCGCGAATTGCCGCAGCCTTCGCGCCTCGCCGTCTGAGTAGCTCGCCACCGATGATCGCAAAGACCACCGCAACGCCCAGAATGCCGGCGTCAACGTAGGGCAACGAGATAACCCCGTGGTTGTCGAGCAGGATGCCGCCCACGAGCGCTCCACCGCCGATACCGATGTTGAACGAGGTCGTGAGGTAGGCCGAGCCGACATCGCGCATGCGCGGTGAGGCCAGCTGCAAGAGTCGTGTTTGCATCATGGCGGGAACACCGCCGAAGGCCGTTCCCCAGACAATGATGACGGTGAACATGATGGCGGGCTCGGCGGGGAATAGGCCGAGCAGCGCGGCGCAGATCGCGACGAGGGCAACCGTGACGGGGATGATGCTGCGCGGGAAGCGGTCGACCAAGAGACCGGCAAGCGCGAGACCGAGGGCGCCGGCGGCACCGAAGAGCAGGAGAACCCCAGCGACGGCGCCGGTGTCGATTCCGGCCGGGCCAATCAGGTACGGAACGATGTAGGTATAGAAGAGGTTGTGGCCGAGCATCACGAGCGCCACCAAGATGCAGACGTAGATGACGCCGGGAACCGACCGGTCTTTGCGTAGCGGGATCGAGATTTCGCCCGTGGCGAGGGGCTGCTGGTGATCGACGGGCGGCAAAATGCGCACAACCATAATCGTGAGCGCCGCGATGATGATCGCAATCACGACGAAGGCCAAGCGCCAGCCGAGGGCGTGACCGAGAGCGGTACCGACGGGCACTCCGAGCACGAAGGCGGCGGTCGCACCCGCGCTCGTGACGGCAACGGCGCGGCCAACCTGGTGCGGCGGAACGAGGTGCGCCGAGTAGGCGCCGACCACGGCCCAGAACAGTCCGTGCGACAGCCCACCGATAATGCGGGCGATCACGAGCACCGCATAGTTGGGTGCCACAGCGGCGAGCAAGTTACCAATCACAAAGACAATCAGCACGATGATGACGAGCTTCTTGCGGGGCTGGTTGCGCGTGAGAGCGGCGAGCGGAGCCGTGGAGATCACAACAGTCGCGGCGAAGATCGTGATGAGCAAGCCCACCTGCGACTCCGAGACAGAGAGCTCGGCGGCGATTTCGGGCAGCAATCCGGTGGGTAACCATTCGCTCGTGACCGAAGTGAAGATCAGTGCAGAGAGAGTGAAGAGGCCTGCCCACGGAAATGCCTGAGAGGAGGCGGGCGAAGAAGTGCGTGACGTGCTCATGTTTGACTAACTCTACCGCCAGCACCGGTACGCTAAATCAGTGACTACCTCAACGCATTGGATCGTAACCCTCACTTGTGATGACAAGCCCGGCATCGTTCACGCCATCAGTGGCGCCATTGTTGAGGCCGGCGGCAACATCACCGAATCGCAGCAGTTCTCCAGCGGAGACACCGGGCGCTTCTTTATGCGCTTGCAGGTGCAGTCGGATGCTCCGCGCGAGGTTTTCGAGAAAGCCCTCGCCCCCGTGACCGAGCGGTACGCGATGGAATGGCAACTCGACGTGGTGGGGCGCCCGCTGCGCACGCTCGTACTCGCATCCAAGGCCGGACACTGCGTCAACGACCTTCTCTACCGCCAGCGCGCTGGCCAGCTGCCGATCGACCTGCCGCTGATCATGAGTAACCACCCCGATTTGGGCTCGCTCGCCGAGTTCTATGAGGTGCCGTTCGAGTCGCACGCTGTCACGACGCCCGGCCAGAAGCTGGCCTTCGAAGAACGCATCCTCGAGGTTGTCGAAGAGCACGACATCGAACTTGTGGTGCTGGCCCGCTACATGCAGATCCTCTCCCCCGAACTGTGCGAGCAGTTGAGCGGCAAGATCATCAACATCCACCACTCTTTCTTGCCCGGCTTCAAGGGCGCGAACCCCTACAAGCAGGCGCACGCTCGCGGTGTGAAGCTCATCGGCGCCACCGCTCATTTTGTGACGAGCGACCTCGACGAGGGCCCAATCATCGAGCAAAACGTGGTGCGCGTCGACCACGCCAGCACGTCAAGCGAACTCAGATCGATCGGTCAAGACGAAGAAAGCCGCACGCTCACGCAAGCCGTGAAGTGGTTCGCCGAAGACCGTGTGCTGCTCGACGGGGCGCGCACGATCATCTTCCGCTAGTCCCCGTCGAGCAAGTCGCGCAGCTTCAGCGTCGTGCGCCAATTGCGCACCGTCATCCGCTTCGAGAGGCGATTAGCGCGCAGGCGGTCGATGCGCGATCTCGCCGAGTCGACGACGGTGCGTGAGAAGTAGAGCGCGTCTGGGCCTGCTGAGACAGAGTCAACCTGTTCGTTGAGTTCGGGCACGAGGGTGAGTGCTTCCGCTGCGGTGAGAGGACGTTTGAGAAAGAGCACATCGCTCAGCAGCTCCGCGGAACCGTGATCGCTCGGGGCCGCCGCAACGGTGGCCGCGAATTCGTCGCCGGAGCGCACGACAGCGAGGACGTCTGCGCCGAAGCGCTCGCGCAGCATCCGCTCAATTTCGACTTCAAGCTCGGCGCTGCCCGACGCGTCTGAGGCGAACACGACGTTGCCGCTCTGAATGTAGGTGCGGACGTCACCGAAACCGGCATCGGCGAAGCACTCCTTCAGCGCCGCCATGCTGATCACATTCGAGCCGCCCACGTTGATTCCGCGAAGCAGCGCCACATAGTTCGTCATGAGCTAACGATGGCACGGAGTACCGACACGAGGCATCGCCGCTGGCGAAGCCGGGAGCTTTAGCGCAGCCGTTCCCAGTCGAGGCGGTTCTCCCAGGAGTAGCGGTAGTAGTCGGCGTACTTCAGCTCGGATGCCGCAGCCTCGTCCACAATCACCGTGACGGTGGCGTGCAACTGAATCGCCGATCCCGGCAGGCTCGCGGTCACCGGCCCCTCGACCGCCCCCGCGAGCGCCGCGGCCTTTGCTTCGCCAAACGCGAGCAAGACGAGGTGCCCCGCACGCTGGATGGTGCCGAGCCCCTGCGTGATGCAGTGCTTGGGCACATCGTCGGGTGAATCGAAGAAGCGCGCATTGTCGAGTCGCGTCTGCTGAGTGAGGGTCTTGACGCGGGTGAGTGAGGCGAACGAGGATCCGGGTTCGTTGAAGCCGATGTGGCCCGTCGAACCAATTCCGAGAATTTGCAGGTCGACGCCACCCGCCGCGACGATCGCGCGCTCGTAGTCGTCACCCGCGGTCTCGATGGGGCCACTCTCGGCAGGCACCTGCACGAGCTCCGGTGTTAATCCGAGCGGTTCAACCACTTCGCGCGTGATCACCGAGCGGTAGCTCTCGGGATGCCCCGCAGGCAATCCGACATACTCATCGAGCGCAAAACCCCGCACAGCGGAAAGATCGAGGGCGCGAGCCGCGAGCGCAGCCCACGTTGTTAAGGGCGTCGACCCGGTTGCTAGGCCGAGGACGGCATCCGGGGTGCGGCGCACGAGTGCCTCGATGAGGTCTGCAGCGACTTCGCCCGCCGCGTGTTTGTCATCAACGATTACTACCTCAGCCATGCCATCGACCTTAGAGCTACCCGATGCGATCGCGGGAGGATTGTCGAAGTGGTCTCTGCGAATGAGCGCAGCACTCGCGTCGTCACCTTCATCACCCGTCCAGATATTCGTCCGGTAGAATGTTCGAGACGAAGACACCGACCATCTCGCCACTCTGCTGCAACGCCACTCGCCCCGGCTGTACTGCAGCACTCGATCACCAGATCGAGCACTCTAAGGGAGAACTGCACTGAATCCGCACGGTTCCAGCCCCAGCTCGAAGCGGAGAGCCCCGTGATAGTGCTGCTCGGTGCGTTCGCGCTCGTTTCCCTGGTGATCCCTGCGCTCACCCGCCGAGTTGGTGTTCGTGTTTTCTTCATCACGGCCATCATTCCCGCAGCGGCATTTATCTACACTCTGCTGCAGACTCCCGCCGTTCTCGCGGATACTCCGCCAACGGAGACCATTCCATGGATCTCCCAGCTGCACCTCGATCTCAGCTTTCGGGTCGACACCCTCTCGTGGCTGCTTGCCCTCGTCGTCACCGGCGTCGGCACGCTCGTGATGCTCTACTGCATCAAGTATTTCGCGGCCACCGAAGAAGGGCTCGGTCGTTTCGCGGCCGTCTTCCTCGCCTTCACCGGCACCATGTACGGGCTCGTGATCGCCGACAACGTCTACTTGCTCTTCATCCTGTGGGAAGCCACGACGGTGTTCTCCTTCCTCCTTATTGGCCATAACACCGGTCGGCTCGCGAGCCGCATCGCTGCGATGCAGGCCCTCATCGTCACAACCGCCGGTGGGCTCGTGATGTTGGTCGGGCTCGTCATGCTGGCCGAACGCACCGGCACTGCCAGCCTGGCGCGGCTCGTCGACCTTGCCCCCGAGGGAACCGCGGTCACCATCGCGATCATGCTGATTCTCGTGGGCGCGCTCAGCAAGTCAGCAATCGTTCCGTTCCAGTTTTGGCTGCCCTCGGCGATGGCCGCGCCCACTCCGGTGAGCGCCTATCTGCACGCGGCCGCGATGGTGCAGGCCGGCATCTATCTCATCGCTCGCCTGGCACCTGGGTTCGCTGAAACCCCGGGGTGGCAGCCGCTGCTCCTCGGCTTGGGAGTCTTCACGATGTTGGTGGGCGGATGGCGCGCGCTCACCCAGGTCGACCTCAAACTTTTGCTTGCCTATGGCACCGTCAGTCAGCTCGGGTTCTTGCTGACGGTCGTGAGTTTTGGCACTCGCACCGCGGCTCTCGCTGGAGTTGCGCTGCTTCTTGCTCACGCTCTCTTCAAGGCGGCGCTGTTCATGGTCGTCGGACTCATTGACCACCGTGTGGGAACACGCGACCTCACCAAGTTGAGCGGGCTTGGCCGCGAAGCCCCGTTCCTCGCCACGGTCGCGATCATCGCCGCAGTGTCAATGGCCGGTATCCCCTTCACCGCCGGGTTCGTCGCCAAGGAAGCTGTTCTTGCCAGCTTCCTTGAAAGCGCGAGCGCGGGATCGGCGCTGGGATGGATCGCGGTTATCGGAGTCGCCGTGGGATCTACCCTCACTGTGGCCTACAGCGCACGTTTCCTCTGGGGTGCCTTCGCTCGTAAAGACGGAGTCGAGACAGTGCGGCCGCTGCATGAGAATGTCTGGTTCCTGTCGTCGCCGGCAATTCTCGCGCTCACCGGTCTCGTTCTTGCCCCGCTCTTCGGCACCATCGGAACCGTGCTCGAAGGCTATTCGCAGCAGTTCGCCTCAGAAGGCTACGAGTATTCCCTCAAGCTCTGGCATGGCTTCGACGCCGCCTTCTTTATCTCGGCCGCCACGTTGCTCGGCGGCCTCGCACTCTTCTGGGCACGCACCCAGGTCTTCAGTCTCCAGTCCCGAGTGCCCTCGTTAGTCGACTCGAACAAGCTGTACCGCTCCGGCCTGCGCACGCTCGACCGTATTGCCTTGCGAGTGACAGCGACTACGCAGCGAGGTTCGCTGCCGTTCTATCTCACCGTCATCCTGCTCGTGATGGTCGGCTCGGTAGGCAGCACGCTGGCGCTGAATCGCACGTGGCCCGATTCCATCCGACTCTTCGACAGCCCAGGGCAACTCGCCATCGGCACCGTCATGATCGTTGCCGCCCTCGCCCTACTCGGCGCCCAGAAGCGGTTCCAAGCCGCTGTGCTCGTGGGAGTCGTGGGGTATGGCATGGCCGCGTTATTCGCATTCCACGGCGCTCCCGATATCGCGCTCACTCAAGTGTTGGTTGAGACCGTCACCCTGATTGCCTTCGTGCTGGTGCTGCGACGGCTGCCTGCTCGCTTGGGCAAAGCGCACGGCAGTTCGCGACGCGTATTGCGTGCTGCCGTTGGCCTCTCCGTCGGCCTCCTTATGGGCATCGTCGCCATCGTCGCGCTTGGCGCCCGAAGTGCAGATCCCATCTCCGTGTCGCTGCCTGAACTCGCGTACGAGATCGGTCACGGCCGCAACGTGGTTAACGTCGTGCTCGTCGACATCCGCGGTTGGGACACGCTCGGAGAACTCTCGGTGATCGTGGCTGCCGCGACCGGCGTCGCCAGTCTGGTGTTCTTGCGCAGCCGCACCGACAACCTGCCCCGTGTCTCCGAAACCCGTGCCCGCGGCACGATCCGCGCTCGACTCAAGCCATCACGCGAAATCGTGTCCTCCGAGTACCTGCCCGGTGTTCAAGACCCGTCGACTCGCACCGCGTGGCTACTCGCGGGCCGCAAGTTGGCTCCCGAAAACCGGTCGATTCTCCTCGAAGTTGTTATTCGCCTGCTCTTCCACCCCCTGATCGTGCTGTCGATCTACCTCTTGTTCGCTGGCCACAATTTGCCGGGAGGCGGGTTCGCCGCCGGTCTCGTGGCGGGACTCGCGCTCGCCGGTCGATACCTCGCCGGTGGACGCTACGAGCTCGGCGCAGCAGCGCCGTTCGATGCGGGGCGCATCCTGGGCGTCGGGCTCGTGCTCGCGGCGGGAACCGCCACCGTGCCACTCTTCCTCGGCGCGGATGCTCTTACCTCCACATTCTTCGAAACCACGATTCCCGTGCTCGGCCACCTTGAGTTCTCTACCTCCACCATTTTCGACATCGGGGTCTACCTCGTCGTCATCGGAATGGTGCTGGATGTTCTGCGCAGCCTCGGCGCCGAGATCGATCGCCAGCGCGAAGAGTCCTCTGAATCTCTCGAGAGCGGAAGCACCATATGAACGCCTCTCTCACCCTCGTCGTCATCATGGTCGTGCTCTACTCGGTAGGTGTTTACCTGCTTCTCGAGCGCAGCATGACGCGCGTCTTGTTGGGCTTCCTGCTCGTGGGTAATGCCACCAACTTGCTGATCCTTATCGTCTCGGGGCCTTCCGGAGCTGCAGCGTTCTTCGGCGAAGAGGATGCCACAGCCGATCCGCTGCCGCAGGCGTTCATCCTGACCGCCATCGTGATTACCTTCGGAGTCTCCGCATTCCTGCTCGCTCTTATCTACCGGTCGTGGCGCCTAGCCAATGCTGATGTGGTCTACGACGATTCAGAAGACCTCGCAATGGGCAGCCGGAGAAGTTCGGTGACCACCGATCGTGCCGTTGACGGTGACGACACCGAATTCGGCACTCGAGCCGCAGCGGCCATCTCCACCGCCCTCGACCTCGAAAAGCAGGAGGAACGCGAGGAGCAAGAGAGCCTGGCGGCCGAACGCAGACAGCGAGAAATCGACGAGAAGGAGGCAGGCGCATGAGCGCACTAACCACTCTTGTCGTTCTCCTGCCATTGCTCGGCGCAGCAGCAGCTCTCACCCAAGCCAACCGTCCCCGCGTTCAAACGCTCATTGCCGTGAGCGTGCTCAGCGCCGTTCTCCTGATCGGTGCCGCCTTGCTCGTGGCCGTCAACACCAATGGCGCGATTGCCGTTGAAGTCGGAGGCTGGCCTGCCCCCTACGGCATCGTGCTCGTGGTCGACCGGCTCTCTGCCCTCATGATCGTCGTCTCCGCCGCAGTGCTGCTGGCCGTTCTCGTGTTCTCGGTGGGCCAGGGCCTCGCCGATGGCGACCGCGAGACTCCCGTCTCGATCTACTATCCGACCTACCTCATTTTGGCGACCGGAGTCTTCAACGCCTTCGTCGCGGGTGACCTCTTCAACCTGTATGTCAGTTTCGAGATTCTTCTCGTCGCAAGCTACGTGCTGATCACTGTGGGCGGCACCAAACCCCGCATTCGTGCCGGCACCGTGTACATCGTCGTGAGCCTGGTCTCCTCCGCCATCTTCCTCGCCGCCATCGCCATGATTTACGGTGCGACCGGCACGGTGAACATCGCGCAGCTCACCGTGAGACTTGCGGAGTTGCCCGCCGACATCCAGTTGATTCTCCACGTCATGTTGCTGATTGGGTTCGGCATCAAGGCCGCAGTGTTCCCACTGTCGTTCTGGCTGCCCGACTCCTACCCGATGGCGCCAGCCCCCGTCACGGCAGTCTTCGCCGGCCTGCTCACCAAAGTCGGCGTGTACGCCATCATCCGCACCGAGATGATCATCTTCCCGGATGGCCAGCTCAATACCGTGCTGCTCATTGTGGCGGCGCTCACGATGGTGATTGGAATCTTGGGAGCCGTCGCGCAGTCCGATATCAAGCGACTGTTGTCCTTTACGCTCATCAGCCACATCGGCTACATGCTGTTCGGTATCGGCATCGACACGGCGGCCGGCCTCGCCGCGGCCACGTTCTACATCGTTCACCACATCACCGTTCAAACCACTCTCTTCTTGGCCACCGGGCTGGTGGAACGTCAAGGTGGCACGACCGGCATCAACAAGCTGGGCGGGATGCTCAAGACCAGTCCGTTGATTGCGGTGCTGTTCTTCATCCCCCTGTTGAACCTCGGCGGCATCCCGCCGTTCTCCGGTTTCCTCGGAAAGTTGGCACTGTTTGAGGCCGGAGCCAACAACGGGTCCGTGCTCGCGTGGGTACTGATCGGCTGCGGAGCGGCCGTGTCGCTGCTCACTCTCTATGCCCTCGCTCGTGCCTGGAGCATGATCTTCTGGCGCGACGCCGAAGAGGTGGCCGACTACGAAAACCCGTTGGCGATGCGGGCAGAAACCGGAAGCTCCCCCGTCGTTGAGTCAGTGCGCACCACGCCTCGAATCATGGTCGGCGCCACCGTCGCGATGGTGACGGTGAGCATCGCGCTCACCGTCTTCGCGACCCCGCTCTTCGACCTCAGCGCTAATGCCGGTGAGAACATCAATGGCCCCGCCTATTACGTCAATACTGTGTTCCCGGGAGGCCTCGAATGAGTCCTCAGGACGACCAGCCCGCCTCCGTAGCGGCGCCAACGACTGCGACCGCCTCTGAATCAGCGAGTGCACGCAAGGTCTCGCGCACCGAAGTTCGCGGCCGCGTCTGGAAGCAGCTGCCGCTGCTGCTCGGGCTCGTGGTGCTCTGGGGTGTGCTCTGGGGCCAGTTCTCGTGGCTGAACATCCTGACCGGATTTTTTGTGGCGATCGCCGTGACCCGAGTGCTCTATCTGCCCCCTGCCGACATTTCGGGCCGCCTGAACCTCTGGTACTCGCTCGTGTTTATCGCCCACTTCATCGCCGACGTCACGGTAGCCTCCTTCACCGTCGCCTTCCAAGCGCTGAACCCTCGACCGATCCCCACATCATCCGTCATTGCCGTTCAGCTGCGCACTCGCTCAGATTTCGTCATGACGCTCGACGCGATTGCGATGTCGCTGGTTCCCGGATCAATCGTCGTCGAAGTGGATCGGGAACGCGCCATCCTCTACTTCCACACCTTTGACACCACCACGGCCGCCGCTGTCGAAGCGATGCGCGCCAAGGTGCTCGTCGTGGAAGCGCGCATCGTTCGTGCCATCGGGTCGAAAGATGATCTTGCCCGCATTCATGAGACGGAGGCCACACGATGAGCGATTGGGTGTTTCTTGCCGTCGGTGTGATGCTGCTCATCGCAGGCCTTCTGGCGCTCTACCGCATCATCCGCGGCCCCTCCATCCTTGACCGTATGATCGCCTCTGACATGCTGCTCACGACGATCATTTGCGCGCTGGGAGCGGAGATGGTCTACAACGGTCACACGCGAAGCCTGCCAGCGATGCTCGTGCTCGCGAGCACTGCATTCCTCGGTTCCGTTGTGGTGGCGCGCTATGTCTCGAGGAGAACCAACTCATGATTCTCGACTCAATCCTCGACATCCTTACCGGCGTATTTCTTTTGCTCGGCGGGTTCCTCTCGGTCGCCGCTGGTGTTGGCCTTCTCCGTTTTCCGGATGCGATTGCACGTCTACACGCGACAACCAAACCCCAGATTCTGGGCTTGGCGTTCGTGCTGTTGGCCATCGCCCTGCAAGAACGTCAACTCTCCACAATTCTCCTGCTGATCTTCTTGCTCATTTTCCAAATGATCACCGCTCCGGTATCGGCCCACATGATTGCTCGCGCCGGCTACCGGGGAGGAATCATCGCGCCCCATTCGCTCCTTGTCGACGAACTGGAGCAGGCCATCGATGCCGCTCCAGAATTCGATGACACCGAACCCGGATCCGAATAAGGCGATTGACACCGTAAAATTCCAGCTTCCCGTCAGGATTGCTCGGGCATACTGAACACTCGCCTACCTCTGGGAGCCCCATGCGCAGCCTCACCGACAACAAGACCGCCGTTGCCCTCTTTGCCGGTGTCACCCTCGTGGGTGCACTCTCCGCTTGCTCAAGCACGGCAACCACTGCGGATGTCGGTTCGGCTGAAACCACTGTTCCCGATGCCACCGCGACCGGTGCCGAGTACACCGACGGAACCTACACGGAGTCGGGCAACTACACCTCCCCCGACGGCCAAGAACAAGTTGACGTGACGCTCACGCTCGAGAGTAATGTCATCACCGACGTCACCGTCGTCGGCAACGGAGACAACCCCAGCTCGAAGCAGTTCCAAGGCGAATTCATCAACGGAATCGCCGCCGAAGTTGTCGGCAAGAACATCGACGAACTTTCGGTGGACAAAGTAGCCGGCTCGTCGCTCACAAGCGGCGGCTTCAACAACGCCGTCGACGCCATCAAGGCGGATGCCCTCGCCGAGTAAACAGTTCGATGCCATTGGTGCGCCCTGGCAGATTGACACCGCCGATCCCCTCGACCCTGAGGTGTTCGCCGCGATTCAGCGCCGCATCGAGCAATTCGACCGCACCTACTCGCGATTTCGTGACGACTCCCTCGTCAGCCGAATCGCCCGCACCCCCGGCAGCTATCCTTTTCCGCCGGATGCTCCCCCACTGTTCGAGCTTTACCGCCGCCTCTACGATGCGACCGCCGGCGCCATGAGCCCGCTCGTGGGCCGTGCTCTGGAAGAGCTCGGCTACGACCGCACCTACTCGTTGCAGCCCACCGCGACCCGCACGCGCGTGCCCGACTGGCACGAAGCGATCAGCTGGAACGGCAGCGAACTCACCACCCTCACCCCCGCCGTGCTCGACGTCGGCGCTGCAGGCAAGGGCTACCTCGTCGATCTTGTGGCCGAGGTGCTCGCCGAGCACGGAGTCCACTCCGCCACGGTGGATGCGAGCGGAGACCTGCTGCACCGCGGCGACGGTGAACTGCGGGTCGCGCTGGAGCATCCGCTCAACACCAGCAAAGCCATCGGAGTGGTGACCGTGAGCAATGAGGCGATTTGTGCGTCAGCTCCTAACCGACGCGCCTGGGCTGGGCTGCACCACATTTTGGATGCCCGCACGGGCCTCCCCACCGACCGCATCATCGCCACCTGGGCGATCGCCCCAACCGCGCTCGAAGCCGACGGCCTTGCCACCGCACTCTTTTTTGCCGACCCCGCATCGCTCGCGGAGGAGTTCGATTGTCAGTGGGTGCGGATGCTGTCCACCGGCCAAGTAGAGCACTCGGCTGACTTCACGGGAGAATTATTTTTATGAAGCGCTGGCTTGATCGCACCCTCGGTGCCGTGCCGATGTACACCCTTGTGCTCGGGTCTCTCGCCGTTCTCGCGGTAGCGTCGATTGCACTCGCGTTCTTCGATCTCATCGCTGCTGATCCCTTTGCGTTGCTTGCCAGTCTGCCGATCGCCGTCGTGTTTAGCTCTGCGGCCAGCTGGCTCGGCGCGCGCATCGTGCGGCAGCGCGCGCACCTCGAATCGTCGCTCATCACCGGGTTGCTCGTCTTCTTCATCATGGCACCGAGCCTGCAACTCGACGGGCTGCTGTCGATCGCACTTGCCTCGACCGTTGCGGCGGCATCCAAATTTCTGATCGCATTCCGCGGGCGCCATATTTTCAATCCCGCAGCCCTCGGGGCCTACGTTTTCTACTGGGTTCCGATCGGATTCCCCACGTGGTGGATCGGCACCCCGTGGCTGCAGCCCCTCATCATCATCGCGGCGTTCCTTATTCTGTATCGCACTCAACGCCTCGATTTGGGGCTGACCTTTGTGGTGCTCGCGGCCAGCATCCGCATCGCCCTCACGCTTGCCAATGGTGGCGATATTGCCGAAGCGATCGCCGTCACGTTCACCTCCTCGCAACTGATCTTCTTCGTCGGCTTCATGCTCAGCGAACCGCTTACGCTACCGCCGCGACGCTGGCAACGCCTCAGCGTCGCCGCGCTCGTCGCCCTGCTCTTCGCCATCCCATTCTCGATTGGGACCCTCTACAGCGACCCGCTGCTGGCACTGCTCCTAGGCAATCTGGTCGCCTTCGCGTTCACTCAGCGCCGCACCATCCGGATGACGCTCACCGAAACCGAAGAGATAGCTCCCGGCACGTGGGAGCTCACTTTTGCCCCGCACCGCACTCTCGCGTTCCGGGCGGGTCAATACATTGAGCTCTCGTTGCCGCACCCTTCGCCCGACCTGCGGGGAGCACGTCGCTACTTCACGATCTCGTCTGCACCCTCGGCGGGGGCGACCCTGTCGATCACGTTCACGGCGCCCGAGAAGTCGAGCAGTTTCAAAGCAGCCCTCCTCGCACTGCCGCGCGGAGCCGACGTCAATGCCACCGGCATCTGGGGCGACTTCGTACTCCCTCGAAAGACCACCGAACCGTTGTTGCTCGTGGCCGGCGGTATCGGTGTCACGCCCTTCGCCAGCCAGGTCGCACACTCTCACCTGCACGATGACGAACGCGATATCGTGCTCATCTACGCGACCTCCAGCACCGAAACGTTGCCGTTCTCCGGACTCTTTGTGGAGGCCGGCGTGCGCGTCATTGTGTTCGGGCCGCAGCCGGTCGAGTCACTTCCCGAAGGCTGGGTGCTCGGCAGCGAGGGGCGGATGAACGGCGACGCCCTCTCCGCGCTCGTGCCCGACTTGGCCGACCGCCGCGCGTACCTCTCGGGCCCGCCCTCCCTCGTGAACGACCTCAAGGCGACACTGCGCGCTAACGGGGCCCGCCGCATCCACACCGACTACTTCTCGGGGTACTAGCTCGGCAGTTGCACGCCAGCCGCGTTCGAACTCGACGAGACACGCACGCGACGCTTGAGACTCAGTGCCCGCAACGCATTGAGAATCGCGACGAGGTCAACAACTTCTTGAAGCCCGGCGCCGACGACTGCAGGCAGCGCTCCCGTCATCGCAAAGAGCATGAGCCCCACGCTGATGGCGATACCGATCCAAATGCTTTGCAAGGCGATTTGCACAGTGCGCTGACTGACTTGCACCGCCGACACGACGCGGTAGAGATCATCGACGAGAATCACCACGTCAGCCGATTCGCTCGCCGCCGTCGAGCCCTTGGCGCCCATCGCGATGCCGACATCGGCAGCTCCCAATACGGGCGCATCGTTCACGCCGTCGCCCACCATTACGACCGGGTGCGGAGCAGTGGCGTGCACGAGTCGCACCTTGTCTTCGGGCAGGCACTCCGCGTGAACCTCACTGATGTGGAGTTCGTCGGCCACCTTGCGCGCCGTCTGCTCCACATCCCCCGTGAGCATTAAAGTTTTCTGGATGCCCAGTTCGCGCAGTCCTGTCAGGGTGCGTGCCGCTTCGGGCCGCACCGCATCGCGCAGCACAATCGCACCAGCGTACTGATCATCGATGCCCACGTAGACAGCAGCTTCGCCGCTTGCGAGATCGATTCGAGTGAGTGTGGGAGCCTGCTCGGCCACGAATGCAGGCTTACCCACGGTGACGAGCTTGCCTCCTACGCGAGCCTGCACACCGTGGGTGGCGACTTCGCGGGCATCCGATACTTCGGGGAGCGCGAGAGAGCATTGCTTCGCTGCCTCCACGAGGGATGCCGCAAGCACGTGGGAAGAATATTGTTCTGCTGCTGCCACGAGGGCCAGCAATTCGTCGGTGGTCACCGCGCCCTCAGGCCGCACGTCGACGACAACGGGACGACCGCTCGTGAGCGTGCCTGTCTTGTCGAACACGACCGTTTTCGCACGGGCCAGCACTTCGAGGGTGCCAGCGTTTTTCACCACGACGCCATAGGTAGACGCGCTCGACATCCCGGCCATGAACGCCACCGGGGCTGCGATTAACAGCGGACACGGTGTTGCCACCACAAGCACTTCGGCGAACCGCACAGGGTCACCCGAGATCCACCAGGCGATAGCAGCCAGGCCAATCGAGACGAGCGTGAACGGCACCGCGTAGCGATCAGCCAGACGCACGATGGGTGCTTTGCTCTCCGCCGCTTCGGTGACGAGCTCAACAATCCGTTGGTATTGGCTGTCGGATGCTCGCGCGCTCGCCTGCACCGTGACAGCTTCTGGCCCGTTCACCGAACCGCTCAACAGCAGGTCTCCGGTGACTTTCTCGACCGGCATGCTTTCGCCCGTGAGCGACGACTCATCGACTGCGGTCGTGGCAGACACCAGCACCGCATCCACCGGCACAATCTCCGAAGGGCGCACGACGAGGCGATCACCCACTGCAACCTCTGTGGCCGGCACATCAACAATGTCGCCGGCGGCCGTCAGCTGATGAGCTGTTTGAGGAACCCGATCTAGCAAGGCGTTCAGTTCGCGCTTGGCGCGACCGGCCGCAAAGTCTTCGAGCGCTTCACCACCGGTGAGCATCAGCACAATGACGATGCTCGCCCAGTATTCGCCAACAACTACCGTCGCCACGATCGCCGTCACCGCCAGCACGTCGAGCCCGAACTGGTGCTGCAGCAGTTTGCGCACCATCGACACGGCCTCACGCACGGCAACGCCGAGCGAATAGATCGACAGCAGCCAGGGAACGACTGCGGATGCCGGAGTCCAGTTCAGCGCGAGGCCCACCACGCCGACGACAACCGTCAGAGCGACGAGCGGATAGCGACGCACAGCCGAGCGCAACGTGACGGAAAGAAATGTAGCCATACCTTCGTTCTACTCTCGTTCGCGGTATCCGGCCAGCCAGCACAGGCTCCCCTTAGCCGCGCTCCTGAACGGGGTCGGTAGGCTCGACAGCATGACTCAACGGCGCTGGAAACAGATCATGGACATTCCCTTGACCGTTGCTGCCATCATTTTTCTTATCGCCTACGCGTGGGAGGTTATCGCCAATCTCTCCGGTACCGCCATGCTGGTGGCCGAGGTCATCATCGCTGTCACCTGGGTGGTGTTCGTGGCCGACTACCTCGTGAACCTCATTTTGGCTGAGCACCGCTGGTTTTGGTTCAGAAAGCACCTGTTCGACCTCATGGTCGTCGTGCTGCCCATGTTGCGCCCGCTGCGCCTCCTGCGTTTGGTCACTCTGCTGAGCGTGCTGCAACGACGGGCGGGAACCGCCGTGCGCGGTGGCGTGCTCACCTACGCGGTCGGGTCATCGCTCTTGCTCGTCTTTGTCGCCGGGCTCGCCATTTTGGATACCGAACGCAACGCCGACAGCACTCAGATCACCAGTCTCGGCGATGGTATTTGGTGGGCCTTCGTCACGATCACGACCGTCGGCTACGGCGACATCTATCCCGCTACGACGCTAGGTCGAGTGATCGCCGCTGGCGTGATGATGGCCGGAATCGCCCTCCTTGGTGTTGTTACGGCAACCCTGGCCTCGTGGATCGTGGAACGAGTTGCGGCTCAAGACGAGCTCTCGCATGTCGCGACGCGTCGCGAGGTCACGGATCTCACGAAGCAGGTGGCCGAACTCAAGCACGTGCTCCTCGAGCATGCGACGCAGATGGCCGCTACCTCGGGCAACCCGGCTCCCACCTTGCCGGGCTCCTCCGAGAAAAAACCGTCGCCCTAGAGTTACGAAACGAAATTCGCTCATCTATGATGTGGGCATGACCTTCACCGCCACAGCAGCACCCACGATGGAGCCTTCGAGCGCACCGCTCCTCGGTGCGTCGATGCGCGGTGCGATGCAGCGATTCTTCGATCGATCGTTCAGGATGCGCGGTCGCGCCAGTCGCAGCGAGTACTGGTGGTGGATGCTCGTGAATATCGCCGTAATTACCGCGCTGGAGGTCGTCGCGCCGCTACTGATCGCGGGCCGCCCCATGGTGACCGAACTCACCGTCGGCCCGTTCGGCTCACTGGTCTACCCGACTCTCACCATTGCAAGCTGGAGCGGCGCCACCACAGCCATTTCTCCCGCCCTCGTGTTTCTCTCCTTCATTGCGGGAGGCTGGGTGTTGCTCACAGCAATTCCCGGCATCGCCATTGCCGTGCGGCGCCTCCACGATTCGAACCTTTCGGGAGGGTGGGCATTTCTCGCGCTCGTCCCGCCTGGCGCCCTCATTGTGCTCGTGCTCGCCCTCCGCGGCTCGCGCCCCGAGGGGTTGCGTTTCGACTAGCGCGGCAACCGAATCTCCACCGTGCCATCCACGACTCGGCTCTCGAAGCGCGGCTGTGGACTCGTCGCTGGCCCGTGGATGACTTCCCCCGTGTCGAGCGGAAACGCACTCTGGTGCCACGGGCATTCCACACACGCTCCGCCCGGGGTGGAGTCATCGCCGACGACGTACCCGTCATGGAGTTCGGCTCCGAGGTGGCTGCACGTGTTCGAGAGTACGGAGACGCGGTCTCCGCGACGGAAGACCACCACCTCGGTATCGGCGACAACGCGCTTGTCGAGTGAGCCATCCGCAAGCTCGGTGAGCGGAGCGAGCTGCTGCCACCCGCTGGGGAAGGACGCCTCCACGTCGGGAGCATGACTGACACCCGCTGCTTGCCGGTAGGTCAGGTGTCCACCTAGATAGCCGCCGCCCGACGCGATCGCGAGCCCGGCATAGCTCAGTACCTTGCCGCTCGTGTGCTTTCCGCGGGAGCGCTGCACGAAGGATGCCGCGAAGAATCCCGTCGCCACCATGTTGACCGCGGCATGCACGAAGCCGACGCGCTGCTGCTTTTCGTCGAGCTTCGACCAGTCCGCGAAGCCGGCGACCGCTGTTCCGCTCGCGCCAAGCACCCCGACTCCGACGAGTGCCCGTGACGCCTTCTCGGTACCGGGCAGGGCGTCCAGCACGCCCGCCGAGATCCACGCGCCCAGAGGAACGTGGACACCGAGCGGATGCACCGGGTGACCCAGCGGAACGCCATGCAGCAGGTCTCGCAACCACCGCGGGCGAAGAACTGCATCCACGACGGCCCGCGTCTTCTCAACAGCGGGATCGAGCGCGGCCGCTTCCTCTAGACGGTCAACATTTCGCAATACTGGCAGTCGTTTCATCAGAGCCTCGTCCCTCTCAGCGTGTGTTGTTGGAGAACTAGATCGTGACCGATTCGGACGACCCGGTGTGAGGCTCATCCCCGGTTACCTTCGCAGCGACAACGCTAACGAGAGTCGCAACTTTGCCTGCGCTCTCCCAGTACTGTGCCGAGTCGGCCTTGACGTGAATCAGCACCACCGAAGGATCTTCGGCCCCGTCTTCGAACCACACATCAGTGAACGAGTTCCAGAGTTCTTTCTTCTTCGCCACATCCCGAATAATTTCGGCAGAGCCCGACAGCGATAGCCACTCGGACGAACCCGCATAGGCCAGGTTGACCTGAGGATGCGCCAGCAACTGATTCACGGTGTCGGACTCGGCGGAGGCCAAGAACCAGCAATCGCCATCGAATTCTGCCTCCTGCACGGTCATGGGGTGGCTGTGCAGCGCGCCGTCTGCGGAGACGCTCGTGAGCATCGCGATCCGGGTCTTTTTCATGATCGACCGGATGGTGTCGAGCTGGCCTGTTGTTGCTTGGGTCTGAAATGACATGGTGTCTCCAATTCGTCGACGGTTCGCAGTTATGCTGCGCTCCGACGCTAGGGAGCAATCCTCAACGCTTGCCGAATGCTTGCCGAGTGTTGGGTGAGAACGCGCAGAATGTCGGCAACAACGACGAGCGCCGGGCACGCAAAAGGGCCCGGAAGCCGAAGCTTCCGGGCCCTTCTCACAACGTGCTGGCGATAAGCCAGTCGTCAGGAATGCGAAGTGCTACTTACGCAAGTCGTGTTGCGAGGTTCTTGTCGAGCGTGTCGAGGAACTCTTCGGTGGTTTCCCACTTCTGGTCCGGTCCGACGAGCAGTGCGAGGTCCTTGGTCATGTGACCGGCCTCAACGCTCTTGATGACGACGTCTTCCAGGGTCGACGCGAAGTCGACGAGTTCCTGGTTGTTGTCGAGCACACCACGGTGAGCCAGTCCACGGGTCCATGCGTAGATCGACGCGATTGGGTTCGTGGAGGTGGGCTTGCCCTGCTGGTGCTGGCGGTAGTGACGGGTCACGGTGCCGTGAGCTGCCTCGGCTTCAACGACCTTTCCGTCTGGCGTGGCCAGAACGGAGGTCATGAGGCCGAGCGAGCCGAAGCCCTGAGCTACGGTGTCGGACTGAACGTCGCCGTCGTAGTTCTTGCAGGCCCAGACGTAGCCGCCCTCCCACTTCATGGCCGATGCGACCATGTCGTCGATGAGGCGGTGCTCGTAGGTGAGGCCGGCTGCTTCGAACTTGTCCTTGAACTCGTTCTGGAAGATCTCCTCGAAGATGTCCTTGAATCGACCGTCGTAGGCCTTGAGGATCGTGTTCTTCGTCGAGAGGTACACGGGGTAGTTGCGCGTGAGGCCGTAGTTGAGGCTGGCACGAGCGAAGTCAATGATCGAGTCATCGAGGTTGTACTGAACCTGCGCGATTCCATCGCCCGGGGAGTCATAAACCTCAAACTTCATCGGCTCGGAACCATCTTCGGGAGCGAACTCAACGGTCAGCTTTCCCTTGCCCTTGAAGCGGAAGTCGGTGGCACGGTACTGGTCGCCGAAGGCGTGACGGCCGATGATGATCGGCTTGTTCCAGCCCGGCACGAGGCGCGGGATATTCGAGATGATGATGGGCTCGCGGAAGATAACGCCACCGAGGATGTTGCGGATGGTGCCGTTAGGGCTGCGCCACATCTTCTTGAGGCCGAATTCTTCAACACGGGCTTCGTCGGGGGTAATGGTTGCGCACTTGACGCCAACACCGTGCTTTTGGATGGCGTGAGCCGCATCAATGGTGATCTGGTCGTCGGTTGCGTCGCGGCTTTCAATGCCGAGGTCGTAGTACTCGAGGTTGACGTCAACGTAGGGGTGGATCAGGGTTTCCTTGATCCGGTGCCAAATAATGCGCGTCATTTCGTCGCCGTCGAGTTCGACGACGGTGCCTTCTACCTTGATCTTGGACAAGCTTTGCTCCTTAGTTAGTGGCTACGACCAGCTTACTCTTTTTCCTATGTATCTCGACATCGAGATACCTTGGCGCATCTGTCTACCGCGGGTTAGCCTGTATTCATGGGTGAGCTAAGACTTGAAGAATTATCGGCAAGCACCATCGTGGCTGCCAACAACCTGTCGCTGCGTCGCGGGCAGGAGCAGTTCGTTACGCCGCCCTCCTACGCGATCGCGGATGCCTTCATTGACCCGCTGACGTCGTGGCCGCGCGTTGTCGTTGACGGCGACAAGGTCGTCGGATTCGTCCGGGGCAATTTCGACCCCGATGCGTCTCAAGAAGAGTTTCGCAGCTGCATCTGGCGCGTGAGCGTCGCCGGTGACGAGCAGGGTCAAGGAATCGGTCGTTTCGCCGTGAAGGCAATCGCTGAAGAAGCACGCAGCCGTGGCTTCGATCGCATCACCGCCATTTGGGAAGAGGGCGACGACGGCCCTGAGCAGTTCTTCCTCAAGGTCGGTTTCAAGGTCGTCGGCGAAACTCAATACGGCGAGAAGCTCGGCGAATACACGCTCTAAGCGTGCCCGCTCCTAGCGACGATTTCGTGAGCCGCGTGCTCGAGGTCGTTGAATCGATCCCGCCCGGCCACGTGATGACCTACGGCGAGGTCGCTGCCACGATCGGCTCGCGAGCCGCGCGGGCCGTCGGCACCGTGATGGCCCGCTACGGTTCCGACGTGGCGTGGTGGCGCGTCATCCGTTCTGGCGGGCATCCACCCCTCGCTCACGAAGATCGGGCGCTCGTGCACTACGAGGCCGAATCAACGCCGCTGACATGGATGCCCGACGGCAGCTATCGCGTCAACCTACGGTTAGCGCGATACCGCCCCTAAACGAGCGAGTCCCGCCAGGCCGCGTGCAATTGCGCGAACTTGCCGGAGCCCGAAATGAGATCTTGCGGGGTGCCATCTTCGATGACGCGACCGTGTTCCATGACGAGCACGCGGTCAGCGATTGCGACCGTCGATAGACGGTGCGCAATGATGATGGCGGTGCGGTCGGAGAGCAGCGTCTGAAGGCCAGCCTGAACAAGGCGTTCGCTCGGGATATCGAGCGACGCGGTTGCCTCATCCAGAATCAGCACGACAGGGTCGGCGATGAACGCGCGCGCAAACGACAACAGTTGTCGCTGCCCGGCACTCACTCGACCGCCACGCTTGTTTACGTCGGTGTCGTAACCGTTGGGCAGCGCTTCAATGAATTCGTGCGCGCCAACCGCCTTCGCAGCCTTCACGATCTCCTCGCGGGTCGCATCGGGCTTACCGAGCGCAATGTTGTCGGCAACGTTGCCCGAGAACAGGTACGCCTCTTGCGTGACCATAACGATGGCACGGCGCAGATCTTTCGGATGCAGCTTGCGCAGGTCGACACCGTCGAGCGACACGGTGCCCTGGCTGGGGTCGTAGAAGCGCGAAATGAGCTTCGCGAGGGTCGACTTTCCGGCACCCGTCGTTCCCACCATCGCGACTGTCTGACCGGCTGGCAGCTCAAGATCAAACTTCGGCAGGATCACCTTGTCGGCGTTGTAGGCAAATTCCACACCGTCGAACTTCACGGTTCCCTTGGCCTTGCGCAGGTCAATCGGAGTCGTGGGGTCAGCAACGGTCGGGCGCTCTTCGAGCACTCCCGAAATCTTCTCCAAAGCCGCGGCAGCGGACTGGTAGGAGTTGTAGAACATCGCCATCTCTTGCGCAGGCGCAAAGAACTGGCGGGCATACAGCAGCGCGCCGAGCAGGGCACCGATCGCGAGATCGCCGGTCGAGACACGCAGGCCGCCCACGAGCAGGATCATCGCAAGAGCAACGTTTCCGATGAGAACCAGACCCGGGTCAAAGATTCCGAACAATTGGATGACGCGGGCGTTGGCATCCCGATAATTCTCAACGAGCCCCCCGAATTGTTCGCGGTTGCGCTCTTCTTTGCGGAAGGCCTTCACCGCACGGATGCCGGTCATGGTCTCCACAAAGTGCACGATCAGCTTGGCCGAAGTCGTGCGCGTCTCACGAAAGTGCAATTGCGACCGCACCTGGAACCAACGCGTGAGGAAGCCCAACGGTATTAGCGCGAAGAACAGAATGACGCCGCTCACCCAGTCGAGCGAGAACATCGCGATAGCGATGAATCCCATGTAGAGCGCACCCTGCACGAGCTGGTTGATACCCGAGTCGAGTAGTTCGCGAATCGCATCGAGGTCACTCGTTTGACGCGCGATGATGCGCCCCGAGGTGTAGCTCTCGTGGAATTCAAGGCTCAGCCGTTGCGTGTGCAAGAAGACGCGTTTGCGCAAGTCGAACAGGATTGCTTGGCTCACGCGGGCGCTCAGCACGGTGTACCAGGCGATCATTGATGCGCCAACGATGCCTGTGAACAGGTACGCGCTGACGACAAGCACGAGCGGCAACGTTTCGCCGTCGATGAGGGCGGGCAACGCGTTGTCGATGCCGTACGCGATCAGCGCGGGGCCAGCCACTTGCGCGGCAGTGCTCACGACAACAACAGCCATCGTGAGGACAACACGAAGGCGCACGGGCGCGATCAACGATCCGAGCAGGCGCAGCGAGCGCTGCCGAATCTGACGGCTCTCGTCCTTGGTGTAGTCGTTGCGTTCTTCGCCGGAGGTTCCCATCACGCTCATGAACTGACCTCCTGCTCTTCCTCTTCAAGACTGGATATGACGTAACGGTAGTGACTGCTGGTCGCCAGCAGGTCGGAGTGCTTTCCGACCGCGGTGACCTTGCCATCTTCGAGAAGAGCAACGCGGTCAGCGAGCATCACGGTCGATGGGCGGTGAGCGACGATAAGCGCGGTCGTGGAGCTCAGCACCTTGCGCAGCGCGGCCTCGACAAGTGCTTCAGTGTCGACGTCGAGCGCCGACAACGGGTCATCGAGCACAAGCACCGCGGGCTTCGCGGCGACGGCGCGAGCGAGCGCGAGGCGCTGCCGTTGACCACCTGACAAGCTCAGGCCCTCTTCACCGACGAGCGTGTCGAGGCCCTTGGGCAGGTCGTACACGAAGTCGGCTTGCGCGATGCTCAACGCTTCGCGCAGTTCTTCTTCGGTGGAATCGGGGCGCCCCATGAGCACGTTCTCGCGCACGCTCGATGAGAACAGCGTGGCATCCTCGAACGCCATCGCCAGGTGACGCCGCAGCTCAATCAGGGTGAGGTTGCGGATGTCGACGCCGTCGATGCTGATTGACCCTTCTGTCACGTCGTAGAGACGTGTTGTGAGGGCCGTGATCGTCGATTTGCCCGAGCCCGTCAGCCCCACGAGGGCCATGGTCTCGCCTGGCTCAATGCTCAAGTCGATGCCGTTGACGAGGTCGGGAACATTCGCGGGCGAATCGGGGTAGCGGTAGTGCACGTTCGTGAACTGAAGGTGACCCCGGCTATCCGTGATCGTTTCGGGGTGTTCGGGGTCGGTGATGGGGTTTGCTGAGTCCATCACTTCGAAGAAACGGTCGGCGGCGGTGCGCGCATCGAAAGTCATCGAGAGCAGGAAGCCGATCGACTCTACGGGGAACCTCAACACGGTGGCCGTGGCGAAGAACGCGACCAGGTCACCGGCAGAGATGTTGCCCTCAACAACGAGCCACACGCCGCCGAGAAGTCCGAGCGCAAACATGACGTCGGGCACGAGCAGCAGCCAGAGCCAGATGCCGGCGATAGCGCGGGCCTTCTCAATCTCGGTGCCACGCAAGCTTTCGGCCTGAGCCGAGAAGCCGATGAGCGCGTGCTTTCCTCGACCAAAGGCTTTCAGAACACGGATGCCGTGCACCGACTCTTCGACGGCCGTCGCGAGGTCACCGGTCTGGTCTTGGCTGCGGCGGGCCACGATCGAGTACTTCTTTTCGAAGACGTACCCGTAGATCCACAACGGGATCGAGGTGACGATAAAGATCACGCCGAGCACCCACGAGATGTTTACGAGGAACAGCAGCCCCACGATGATCGTGAGCACGTTGACCACGAGCAACACGAGTCCGAACGACAGCCACCGACGGATGAGGTTGAGGTCGCTGACGGCCCGTGACAGCAGCTGGCCGCTCGGCCACCGGTCGTGGAAGCTCACCGGCAGGTGCTGCAAGGTCATGTAGAGGGTGTTGCGCATGCGCGCCTCGACATGGGTTCCCGGCGTCAGCACAAAGTAGCGACGAAGCGCGATCATGATCGCCTCGACAATGCCGAGCCCGAGAACGATGAAGAAGGCGGGCCAAATCTGGCTTGAATCGCCCGACTGAAGCGGCCCATCCACGAGCGAGCGCAACACTTGCGGGATGAGCAACGCCACAATTCCGGCGGCGAGCGCTGCTGCCATGCCGAGGTAGATGAACGGCATGGCCGATTTGGCGTAGGGGTAAAGCCGGCGGATAGCCGCAAAAGTGCCGACCGCTTTCACGCGTTCTGGCTGGTCAGACTGTGGTGACACCATGGATCCTTGACGAGAGGGATCCCTGCGTTCAGGGATCGCGATTACTGCGGGTCGCGTCGTGTGCGACCGTGAACCGCTGCTCCTCGTCGTGATTGGCGCGGGGCAGACAGCCTTTTAGAATATGCCCGCCCCGGCGCTTTCACAATCACTATCCACAAATTTTTTGACAGAGTCTCAATTCAGCGGATGCGGACGGAGAGGCACGTGACGCAGCCCTCCATCTTCTCAAACTCTGACACGTCTACAGTCACGACGCGATACCCGAGGTTCTCGATGAGGGCCGCGGTTTTCGGGGCCGACGATGACATCAGCACCGCGTCATCCGACAGCACCACAACAGCGGCACCTTCGGCCTCGGGCACGGCCAAGAAACGGTCATAGAGGTCGACATTGTCGACGAGATCGGGGTACCCAATGATCGTGCCGTCGGGAAGAGCCGTGACACCGCTCTTGAGGTGCAGCACCTTCTCGACCGGCACGGCAATGAGGGTGTAGCCCAGGGGCGTTACGATCGCGCGCAACTGACGGATACCTTCAGCATTAGTGCGACCACCGCGTCCCACATAAACCGTGGAGCCGACCTTGAGAACGTCACCACCGTCGAGAGTTCCCGGCTGAGTGATCTCGCGGAGTTCGAGACCCAGTCCAGCGACGCTCTCGCGAACAGCATCAATCTCAGCCTGACGGCTCTCAGCACCGGGGCTCGTGAGCACCGCAACCTCGCCGAACATCACCACGGTGTCTTCGATGAAAACAGAATCGGCGAGATCGTCGTCGGCGGGCACTTCGATTACTTCGAAGCCGTTGTCTTTGAGGGCGGCAACGTAGGCCTCCCACTGCGAATCGGCAAGGTCGGCATCCACGGGAACACGGTCGAGGTGAGTCAGTTCTCCCTCAGCCATGCGCGAGGAGGGGGCACGTACGAGAGCGGTCAGCGTGGAGGTCGACTGCGGGGCACGGGCGACCATGGCAAACCACACGCGGCGACCAACCGTCAGGGCGGTCACGATCGTGGCGACGACAAAGATGAGGTTCGTGCCGAGCAGGCTTGCCAAGATGAAGGCCATCGCTTCGGGATTCCATTCGGCTCCCGAGGCAATGATGCCGAGGGCGGTGCCGAAGAAGGCCGCGGCGATGCCGATCACGAGAGCCGACACTGCGGTCGTGTACCAGTAGCGGTGAATCTCGAGCGCCGCCGCGAGCGAGTAGAGCAAGAAGAGCACAAGTGCCATCGGCAAGAAGTACTCGGCGATCGTCGGCAGGTTCTCTGCCGCAGCACCGTTCGACGTAAAGAACGCCAGCCCGGTTGCGAGGTAGACGGTGCCGGCAACGGCAATTCCGGAAATAAAAGCTGCGGCCATACGCCGTTGTGCACTGATCATGCGCCCCAACTTACCGGGAAGATTCTATGCGTTTGCCTTACGCCGGCTCCCCGGAGAGAGCCGGCGTACACCAGGCGACATTTGTTAGTGGAAGAAGTGCCGCTCACCCGTGAAGTACATGGTCACGCCAGCGTCAACCGCTGCCGCAATCACTTCTTCGTCACGGATCGAACCGCCAGGCTGAACCACCGCACGCACACCCGCATCGAGCAGCAACTGCAGGCCATCAGCGAAGGGGAAGAACGCGTCACTGGCCGCAACGGAACCTGCGGCACGGTCACCAGCCCGCGAGATCGCTAACTGGCACGAGTCAACACGGTTGACCTGCCCCATACCGACACCCACGGATGCTCCGCCGTTAGCCAGCAAAATAGCGTTCGACTTCACGGCGCGCACCGCTCGCCACGCGAACTCAAGGTCGGCGAGTGTCTCGGCATCGGCGGCGTCACCGGCAGCGAGCGTCCACGCGGAGGCCGGGGAGAAGTGCTTATCCAGTTCTTGCACGAGCATGCCGCCCGAGATCTGGCGCAGCTCACGGCTGTCACGCGCGTAGCCCTCAGGCAGCTGCAGCAAGCGCAGGTTCTTCTTGGCCTTCAATATTTCGAGTGCTTCAGGCTCAAAGCCGGGAGCAACAACAACCTCGGTGAAGATCGGAGCGATTGACTCGGCAGCAGCCTTCGTGATGATTCCGTTGGCCGCGATCACTCCGCCGTAGGCCGAGATCGGGTCGCAGGCGTGCGCCAAAACGTGAGCCTCCGCGATGCTGGCCGCAGTGGCGATTCCGCACGGGTTAGCGTGCTTGATGACCGCAACAGCGGGAGTGTCGTGGTCGAAGGCGGCGCGCAGAGCGGCGTCGGCATCCACGTAGTTGTTGTACGACATCTCTTTGCCACCGAGCTGCGTGGCCTGCGCGATTCCGGGCTGAGCGGCCACACCGTAGAGGGCTGCCTGCTGGTGGGCGTTCTCGCCATAGCGAAGTACGGCGAGCTGGTCGGCGGCAACCTCGAGGTGCACCGGCAGTGTGGGGGCGGATGCCGCGGCATCCGTCTCACCGAGAAGCGCACCGGTCAGGAACCACTGCGACACAGCGGTGTCATAGGCGGCGGTCTGGGCGAAGGCCTTGGAGGCGAGCGCATAACGCTGAGCGAAGGTCGTGCCCTCCCCCGCTGCCGCGGCGATGATCTCGTCGTAGCTGTCTGGGCTCGTGACGATGGCAACGTTGGCGTGGTTCTTGGCGGAGGCGCGCACCATGGCGGGGCCCCCGATGTCGATCTGCTCGACGATGTCGGCGGGAGCAGCGCCAGAGGCAACTGTTTCCACGAAGGGGTAGAGGTTCACAACAACGAGGTCGAAGGCTTTGATGCCGAGCTCGGCGAGCTGAGCTTCGTGCGACTCAAGGCGCAGGTCAGCGAGAATGCCGGCGTGCACGGACGGGTGCAGCGTCTTGACGCGACCATCGAGCGACTCGGGGAAACCCGTGACGGTCGATACCTCGGTGACGTCATAACCGGCTTCGGCGATCGTCTTCGCTGTGGAACCGGTCGAGACGAGCTCTACGCCCGCATCGGCAAGCGCACCCGCGAGGTCGAGGAGTCGCGACTTGTCGCTCACCGAAATAAGGGCGCGGCGGATGGGAACGACATCGCGTTCGCGGAAATCGGCTGGGTTGTGGCTAGGGCCGCTCATGGGATTCAGAGTTCCTTTAGGTTGATGCGATTGGTGGCAATGTCTTCGATCGTCTGCACGAGCAAGCGCCGTTCGATCGGCTTAATGCGGGCGTGCAGGTGTTCTTCGGTGTCTCCCGGCTCGATTGCAACGCGCTCTTGCACGATGATCGGACCACTATCGACACCGTTGTCGACCTTGATAACACTGGCACCCGTCTGGGTTGCCCCAGCAGCAAGCGCATCGCGAACCGCGTGGGCTCCCGGAAACTCCGGCAGGTAGGCCGGATGAGTGTTGATGATGTTGGGCGAAAGAGCCTCGACGACGCGCGGCGGCAGCAGCTTCATGAAGCCACTCAGCACGACGAGGTCAGCGTTCCAGAACTGGATCTGCTCCAGAAGTTCATCGCCCCACTCATCGCGGTTCTTGAAGTTCGACATCGCGACAGAGAAGGTGGGGATGCCGTAATGCTCGGCATGGTCGAGCCCGTCAGCAACGCGGTCGGCGCCAACGGCGACGACACGGGCAGGGAAGTCGGCACTCTCGGCCGCTTCGAGCAGGGCGGCGAGGTTAGACCCGCCCCCGGAAATCAAGACAACGAGTGTGAGCACGCACCCAGCCTAGCGCTCAGTGAAGCCGTCGTCAGTGCGCTCCGGGCGTGCGGACGCCAGAAGACCGAGCCCCGCTGCGACCGAAAACTCCACGAACGCCCACAGGGCAACAATCCACGGCTCCGGGCCAACATCAACGAGTCGTCCGGGACCGGCAGCTCCCGCGGATGCCCACGTCAACAACCCCATGATGGCTGCGGCCGTAAGCCCGATACCGACCGCGACGATGGCCAGTTCGCGGCGACGCAGTTCTCCGGCGATACGCGGGCCGAGCACGGCGGCGACGAGGAAGCCGACGACAACGGGGGCGAGGAGTCCGGCGAATCCGAATGCGAAATCTCCGCTCGGCAGGGCACCAAAAACGGGGATGGCAGGAATGGGCCCGAGGGTGGTGGCCAGGGGCGACACAGCGGAACCTGTTCCGATCGCAAAGCCAGGACCCACGAGCCAGGCAGCCGCCCACAACACGATGTTCGGTAACAGCGCGAGTTGGCCGATCGTCACCGCGACGCCACCCAGCACCTCGGTGTGGAGTCCTTCATACAGCGTGATGATTTCGGCGAAGGACGTGACAATCGCGAGCGTCGTCACGAGAGACGCGACCGTGAGCAAACCGGCAGCCGCGATCGCCCCGCCCCGCAGCGCGGTGGCCACGATCGTGCGCACGTGAGCTGGCCATCCCGCAATCCAGCGGCGAATGCCTCCCGACACCGGGTTGGCTGCTGACACGATTTGGCTGCCAATCAGCAGCCCCACCGCGAACACAACAGTCGGTAAGAGAGTGCCCTGCCACAGCGATGGGCGCGCCACCGGATGCAGAGCCGACAAGGTGAGCACAAGCGAAGCGGCACCGAAGGTGGCAAGCGAGGCGAGCGTGCCGAGCAGCATGTGGGGCGTCTCGGCGACCCGACGACCAGCCCGAACACCGAGCAGAAGAGTCAGAAGAGCGAACCCGAGCAGCGCCATGGTGATCGTGACCGGTGTGCTCGCTGCGGGCAAACCGACGGCACTCGCGACGGTCGGATCAAGCACAACGGTGATATCGACGCCATGGCCGACAAGCCAAATATCAACGGCGGCACGCCAGAACACAGTCCAGTCGATGGCCAAGCCGTAGTGGATGCCCCACAGCAGCGTCAGCGGAACCAGCGGAATCGCGATCCCGATAGCGACAACGAGGAGCGCCTCGAAGGCGGCGAAGAGAAGAGTGAGCTGGCGATTCATGTCTCGGTGAGCGTACCCGCCCGCGCGCCAACAGCCGCGACGGCGGACCGAAAATAGATCGATCTGTCAGCGTTATGGATGCCGCCGCCGGGCGGACCGGTGGCGCTCAGGCTGGCGAAACTCAGGCGGGTGACGCCGCGAATTTGCTAGCTCGCGAGTTCTCCGAAGCCATCGCCCGTCATCGTGACAAGCGTGTCGACGGCCTCTTGTGCCGCGCCGCCGGTGGCCGTGAACTTGAGGACGTGGTCTTTGGCAGCGCCAAGCGACATGATTCCGATCAGGCTGTTGCCCGAAACCGGTCCCTTGCCGGCGGTCACGTCGGTGATCGTAAGCTTGGCGTCCACTCCCGCGAGCGCCTGCACAATGAGCGATGCAGGGCGCGCGTGCAAGCCATCAGGGTTCACAAGCGGAACTTCGACGGTGACTTCTGTGGGGTCCGCTGACGTGCCATCCGCGGCAGGAGCGGCCGCAGCGGGTGCCTCAGCGGCAAGAGCAGCATCCGCGGCAGCAGCACCGCCCTGGTCAGCAAGCTGACTCTGCTTTGCGCCCATTGCTGCCCGCGCTTCGCGGTCGACCTCGTCGAGCGAGGCCCCTGCATTGGCGAGCACAATTGCCGCGATGAGTCCTTCTACGAAGGGCGCATCGGTGAGCCGCACCTCGTCCGTTGTTGTCATGAACTCGGTGGCCATGGTGCTGCTGAGCACCGCTGAGCCGAGATCCATGAAGACGAGAACGCCCTCACCGCTGGCGACCTCGTCGATTGCCGCAGCAACTTTCACGGCATCCGTACCGATGATGCCGTCGCCAGCCCCCGCAGCGATCGCGATCGGCGGCGGGGTCTCCCCCACCATTTCAAGCGCGAGATCCACAGCGGCCTGCGCGAGGGCAGGGCTGTGGCTTACGACCACAATGCCAATCACGATCAGCTCGAAACGGTGTCGTCGAGTGCCTGGAAGAGCAGTGTGCTCGAGGTGGCACCCGGGTCGATGTGGCCGGCGCTACGCTCACCGAGGTAGCTCGCCCGACCCTTGCGGGCAACGAGCGGTTCGGTCGCTAGGCGGCCCTTGTCAGCAGCAGCGAGAGCAACGGATGCCGCGGCAGCAACATCGGCACCGTCAGCGACAGCGACATCCCACGCGTCGAGCGCCGGAGCGATGGCGTCAAACATGGTCTTGTCGCCCGCTTCAGCCTTGCCCCGTGCCACTACGCCCTCAAGACCGGCTCGCAGTGCTGCGCCGAGGGCGGCAGCGTCAAGCTCGGTCACGGGGCCAGCGTTCACGCCCATGCGCAGGAAGAGCGTGCCATAGAGGGGACCGCTCGCGCCGCCGACGGACGTCACCAAAGTCATACCTACAGACTTCAGCAGTGCGTCGGCGGCGGTCGCGGGTTCCGCACCAATCTTCTCGACCACTGCGTTCATACCGCGAACCATATTGGAGCCGTGGTCAGCGTCGCCGATGGCCGAATCGAGTTCGGTCAGGTAGCTCTGTTTCTCGGTCACGAGATCGCGGAACCGCGAAAGCCAGGCGATCAGTTGGTCGAGCGAGATGGTGCTTGTAGACATAGTTCTTAGACTCCCCAGCGGAGCCCGGCGGTGTTCACCGGGGCATCCCATAGTTTCAACATTTCATCGTCAGCCTTGAGGATCGTGACCGAGCATCCGGCCATATCAAGGCTCGTGATGTAGTCACCGACGAGGTTGCGCACAACCTCAACTCCGGCAGCCTTGAGCAGCTTTGCGACCTCGTTGTACATGATGTACAACTCGATCTGCGGGGTGCCGCCCATACCGTTCATCATCACAATGGCTGGTGATCCTGTGAAGTCCATGTCGGCCAAGATCGGGTCGACCAGTTGCTTAGCGATGGATGCCGCATCCGCGAGCTTTTCGCGGTGACGACCGGGTTCTCCGTGGATGCCGACGCCGATTTCCATCATGTCGTCTGGCAGATCGAAGGTCGGCTTGCCTGCGGCCGGAACGGTACAGCTGGTGAGTGCCATACCCATGGAGCGGCCGGAGTCGTTGACACGGTGTGCCAGTGCGGTGACCGCGGCGAGGTCTTGCCCCTCTTCCGCTGCTGCGCCGACGATCTTTTCGAGCAATACGGTGAGGCCAACGCCGCGGCGTCCGGCTGTGAAGAGCGAGTCCTGAACGGCCACGTCGTCGTTGACGACGACCGAGGCAACCTTCACTCCGGTTTCCGCTTCGGCCATTTCGGCGGCCATCTCGAAGTTCATGACGTCGCCGGTGTAGTTCTTGACGATGTGCAGCACGCCAGCACCAGAGTCAGCAACCTTGGTCGCTTCCTGCATCTGGTCGGGGGTGGGCGAGGTGAAGACTTCGCCGGCACACGCTGCGTCGAGCATCCCGAAGCCAACGAAGCCGCCGTGAAGCGGTTCGTGGCCCGAGCCGCCACCAGAGATCAGCGCAACCTTGCCCGCGCGAGTGGGTTCTGCACGGTAGATCACGCGGTTGACGTGGTCGACCTTGAGCTCTGGATGCGCGGCGTCGATTCCGGCGAGCGCGTCGGCGAGTACCGATTCGGGGGTATTGATCAGTTTCTTCATTACTTGGCCTTCTCTTCTGTGAGTGCTTCAGTGAGGGTCTCGTTGTCGGCGTTGGTCTTGGAAATGAAACCGAAAGCAAGTGCGGCAAGCACACCAGCGAGCAGTTCAGCTACGAGGTAGACCCACAGCTGCTCCCACGCCACTTCGCCGCCCATGATCTGCTGAACGAGCATCGGACCAGTGGTACGAGCGGGGTTGATGGATGCACCAGTGATCGGGCCAACGGGAATGATGGCGGCGAAGACGACGAAACCAATGGCGAGTCCGGCAAAGCCGGGGGCTGCCTTGCGGTGGATAACTCCAAAGACGGTGAAGACGAGGAGGAACGTTCCGACGAACTCGGCGAAGAATGCCTGTCCGACGGGAATCGTGTCGGGGTTGTAGGCGGCGACACCAAGACCGGCATCCACAGCAGCCTGACCAAGAACGCCGACGATCGCAAAGGCACCGGCGGTTGCACCGAGGAGCTGAGCGATGAGGTAGCCGGGCACTTCGCGCCACGCGAACTTACCGGCGACAGCGAGGCCGAGGGTGACGGCGGGGTTGATGTGGTTTCCGGAGATGTAGCCGAAGACATAGACCGTGACGACCACGATCAGACCGAACGCGAAGGAGATGATTCCGAGACTCGCCATGGTGAATGGCTCATCACCATTCAAGATGAACGTCGCGGGCACTGAGCCAACGCCGACGAAAACGAGGAAGGCGGTTCCTAGAAACTCCGCAGCCAGCTTCTGCCACTGCTTGTTCTCATCCATGAGTTCTCCTTTGAACTTGTATTGCGCGTGCGACCGGGTGTCGCGAACGTTCGTCAATATCGGAACGTTATTCGATAATGTCGAATATGCTACGTTCAGTTATATCTTGTCAAGCACTGTCGCTACAAAAGTGGACCATCAGTGCCGAGATAATGAATACCGGCTAAATGACGGGGAACAGCGTTGATCCAATCCATTGATCGAGCAGCACAGGTGCTCTCGTCGCTCCAAGGTGCACGCCATCTCGGCATCACCGAGCTCGCCGGCTTACTCTCGCTTCCGCCGTCCACCGTGCATGGCATCGTCAAGTCCCTTCAAGTGCACGGACTCGTCGCCAAAGAACCCAACGGCAACCGCTACATGCTCGGCCCGGCCCTACTAAAACTCTCCAATGTCTATCTCGACACCCTCGATGTTCGCGCTCGCGCCATGCGCTGGACGCAAGAACTTTCCCGACGCACCGGGCTCGCCGTTCGCCTCGGCTCCGAACTTTTCGACGAAGTCATCGTCATCCATCACAACAATCGGCCAGATGGCACCGAACAAATGCCAGAGACAGGCCTCTCCATTCCCGTGCACGCCTCCGCCATGGGCAAAATCCTGTTGACCTACAACGCGGATGCCGCCGACCAGCTTTTTGAGAAACCACTGCGCAGCCTCACCGGTGACACCATCACCGATCCCTCGAAGCTCATTCTGCAGTTTGCGCAGATTGCCGAGCGCGGCATCGCCACGGAGCAAGATGAAGCGGTTCTCGGCGAATCCTCGATTGCGGCCCCTATCGCCGACCGCAACGGCAACGTCATCGCCGCCGTGGCCGTCGTACTTCACTCCAGCGAATGGCCGCCCGAAGACAACGTATTGAATGTGTTGCGCGAAACTGCCCGCAATATCTCGCGCGAACTCGGCTACACCGCGTGGCCGCCGCCCGTTGTGCGGCGGCCCACCGACGACTAACACCCAGCGCGCCAACGCGCCTAACACTGCGAGCGCGGCAACACACAACAACGGCTGGCCGCCCGTGGGGAGGCGACCAGCCGTTGTTGAGTGTTAGCTACTGAGCAGGTGTCGCCTAGAAGACGATCCACACCCAGTCGTTGCGACTGCTTGAGCCAGTCACGTTGTCACCGGCCGGAGTGAACTCTGCCTTCACCTGGTGCAGGCCACGGTCGAGCTTCGGCAGCTTCACCGTCACCTTTCCGTTGTCGGCTTCGTCCAGCGTGATGGTGTCAACCTTCTTGCCGTCGACCGTCACCTTCACGGTTCCGGTCGCTGCGGCGTCCTCACCGGTAGCGACTCGGATGGTGGCGCTCACGGTATTCCACGAGAAGGCAACGTGCTTGCTCACTGACAGGCTCACGCTCGAGCTGTAGTTGATCATCACAGCCTCGGAGGTGGCGCTTGCGCTTGGCAGGTCCTTCTTGCTGGCGGTGACGACGACGGTGATCGCCTTGCCCTCGTCAGCGTTCGTGACCGTGTACTTGCGCTTGTCGGCGCCGGCGATGTTCTCGCCGTTTGCCTGCCACTGGTAGCTGAACTTCAGCCCGTCAACATCCCACTCACCGGGGTTAGCCGTGAGCTTCTTGCCGACAAGTGGCTTGCCCGAGATGGTCGGCAATACGGTGTTCACGGGCGTACCCGGCAGAACATCTTCTTGCGTCACAACCTCAATCGCGGTCGTTGCCCCAGTGTCGCCATAGCTGACGAGCCCCAGGTAGTTCGTGAAGGGAGCCAGGCCCTCCCACGATGCGGTGTAGCTCACTGCTTCACCCTGCACACCCGGGAGAACTTCGGGGTCCAATCCGAGGGGCTCTCCCGCGCCAGGCACGACGGCGAAGGTGCGCACGTCGAACGCGGTCGACGGGTTCGCGGCATACACCGACGCGATCACGAGGTAGTCACCCGGTGTCGGATCAGCAAGGTTGACGCGCTCATCGGCGGCTCCCGTGGCTGACTGCCACCCGGCGATCGGAGTGCCACTGCCATCGAGCAGGTACACGATCAGGTCGAGGTCGGCGGTGTCATCGATCGAGTCGAGATCGAAGCGCGCATACGTTGTGCCCTCGGGCACGGTTGCTGCGTACTCAAACTCGTCTCCGCTCACACCAGAACCCGAGTGCTCGGTTTCGGTGCCAGTGGGGTCTTCGTAGAAGACTCCAGCGGTGAGGCCGGTCGAGGTCAGCGGGATGTCGCCGGTTCCGCCGGGCGTGACCGTTACTTCAACGGCGCCGTAGGTTCCGGTTCCGCTTGCCGTATCCGGCGCGAGGATGGTGACGGGGCGCACAGCGATGGGGCTGTGCACGACGGTGTCGCCACTGGTCCACGTGAGAGCTCCGGTGGTGAACTGGTCGAGCGGAGCATCCGTTCGGCTAATCGTCACTTCGTAGCTCTGAGTCTCGCCGGCAGCGCCAAAGGTCAGCGTTGAGGGCGACACCGTGGCGTCGATTCCCGGAACGGAGATGGATGCCTCGAACGTGCCCGCCTGAGTGGAGGTCACGGTGCGAGTAATCGTCTCGGCTGCCGTCAGCGAACCGATACCGATGGATGCCAGATTGAGATTACTGGGATCGATTGCTTCGACCGCGGGGTCGAGCACATCGTAGCCAGCGCCCTCAATGTAGGACAGCCAATCGCCGATGCCGTTCAGGTAGAGCAGGCCAGGTTCAAAGAACTTGGTGGGGTCAACGTGACCGGAGCCCTGCGTGAAGGGATCGGTGACGGGGTTTCCGTCGCCATCCACGGTGTCGTACGCGGTTGTCATGAACGCCGACTTGATCTCAGCGGGAGTCGCGTTGGGGCGCTCCCCGAGGTAGAGCGCGGCGAGACCAGCAATGTGCGGCGATGACATCGAGGTGCCCGAGAGCAGCGCGAACGTGGGCTCGGCTCCTTCAGCATTGGCACTGGCGGCGAGGATTCCCACGCCGGGTGCCGAAATGTCGGGCTTGATGATGTCGCTGCCGTCAGCTTCAACGGGACCACGCGAGGAGAAGCCAGCGACCTGAGGTGTCGGCGGCTGGTACGCGGTTTCGTTGCCGGGCGTGAAGGTCGCGGTCGCACCTTCGGTCGCTGCATACGCAAGGACAGCATCGCGGTACTGAGCATCCAAGTGGATGGTCGGAATCACGTGGGTGTCGAGGTCGGTCGAACTCGGCGTCACGTTCACAAGAACCGCACCGATACCGCCAGCGCGCGCAACCTCGGCCGACTTGTCGACGCGAGCGATGACTCCGCGGTCACAGACCACGATCTTGCCGTCAACGAGAGCCGGGTCGAGAGTGTCAGCGAGGCACAGGTCGGGGTCAACTGCGCCCTCGAGGGCGACATCCGCCGCGTAGACGAGCTCACCCGTCAGCGGTTCTGCAGCAGGGTCGAGGTCGACCGTGATCGATGCACCGGCGAACTCTTGGCCGTCACCGAGGGTGACGGTGGCTTCGTAGTTCGGGATGGTGCTGGCGGCGACCGTGGTGATCCACGGTGCCGCGTTGTCGAGCGTTGACGCATCGGGGCCAGAGTTTCCGGCAGAAGCAGCGACGAAAACGCCGGCTGCAGCGGCACCGAGGAAGGCCTGGTCGGTAGGCGAAACGGTGCTGGAAGCAGCGCCTCCACCGATCGAGTAGTTGATCACGTCAACACCGTCAGCGACAGCCTGGTCGATCGCGGCGAGAAGGTCAGTGGATGCACAACCGTCGTCCGTCGTATCAACGGGGTCTGGTCCACTCCAGCACACCTTGTAGGCAGCGATCTTGGCGGCGGGAGCCACTCCGGAGAAGTACCCGAGAGCGTTGCCACCGACGTTAGCGTCGACTTCAAGGTTTCCGGCTGCCGTGCTCGCGGTGTGCGAGCCGTGACCGTCGCCGTCGCGCGGCGAGACGTACTCGCCAACGCTCGCGTCGCCGAGATTGCCGGCACCGAAGCCGTCAACGAAGTAGCGAGCGCTGATGACCTTGGTCGTGCAGTCCTCGGCGGTGAACTGGTCGCCCTCGGTGCAGACACCCGTGAAGGTTTGACCGTCTGACTTCTCGAAGACGATGGAGTCACCATCGCGGTAGGGTTCGGCACCCGGCGTGCTGCCGAGAGCGTCACCAGCGAAGGCCGGGTTCTCCGGAGCGAAGCCGGTGTCAAGGACACCGACAACGATTCCCTCGCCGGCAGTCTCTGCTCCGCCGGTTGCGGCCCAGAGTCCGTCGGCGCCTTCAAGGCCAAGGAACTCTGTTGACCGCTGCGCTGCGGTGATCTTCTTCAGCTCATCCGGAACGATCGAGGCAACGAGCTTGTTGGCCGAAAGCTCAACTGCTTGGGCCGCGGTCAAGTCGGCTGCGAAGCCGTTGGTCGCAAGCGTGTACGAATAATCGATGTCAGCTCCGACGGATGCCGCGACATCGTCTTGCTTCTCTTCCAAATACTCGGTGTAGTCCTGCACTACTTGGCGGCGAGTGTCGAGCTGCTCGCCATCGGGTGGGGTTGTTGCGTCAAAACCGCGTACACCACCGTCGTAGGTTGCAGCAGCCTGATCCACCATGGTGACGATGTAACGTCCCGGGGTGAATTCAGTTTGGCCGCCGCCACCAATGGATGCTGGTGCAGCTGTGGCGCCGAGTGCGGCGCCGGTAACCAGGGAAGTGGCGACAAGAGTTGTCGCCGCCACTACCGATATGACTCTTCGAATGCTCACGAATGTTCCTATTCTTCTGTGAATGGGACTTGCCTATGTGACGTACACACGCTGATCAGAGCGTGTTTGCAAAGCTGGTGGTCGGGCACGCACCACGAGCCACTATATGCACGTTCTACCCCTCTTCAGGGGGTCTTCATCGATCAGCGTTACCTTAACGTGACTTATTGTCCGCTCTTTGGGGGACTGCCTTGGTGGCATCTCGGCGTCGAGACTCGGCCCCTTCAGCAATGCACTATCAGTGCACTATGCTGCACTCATGGATGAACCCACCGAGCTCCTTGCACGCACGATCGGCACCCGCGTAAAGAACGAGCGCCACGCGCGCACGCTGACACTCGACCAGCTCGCCGAGAAAGCGGGAGTCAGCCGCCGGATGCTGGTCAACGTTGAGCAGGGCGCAGCGAACCCCAGCGTCGGCACCCTGCTTCGCCTCAGCGAAGCCCTCGGCGCGAGCTTGCCCGCCCTCGTGGAGCCGCCCACCGCCCAGAAGGCGAAGGTAACGCGCGCCGGTGCTGGTGCAGCCCTCTGGGCGGGAGAGAACGGCGGCCGCGGCATCCTGCTGGCCTCCAGCAACATCCCCGAAGCTCTGGAACTGTGGGAGTGGACCTTCATGCCCGGCGAATCGCATTCGAGCGAACCGCACAGTGCGGGCACTCAAGAACTGCTGCACTTGCTCGAGGGTGAAATCACGATGACCGTGGCCGCCGAGAAGTTCGTGCTCGGCACGGGTGATTCGATGGCTTTCGCCGGCGACGAAGACCACGCCTACGAAAACACGAGCGGCATGCCCGCCCGCTTCGTTTTGTCCGTGCTCGAACCGGGTATCGGCGCGTCATCCCGAGCGGATCGCTCCCATGCGTAGCGCGCGCGAGCCGCTCCCTGCGTGGTCGATGGCGGTGGCCGCCATGATGATGATCCAGTTGAGCTCAGCCTTTTCGGTAGGGCTGATCGAGCAAGTCGGCGCCAGCGGAACCGCGTGGTTGCGGTTGGCGCTCGGTGGCCTCATCTTCTTGATCATTGCCCGGCCGCAGGTGCGTCGCATCCGCCGTCAGGATCTCGGGCCCCTTCTCGGGTTAGGTGTCGCCAGCGCGGTCATGTCTGTCTCTTTTCTGTCAGCGCTCGAACACATCCCGCTCGGCACCGCCGTGGCCATCGAGTTCTTGGGGCCGCTCGCGGTGGCCGCGATTCGAAGCGGCAGTTCCCGGATGCTCGCCTGGCCCGCCTTGGCGCTGGTCGGCGTTGTGCTGCTCACCGAACCGTGGGAGGGCGAAACGAATCTCATCGGCGTCGGTTTCGCGCTGCTCGCCGGAGTCGGCTGGGGAACCTACATTCTGCTCACCCAAAAGGTCGGTGATCGCTTCACAGGAATCAGCTCGCTCGCGATGACGATCCCCATCGCCGCCTTCATCACCACCTTCGTGGGAGCGCCCCAGGTCATCCCCGACTTCGACTGGCGCGTGCTGCCCATCGCCCTCGGCCTGGCCCTGCTCTCCCCCGTCGTGCCTTTCGTGCTCGAACTGCTGGCGCTGCGCCGGATGACCCACACCGCGTTCGGAACGCTCATGTCGCTCGAACCAGCCTTCGGAGTGCTCATCGGCCTGATCGTGTTACACCAGATTCCGTCCTTCGTGCAGTGGATCGGAATCGGCCTCGTCGTGCTCGCGGGAGCAGCGGCGCAACGCAGCGGCACGCGCGCACCGGCCGCTGCCGCCCCCGAGCTCGATCCCGCACCGCACGCCTGATGCGAACCGTCGACTACTGAGTCAAAATCACTTAGGGTGAATATTGGTCATCCGCAAGCGTGACGCTAGTTGAACGCAGGCCGACTGATCCGCACGAAGAACCCAGCGGAGGAGCGCATGAGAGTCTATTTTTTGATTTCATCGTGGCTAGTGACAGCCTTGATCGCGGTGCTGGGCGTGTTTGCCGGGCAAACAATCTGGTTCTACGAAGAGCCATTGCTTGGTGCGATCGGTACCCCGTCGAGCTATTACGTAGCGGCGTACTCGGGCATCGCTGTCCTGACCTTGAGCTTCGCGCAGAGCGTCGTGCTGTCAGTCGGTTTCGCAATGAGAAAAGCCCCGTCGGCACCATCATCCGAAGTCCCTCAATAACGAAACAAGCGCCGCTCGTCACAAAGACGAGCGGCGCTTGGAGTAGCGAAAGCGTTAGCTACAGAGTTTCGAGAATTTCGCGCATGAGCTTGGCTGCTTCAGACGGCGTCTTGCCGACCTTCACGCCTGCAGCTTCAAGTGCTTCCTTCTTGGCCTGAGCGGTTCCGGCGGAGCCAGAAACGATCGCACCGGCGTGACCCATGGTCTTACCCTCGGGAGCCGTGAAGCCAGCAACGTAGCCCACAACGGGCTTCGTGACGTGAGCCTTGATGTAGTCAGCGGCACGCTCTTCAGCATCTCCACCGATCTCACCGATCATGACGATCGCTTTGGTCTCGGGGTCCGCCTCGAACGCGGCAAGAGCGTCGATGTGCGTCGTGCCGATGATGGGGTCGCCACCGATACCGATAGCGGTCGAGAATCCGAGGTCACGGAGTTCGTACATCATCTGGTACGTGAGCGTTCCCGACTTGGAGACGAGACCGATCGGGCCCTTGCCGGTGATGTTCGCGGGCGTGATACCGACGAGTGCTTCACCGGGCGTGATGATGCCGGGGCAGTTCGGACCAATGATGCGGGTCTTGTTGCCCTTCTCCTGGGCGTAAGCCCAGAACTCGGCAGAGTCGCCGACGGGAACACCCTCGGTGATGATGACGAGCAGCGGCATCTCAGCGTCGATGGCTTCGATAACGGCATCCTTGGTGAAGGCCGGAGGAACGAAAGCGATCGAAACATCCGCCCCCGTCTTTTCCATGGCTTCAGCAACAGTGCCGAATACGGGCAGCTCAACGTCGCCGTGGGTGACGGTGGTGCCAGCCTTGCGGGCGTTGACACCGCCAACGACCTGGGTGCCAGCAGCAAGCATGAGGGCGGTGTGCTTGGTGCCCTCACCGCCGGTGATGCCCTGAACGATGACCTTGGAGTCCTTGTTGAGGAAAATTGACATGCTCGGTTCCTTACTTCGCGGCGTTGGCGAGTTCGGCAGCCTTGTCGGCGCCCTCGTCCATAGAGGCGGCTAGCGTCACGAGGGGGTGGTTCGCTTCAGCAAGAATCGCGCGACCCTCCTCGACCTTGTTGCCGTCGAGACGAACAACGAGAGGCTTGTTGGCGGAGTCACCGAGCTCGGCGAGCGCACCCACGATTCCGTGAGCAACAGCGTCACACGCGGTGATTCCACCGAAGACGTTGACGAACACGCTCTTGACCTGAGGGTCGTTGAGAATGACGTCAAGGCCGGCGGCCATGACAGCAGCGGATGCTCCGCCACCGATGTCGAGGAAGTTGGCGGGTTTCACGTTGCCGTGGTTTTCGCCAGCGTAAGCAACGACGTCCAGCGTCGACATGACGAGGCCGGCACCGTTACCGATGACACCCACTTCACCGTCGAGCTTGACGTAGTTGAGGCCGTTGGCCTTAGCCTTCGCCTCGAGGGGATCAGCAGCGTCAGCATCTTCGAGCTCGGCGTGCGAGGGGTGACGGAAGTCTGCGTTCTCGTCGATCGAGACCTTGCCGTCGAGGGCAACGATGTCGCCGTCTTCGGTGATCACGAGAGGGTTGACCTCAACGAGAGTGGCGTCCTCGCCCTTGTACACGTCGTAGAGCTTGACGAAGACAGGCGCAACCTTTTCGACGAGCTCGGCGGAGAATCCGGCCGCGGTCGCGATTTCGGTGGCCTTGGCGAGGTCGATACCCGTGAGCGGGTTGACCTCGATCTTGGCGAGAGCCTCGGGGCGCTCAACAGCAAGCACCTCGATTTCCACTCCACCTTCAACGCTGCACAGCGAAAGGTAGGAGCGGTTTGCTCGGTCGAGCAGCACGGAGAAGTAGAACTCCTGCGCGATGCGAGCACCGGCAGCAATCATTACTCGCTTGACCGTGTGGCCGTTGATGTCGAGACCAAGAATCTGCTCGGCTGCGGCGTAGGCGTCGTCGGCGTTGTGAACAACCTTGACTCCACCTGCTTTGCCGCGACCGCCGGTCTTGACCTGAGCCTTGACAACGACAGTTCCACCGATTTTCTCGGCTGCTGCTTTGGCTTCTTCTGGGGTGTCGGCAATCAGGCCGGCAAGTACTGGTACGCCATACGACTCAAATACGTCCCTGGCTTGGTACTCATATAGATCCACGCTGCTCATTCCAATCCGCGCGTAATGGTGAGTGGGGAAGGCGGCGAATCGGTGCCAAATTGGTCGGCTCCATGAGTCGCGCGCCAATAGAAAACCTTACCGTGCCTAACGTTGTGCGTTTTCCGATAGCGGGCTGTACAGGGCGAAAGATCAGCAAATCTTCTGTTTGCACACTCCTAAACTGGCTTCATGCCCGCATCCGCCCCTCTCAGAATTGCGGATGTCTCTGCCGACGTCGCTCTGCTGGCTGGCGGCGGGGCGGCCATCCTGTTGCAAATCGCGCACCCCGCTGTGGGCCAGGCGGTCGCCGAGCACAGCGACTTTGCGCGGCGCCCCTTGGATCGCCTCAACGGCACCCTCACCTATCTCTACGTCACCGTGTATGGCACCCCGGCCGAGGCTGCCAAGGTCGCCCGGCGCGTGGGCGCGGCTCACCGCCCGGTGCGGGCAGACAGTTATGACGCCCGTGATCCGCAGCTGCAGTTGTGGGTCGCCGCTACTTTGTACGACACCGCGATGCGGGTGCGTGAGCTGGTCTTCGGGCCGCTGCGCGACGTGGATGCCGAGAGCTTGCTCGCTGACTACGCCGTGATCGCGACCGCGCTGGGCGTTCCGCGCGCGCTGTGGCCCGCCGACCGCGCGGCTTTCGCCGCGTACTGGACCGAGAGCGTGGCCTCGTTGCGCGTCACGGACGCGAGCCTCGGAGTTGCCCAGCAGCTGCTACATCCGACCGGCGGACCCTGGTGGCTCCGCGCCTCGATGCCGCTCGTTCGAGTACTGACCGCTGGGCTCCTGAGCGCTGAACTGCGCGAGGCGTATGCGCTCCCCCATCACCCGAGACGCTTCACCCGGATCATGCGGGTCACTCGGGCGGTGTACCCACGCCTGCCGCGGTGGGTGCGCTTCGCGGCGCAGCGGCGGTATCTGGCGTCGTTCCGGCGATCGCTCGCAATCGGCGGCTGACCGGCGCCGCGTCACGATCACCCGCGACTCCCGCCCACTACCATCAGCGTGTGGCCACTATTGACGACGAGCGCGACGAGACCGTGCTGCCGGTCGACTTCGCGAGTGAGCACGGCCACGCGCTTCCCGTCGAGGTGCTCGACTACGCGGCGCTCGTGGAACGAATGGGGCCAGCGTATTTCGAGCGCGCGCAGCGGCCCTCCTTCGAGCTCATGATCGTCATCCGCAGCGGCACGGGGTCCCACACCGTCGACTTCCAGACGACCGCGTTGCATCCCGGACGAGTGCTGTTCGTGCGCGCCGGCCAGGTGCAGCAGTGGCATGTTCAGAACGATCTCAGCGCCAGCGTTGTGGTCGCATCGCCCACCGCTACGAGAGCGGCGGCGTGGCTCCCCGGCGACCCTACTCACGCCGACCTCGGCGAGCACTCCCTCACCACCGCGCTCGACCTTGTCGCCGCAATCGAGCGAGAACAGCAGCGGTTCACAGCAGACGAGCACTCCGTCACCCTGCTCACCGCTCTGTTTGCCGCCCTCGTCGCGCTCTATCAGCGCGCGAGCAGCGAGCCCGGCCGCGGCGCTCTCCCCCACGCCTACCTCGCCTTTCGTGCCGCCCTCGAACGCGATCTCACCCGCAGCCGCAACGTTCGCGACTACGTCACGGGCCTCGGCTATTCCGAGCGCACGGTCAGCCGCGCGTGCCAAACCGTCACCGGCCTCACCGCCAAAGCGCTGCTGGATGAGCGGCTCATGCTCGAGGCGAAACGACTACTGGCGCACACCGACGGCACTGTGGCATCCATCTCGACAGCCCTCGGATTCAGCGAATCCACCAACTTCACGAAGTTCTTTGAGCGCGTGATCGGCACGTCGCCCGCAGAGTTCCGGCGCGGCCTTGTCCACTTTGCACCATAAGCAGTCGTGGTCGCACCTGTGCGGCACGCGCTCCGCGCGGGAGGCTGGAAGCACGCAATCGCACCCCCTCACCTCGCCGCTAGGAGCACTCCATGGGACAACGACTCGACAACGTCACGGGCCTCTATCTTGAAGGTATCCGCGACGGCAACTACGTCGACGCGATCAACAACTATGCGGGCCAGCGCTACACGCAGCACTCCACGCCCGTGCGCGACGGCCGCGAAGGTTTCATCGAATTCTTCGCAGACTTCACGACCCGCAACCCCCTCCGCGACATCGAGATCGTTCGCGGCTTCGAAGATGGACACTTCGTCTTCATCCAGGCCCGCCAGAAGCTCAACAACGGCGAATTCACCTATGTGACCGCCGACATTTTCGACACCGACGACGATGCCAAGCTCATCGAGCACTGGGACATGATCGCCGAAGTCGAGCCCACGAGCGTGAGCGGGCGCACACCGTTTGATGGCCCGACCGAGGTTACGGATCTCGACAAGACCGAGGTCAACAAACGGCTCGTCTTCGAATACGTGACGAAGGTTCTCATCGAGGGCGACCGCACGCTCGCCGCGTCGTTTGTGCACCCCGATCTCGCCCAGCACGACCCGCTGATTGCCGACGGCCGCGACGCTTATCTTGCGTTTGCCAATGCACACGCAGTTCGTTACCAGCAGATTCACAATCTCATCGGGTCGGGAAACTTCGTTGCCGTTCTCGCGGCGGCCGACAAAGACGGAATTGCGCAAGCCCTCATCGACCTCTACCGCGTCGAGAACGGCCTCATCGTCGAGCACTGGGTGGTCTCCGAGGAGATCACCGACCCGAGCACCTGGGTGAACTCCGGCAAGTTCTAACGGGGCTGAAGCGACCTAAACGAGTTCGAACTCGATCGTTCCGGTCGCAATTTCGGCAGAAACAAGTCGAACCCGCACCGTGTCTCCGGCCGAAACCGTGCCGGAGATGCGGGCCGTGATCACCGGATCAGCAATCTGGATGACGCCACCGTCGCCGCGCTCGGAGACCACTGTGGCCTCGAACTCGTCGCCCACGCGCGGCCGCAACAGTGCCGCTTCGATCACGTCAACCGACGAGCGATCGAACTGCGACGCGAGCTGACTCGTGCGCCCCATGATCTTCGGCAATTGCGGGAGAGCTTCGCGAACCCACTTCGGAACATCCCGGCCAGCAACGATCGCTTCACACGCCACGAGCACGAAGCGGTCGACGAGGCGGCGCAGCGGTGCTGTCGCATGAGCGTAGGGCGCTGCAACGGCAGCCTGGATGGTGTCTTCGGGCAGCTCGCCGTCGAACGGCGTGTAGCCCGCTCCACGGAAGAGTGAAGTGGCGGCATGGGTCGCCGCGAGGGCGCGAGGGTCGGAGTGGTCGAGAGCACGCAGGTACTCGCCATAGTTCTGGTTCTCGGGCCACGGGCATCCGAGGCTCGCCACCTGACGGCGGAACTGTTGGAGCGTTTCGTCATCCGGCGCGGGCATCGTGCGCAGAATGCCGACTTTGCCTTCGAGCATGATGCGAGCGGCTTCCATGCCGGTCATGAGCGAGACGTGAGCGTTGTAGTCCTCAACGGGCAGCGACGCTCGGCGCTCGATCACATACTGGCCGTCGACGACAGCGACTTCTTCGTCGGGACGATTGAGGCTTGCTCCCCCGCGCTGACGTTCGAGCTCGGTACGCAGGCGCCCAAACTCGGGCAGCAACGAGAGTGATTCGTCCGCGCGGTCATTGTCGAGCAACTCTTGCACTTCGACATAGTTGAACTGGCGACGGTTTCGCACTTGGGCGCGCACGAGAGTTGTCGTGATGACCTCGCCCGCGGCATCCAAGTCAAAGGTCCACACAAAAGCGGGTCGCGTCGCACCGGCGAGGAGCGAGGCGGCGTCTTCGCTGATGATGGTCGGATGCAGCGGCACCCGTTCGTCGGGACCGTACAAGGTTTGGCCACGCTTGCGGGCTTCAGCATCCACGGCTGAGCCGGGAAGCACGAAGGCGGGCACTTCTGCGATGGCGTACATCACGCGCAGTGTTTCGCCGGTGCGTTCGAGGTAGAGCGCCTGGTCGAGATCGGTTGCGCCCTCGGGGTCGATTGTCACGAAAGGGATGGCTGTGAGGTCGAGTTCCGGCGGCTCGAATGCTGCCACCGCGGCGTTGGCTGCTTCCTCGACTTCAGCGCTGAACTCGGTGGGAAGCTTTAGCTCGACCCGCACTGCCGCGAGCGCCTGAGCCAACTCGTCGTCGGTGTCGAGTGGCCGAACGCGCGGCACCACGAGCCGGGGTTCCCAGTGGCGCGGCGTGCCCGACTGCGGTGTTCCTTCGGAATCAAAGTTTCTCAATGGGAGCAATCTTGATCAGCAGGCGCTTGCGCCCGGAGGTGTCGAATTGAACGTCAGCGATGCTCTTAGGGCCAGCGCCCGTGACTTGGTTCACGGTTCCGTCACCAAAATCAGTGTGGCGGATGCGGTCGCCCGCCGCCAGAGTGAGGTCACCGTTGTCGCGCACGGTTGCGGTGATGGGGCTGGCCCATTCCGTCTTGGCCCGCGGCGGTGCCGGAGGCAGACCACCGGATGCCGCTTGCCGCAGCGAGCCGGCCCACGAGCCGCCGCCACTGTTGCCGTCGCGGCGAGCGTTGAGCGCACGGGACTGGGTTCCGCCGCGCGAGTTCGCCATTCCGGGTGATTGCTTCCACTCGATAAGTTCGATGGGAATCTCTTGCAGGTAGCGGCTCGGCATCGCGACGTTGACTTCGCCGAACTGGGCGCGGGTCATGGCCAGCGAGAGAAAGAGTCTTTTGCGGGCACGCGTGATGCCGACATAGAACAGTCGACGTTCTTCGGCGGGACCGCCCGGCTCGTTGGCCGACATGCGGTGCGGCAGCAGATCTTCTTCGACTCCGGTGAGGAACACCGAATCGTATTCGAGGCCCTTCGCGGTGTGCAGCGTCATGAGCGAGACGGTTCCGCTGGAGTCATCCAGATCATCGGCCGCCGCCACGAGAGACACCTCGGTGAGGAAGTCGAGCAGTGTGCCGTCGGGGTTGTTCTTGCCAAACTCCTTCGTCACCGCCACGAGCTCGTCCACGTTCTCGGCGCGAGCTTCATCTTGCGGGTCTTGCGAGGCGCGCAGCGCCGTCAGATACCCCGAGCGTTCCAGCAACTCAGTCAAAATGTCGGCGGGCTTGGATGTCTCCACCTTCGCCATCACTTCATCGAGCACCTCAGCCAGACCAACGATCGCTTTCGTGACCTTGGGGCCGAGGCCGAGTTCGGAGGCGTTGCGCATCGCATCGCGCAGGGTCATCCCCCGGTCATCCGCCCACGCCTGCAGCGCAGCTTCCGTCGCCGGACCAATGCCGCGCTTCGGCGTGTTCATGATGCGACGCAGGGCCAACGGATCCGCCGGGTTCGCGACCGCAATCAGGTAGCCGAAGGCATCCTTGATTTCTGCGCGCTCGTAGAACTTGGTGCCGCCGAGCACGCGGTACGGCAACGCTGCGCGAATGAAAATCTCTTCCAGCGCACGAGTCTGCGAGTTGGTGCGATAGAAAACCGCGACGTCTTTGTATGCGACGCCCTGATCGTGCAGCTTCTGAATCTCGTCGGCCACAAACTGCGCTTCGTCGTGGCCCGAGTAACCGGTGAAGCCCATGATCTTGTCGCCAGCCCCCACCGTCGTAAAGAGCTTCTTGTCTTTGCGGTCGAAATTGTGGGAGATGACCGCGTTGGCCGCATCCAGAATCGTCTGGGTCGAGCGGTAGTTCTGCTCGAGCAGAATCACGGTCGAGTTCGGGAAGTCACGCTCGAACTCCACAATGTTGCGGATGTCGGCCCCGCGGAACGCATAAATCGACTGGTCGCTGTCACCGACCACGGTCAGCGACGCGGCATCCGCCTCGCTGCTGGAGCCGGCAATGAGCACGCCAGGCGAGGTCTCGAACTGCTCAGGAGCCGGCGGCCGCGTCAGCTCGCGGATGAGCGAATACTGCGCGTGGTTAGTGTCTTGGTACTCATCGACGAGGATGTGCTTGAAGCGACGCTGGTAGGTAGCCGCGATCTGCGGGAATGCCCGGAAGAGGTACACGGTCTGACCGATGAGGTCATCGAAGTCGAACGCGTTGGCGTCGCTGAGGCCGCGCGTGTAGCGACGGAAAACCTCAAGGAACTTCTTCTCAGTAGGGTCGCTCATATTGGCATCCCGCGCGAAACCGTCGACGTCGGTTAGCTCATTCTTGAGCTGCGAAATGCGATTCGCTGCCTTGCTGACGGTGAGCCCGAACATGTCGGCGTCGAGCTCTTTGAGAATCCGCTTGAGCAGAGCCTTGCTGTCGGCGGAGTCATAGATCGTAAAGTTCTTGGAGAAGCCAAACGCTTCCGCTTCACGCCGCAAGATGCGCACGCACGCGGAGTGGAAGGTCGAGATCCACATGCCCTCAGCGGTGTTGCCGACGATGGCCCCCACACGCTCACGCATCTCAGCAGCAGCCTTGTTGGTGAAGGTGATGGCGAGAATCTGGCTCGGCCAGGCTTCTCCCGAACGCAACAGCCCGGCAATGCGACGCGTCAGAACGCTCGTCTTACCCGAGCCAGCGCCCGCCACAATCAGCAGCGAAGGCCCGCGGTATTCAACAGCCTCGCGTTGACGCGGATTTAGCCCGTCGAGCAGAGGGTCGCTAATGGAATCCCCGTCGTCAGAACGGCCAGGGTCGTGAGGGTCAAGAGCAGTCGTCATGGCCCCTTGACTCTACCCGCGCGCGCTGACGGCGAGGTCGGGTTGGTCCGCGAAGACGCCATCGAGACCGGAATCGATGAGCATCCGAAACTCCGCACGCCAATCTCCGTGCTGCTCGGGCTGCGTGCTCGAACGCAAGTTCTTCGGCAAGAAGCGGTTCTCAGCCCGCAGAGTCCAGCAGAAGACGAGCAGTCCGACCGCATGGGCGCGGTCGACGAGGTCGTTAGTGCCGGTGAGATTACCAGCGAGGTCTTTCACCATCAGCATCTTCTTATCGACACTGATTCCGTCGACTTCGCGTGCCAACTGTGCAAGGCCATCAGCGGTGAGATGGTCGGCGTAGCTCCGCGCTTTCGTACCAAAGCGGGCAATCAAATCTGACGGCGCCCCACTCGACTCGAGCAAGAACACGAGCTGGCCCGGAACCCCACACTCCCGGATGCGGTGCAGCACGCTCTGCTCGAATGATTCGATGATGAGATTGTCGGCCGTCGCCCACCCACTCACGTCGCGGGCGAAAAGCTCGTCAAGCGGCAGCCCGATCGACGCGAAGTAGCTCGCATGCTTGATCTCGGCGACGATCTTCAGCGGGCGACGCGCAGCCTCCGGATGCTGGTCCACGATCTCGAGCAGGTCGCTCAATCGCAGAATGGGCGAAACATCGTTGTGGGCGGTGCTCGCCTGCCGCACCTCGGGCAAGCGTTCACGAGCGTGCAGCGTGCTGAGTTCCTCCCACGTGAAGTCTTCGGTAAACCAGCCCGTCATCGCGGTGCCGTCGATCGTCTTTGACGTGCGCCGGTCAGCAAACTCGGGATGCTCCGCCACGTCCGTCGTGCCCGAAATCTCGTTCTCGTGACGCAACACCAGCACGCCATCGCGGGTCGCCACGATGTCGGGTTCGACAGCATCCGCCCCCAGGGTGAAAGCGAGTTCGTAGGCGGATCGAGTGTGTTCTGGGCGGTATCCGCTTGCCCCGCGGTGCCCGATCACAAGCGGGCGAATGGTGGTGCTCATTGGGTCAAGAATATGCGTTACGCGACCAACCACTAATATTTAGTTATGCCCGAATGTTCGTCATGCGCTGCAGCAGTGCAACCGGAGTGGAAATTCTGCATTTATTGCGGAGAACCCACGTCTGCTGATGCTGCCCGCCCGGCGCCGCTGGCAGCAAAACGAACGAGTCCTTTGGCTATTCTCGCGCTCATTTTGGCCGCGATTGGCGGGCCTCCCGCACTGATTTTTGGCCACTTGGCGCTTCGGCAGATCAAAGAGACGGGCGAACGCGGCAAAGCCATGGCAATCATTGCCACGGCGCTGGGTTATGTGTGGTTAGTCGTGTGGGCAATTCTGTTGTACTCGCTGCTCACCAATGGTCGCTAAGCCGCCAACACGCACGCGGTTCCGGGAGCCAACCCGGCGCCTTCCCCTGCGGTGGGGCAACTACGCCGACCGCTACTACACGGGGTTGGTGCTCATCATCGCGGGCGCCATGCACCTGCAGGGAGCCAACAACTACACGCTCATCATCTTGCTCATCGGCACCACATCGACGGTCGTCGGGTACTCGATCATGCCCGCCAAAGGGTGGCGACGGATGATCGTGGCCCTGCCAGCGGTCACCCAAATCTGGCTCATGCTCACGGGCCCGATGTCGATGTGGACCCTCGTGATCCCGCTGCTGTGCTGGCTCATCGTGCGACACCGACCGCTCATCTCGTATCTCGCGCTTGCCCTCCCGATTGCCAACGGCATCATCCTTCCGCAGTTCTATCAGGAATACTCGCAAATGCCTCAGGCACTCGCCATTTCTTTCGTCGTGCTCGTGGCGGCAGCATGGCTTGCTCGGCTGATCGCTGTCAGCGCAGCCGCCCGACGCTAAAACGCGGCATTTCTCAGCGAACTCCGGTAGTTTTGGGGGTGCGTCACAAACGTGTGACACCACACCAACCAGAGGAATCATGGCACTCAATAACCCCGCTTTCTCCCGCGATGCTGCATTCAGCTCGCGCGGCGGAATCGCCGTCGCGAACCAGGTCTCCAACCAGCAGCTCAACGACATGTACAACCAGGAGTCGGCTCCCGCCTCCGGTGATGTCATGACCGTTGAAGACACCATTGCCAAGACTGTAGGGGCCTTCGCGCTTCTTGTCGTCGGCGCTGGCCTCAGCTGGATGCTCGTTCCCGCATTTCCCCTTCTGTGGATCGGTGCAGGCCTCATCGGCTTCGTGCTGGCCCTCGTCAACATCTTCAAGAAGCAGCCATCCGGCGCTCTTGTTCTGACCTACGCGGCCTTCGAAGGTCTCTTCGTCGGCGGCATCTCGCGCGTATTCGAAAACGCGTATGGCGGAGTCGTCTCGCAGGCTGTTATCGCCACCGTCGTTGTCGTGGGCGTCACGCTCGCGCTCTTCGCGAGTGGCAAGATCCGCGCGTCGAAGAAGGCCACCAAGGTCTTCATGATTGCGATGATCGGTTACGTTGTCTTCTCGCTCGTGAACTTCGTCATGATGATCACCGGCGCTACCGACAATGCGTTCGGCCTCCGCAGCGAGACCATCTTCGGCATCCCCTTCGGTCTCATCTTGGGCGTGCTCGTCGTCATCATGGCCGCGTACTCCCTCGTGCTCGACTTCGACTTTATCCAGCGAGGTGCCAACAATCGCGCACCCCGCGCGTTCGGCTGGAAGGGTGCCTTCGGCATCATGGTCACCGTCATCTGGCTCTACCTCGAACTGCTGCGCATGTTCGCCATCAGCCGCGACTAGCAGCACCACTCAGCAACGACAAAGCCCCCGTCACCTCGGCATTAGCCGGGTGACGGGGGCTTTGTTGTTAAAGCGCTATTCCCACTCGATGGTTCCCGGTGGCTTCGACGTGACGTCGAGCACCACGCGGTTGACCCCGTCCACCTCGTTGGTGATGCGGTTAGAAATCTTGGCGAGCACGTCGTACGGCAGGCGCGTCCAGTCGGCGGTCATCGCGTCTTCCGACGAGACGGGGCGCAACACGATCGGGTGACCGTAAGTGCGACCATCGCCCTGCACGCCGACCGAGCGCACGTCAGCAAGAAGCACGACGGGGCACTGCCAGATCGTGTCATCCAGACCAGCGGCGGTCAGCTCGGCGCGAGCAATCGCGTCAGCCTTGCGCAACAACTCGAGACGATCGTGCGTGACCTCACCAATAATGCGGATGCCGAGGCCGGGGCCAGGGAACGGCTGGCGGCCCACAATGACCTCCGGCAAGCCCAGCTCGCGACCGATCGCGCGCACCTCATCTTTGAACAGGGTGCGCAGCGGTTCGACAAGCTCGAACTGCAAGTCTTCGGGGAGTCCGCCGACGTTGTGGTGGCTCTTGATGTTGGCGGTGCCGGTTCCTCCGCCACTTTCGACGACATCCGGGTAGAGCGTTCCCTGCACGAGGAACTTGACGGTGTCTTCGCTGCCCTTCGTTTCAAGCACGAGGGCTTCTGCTGCGTTTTCAAAGCTGCGGATGAACTCGCGGCCGATGATCTTGCGTTTTGTTTCGGGGTCAGTGACTCCGGCGAGAGCATCCATGAACTGGTCAACGGCATCAACGGTGACGAGACGCACACCGGTCGAGGCAACGTAATCTTCTTCAACTTGGCGGCGCTCATCCTGACGCAGCAGACCGTGGTCAACAAAGATACAAACGAGTTGATCGCCGACAGCTTCGTGCACGATCGCGGCGGCAACAGCGGAATCGACGCCACCAGAGAGACCACAAATGACCTTGGCCGAGCCAACTTGCTCGCGAATGCGCGCAACCTGCTCAGCAATAACGTTGCCGCTGTTCCAGTCGGCGGGGATGCCCGCAGCATCGTGCAAGAAGTTCTCAAGCAAGTCTTGACCGTGTGTCGAGTGCTTGACCTCGGGGTGCCACTGCACTCCATACAGGCCGCGCTCAACGCTGGAGAATGCGGCGACCGGAGTCGCCTCGCTGCTCGCCAACACGGCAAAGCCTTCTGGCGCTTCGGTCACAGCATCGCCGTGGCTCATCCAGACGGTCTGCTCCGACGGCTGATCGCCCAAGAGGTTTCCGCCACCGCCCTGAACAGTCATGTCGGTAGCGCCGTATTCGCGCAGCCCCGTCTTGGCAACGGTGCCGCCGAGCTGACGGGCCATCACCTGGAAGCCGTAGCAAATACCAAAAACGGGAACACCGAGCTTGAGGATGCCGGGGTCGAGGTCGGGCGAGCCAGGCTCGTAGACGCTCGACGGGCCACCACTCAGCACGATGCCAGCCGGGTTCTTGGCGGCGATCTCCGCTGCGGTGATGGTGTGAGGAACAATCTCGCTGTAGACGTTCGCCTCACGCACGCGACGTGCGATCAGTTGCGCGTATTGGGCGCCGAAGTCGACGACAAGAACGGGGCGTGCATTCGTGTCTGCGGATGTGGCCGTGGAGTCGGTCATGCAGTTGCCTTTGCGGAGTCAGTGCCGGCCGCTTTCGCAGCAGCAGCGGATTCGAGTTGTGCGATCTTCGCCTCAACGAGGCGCGGTACCTGACGTTCGAGGAAGAACGACAGAAAAGGGATGACACCGCCGAGGGCGATGTAGAGGAAGCGCAAGAACGAGTAGCGCGTGAGGCGCCACAGGATGAAGTCTGCGGCAACGTAAAAGACGTAGAGCCAGCCGTGGACGATGAGGATAATCGTCGACACGTTGATGCCCTGCACGAGAATCTTGGGCGTCAACGTGAGGAAGCCCGCGGGGCCGTTCAGCTCGATGTCGCCGCCCAGTCCGTAGCGGAAGATCATCATGAGGCACAGCACAAGCAGGAAGGTTCCGGTGACGATCGACGACACCTTGTAGAACGAAAGCGTGCGACGAATGCTGGGAATATCTGAAAGCCGGGGACCGAGAGCCATGGCTCTAGTCTACGGCCGCGTCGGAGCTGCGAGCTTCGCGCTCCTCTTCCCATACATCCCGCACGAGGCGGAACCAGAGGAAGACGGCGAATCCCGCGAACACAACCCATTCCACGGCGTAGAACACATTGAGCAGGTTGAGTGAAACCTCGGTCGATGGGGGCGGAGCGTCAATTGCGACCAAGCCAGCCGGGGATTCGAAACTGATGACGTAGCCGCCGTAAGTTCCCGCCGGAACTTCTGCCCACAGGTTCACGAGTTCGGAAACCGCGAGGGCGCTGCGCTCCCCCTCTTCGAAGTCCGACTGTTGCGGTGACTCGGTCGGCAGCAACCGTCCGGTCAGCGTCACCGGCCCCGTCATCGTATCCAAATCTGCGATAGCGGATGCCGCAGCATCCGCCGACTCGGCCCAGCCCAACGCGATGGCAATACTCGCACCACTCGGTTCGACTCCATGAGCGACGACCCAGTAGCCAATGCCTTCGCTGTCGTTGCTACGGTCGGAGAGGATGACGTAGTCGCCCGCAATCAGGTCTGCCGTAAGTGTGACCGTTTGACCGGTTGTGAGGTACGACAGCGGCTCTTGAGCAGTAGCGACCGAATCGAGTTCGACTGCTGTTTCGCTTTGCTGCTCGGTGATCTCGCCACCTTCGAGGCTGCGGCTGAGCTGCCACTGGCCAAGCGCCGCGAAACTGGCGGCAATGGCGAGGGCCAAGACGAGGGCGCCAATCCAGCGCGGGCGTCGTGCGATTTCCCACATCGTCGCCGGCTCAGTGTCGGGGACCGACTTGCTTAGGGGGGAATTGCTCGTACTCACTCGCTAACAATATCTGGTGATTCGAGGCGAACCCTGTCAGCCGACTCATCATCGGGCTGCTTCTGGCTGGCCAGCTCGGCTTCGACTCGCTGGAGGTAGCGCTCGATCTCCGTGTGAGTGCGAGCTTCGTCCCAGCCCAGCACGCCAGCCATGAGCTGTGCCGCCAGCGGCGCCGCGGACACTCCGCGATCCCATGCCTCAATCGATATACGAGTGCGGCGAGCCAGCGCGTCGTCCAGATGAAGGGCACCTTCAGCACTCGTGGCGTAGACGATCTCGGCCGCGATGTAGTCGTCGGCGCCCGGAAGAGCTTCGGCCAGGCTCGGCGTCGCGCGCACCAGCTCAAGCACCTCGGTGGCGAGCACCCCGTAGCGGTTCAGCAGATGTTCGACGCGCGACTTGTGCACGTCGTAGGTGCGCGCGAGAGCCGCTCGCTTGTTCCACGCGGCGCGGTAGCCTTCGGCTCCGAGGAGCGCGACGTCTTCAGTGATGCTCGGTGAGATCTTGCCGTCGAGAGCGTCGACCGCGGCATCCACGGCATCCTTCGCCATGATGCGGTAGGTGGTCCATTTGCCGCCGGCGACGACGACCAGACCGGGGACGCTGTGCGTGACGATGTGTTCCCGGCTGAGCTTCGAGGTGAGATCCGACTCCCCCGCGAGCAGTGGGCGCAGGCCAGCGTAGACGCCTTCGACATCGTCACGGGTCAGCGGAACAGCCAGCACTTTATTGACGTGGGCCAGCAAATAGTCGATATCGGCCGCCGTAGCAGCGGGGTGCGCCTTGTCGAGATCCCAGTCAGTGTCGGTGGTGCCGATGAGCCAATGACGACCCCACGGAATCACAAACAGCACGCTCTTCTCGGTGCGCAGCAGCAGCCCCAGCTTCGACTGAAAACGATCGCGCGGCACCACGAGGTGCACACCCTTGGAGGCTCTAACCTTGAACTGACCGCGCGTTCCCACCATCGCCTGAGTGTCGTCGGTCCACACTCCGGTGGCGTTAACGACTTGCTTGGCGCGAATTTCAAACTTTTCACCGGTCTCGAGATCGTGCGCCAGCACACCGACTACACGCTCGCCCACCTTCACGAAATCTTCGACCCGCACGCGGTTCGCAACGTGAGCGCCGTAGAAGCTGGCGGTGCGCGCGAGAGTCGACACGTAGCGGGCATCGTCAACTTGAGCGTCGTAGTAGGTGAGCCCACCGCGAAAGGCGTCGCCTCGCAAGCTCGGTGCCGCCCGCAGCATCTGCCCGCGCGTGAGGTGCCGGTGATGAGGCACTCCTGGCGGTCGACCGCCGGTATAACTGAGAAGGTCGTAGAGCAACATTCCCGCACCGATATATAGCCGTTCGATAACAGGCTTCGTCACGGGGTAGAGAAAGCGCACGGGCTTCACCAGATGAGGCGCAAGCCGCTGCAAGAGCAAGCCACGTTCCTTGAGCGCTTCGCGCACGAGTCGAAAATCGAGTTGTTCCAGATAGCGGATGCCGCCGTGTACGAGCTTCGATGACCGACTCGACGTGCCTGAGGCCCAGTCCCGCGCCTCGACCATGCCGACGTTCAGGCCGCGCGTCACGGCATCCAAGGCGCTGCCGGTGCCGACAATGCCGCCACCGATCACGAGAATGTCGAGTTCAGCGTCGCGCAGTGCCGCAATGGCGGCGGTGCGTTGTTCGGCGCTCAGCGGCGCTGTCGGGGCAATCGATCGGGGCTTGACCATTGTTTTCCTCCAGCGCCAGATGACGTGAACGTGGGTTTAGCTACAGCGGATTGTACGGAGCAACAACAACATCGACCCGTTGGAATTCCTTGAGGTCGGAGTAGCCGGTGGTGGCCATCGAGCGACGCAGCGCACCGATGAGGTTCGACTGACCGTTCGGGTGTGACGAGGGGCCGTTGAGGATTTCTGCGAGAGGAGCAAGCTGCCCAACTTCGACACGGTTTCCGCGGGGAAGTTCAGAGTGGTGCGCTTCTTGACCCCAGTGGTAACCGCCACCAGGCGCCTCGGTGGCGCGAGCGAGAGCGGTACCGAGCATGACGGCATCCGCACCAACAGAGATTGCTTTAACGATGTCGCCACTGGTACCCAGACCACCATCGGCGATCACGTGCACATAGCGGCCGCCCGACTCGTCCATGTAGTCGCGGCGAGCGCCGGCAACATCGGCAACAGCGGTTGCCATGGGAGCGTGGATGCCGAGGGCAGTGCGCGTGGTGCTGGAGGCTCCGCCGCCGAATCCCACGAGTACGCCAGCGGCGCCGGTGCGCATGAGGTGCAGAGCCGCGGTGTAGGTTGCGGCGCCTCCCACGATCACGGGAACGTCGAGTTCATAAATGAACTCCTTGAGGTTGAGCGGCTCAGTCGTCTTGGAGACGTGCTCGGCACTCACGGTTGTGCCGCGGATGACGAACAGGTCGACTCCGGCATCAACCACAGTTTGATACAGCTCTTGAGTGCGCTGCGGGCTCAGGGCGCCGGCAACGGGCACTCCGGCTTCCCGGATTTCCGCGAGACGCTGCGTGACGAGCTCGGGCTTGATCGGCTCGGCGTACAGCTGTTGCATGCGCGCGGTCGCCTGGTCGGCGGGCAGCGAACGAATTTCTTCGAGAACGGGTTCGGGGTTTTCGTAGCGAGTCCAGAGACCTTCGAGGTCGAGAACACCGAGGCCGCCGAGCTTTCCCATGGCGATCGCGGTCGCCGGCGACACCACGGAGTCCATGGGGGCTGCGATCACGGGGATGTCGAACGTGTAGGCGTCAATCGTCCAGCTCACCGACACATCACGAGGGTCACGCGTGCGGCGCGACGGCACGATAGCGATGTCATCAAAGGAGTAGACGCGGCGAGCGCGCTTGGCGCGGCCAATCTCGAAATCATTCACCCGTCAAGACTACCCGGCCAGCGATTGTGAGACACCGCTGCTGCGGGGAGCCGCCCATTTAGTGGAAGAGCGCGTGGGACACGCACGATTGACAACAATTGAACAAGCGTTTAGTTTGTTAAACATGCGTTCAAGATCGGATGATTCCACCACGAAGGCTCGCATCCGCGACGCCGCAATCCGGCTCATCGGACAGAACGGGTTTGCCGCGACGAGCGCCCGTGGTGTCGCGACCGAAGCCGGAGTGAGTGCTGGCCTTGTCATCCACCACTTTGGAAGCATGCGCGAGCTCAAGGTCGCGTGTGACGATTTCATCATCACCGAGGTCACCCACCGCAAAGTCGGGATGGGCGAAGGCGACGTGAGCGCGGCAGTGAGCGAGTGGTACGCCGATCTGCCCACCTTCGAGCCCTGGCTTATCTACCTGGGCCGCCTCTTCACCGACGACTCAGTTGCCGGGGCAGACCTGTTCGACCGCCTCGTCGCCATGTCCCACACCATGCTCGCTGACGGAGTGGCGAGCGGAGCCATCACGCCCAGCGCCGACGAGCACGCGCGCGCCGTGCTACTCGTTACCCACAGCCTGTCGAGCCTCACTCTGCAAAGCCACATCGCCCGCAGTCTCGGCAGCAGCCAACTCAGCCTCGACAGCCTCAGCCGCATGGGCAATGCCGCCCTCGAGCTCTATACCCACGGCATCTACACCCCCTCAACGATTCCCTCCCAGGAAGGACCAGGCTCCGGCCCCACCCATGACTTACGCCATTGAAACTCAGGCGCTGACCAAGCGTTACGGCAAAAACACTGCCCTCGACGGCTTGGATCTCGCCGTGGAAACCGGCAGCGTATTCGGCATGATCGGCCCTAACGGTGCCGGCAAGACGACCGCGATGCGGCTACTGCTCGACATCATTCGCCCCACCTCGGGCAGTGCCACCGTGCTCGGCCAGTCCCCCATCACCGGCGGTGCTGCACTGCGCCGTGACATCGGATTCCTGCCGGGCGAACTACTCCTTGAGGGCCGCGTCACTGGCCGCTCGCTGCTCAAGCACTACGCCGAAATCAGCGGCCCTGTAGCGCCCGGCCGCATCGATTCGCTCGCTGAGCGGTTGGGGCTCGACCTCACCCGCCACGTGCGCACGCTCTCCAAAGGCAACAAGCAGAAGCTGGGGCTCGTGCAGGCCTTCATGCACGAGCCGAAACTTCTCGTGCTCGACGAACCAACAAGCGGCCTCGACCCTCTGGTGCAACAAGAGTTCCTCTCGATGGTGCGCGAAGCTCAACACAATGGTCAGACAGTGTTCCTCAGCTCTCACGTCTTGAGCGAGATCCAGAACGCTGCCGATCAGGTTGCGGTACTCCGCAACGGCACCGTGGTGAAAGTGGGCGACGTCGCCAGCCTGCGCGCGAGCGCCATCCGCCGCGTTGTCATTGACTTCACGGATGCCGCAGCCGACGACATCCGCACTGCCCTGCTTGCCCTGCCGCAACTGGCTAACCTCACCGTCGCTGATGGCGAGGTGATTCAGGTCACCGGCACGGTCGAGGGACACATCGACGCCCTCGTCAAGGCGATCGCCCCCTTCCACGTGGTCGATCTGCGGGTGGAAGAGCAAGATCTCGAATCGTCGGTTATCGACCTCTACTCGAATGAGGCGAACAAATGAGTCAGAGCATGACCGGGCGCTTTCTGCCCCTCACTCGGCGCAACCTTGCCGACTCATGGCGAGGCCTACTCGGCTGGACGGCCGGCGTCACGGGAGCGATTTTTCTCTATGTGCCGCTGTATTCCTCGTTCTCGGGAGACAACGCGGGCTTCGAAGACATCATTGCCTCGCTGCCGGATGGACTCGCGAGCACTCTTGGTTTCCAAGACCTCGCCAGCGGCGCCGGCTACGTGCAGGCGACGTACCTTGGCCTCATCGGGTTCGTGCTCTTCACGATTGCCGCCACCCTGTGGAGCTCGGCGGCGATCGCGGGCGATGAGGAGTCGGGTTCGCTCGAACTCACTCTCGCCCATGGGGTTTCCCGCGTGCAGATTATGGTCGAGCGTAGCCTCGGAGTAATCCTGCGCCTGCTGTGGTTGAGCATCGTTTCGGCGCTGCTGATTCTCGCGCTCAACGATTCCTCGGGGATCGACCTTGAGCCTGCCCATGTGATCGGCGGATGCGCGGCGCTGTTCGGTGTGGGAGTGCTCGCGGCCAGCTTTGGTCTCGCTGTCGGCGCCATCACCGGTCGTCGCAGTTTTGCCTCTGCTGCCGCCGCAGGAATCTCCCTGCTCGGGTACATCCTCAACTCACTTGGCAACCAAAGCGCCGGTGTCGAATGGCTGCACAACCTCTCGCCCTACTACTGGGCGTTCGGCAACTCTCCGCTGAGCGAGGGAGCCGACTGGGGTGCCCTCGGGCTCATCTTCGGAATTTCTGCCGTCATGCTCGTTCTCGGTGGGTTCGTCTTCAACCGCCGCGACGTGTCCGCCTAGCCGGGCAGGTCTCGCCCTCCCCAACGCGAAAGGCCTGCTGGAAGCAATCGCTCCAGCAGGCCTTCAGTGTGTTTCGGTCGCGTAGTTTCTAGCGGCGGTAGTTCGGTGCCTCAACGACCATCTGGATGTCGTGGGGGTGCGATTCCTTCAAGCCTGCGGCGGTGATCCGCACAAACTTGCCCTTCTGCTGGAGCTCCTCAATGGTGCGAGCTCCCGTGTAAAACATCGACTGGCGCAGGCCACCGAGCAACTGGTACATCACCGTTGAGACGGGACCGCGATAGGGAACCTGGCCCTCGATACCCTCGGGGATCAGTTGGTCGTCCGACGGGACATCCGCCTGGAAGTAGCGGTCGCGCGAGTATGACGTCTTCTTGCCGCGCGTCTGCATCGCGCCGAGCGAACCCATGCCGCGGTAGCTCTTGAACTGTTTGCCGTTGAGGAAGATGAGGTCGCCGGGGCTTTCGTCGGTTCCGGCGAGCAGCGAACCAAGCATGACAGTCTCAGCACCAGCAACGAGCGCCTTGGCGATGTCGCCCGAGTACTGGAGTCCACCGTCAGCGATCACCGGAATGCCGGCCTCACGAGCGGCGAGTGACGCTTCGTAGACGGCGGTAACCTGGGGCACACCGACGCCAGCAACGACGCGGGTCGTACAAATGGAGCCGGGGCCAACGCCGACCTTGACCGCATCCACCCCTGCGTCAATGAGAGCTTGAGCTCCCGCGCGAGTAGCGACGTTGCCGCCGATGATGTCGATGGCGTCGAACGAGGAATCAGCCTTGAGGCGACGCACGATGTCGATGACGCCAGCGGATTCGCCGTTGGCGGTGTCGACAACGATGAGGTCGACGCCAGCATCGCGCAAACGCTCGGCGCGCTCCCATGCGTCGCCGAAGAAACCGATTGCCGCTCCTACGCGCAGTCGGCCTTCTTCGTCTTTGGTGGCGTTGGGGTACTGGTCGGTCTTTTCGAAGTCTTTGACCGTGATGAGTCCGCTGAGCTTGCCCGCGTCATCAACGAGGGGCAGCTTCTCGATTTTGTGCTTGTTCAAGATCGCGATGGCGCCGTCGCGGTCGATCCCGACCGGAGCTGTAACGAGCGGCAATGTTGTCATGACGTCGCGCACGAGCACGGAATCCATGTCCGCTGGCTCGATGAATCGCATGTCACGGTTCGTGATGATTCCGACGAGCGTTCCGTCTTCTTCAATAACGGGCAAACCCGACACACGGAACTGACCGCACAACGCGTCAACTTCCGCAACAGTGGCCTGTTGCGTAGTTGTTACCGGATTGGTAATCATTCCCGATTCGCTGCGCTTGACCTTGTCGACATAAGCCGCTTGATCGTCGATGGAAAGGTTGCGGTGAAGCACTCCCAGACCACCGTTGCGGGCCATGGCAATCGCCATTCGGGCCTCGGTGACCGTGTCCATGGCCGACGAGATAAGCGGCGAAGATACGCGGATTCTGCGGGTAAGACGTGAACTGGTGTCAGCATCGCTTGGAATTACGTCGGTGTGACCGGGCAAAAGCATTACGTCGTCATAGGTGAGGCCGACGAAGCCGAAGGGGTCTGGTTGTTCCATGTTAAATCTTCCTTACGGCAGGAGCGCGAAACCGGTGATCTTGTGTTAAATCTCCGGCCAATCAATATTAACGGGTTTCGTGCCAGAACATTCCCCCGCATAATGGCTTCACCGCTTTGTACCCGACAAGCATTTGTATGTCGGACCGCAATCGGCCGGTGCCGTCATTGCCGTCGGCACATCAGAACCCGCGGGATTCTTGAGTCCGGCTGGGTCCCTTCCTGGAGGTCCTGTGAACACAGCGGATTATCGCCGCACGCGACGGAAAAATAGACGAGGAGTGCTTGTAGCACTCATCGTCGCACTTTCTGCCGCCTTCTCTCTGATGGCCATGCCTGCAATGGCCGACGAGGTAAACGTCGACGAATACGACAACAGCATCATCGGTAACGTCAAGCTCGAAAGCGTGGCACTAGAGGGTGTACTTCTCACCATCTCTGGCGGCGGCTACGAGGTTGAAGTAGCCACGGATGCTGATGGTCGTTGGAAAGTCGGAGTTCCCGACGGTGACGAATTCACTGTCACCCTCAACGAAGAAACGCTGCCCGAGGGCATTGCGGTAATCGACGAGGTCGGCGACGACGACACCCCCAACGTTAAAGAGGCGATGATCGGCCCGAGTGGCTCGACCGTCATGAACTTCTTTATCGGCCGCGGTGAACGCAACGTCACGAGCTTCTTCGATCAATTCGTTGAACGAATCGTCAATGGCGTGAACTTCGGACTGATGCTCGGCCTCGCTGCCATCGGCATCTCGCTCGTTTACGGAACCACCGGGCTCTCCAACTTTGCGCACGCAGAAATGGTGACCTTCGGTGCGGTGATGGCGCTCATTGTGTCGGTCGACCTCGGTTGGCCTGTCTGGATTGCGATACCGCTCGCCGTACTCCTCAGTGCCGGCTTCGGGTGGTCACTCGATGCCGCGCTCTGGAAACCGCTGCGCAAGAAGGGCGTCGGTATCGTTCAGCTCATGATCGTGTCAATCGGTCTGTCGCTGGCACTTCGCTATACGTTCCAGTACTTCCGTGGAGGAGGAACCGAGCAACTACCCGGCTCCGACTCCCCCGATATCCCGCTCTTCGGATCGGTATCGCTCAGCCAAACCAACATGATCAGCATGGTCATCAGCATCGTCGTGATCGTGATCTTCGCGTGGTGGCTCGTCAAGACCAAGATCGGTAAGGCAACTCGCGCCGTCTCTGACAACCCGTCTCTGGCAGCGGCATCGGGAATCGACGTCGACCAAGTCGTCCGTGTGGTTTGGATCCTCGCTGCCGCCATGGCCGGTCTTGCCGGTGTTCTCTGGGCCTACTTCCGCCCGGGCATCCGTTGGGACATGGGAGCGCAGATCTTGCTGCTCGTGTTTGCCGCAGTCACCCTGGGTGGACTCGGAACAGCATTCGGTGCGCTCGTCGGCTCGATCATCGTCGGCGTTCTTGTTGAGACGTCTAGCCTCTTCATCCCATCAGACCTGAAGTACGTGGGTGCGCTCGGCGTGCTCATCATCGTCTTGTTGTTCAGACCACAAGGCATCTTGGGTCGCAAAGAGAGAATAGGTTAGGGGCCGCTCATGGATATTCTGCAAATTCTCTCCAACACCGGGTCATCACTGATTGCACCGGCAACGATCGGGTATGCCCTTGCGGCGCTCGGTCTCGCCATGCACTTCGGATTCACCGGTTTGCTCAACATGGGTATGGCCGCCTTCATGGCGATCGGCGCCTATGGCTACGCAATCTCGATCCTCACCTTCGGTTTTCCGTGGTGGGGCGGCATGCTCGTCGGTGTCGGTGGCTCGCTTGTCTTCGCCCTGATCCTCGGTATCCCTACCCTGCGACTGCGCGGTGACTATCTCGCCATCGTGACCATTGCGGCCGCCGAGGTTGTGCGTCTGCTGTTCCTGACCACGACATTCGACAAGTACACCGGTTCTGCCGATGGACTGAGCGGATACCACGAGAGCTTCCGTGCGTTCAACCCGATTCCCGATGGCACCTACGGCTTCGGCCCGTGGGAGTACAACGCCAACGGTTGGTGGGTTCGTATCTTCGGAATCACAATTCTGGCGCTTGCTGCCTTCATCCTCTGGGCTGTCATGCGCAGCCCGTGGGGCCGAGTGATCAAGGGAATCCGTGAAGACGAGGATGCCGTGCGCGCCCTCGGCAAGAACGTGTTCTCCTACAAGTTGCAGTCGCTCATGCTCGGTGGTGTCTTCGGCGCCATGGGTGGAATCATTTACGCCCTCCCGGCCTCGGTGAACCCCGGTGTGTACGTCACGTCGCTCACGTTCTTCGTCTATACCGCGTTGCTGCTCGGTGGAGCTGCAACGATCTTCGGACCGATTATCGGTTCGGTGATCTTCTGGGGTGTGCAAACCCTCCTGAGCAACCTGCTTCCCGCCATGGTCAACGTCGGCCTCTTGCCGTTCATGACCACGACGCAGTCGCAGACGGTGCGTTTCATCCTTGTGGGTGTGGCACTGATGTTGCTCGTGATCTATCGACCGCAGGGCATCCTCGGCAACAAGAAGGAGCTGACCTTTGTCAAGTAATGACGCATCGGCTGCGCCGGTGCAGCGAGCAAAGACAACCGGACTCCACAAGGGCGACATCGTTCCTGGTGTTGCCAAGGTTGACCCGATCATCATCGCTGACGGAATTCGTCGAACATTCGGTGGCCTCACTGCGGTGAACGTCGACCACGTCGAGATCCCCCGCAATGCGATTACCGCATTGATTGGCCCGAACGGTGCCGGTAAGACGACGCTGTTCAACCTTCTGACCGGCTTCGACAAGCCTGATGAAGGCAAGTGGACTTTCGATGGGCACCCGCTCGCCGGAATGGGCGCGCACAAAGTGGCCGGCCTCGGCCAGGTGCGCACGTTCCAGCTGACGAAGGCCCTCGGGCTCTTGACGGTTCTTGAGAACATGAAACTCGGTGCCAAGGATCAGATCGGGGAGAACATTTTCCGCGCCATGATCCCCAGCCTCTGGCGCAAGCAAGAAGCCGAGATCGAAGAGCGCGCAATCGTTCTGCTCAAGAAATTCAAGCTCGACACCAAGTCGTCTGACTTCGCCGCCAGCCTTTCCGGTGGACAGCGCAAGCTGCTCGAGATGGCTCGCGCCCTCATGAGCCAGCCGACGCTGGTGATGCTGGATGAGCCCATGGCCGGTGTCAACCCCGCGTTGACTCAGTCGCTGCTCGACCACATCCTCGACCTGAAGGAAGAGGGCATGACCGTGCTCTTCGTGGAGCACGACATGCACATGGTGCGTCACATCGCCGACTGGGTAATCGTGATGGCTGAAGGTCAGGTCGTTGCTGAAGGTCCCCCGGATGAGGTCATGAAGAACCAAGCCGTCATCGATGCGTACCTCGGTTCGCATCAAGATGTCGACCTGGGAATCGTTACGGGCCGCATCGAAGGCGAACTCAACACTGAAGCGATCGAACTTGCCGCGGAGGTCAAACACCTCGACGAAAACATCGCTAACCGCAAGGAGACCGGCAAGTGAACGCAATCCCTACCGAGAATGCGGTTGTCCACGTCAAGGGCCTGACCGCAGGGTACCTGCCCGGCGTCGACATCCTCAACGACTGCAATTTGGTCGCTAACCCGGGTGAACTGATCGGAATTATTGGTCCGAATGGTGCCGGCAAGTCGACCCTACTCAAGGCCATTTTCGGTCAGGTGCAGGTGCGCGGCGGATCGATTAGCCTCAACGGCGATGACATCACCGGCCTCAAAGCTAACAAGCTTGTCGCCCGCGGAGTCGGTTTTGTTCCGCAAAACAACAACGTGTTCCCGAGCCTGACGATCGAAGAGAACCTTCAGATGGGGCTGTACCAAAACCCCAAGATCTACGATGAGCGTCTCGAATTTGTGACTGGCATTTTCGCCGAGTTGAAGTCGCGCCTCAAGCAGCGCGCGGGTTCACTCTCGGGTGGAGAACGCCAAATGGTCGCCATGTCTCGCGCACTCATGATGGATCCGCACGTTCTCCTTCTCGACGAGCCGTCTGCTGGACTCTCACCGGTGAAGCAGGATGAGGCGTTCATCCGCGTATCGGAGATCAACAAGGCCGGCGTGACCACGATCATGGTGGAGCAGAATGCACGTCGTTGCCTGCAAATCTGTGACCGCGGCTACGTTCTCGACCAGGGTCACGATGCGTACGAAGGCACCGGGCGCGAGCTCCTGAATGACCCCAAGGTCATCGGGCTCTACCTTGGAACCCTCGGCACCTAGCCAATACGCTTCTCACAAGGCCCCATCCGGATTCGTTCGGGTGGGGCCTTTTTGGTGCTCCGGGAGCGGCCGTGGGGCTCAATCGGGGCCATGCAGCGGCGTCCTGCTCCCCCACCACAGCGCCCGCAGCGCTCAGAGACGTCCTGAGCGGTCGTTTCGTACCGAACCATCCACGAATACGCCGGGACGAAGTAAGGCGCTTACAGGGCGACCTGATGCAGTTTCACGTTTGACTCGAGTGCAGTGATGGCCGTGAAACGCTTTCAGCACCGCCCCACGGCTCAACGACGCATCCGTGGGGCAACGCTGCACCCGACTTCGTGAACACGCCTCAGAAGGGCACACCCGGTCCACAGGGAAAACCCATTACGCGCCACCGCAGTCCCCCGCACGCAAAAAGGCCCCAACCCGTGAGGGTTGAGGCCTTCTCTTAGCGAAAGCTAAGTCTCAGTGAGACTTAGTAAGCGCTGTAGGTGTTGTCTTCACCGTACTGGTAGATACCAACCTGAGCTTCGGTGGGGTCACCGAGCTCATCGAAGGTGATCGGACCAGAGATGCCGTCGTAGTCAGCTACGCCGCCACCGTTGATGATTTCTGCACAGTCAGCGAAAGTGGTGCACTTCTCGCCGTTGCCCGAACCACCCGATACTTCCTGAAGCTTCTCAGCGATTGCTGCGGAGTCGGTGGAACCGGCTGCGAGCGATGCGAGAGCAAGAAGGATTACCGAGTCGTAGGACTCTGCTGCATAGCTGAACTCTTCGAGCTCAGGCTGTCCGGATTCGACCCAGAAGTCGTTGACGGCCGACGTGAAGTCAGCAATCGTGTCGACGCTCAGGCCGGGAAGAGTTCCCTTGGCGCCCTCGAGGGTTCCAGCAGCAAACTCGTCACCGAAGTTGGCGAGGTTACCGTCTACGAAGTAGAGGTTCTCGGCCGGGAAGCTGCTGACGATGCTCGGAAGCATGGTCGAAACTTCTTCGAACGTGATCAGTGCGATGGCGTCAGGGTCAGAAGCAAGAACTTCAGAGATCTGAGCATCGAACGTGGTGTCACCGGTGTTGTAGGTGGGCTGTGAAACTACCTCGCCACCGGCGGCTTCGAATGCTTCCTGCGTGTAGCCGGCAAGACCGGTTCCGTAGGAGTCATTGAGAACGATCATGCCAAGGGTCTCGTGACCATCGGCAGCGATCAGGTTACCGAGAACCTCACCCTGAAGTACGTCGGAAGGAGCGGTACGGAAGTACAAGCCCTTGTCGTCGTACGTCGAGAATGCGGCCGAGGTGTTTGCCGGCGAGAACTGGATTACTCCAGCGCCAACAACCTGGTCAATGAACTGAAGTGAAACACCCGAGGATGCTGCACCAAGAATTGCGGAAACGTCTTCACCGAGCAGGCGAGGGATTTCAGTCTCGTATGCCTTGTTGTCGGTGTCACCGGAGTCGCCCTGAATAAGGTCGATCTGGATGCCAGCATCGGCTTCGTTGACCTGCGACGCTGCATACTCGGTTCCCGCGATCTCGGGCGGGCCGAGGAATGCGAGGTTACCGGTTACGGGCAGTGCCGTTCCAAGCTTGAGGGACAGTTCGCCACCCTCGGATCCAGTGGAGGTTTCTCCACCGTCAGTTGCACAGCCGGCCAAAACCAGTGCGCTTGCACCGACGATTGCGAGACCGCTCAACAGGGTCCGCTTGGACCGTGATGGGGAGGCCGTAGCCTTCGCGAATACGCTCATGTTGCTCCTTGCGTTTCGAATGTGTTCAGGAATCAAATGTGGCACTACCGTGTCACCACACTGTCAAGCTATGCCCACCCGGCACATCCGCACAATACGTCTGTACTACAGCCTTGTAACGCTCTTGGGAATCGTTACCATTCGTAGACTTTGGGAAACACGGGTGTTTCTTACTTAATCCGGGTGTACACGTTGTCGCTACCGTACTGGTAAATCCCAATGATGGCGCCCTGTGGATCACCATTGTCATTGAGGGTTATCGGGCCTGAAACACCGTCGTAATCTACGGTGCGACCATCGAGCACAATCTTCGCCGCATCCGCAAACGTTGTCGCGACTTCACCGTCACCGCTGCCGCCGGAGACTTCTTGCAGTTTGCTCGAGATCGCTTCGCCCGAAATCTTTTGCGAGGCCAACGCGGCCAGGCTCGCAAGAATCACGGCGTCGTAACTCTCGGCGGCATAGCTAAAGTCTTTGAGGCTGGGGTTGATCTCCAACAGTCGATCCGTGAAGCCCGAAATCGTCGAGATATCAAGACCGGGATGCGTCACGATCGAGCCCGTGAGGCTGCCATTCGCAAATCCCGAGTCACGCTCGCCAAGCGACAATCCGGTGAAGAAGAGTTGGTCGCCTGAGTAACCGGCAGCGATGAACGCCTTAGCAATCTTCTCGGCCCGCTTCGAGCCCACGATCGCCACGGCATCCGGCTCTGCAGCGATTGCTCGCTCGATCTTCTCATCGAGATCAGTCGCGCTTTCATCGATCATCTCTTGAGAAAGCAATTCGCCTCCACCGCGCAAGAACGCTTCGCTGAGAGCACGCGGAAGAAGCGGTTCACACAGCGTGTCTTCGGAGAGGATCGCGATTGATCCCTCACCAATACGCTCTGCCATCTCGTTGCCCAGTGCGGTGCCTTCGAGCGCACAAGACGGCGAGGTGCGCCAGTACAGGTTGTTGTCACCGTAGTTAGAGAAGTCAGGAGAATCGTTCGCCGGCGAGATCTCGACAACGCCCGCTTCGGTGATCGTGTCGATCACTTTCTTGGAAATACCGTTGGAGAGTCCGCCGATAATCACCGTTGCACGAGCAGCGAGCAACTCCGTGACGGCATCCTCGGCGGTCGTTCCCGTGGAGTCGCCGGAATCGGCCGACTCCACGTTCACCGTGAGCTTGGCATTGGCGTCATTCACATCTTGAGCAGCCAATGCGATCGCAGCAGACACTGCCGGACCGAACTTGTCGAGCGCTCCGGACTCGGGCACCAAGGCTCCGACGGTGAGAGTCAAATCTTTGGGGGTAAGGGTCTCCTCAACGGGCTCCTCAACCGAGCATGCGCTCAGCATGAGGGCCGCAACGAGCACGCCTGCAACTGCCGTGAACCCGCGTCGGGCTCGCAGCGACACGCGTGATCCATAGGGCATGGATGTCATCACAGTCGCTCCTATCTACCACCCACAACAGAGAGCGGCATTGTTACGGTACTGGCCAATGCTGAAAAGGAGAACTCAGCGCGGGCCATTTAGGGTCAGAATCTCGCCCCCAATCCGGGCGGCACTCGAACTAGCCGACGATTGAGCCACTCTTAAAGACGAACTTATTTTCACCGTCGTAGGTGTAATAACCCCAGAATGCGGGCTCTACGTTGCCACCGGGAGTGAAGTTCACAGGGCCAGAAACACCGTCGTAGTCGATGTCGTTCGTGGTCTTGAGCACTTCGAGGCATTCCTCAAAACTCAGACACTTCACACCGCTTTTCGAGACATCGTAAAGCGAACCGGCGATGGCCTCACCTGCATCGTCCCCCGCCACGATTGCAGCGAGCGCCGCCAGCATCGTGGCGTCGTAGGCTTCTGCCCCGTAGCGGTAAGTCGTCAGCTTCGAGTTGGTGTCCTTAAGAGTGGCGATAAAAGTCTTTGACGGCTGCGCTCCCTCAATAACTCCCCGAACACCCTTGAGCGTGCCGTTTTTGAACGCTTGCGAATAGTCGCCCGTGTTCAGCGAGGTGAGCCAGAGCTCCGATCCCTTATATCCGGCCGCGACGATCTTCTCGATGGCGGCCTTCGTTGCCTTCTCAGCTTCATAGGTCGACCCGATCACCACGATGTCGGGTTCTGCCTTCTTCACGCTGGCGGTGATCGTGTCGAACTTCGTAGTTGAACTCGTGAAGACCTCATCCGCGACGAGTTCGGTGTCATACTCGGCGAGCGCTTCGACGAACGTGTCGTGCAGCGCTACGCCCTCCTCATCGTCGACATAGACAAAAGCGATTCTCTGCGTTGTGTCGCCACCAGCCAAAGTTTCAGCGAGCGCATAGCCCTGCTGGTCGTAGGCCGGGATGGTGCGGAAGAAGTAGCCGTCATCAAAAACGTCGTCGAGACTCGACAGCGTTGCGGCGGGCGAGATGAGCGGGATCTTCGCGTCTATGGCCAACGGGATTGCTCGCTGCGCCAGCACCGACGATGACGGGCCGATCACAACATCGACATCCTTAGAGACCAAGGTCTTGAAGTTCGACTCAAGCTTCGTGTTCTTAGCCTCGCCCGAATCGACCGCGACGATCTCGACCGGCTCACCGTTCACTCCGCCAGCAGCATTAATTTCCTTGACCGCGGCGGCTACACCAGCTTTCTGCGCTGCAGCCAGAAACGAAAACGTGCCACTCGTCGGAAAAATCGTGCCGATACGAAGAACACCATCACCGCTCGGCGTGGCTACGGAAGTGGGAACGACCGTGGGCGTCGACGCCACAATCGGAGCGGGGGTCGGCGTAGGAGTACTGCACGCAGCGAGAGCCACCGCGATCGTTACCGCCACAGCCACACGTCGAGTCGCTCGAAACCTCGTCATTGCCTAACCTCTCTCCGCGCGCTGACCTCGGGCGATCAGGCACCTTCAACGGAATACTACGGTGCGCCCGGTGCTTCAGCCGCCGAACCAAGCCGCGTGCGCGAAGAGTGGCGGAAGAGATCGTAGGTCAAAATAGCGAGCGCAATCCAGACGATCGCGAAGCCCAACCAACGCTCCGGCGGCATCGCCTCGTGGAACACAAAGACCCCAACAATGAGTTGAAGGATTGGTGCCAAGTACTGGGCCAAGCCCATATAGGTGAGCGGCAATCGCCGCGCTGCAGCAGCAAACAGAATCAACGGGATCGCGGTGATGGCACCCAAAAAGAGCGTCAAAGTGAGGTGTCCCGGTCCCGCCGTGCCCGCTGCGAGCTGCCCGTTGGCCGCAAGCACGAGCAGAATAACAATCGCAACCGGCGTCAAAAATGCTGTCTCGACGGCGAGGCCGCCCACGGCATCCGCCTTAGGCCCCACGCTTTTCTTCACGAGACCGTAAAGGCCAAAACTGAACGCGAGGCCCAACGCGATCCACGGAAAGCTGCCGTAGCCGATGGCCAAGACGAGAACGGCGAGCGCACTAATTGCCAGGGCGACCCATTGCAGCGGGCGAAGGCGCTCGCGCAGAACGAGCACCCCGAGGAGCACCGTGACGATCGGGTTCGTGAAATACCCGAGAGCAGCCTCAACGATGTGGCCGTTCAGGCTCGCGTAAACATAAATGAGCCAGTTGACGACAACAAAGGCGCCGCCCAAGCCCAACATCCAGAAGGTGCGACGATCGCGGACGATCGCCATGACCCGTGCGTATCCCCGCGTAACCACCAGAAGCGCCGCGCAAAACACCAGAGACAACACGATTCTCCACGCGACAATCTCGATCGCACCCGACTCTTTGAGCGAGAAAAACACGATCGGCATCGCGCCCCACAAAACGTAGGCAGACACAGCAAAGCCGAGGCCGCTGGGCGAGACGCGATCAGTCGCCGAAGAAGTGGAGGTCACTACTAAATCCTAGGGTCGGATGCTGCCCGCACATGCCACCGGGAACGGCGAAAGCCCAGAGCCGAGGCCCTGGGCTTTCGAGACGCCTCACCGCGAACGGGAGACGAGAAAGTTAGTATCGCGTGAGCGAGAGACTACTTAGCGAACGATGACAGCGAGAACGTCGCGAGCCGAAAGTACGAGAAGGTCTTCTCCGCCGTACTTCACCTCGGTTCCGCCGTACTTGGAGTAGATGACCTTGTCACCAACTGCGATGTCGAGCGGCACGCGGTTTCCGTTGTCGTCGATACGACCGGGACCTACAGCGACTACTTCACCCTCTTGGGGCTTCTCTTTCGCAGTGTCAGGAATGACGAGCCCAGACGCGGTGGTCTGTTCTGCATCGACCTGCTTGATAACAATGCGATCCTCGAGCGGCTTAATGGACACCGACACGTTTGACCTCTTTCTAAAAGTGCTTGGGCTGGCACACTCCGTGCAGGAGTGCCAGATCAACTATACGGCTTGGTTGGCACTCGATCAACGTGAGTGCCAATACGGATGCGGATACGGTTAGAGAATGAATCAGAGCGAATTGCGCGAGCTACTTTCAGCCGAGGGCCTTCGCCTCTTGGACTCGCTGCCGACCTGGCACTCGAGTGACGAAATCGTGCGCACCGTCGCCGAGCTTCGCAAGGCCGGCCACACCCCCGGCTTGGTTGCTGCCGTGCTCAGCCAATCCAAACTTCGCGCGAAAGCCGCCAGCAAGTTTGGCCCGTTTGCCGACCGGATGCTCTTCACCGAGGCCGGCCTCGAACAAGCAACTCGCCTTTCCGTCGCTGCCCAGCACGCCGGCCGGTTCTCGAAGGCCGGAGTGAAGTGGGTAGCCGACCTCGGCTGTGGCATTGGAGCGGATGCTCTCGCCATCGCCGCCCTCGAGATCAACGTCACCGCCGTTGAGCGTGACGAAACCACCGCCGCTATTGCCAGCTTCAACCTCGCGCCGTGGAGCAATGCCCAAGTCGTTCACGGCGATGCCGAAACTACTGACCTCGCTGGCATTGACGGTATCTACCTCGACCCCGCCCGCCGCGACGCCCGGGTGCGTCTCACTAACCCCGCCGACTGGACGCCCTCCCTCGACTTTGCGTTCGGTCTCGCTGAGCGCTATCCAACGGGCATCAAACTCGGCCCCGGAATTGACCGCGACCTCATCCCTGACACCGCCGAAGCCCAGTGGATCTCTGTTGGACGCGAAGTTGTCGAGCTAGGACTGTGGTTCGGGGCTGTCGCCCGCCCCGGCATTCGGCGCGCAGCCCTCGTGATCGGAGACCATGGCACTGCTGAACTCACGGCAGCCGCCGACAGCGAAGACGAACCCGCTGGAGAACTCGGACAGTTTCTCTACGAACCCGATGGCGCCGTCATCCGTGCCCGCCTCATCGGGGATCTTGCACGACAACTGAACGGGCGAATGCTCGACACCTCCATCGCTTACTTCAGTGCGGATGCTGCTGTCGCGAGCCCGTTCGCAAGCTGCTTCGAGATCGTCGAGGACTTCACTCTCGACAAGCGTTCGCTCAAAAAAGAATTGGCGGCGCGAAAGATCGGCACGTTGGAAATCAAAAAGCGCGGGGTCGACATCGACCCCGCGACTTTTAGAACGTCACTCTCGCTCAAGGGCGAAAACAGCGCGACACTGATTCTGACGCGCGTTGCTGGCAAACGCCGCGCACTGCTTGCTCAACGAGTGACACCAACTGCGGCCTAATACTGAAATTCCCGCCTCACTAGTGAGGCGGGAAAATCGGCACGTGTTAAGACTTAGTAGCCGTAGCCATAGCCGTTTCCACCAACGAAGATGAACGGCAGCAAGAAGGCAATCGCAATAAAGATGCCGACGATCAGGCTGAGGCCGATTCCAACGTAACCCGTGATGAGACCGGTGAGCCAGAACGGGCGGGCATACTTCTGCTTCTTCTGGGCAAGGTGGCCGAGAACAACCGCGGCCAGCGCAGGCAAGAATCCCATGAAGATGAAGGAAAACAACAATCCAGCGATTCCGGTGACCATCGAGGCGATGGAAAGCCCCTGAGGGGGGCCAGCCGGAACGGGGGTGAACGAAGCCTGCCCAGGAGTAGTCGTGTCTGCATAGCCGGGAACCGGAGTTCCACTCGGAGCCGCGTAAGGGTCACCAGCCGTAGGCGCCGCAGAAGCGGCTGGTGCTGCGGGAGGAACAGCCGGAGCTACGGGAGCACTCGATGCAGCCGTTGATGCCCCGGCGGGCTTCGGCGCTGGCGGGACGGGCGGCACGCTCGCTGCTGCGCTGCCAGCCGTCACTGCCGCCGCGGATGTGGCAGTAGTGGTGGCAGGCGTTGCAGCAGATGGTGTGGCTGGTGTCGCTGAGTCATTTGCGTTGGCTGCTTTAGCCGCTGCTGTCGTGGCCGCTGTTGTCTTAGCAGCGGCAGCCTTGGTCGCCGCAGCCTTGGTGGTTGCAGCTTTAGCCGTTGTCGACTTTGCTGCGGTTGCTTTTGTCGCCGTTGCTTTCGCCGTTGCTGGCTTGGCAGTCGTGCTCTTAGCAGCGCTGACCTTGGGCGCCGCAGTGACCTTAGGCGCGGCGGTTACCTTGGCCGCGGAAGTCGATTTGGATGCAGCAGTGGACTTAGCAGCGGTCGCCTTAGAGGCAGGCGACTTCTTCGCTGCGGGCTTCTTGGCCGAGGGGGTGGCTTTCGCCAGGGTCTCGTCAGAAGTTGAGGACGCGCCGGGCGTTGAGATCGACGGAATTGAGTCGTCTGAGTTGTTGGTAGCCATGGGCACACTTTAGCAAGACTCTCCCCACAGAAAAGGGCCCGCACTCGCGTGCGGGCCCTTTTCGTGCGTTGCTGCTTAGTACGAAGTTCCTGCGGCGCCGAGGGCGATGACGAAGCCGATGGCGAGGAAGAGGAAGACAACGAAGCCGAGGTATCCGAGGATGAGGCCGATGATGGCGAGAACGTTACCCTGCTCACCGGTCTTCTTGATCTGGCTCAGGCTAATGTGCCCGAGGATGATGCCGACGAGGCTGAGACCGAAGACCGATGTCACGAGGGAGATGATCGAGAGAACATTCCACTTCGCGGGCGCTGCGCCTGCAGGTGCTGCAGCGTAGGGGGTGGGTTCTGACATGGCGAAATGCTCCTTAGTTCATGGGCCAATTGCGGCGCACCTATATTCTCAGCCTGAAAGAACCCTGTCAACGCGAGTAACCCAGATTTTACTTCGCCATCACGCCTGAATCTGCGTTACGGGGAGCGTGGAGTCAGCGCTGAAGCCCAAAGTTGAGGGCTCTTTGCCTGCCATAATTAATTGGGCGCCCAGTGCTGCAATCATCGCCCCATTATCGGTACACAGCGACAACGGAGGAATCCGCAGCTCGATCCCCGCCTCCGCACACCGCGCGGCGGCTAGCTCACGAACGCGGTAATTCGCCACGACACCACCCCCGAGTAACAGGCGCGGCACCTCGCGATCAACGCAGGCCGCGACAGCCTTGGTGAGGAGTACATCAACGACGGCCTCGCGGAAACTTGCTGCGACATCCGCAATCGAAAAGTCGGTGCCTGCGTCCTGCTCGCGCTCAACCCAACGAGCGACCGAGGTTTTGAGACCCGAGAACGAGAAGTCGTAACGGTGACGATCAACATCTTTGGTATGGGTGAGTCCGCGCGGAAAACGGATCGCCTTTGGATTGCCGCCGATAGCAACTCGATCGATCTGGGGTCCACCGGGATAGGGCAATCCGAGCAAGCGCGCGACCTTGTCGAATGCCTCGCCCGCAGCGTCATCAATCGTCTCGCCGAGGAGCTCAACATCAGAAACGAGATCCCGCACCAGCAGCAGAGAGGTGTGACCACCAGATACCAGCAGAGCAATCGTCGGAAGCTCAATCTCAGTTCCATCATCGCGCAAGACATCGGCGCCGACGTGACCAACCAAGTGATTCACCGCATACAAGGGCTTGCCCGTGGCTACCGAAAGCGCCTTGGCAGCCGCAACTCCAACCATGAGAGCGCCTGCAAGCCCCGGGCCGCTCGTGACCGCGATCGCGTCCAGCTCGGACAGTTCAACGCCGGCTTCGGCGAGCGCCTGCTCGAGCGCTGGTTGCATCGCCTCGAGGTGCGCGCGAGCCGCAACTTCGGGAACCACGCCCCCGTAGCGAGCGTGCTCATCCATCGACGACGAGATCACATTGGCCAACAATTGATTGCCGCGCACGATACCGATTCCGGTCTCGTCACAGCTCGTCTCGATGCCAAGCACGAGTGGATTTGTGGTGTTGGCGGGAAGCTGACCCGAGAGAGCAGAGCTTGCTACCGCTGAAGCTGGATTCGGAGCCGGATTCGACATCAGGCACCCACCGCGGGAGAAAGTTTGGGCTCAGGAATAGTGAGTCGCATCACGATGGCATCAACCCCATCCGGTTGGTAATAGTTCGGTCGCACCGCAATGCGCTCGAAGCCGAGCGAGTCATACAGTCGCTGCGCAGAGGGATTATCGTCGCGCACCTCAAGAAAGAGCTCGCTCGCCCCGCGATCGCGCGCTTCCACCATCAGCGCGTGCATCAGCGCACGACCGATTCCCTGACGCCGCGCATCCGGAGAAACAGCAATCGTCTGGATGTCAGCCTGTGGCGACCGGAACGGCGAACGCAATCCCGCATAGGCCGTGACCACCGCGGGCTCCCCCACGGGATGCGCGATCACGTAGTACCCGTGGTTGTCGCGAATCTCCGCACGCATCATGTCACTCGACCAGGCATCGTTCGCGAACTCGCTGGTCTCAATCGCCATGATGGCGTCGAGGTCGTTCTCGGTCGCGCGGCGCAATTGCCAGCTCATGCGGTTACTCGTTTCGGTCCGGCGGAGAGTGTGACGTCTGGCGAACGCAAGTAGAGCGCCTCTTCGCCGGCAAAAGGACGGTGGTGTTCGCGCAGCAGGAATGCGAGCCGTGCCAAGTTCGAGGCGTGCACGGGTTGCGAATCCCTCAGTTGAAAGTGTTCGAAACTCGGGACGCTAGCGGCGAGCTCGGCGGCGGGAGCGAGCGCCGGGCCAGCAACGCGCACGGGCAACCCCGCGGCATCCGATCCCTCGTACGTTGACCAGTACAGTTCCTTGCGACGGGCATCGGTGGCCACGACGATCGGTTCAGTTTCCCCAAGCGCTAGTGCGTCATGCGTCACGACAGGCAGCAACGGAAGGCCAGCGCCAAAGGCAAAAGCTCGAGCCGCCACAATACCAACGCGCAGGCCCGTAAAGGGCCCGGGGCCCATTCCCGCAACGACACCGGTCAGGTCGGTTACAGCGCACTCAGCGTCGGTCAGGCAGCTGCGGATGAAGTCGCCAACGACTTCGGCGTGCTTGCGAGTATCCAAAGAATTGTGTTCCGCTCTCACCACGCCCTGAGCGTCGACGATCGCAACGCTCGTGCCCGCCGAGGTATCAATCGCTAACAGCATTGAGCCACTCCATGTCTGCCCATCTCGGACCACTTCCCGTCACGGTGACGGTGCGCGGCTCGATCGCCTCGTCAGCAAAATCGTCGGCGTGATCGCTGGAGGCGTCGACGCCGTCTGAATCGGGGTCCTCATCTGCCGCCCCGGCGCCCACCGGGCGCACGATGTCGACGGTGAGCCAGCTTTCGCTCACGCCGTCGAGCAAGCCAGCGCCCCATTCGACGACCACAATGGATGACTCAAAGTCGATGTCGAGGTCGTCGAGCTCTACGGCACTACCAAGACGGTATGCGTCGACGTGCACGAGCGGTGGCGCCTCCGCCTGCGAAACTTCTGCTCCCGAATCGTCGAGTCTCGGATGCGTGCGCGCCAGCACAAAAGTGGGGCTCGTGACCGTGCCGCGGATGCCGAGAGTCTCCCCGATCGCGCGCGTCAGCGTGGTCTTTCCGGCACCGAGCTCGCCATTGAGCATCACCAGATCGCCCGCCACAAGTTGCGCGGCGATGACGGCACCCAGCTCGGCCATGCGGTCGGGAGAAGCGATTGTCAGTGTGGTCACGACTCATACCTGCGGGTTACACGGGAACCGATGCGGGTCACGATTTCGTAGTTGATAGTGTCAGCGGCTGCCGCCCAGTCATCCGCCGTCGGCACCGATTGTGCTGGGTCGCCGAAAAGGACTGCCCGATCGCCGACTGCGACGTTCGCGTTGCCCATGTCGACAACAATTTGATCCATCGCGACACGACCCGCAACTCGACCGACGACGCCATTGATGGAAACCGGTCCGCGATTGGAGGCATGACGGGGAACCCCATCGCCGTAGCCGAGCGGCACGAGCGCGAGCGTGGTGTCTTGCTCGCACCGGTAGGAGTAGCCATAGGAAACCCCAGAACCGGCAGTAACGCGCTTCACCGACACGACAGGAGCGCTGAGGGTCATGGCGGGTACGAGACCGAGTGCCGCAGCATCCACATCGGCGGCGGGTGACAGCCCATAACTGCTGATGCCGACACGAACGAGATCAAAACGAGCAGAAGGATGTTTGATCGCGCCCTCTGACGCGGCTAGGTGGCGCAGTTCGGGGCGGAGCCCTACCGACTCGGCCATGGCGACCGCGGCCGAGAACTGCTCAATCTGGTCAGCGTCGTGCTCGGCACCCGCGTTGGCGAGGTGACTCCACAGACCCCGCACGCGAACGCGACCCGCGAGCTCGTGAACAACCGCCGCTTCGAAGAACTGGTGCCACTCTTCGAGGAAGGCGCCATTGCGATGCAAGCCTGTATCGACTTTCAAATGCACGAACGCAGTATCGGATGTCGCGGCCACCTCATGCAGCTGCTCGGTGCTGCTCACGCCGAGGTCGATATTCGCGCGAACCGCTTCGCCAAACGCTGCCCCCGGCTGGTGTAACCACGCCAGCAGCGGAGCGTCGATTCCGGCGCCGCGCACGGCAAAGGCCTCGGTCAGATCAGCAACGCCGAGCCAGTCGGCGCCTCCCGCGAGAGCCGCGCGGGCACTCTCGATAGCACCGTGGCCGTAACCATTGGCTTTGACAACAGCCATCACCTGCACCGGCGCAACGAGCGCCCGCAGGGTCGCAACGTTGTGGGTGATGGCCGCCGTGTTGATAGTGGCGAGTCGAAGATCAGCCATGGTGTGCCTCCGCGATGACATAGGCGATCGCGATTCCGGCGTCGTGACTCATCGACAGGTGCACCGAGGTGATTCCGCGACGTTCGGCAATGGCTTTGGTCGAATTGTGGAGCTCGAGCGAAGGATTGCCGAGCTGGTCAGAAACCACCCGCATGTCGTGCCAAGTGACTCCCGCCGAATCGCCGAGGGCTTTGATGAGTGCTTCTTTCGCCGCAAAACGCCCTGCTAGCGAGCGCAGGGGTCGCGGTTTACCGTCTTTGAGTTGTTCGCTCTCAGAGAACAGGCGCGATGTGAGGGTCGGTGTGCGCTGCAACGCTCGCTCGAAGCGGGCGATATCAACGACATCCACACCGATCCCCACAATCACGGTGAAACCTATTCGACGGTGACAGACTTCGCGAGGTTGCGAGGCTGATCGACGTCGAGTCCCTTCGCAGCAGAAAGCTCCATGCCGAAGATGTGCAACGGAATGACAGCAAGCAGCGGCTCAAAGAACGAGCCAGCCAACGGAATCGGAATAACCTCATCGGCGAACGGCAGCACTGCGGCATCGCCCTTCTCGGCGATCGCAATAACCCGGGCGCCTCGAGCACGGATCTCCTGAATGTTGGAGACAACCTTCTTGTGCAAAGAGTTCGGGTCGCGGGGGCTCGGAACGATCACGAAGACAACCTGACCAGGCTCAATGAGCGCGATCGGGCCGTGCTTCAACTCGCCAGCAGCAAAACCCTCCGCGTGAATATACGCGAGCTCCTTGAGCTTGAGCGCGCCTTCAAGGGCGATCGGGTAGCCAACGTGGCGACCGAGGAAGAGCACTGACTGGGTGTCTGTCATCCAGTGAGCCAGCTGCTTGATCGACTGCGACGTGACCAAAACCTCGGAGATCTTGTCGGGAATCGCCTGCAACTCGGCGACATTCTCGCGAATCTCCTCATCGCTGAGCGTGCCGCGCACGCCCGCAATGTGCAGACCAATCAAGTACAGCGCCGTGGCCTGCGCGACGAAAGCCTTCGTGGATGCCACAGCAACCTCAGGACCAGCGTGCGTGTACACAACAGCGTGCGATTCACGCGGAATCGTTGCGCCGTGCGTGTTGCACACCGAGACAACCTTCGCGCCGGACTCCATCGCGAACTTGACCGCCATGAGCGTGTCCATCGTTTCGCCGGACTGGCTGATCGAGATCACAAGCGTGCGGTCAGTCAAAATTGGGTTGCGGTAGCGGAACTCGTGAGCGAGTTCAACATCGACAGGAACGCGCGCCCACGCCTCGATGGCGTACTTGCCGAGCATTCCCGCGTACGCCGCGGTTCCACACGCAATGATGACGATGCGGTCGATGTTCGCAATCACGTCATCACCGAGAGGCTCGAATTCAGTGAGCTTGACCAGCCCATCCTGAACGCGACCAAGAATGGTGTTAGCTACGGCATCCGGCTCTTCGCTGATTTCCTTCGCCATGAAGCTCGACCAGCCACCCTTTTCGGATGCTGAGGCGTCCCACGCGATGTCAAATTCCTCGACCTCAACCGGGTTGCCGTCGAAGTCGATGACGTCGACAGAGTCGGGACGGATCGTAACGATCTGGTCTTGGCCAATCGCAACCGCGCGACGCGTGAACTCTACGAAAGCCGCAACGTCAGAGCCCAAGAAGTTCTCGCCGTCGCCCAAACCGATGACGAGCGGAGAGTTGCGGCGAGCGCCGACAACAACACGTGGCTGGTCCTGGTGTACGGCGAGGAGAGTAAAAGCGCCCTCAAGACGCGAAACGACGCTCTGCATCGCAGCGGTGAGGTCACCCGTCTTGTCGTACTCGCGCCCGATCAGAAGGGCTGCAACCTCAGTGTCGGTCTCGCTAATGAACGTTTCGCCCTCGAGGAGCAACTCGTTCTTCAACTCAGAGAAGTTCTCGATAATGCCGTTGTGGATCAGCGCGAGCTTAGAGTCGCGGCTCAAGTGCGGGTGAGCATTCACGTCGGTGGGGCCACCGTGGGTTGCCCAACGGGTGTGGCCGATTCCGGTGGCGCCATTGCCCAAAGGGTCGGCTTCAAGATCATCCAAGAGCATCTGCAGCTTGCCTGCACGCTTGCGCGTTCCGAGCACTCCAGCCTCGTCGATAATCGCGACACCGGCGGAGTCGTAACCCCGGTATTCAAGACGCTTGAGACCGCCGAGGAGAACCTCAAGGCTTTTTTCGTTACCAACGTAACCGACGATTCCACACATGGAGACGAGTTTAGTTCCCCAAACTGGGTATCCGTGCGCAGATAGGATGTTCGGGATGCATGAAAATGGCTCCGGACACGGTCACATCTCTCCCTTTCTTGAAATTGATCGGAGCGATTGGGCTGAACTTGCCCCGAAAATGAAAGTTCCCCTGACCCAGGCGGAGCTCATTGAGCTGCGCGGACTCGGCGACGAACTCGACCTCACCGAAGTTGCTGAGGTGTATCTTCCCCTCAGCCGCCTCCTTAATCTGTACGCAGAGAATGCCCAACAGCTGCACTCTGCGACCACCCAGTTTTTGGGAGCATCCACCGGACGCACGCCTTTTGTCATTGGTGTCGCTGGGTCTGTCGCCGTGGGAAAGTCCACGATCGCCCGGCTGCTCCGCGAGCTGCTCTCCCGTTGGGAAGGCACCCCGCGCGTCGAACTTCTCACCACCGACGGCTTTCTGCACCCCAACGCTGAGCTGGAACGCCGCGGCATCCTTGAACGCAAGGGGTTCCCCGAAAGTTACGACCGTCGGGCGCTGCTCCGCTTCGTCAGCAAAATCAAAGCCGGCGAACCCGTTGTGCGCGCACCGTTCTACTCCCACCTGGCCTACGACATCATCCCGGATGCAGCAGTGACCGTGCGCAAACCCGACGTACTCATCGTCGAAGGCCTCAACGTGCTGCAACCACCAAGCCCCGGCAATAGCCTCGCCGTCAGCGACCTCTTCGACTTCACCATCTACGTGGATGCGCGTACGAGCGACATTGCGCACTGGTACGAGGAACGCTTCCTGCGGCTCCAGCGCGGCGCGTTCAGCAATCCGCGATCCTACTTTCACCGCTTTGCCGATCTCAGCGAGAGCGCAGCCCGGGCACGCGCTCAAGAAGTGTGGAAGCGCACCAACGAACCCAACCTCATCCAGAATGTTCGCCCCACCCGACCACGGGCGTCACTCATTCTGCGCAAGGATGCGAACCATGCGGTGTCGAAGGTGCTGCTGCGCAAGACGTAGAGCATTGAGGCCTCGCCGGGCACACGAGGGACTGTCGCGGGCAGCCAATGCGGCGAGAAAACTCGTTAGTTGCCGAGTTCAGAAAGCACAACAGCGGCAAGGCGATCTGCCATCTGCTGAGCGACCTCATGGTGCTCGGCTTCGACCATGACACGAATCATGGGTTCAGTGCCGGATGCCCGCAAGAGCACGCGGCCGGTGTCGCCCAGTTCAGCTTCCACAGCAGCAACCGCGTCAGCGATGGCGGCGTTGGAACCGAGTGCGTGGTGGTCAACCCCGCGAACGTTCACAAGAACCTGCGGGTAGACCGTCATGACAGCAGCGAGTTGCGCCAGTGTTTTGCCGGTGCGAGCCATCTCGGCCACGAGGTGAAGTCCGGTGAGGATGCCGTCGCCCGTGGTCGCAAACTTGGTCATGATGACATGGCCCGATTGTTCTCCGCCGAGGGACAAACCGTGCTCGCCGAGTGCTTCGAGCACGTAGCGGTCACCGACCTTGGTTTCGAGCATCTTGATATTGTGCTCGGCCATGGCACGACGAAGTCCGAGGTTGCTCATCACGGTCGCGACGAGCGTGCGGTCGTTCAGCACCCCACGTTCAGCCATCGAGACAGCCAGGATTGCCATGATCTGGTCGCCATCGACGATGTTGCCCTCTTTGTCCACAGCGAGGCAACGGTCAGCGTCGCCGTCGTGGGCGATGCCGACATCGGCACCGTGCGCGAGGACTGCGGAGGCAAGGTTGTCGAGATGCGTCGATCCAACGCCCTCATTGATGTTGATGCCGTCGGGGTCTGCACCGATCACGGTGACCTTGGCGCCGGCATCCGTGAAAACCTGGGGCGAAACCCCAGCGGCTGCACCGTGAGCACAGTCAAGAACGACGTGGATGCCGTCGAGCTGGTTCGGCAGCGTCGACAAGAGGTGCACGACGTAGCGGTCTTCAGCATCGGCGAAACGACGGATGCGACCAACCTCAATACCGGTGGGAGCGAGGCTCGGTGCGGCGAGGGCTGCTTCGATGCGGTCTTCAACCTCATCGGGAAGTTTGGTGCCGCCCTGACCAAAGAACTTAATTCCGTTGTCGGGGGCGGGATTGTGCGACGCGGAGATCATTACTCCGAGGTCGGCTTTGAAATCGGCAACGAGAAACGCAGCTGCCGGGGTGGGAATTACCCCGGCGTCGAAAACATCGACGCCCGAGCTCGCGAGCCCCGCGGATACTGCGGCGGATATGAATTCGCCGGATACGCGGGGGTCGCGTGCAACAACTGCGACGGGACGGCGGCCAGAAGCGCGCCGGCCATCAGCAACTCGACCCTGACCCAGTACGACTGCTGCCGACTGAGCCAGGCCGAGTGCAAGCTCGACAGTAAGATCACTGTTCGCTAAACCGCGAACACCATCTGTACCAAAAAGACGTGCCATGCGTTGCCGCTAGCAGGGAAAGCGGGTTAGCGCTTCGAGAACTGCGGAGCCTTACGAGCCTTCTTGAGTCCAGCCTTCTTACGCTCCTTGACGCGAGCGTCACGGGTAAGGAAGCCAGCCTTCTTGAGGATTGCACGGTTGTTCTCTTCGTCAATCTGGTTGAGCGAACGAGAGATACCGAGACGCAGTGCGCCGGCCTGACCCGAGGGGCCACCACCGGTGATGCGTGCGATTACGTCGTAACCGCCGAGCAGGTCAAGAACCTTGAACGGGTCGTTGATGAGCTGCTGGTGAAGCTTGTTGGGGAAGTACTCGGCGAGCTCACGGCCGTTGACCGTAATGGTGCCCGAACCGGGAACGAGACGCACGCGGGCGATTGCCTGCTTGCGACGTCCGACGGCTGCGCCGGGAACGGTGAGAACGGGGCGAGGCGCGGTGGGCGCCTCAACTGCTGCCGACTCGGTCGTGTACGACTCGGGTGCACCCTCGGTGATTGAATCTTCGATCTTAGCCACTGTAATAAGTCCTTTTATCTTTGCTTAGTAAAGCGCGGGCGCTACTGAGCGACCTGGGTGAGGGTGTACGGAGTCGGCTGCTGAGCAGCGTGAGGGTGCTCAGTACCCGCGTAAACCTTCAGCTTGGACAGCTGAGCGCGACCGAGTGAATTCTTGGGGAGCATTCCACGGACGGCCTTTTCAACGGCGCGCGTGGGGTGCTTCTCCAGCATCTCGGAGTACGTGGTGGCCGTGAGCCCACCCGGGTAACCGGAGTGGCGGTAAGCCTTCTTCTTCGCGAGCTTGGAGCCGGTGAGGGCAACCTTCTCAGCGTTGATGATGATGACGAAGTCACCCATGTCCATGTGAGGAGCAAAGGTGGCCTTGTGCTTTCCACGAAGCAAGATGGCTGCGTGGCTGGCAAGACGGCCGAGAACGATGTCGGCGGCGTCGATGATGACCCATTCCCGCTTGACGTCTTCGGGCTTGGGCGAATATGTACGCGTCACAATAGTGCTGCTTTCATTGATCGAGTGAGGTGTTCGTGAATCCCGCTCCGATGGTTGTTTCAGAAGAAACAATGCCGGTTGGAGGGCTCATGATCGGATGTCGCACCCTATAGTGCAGACACCAAGGGTCAACACTAGCGGAACTGCGGCCCGGCGGCAAACGCCTCAGCTACTATTTGGTGGTGCCCGTGAGAGCAGCACGGCGCTCACGGAAGTCGGGGCGGTCGAAGTAGTGGGCAGTCACTTCCGCACTCAAACTCGCGATTCCGCCGGCTTGTAACGCACCGAGACGAACCCGGGCGCTCTTGACCGCCATCAGGGAAATCGCCTCAGCCCCCTCCGCCGTATCAGCAATCGCGACGATGCCGTGGTTTCCCAACAGAATCAACGACGGCACTTCACCATACTGTTCGACGTGCTCACCGAGTCGTGACAAAAACAGCTGGCCAAGTTCGATACCGGGCTGAGCATAAGGAATGTAGAGACTACGACCCAGGACCATGAGCTCGTCTGAGTAAACGGCATCGACGAACGAGGTTTCAGCGTGCACGCTCGCGAGCAACGAAACGACCGCGGTCGGGTGGGTGTGAGCCACGTACCGCGCCGGTGCATACGCGCGCACCGCCACGTGAATGAGGGTCTCAATGGATGCCCGCACCCGCTGACCGTCGATCTCACCGGCATCCAGTTCGGCCGTCAATCGGTCTTGGCTGGCATTCGGATCACGCAGCACCTCGAGGAGAGGTTCGATTTCGACGCTGACAAAGTTTGCTGCCGTTGCGTTCTGCATCGAGGAACCCGACGTCTTGACGATAATCGTGCCATCAGCGATCAATTCGCTCGTGTTGCCTTCAGCGAGAATCACGAGGTCGCGCTCGGGTAGGCCGAGGCGGGTGGTGAGTCCGAGGAGATCGGCGCTAACGAGGTCGGGAGCAATTCGTGCGGTCATCTTTTCAGTCCTTATGTTGGGCGAATTCAGGGGTGAGACTAATTCAGGGAGAGTTGCGGGGTCAGCGAGGCGTGTAGCTGACGGGATGATGTGTGCGTCGCACGAGATCGCGAAGCGAGTCGAGACTGCCCGAGATGTGTCCCATCGCGCGCGCTTGAACAAGGACACTTCCGAGCGCTGTCGCCTCGACTGGGCCCGCGAGAACCGGGATTCCCGCGCGGTCAGCGGTGCGCTGACACAGCAAACGGTTGAGGGATCCGCCGCCAACGATGTGGATCGTCTTTACCGGGACGTCGCCGAGCAATCCAGCGCTGAGCACGGCATCCGCGAAAGCTTGAGCGAGAGATTCAATAATGCAGCGTGCCATCTCGGCGCGATTGCCGGGTGCGCGGATGCCGCGCTCCGTGCACCACTCAGTGATTCGTCGAGGCATATTGCCTGGCGCCAAGAATCGAGGATCGTTGACGTCAACTACGGGCATCGCGTCGGAGACGGCGGAGGCTGCCTCAATAAGTTCGGGCAAACTGATCGCTTCGCCGTCGCGTTCCCACTGGCGCACTGCTTCACTCAAAATCCACAACCCCATGACATTGCGCATGAGAAGAATGCGTCCATCGACGCCGACCTCGTTGGTGAATCCACCGGTACGGGTCGCCTCAGTAACAACGGGGCTCTCCAACTCGACACCAGCCAGTCCCCACGTGCCGCACGAAATAAACGCTGCCGTCTCCGGTTGCATCGGAATCGCCGTCACCGCCGACGCCGTATCGTGCGAGCCAACGGCGACCACTTCGATGGGTGACTCTGCGCGCACTTGGGCGACGACATCCGCGTCCAGCTCGCCAACGCGAGTACCCGGGATCACGAGCTCGGGCAACAGTTCGCGCCGCACTCCGGCGACGTCGAGCAGGCTGTCGCTCCACTGCCGAGTGTGCACATCGAGCAGTCCGGTCGTTGAGGCCATCGTGGTCTCGGCGATGCTGATCCCACTCAGCCAGTAGGTAAAGAGGTCGGGCATGAGGAGAACGGTGTCAGCTAGCTCGAGCCGATTTTCTGCCGCGTCGGCTGAAAGCTGGTAGATCGTGTTGATCGGCATGAACTGGATGCCGGTTGCCGCATATTGCTCAGCCTGCGGGCTCAGCGATTGCACGCGCTCGACCGCGGCGTCGGTTCGTTCATCGCGATAGTGCCGTGGATTGCCGAGAAGCTGTCCGTCGCGCAGCAGCCCGTAATCGACTCCCCACGTGTCGGTCGCGACAGACGACACCGTTGGCACTTCGCGGATCGCCGAAGTGAGCCCGTCGAGCGCGCCCTGCCACAGGGAGAGAACGTCCCAATGCAGGCAGCCGCGCACGCTCACCGCACGGTTAGTGAATCGCGCGTGCGTTGCCGTGCGCAACTGGTCAGGGCCGACCTCGCCCAGAATTACACGGCCGCTAGTCGCGCCAAAGTCGAGCGCAACAACGTGGCCCACCATTTAGTCCTACTTGCCTGTGCTTAGTCAGTCTCGCGAGCGAGCCACGAGATCAACTGGTTCCACATGGGAGCAAAGCCGTCCCATTCCAAGAACTCGGTCGGCAGCCAGTGCGGGCCCATGTCGCTCGCAAAAGCGGCAACGCGGCCGGCACCTTCGGCATCCACGACAAGAAGAGGGAACGCCCCGACAGTCGCCAGGGTCTGGGCACCGTCGCGGGCAACCAAGCGATGATGACCGAGCACTGCGGGCCACGAGGTCGGCAGGCCGGCGGTGGCAGAATGGTTGTCGAGGGACACGGCTTCGACACCCTGCGGAGTCTCTTCGCGGTCGTCGCCAATCTCCATTTCGACCGGCAGAACGCTCGCCAAGGCAGTGTTGCGGTAGTTCGCTTTCGCTTCGATGCCTTGGAAGCTGAGGTAGCCGCCAACCATCAAGAGCGATCCTCCGTCGCGCACCCACTGCGCCAACACTTCGAGGCGATGCGGAATCCGCTCGCCCTTGGCAAAGACGCCGTTGGGCAGCAAGAGCGTATTAGCCCCGATGTCGCTGAGCACGACAACGTCGTACTGGCTGAGCTCCTCAGCGGTGGTCGGGAATCGTTCGGCCGCAACGTGGTTGGGCTGGAACTCAACGCTGTTACCCGCTGACTTCAGAGCAGCGATGAAATCATCTGCCCCCTCGGCATATGCGGAAGTGACAAAGGAGTCAAAACCCTTCGTGTGGATCGACGTCGTCGACCATGACTCTCCTGCGAGCAATACCTTCGCCATGTGTCTCCCTCTGGCTATCGATCAGTTAGTAAGCGAGGCCGCGAGGCTCTGGCCCCATGGCAACGTTGCGCTCGTCGACGATCTCAAAACCGTTGTCTTTGTAGGCCTGGTAGTCGAAGTTTTCACACTCTTCGTAGCCGATCATGTGGTAATCGCCGAAGCCTTCCCAGTTCTCGTAGCCGTCACCAAAGCTGTTATCAAGGAACGCATCCGCCATGGCCATTCCGAGGCGCGGGCCAATGTAGAACGCGCCCATCGCCATGAGGTTGCAGTTGTTCGCCGTGGCCGCACGCAACGCCGATGGCGCACTTTCACAGACGGCGGCGTGCACGTGAGGCACCTTGCTCGCAGCAACGTGGATGCCCATTCCGGTGCCACAGAACGCAAGAGCCTTTTCAAACTCGCCCTCGGCAAGCTTGGCTCCGAGCATGAACCCAGCTCGCTGGTACATCGGAGCGTCGTCGAGAGTGGGGGTCAGGTCAGTAACAGTCCAGTCGCGCGCCTCAAGGTGCCGCTTGACGGCCTCTTTGAGAGGGAATCCAGCAAAGTCAGCGCCTACAACAACGTGGCGGTCTTTAGTCAGTTTCATGATTTGTTTCCTTTCACACCGAACAGACGAGAGAGCCTGTTCTTTTTAGTCCATTGATTCACCACGATGACGAGCAGCAGCACTCCACCCCAGATCAGCGGGCGGTAGAAGTTGCTGATATTCGGGAAGGTGTTGAGCAGCGATGAGAGAACCTGCAGCACAACGACCGCGAGGATCACTCCCGACAATCGACCTGATCCACCGTTCGGGTTCACTCCGCCCAGCACCACGATAAGCACTGCGAGCAGCGTGTACGTGGAGCCATAGTCAGCCTTCGCCGAGTTGTAGTTGGCCAGCATCACGAGACCGGCGGCCGCGGCGTAAATGCCCGAGGTCATATAGGTGCGGATGATGAGGTTGTCGGTCTTGAGCCCACTGAACTGCGCCGCTGTTTCGTTCGAGCCGAGCATGTAGAGCTTGGTGCCGAATGCGGTCTTGTACATGATCAGAGCGATCACGACAGTGGCGAGGATGAAGATGATGAGCGGCATCGGAATGATTCCGAAGACGCGCTGCGCCATGATCTCGCCGTACTGGGCGGGAAGGCCACTGGCGGGCTTTCCTCCCGTGATGATGACCGCGATACCCGTAAAGAGCTCAAAGGTTCCGAGCGTCACCAGAATCGCGGGGATCTTCACTTTGGCTATCAAGAACCCGTTGAAGGCGCCGGCTATCGCTCCCACAATGAGCGAGAACGCGATCGCCGCGACAACAGCGAGGTAGCCCTGGGGACTGTCGGAGCCGGTGGGTGCAATCGACATCATGAGGGTCGCGCTGCCGATTGCTGTCATATTGGCGACGCCGACCACAGAGAGGTCGATACCTCCAATAATCATGGTGAGCATCACCCCGAGAGCCATGAGGCCAAACTCGGGGAACTGCACAGCCATTGACTGCCACGTGGCAATTCCAAAGAAGTTCTTAGTCTTGACGAGCATGAAGAACGTCAAGAGCAGAACGAGAATCACGGCGAGGCGCGTGACGTGGGGGTCGCGAGTGAGACGATCCCGAAGAGGCGTAAGAGTCGTTAGAGCAGACATGGCCGTCCCTATCCTTGAACCAGCGCGGGTGCGCGTTTGCGTGATCGGGTGAGTTGCACGGCCGAAATACCTGTTCCGACGAGGATCAGGGTGCCGAGCGCGAAGCCCTGCCAGAAGGTGGGGATGCCGACCAAGATCATGCTGTTTTGCACGATCACAATCAACAGCGTGCCCAGCATCGTTCCGGTCAGGGTTCCGGTTCCTCCCGTAATGGAGGCACCACCGAGCACGACCGCGGCGATAACCATGAGCTCCATACCGAGCAGGTTCGTCGGATGCATTTGGTCCATCATGCTCGTGCGCACCAGTCCAGCGAGGCTGGCAATAATTCCCACAATGACGAAGAGCCAGAACTTGATCTTGCGCACTTTGAAACCTGCGCGAGCAGCAGCACTTTCGTCGCCGCCAATCGCGTAGAGGCCGCGGCCGAAGGTGGTGTACCTCATCACGACGAAGGCAACAGCAACGACCGCAACCAAGATGAGGAATGCCACCGGCATGTTCGAGGTGAGCCCTGACTCAGGGTTCGTCGCCACGAACAGTGTCGAGCGGCCGAAGTCGCTCATCCCCTGCGGCAGGTTCGGAATCTGAACCGACTTGAACACGCCCTGCATGACTCCGGAGAAGACGCTGGCGGTTCCGAGGGTGATGATGAGCACAGGCACCACAAACCTCGAGGTGAACAGTCCGTTGAACGCCCCGAGGATTGCCCCGACCACAACGACCATCAGGAACGGCAACCAAACTCCCCCGGTGTAGCCCGCATCCACGAGCACTCGGGTGGTGGCGTAGACGGAAAGCGACGCCAGCGCCGGAAATGAGACATCGATTCCGCCAGCGACCAGCACCATGAAGGCGCCAACCGCAAAGATGCCGGGAACGACCATCGCATTGGCGAGGTCGACCAGGTTGTTTGCGGAGAAGAATTGCCCGCTGCGCAACTGGATGACAATGCTCACGGCAATGATCACGAGCAAAAGGTAGAACTCGTTTGATTTAGTGAGCTTTCGCACTAACTTGGCCATCTCAGCCCTTCCCGTCAATAGTGCTCGGGTCTTTCGACATGAGCTCGGCGAGCTCGGATTCGGTCGTCGTGCGCGGGTCAATTTCCGCCACGATTCGTCCTGCGTTCATCGCCATGACCCGGTTGCAGTTCTGGATGACCTCAGGGATGTCATCGGAGATGATGATGACGCCGAGGCCTTCGCTGGCAAGCGTGCGCAAAATGCGATGGATGTCGTGCTTCGATCCGATATCGACACCGACCGTTGGGCCGTTGAGAATCAAAATCTTCGGGTGAGTGGCGAGCCACTTCGCGAGCACGATGCGCTGCTGGTTTCCTCCGGAAAGAGTGTTCACCGGGTTAGCAGGGTTGGGCGTTGCGATCTTGAGCTCGTCGACCCAGCGCTGACCTTCGGCATCCGCCTTGCGCTGATCGAGTGCCCCGAACTTCGAGACGAACGAATCGATCTCGGAGATCACGATGTTTGAGCTAATGGAACGCTCGAGGAAGAGACCTTCGGTGAGGCGGTCTTCGGGAACGTAGCCAATACCGTGAGCGATCGCGGCGCGCACGCTGCCGACCTCGACGACTTCACCGTTGATCAGGATCTTGCCCGAATCGGCAGGCTTCGAACCGAAGAGCGAGAGCGCGAGTTCCGTTCGTCCGGAGCCAAGCAGCCCGGTGATTCCCAGGATTTCGCCCTTACGCAGTGTGAGGTCAACATCCGCAAACGCTCCATCGACGCCGAGTCCCCGCGTTTCCAAGATGGGCTCTTCGGAGACGTGCTCAGGAACGAAGTGGTCGTCGTCGAACTCGCGGCCGGTCATGTGGTGCGAGAACGTCGCGTGATCCAGTTCCTCCGGCAGGCACGTGATAACCGACTTACCGTTGCGGATGATCGTGAAGCGTTCACTGATCTCGAACACTTCGTCCAGCTTGTGGCTCACAAACAGCGTCGCAATTCCACGGGCCTTGAGATCGAGGATGATGGCAAAGAGCGCGTCAACCTCGCGCTTCGTCAGAGCCGTGGTTGGTTCATCCATAATGATGAGTTTTGCGTCGCTCATGAGCGCGCGGGAGATAGCGACGAGTTGCTTCTGTGCCACAGAAAGCTGGCCGACCTTCTCGTCGAGGTCGATCGTAAAGTTAATTTTGGCGATCGCCTCTTCAGCGACGGCCCGCATCCGCTTCCAACTCACGAAAGTGCGGTGGGCTGCGAGCTCGGCGTTGAGCGCCAAGTTCTCCATCACCGTGAGGTTCGGAAAAACGGAGAAGTCTTGATAAATGACCTGAACGCCGTTCGAGATCGCCTCGATGGGCGACAGCTTCGAAAACGTCTTGCCGTTCAGTTCGATGGTTCCGGTATCGGGGGCGTGTACACCAGACATGACCTTGATCAGCGTGGACTTGCCACTGCCATTCTCTCCAGCGAGACAGTGAATCTCTCCGGGAGCGATCTCCAAGGTGATGCCATCAAGCGCTTGAACGCCAGCGAAAGCCTTACCGATATCGCGTACCGCGATGACGTTATCTACCATCGTCCGGTCCTTTCCGCGCGTGAATAAATCTGGGGGTGCGACCAGGGCAGAACGAATGTTCGCTCTGCCCTGGTCGCGTAAACGGAACTGTTTAGAAGCCGAAGCTGTCTACGTTGTCCTTGTCGATAACAACCCAGCCGTTACCTTCGAGAACCTTGTCGCTACCTTCAGCGAAGGTCATGTTTTCGTAACCGGTGACTCCGAGGTTCACGCCGTCAGCGATGTCTTCGCCGTCGAGGATCTGCTCGGCGAGCGATGCCAGAGCGTAACCAGCGTCTGCCGGGTCCCAGAGGGTCAGCGTCTTGACGAGGCCCTTTTCGAGGATCGACTTGTTAGCGGCCGGCATGCCGGTTCCGCTCACGAAGACCTTGCCGGTGAGGCCGAGTTCTTCGATCGCACGAGCGACACCAGGAGCGTCAAACGACGAGGTTCCGACGATGCCGGTTACTTCGGGGTACTTCTTGAGGAGTTCCTTGGCTGCTTGGTAGGCAACCTCTCCGTCGTCCTGCGACTCAACGCGCGGCTCGGCAGCAAGCAGCGTCATGTTCGGGTAAGCCTCCATTTGACGAGCAACAGCACCGTCAGCCCACTCGTTGTGCGACGCGTTAGTTACGTGGCCAACCATCGTGGCGTAGGTGCCCTCTTCGCCCATTGCCTCAGCGAGGTTGTCCATGATGAACGCACCGTACTGGGTGTTGTTGAAGGCTTCGATGTCGTACATCGTGTTTTCCTGGCTGGCACCTTCGTGGGTGACAACAACGATGCCGGCGTCCATGGCCTGCTTCAAGACGGTCTCAAGTGCTCCGGGGTCAACCGGTACGACGCCGATGGCGTCTACACCCTGAGCGATGAGGTCTTGGATGACCTGAACCTGCAGTGTGGCGTCCGTTTCAGCGGGGCCCTTTTGGTAAACATCGTTGCCGGAATCAGCCGCGAACTTGTTGACGCCCTCTTCCATGCGAACGAACCACGGGTTAGTCGAGTCCTTGGGGACGATAACGATTGTGTAGGCGTCTTCCCCGGATGCGGTAGATGTGTCGGCGTCAGCGGAACATCCAGCGAGGCCGAGTCCTACGACGGCCACGAGACCGATCGCGAGGCCTGCAAAGCGACGTTGCTTCATGTGTTTCTCCTTTTGGTGTGAGTGCAGTGTTGCGCGGACGCAGCGCCTAGAGCCTCAGCACTTTCGCGTCATTGCGCCCGGTCGAGAATTTTGAACCGGTTCATTTTTTAAAGCGGTTCAAACGTACACTGGACAAATACCGATATGCAACCGCTAGGCAAAGATGATCACAACGATGCGATTACGAGAAGCTCGACTGCACCCATACCCGGTGCACCCCGGCAATGCCCTTAGAGTGAGAAACCTGCAGCACCCGAACCATGCACAAGAAGTGAGCTATCCATGAGTACCCCCGACACTGCGACATCGAAGTCGCCCGCCGGGATCCGCGATGTCGCCGCACTGGCCCAGGTGTCGACAGGCACCGTGTCGAATACGATCAATCGCCCCGACACTGTTCACCCGCGCACCCGCGCCGCCGTTGAGAAAGCGATTGCCGAACTTGGCTTCGTGCCCAACCAGCAAGCCCGCGTGCTCACGGGAGCCTCGAGCAACGTCATCGGGCTTGTTGTTCTGGATATCGAAAGCCCCTTCTATATGGAAGCCGCGCACGTCATCGAGCGCACCGTCCGCGAATCGGGCCACGTGGTGATGCTCTGTAACTCCGAAGGCGACACGACCCGCGAGTCTGGACTTCTCGCAATGTTGGCCGCCCAGCGAGTCCGCGGCGTACTACTGGCACCCGCGAGCCTCGACGAAGACTCCGACCCCTACAAAGACCTCCCGGGCGATCTGCCCGTTGTGTTGATCGACTACAACGGCGGTCCAGAACACTGCTCCATTTCCGTCGACAACGTCGCAGGAGGGCGCCTCGCAATCGAACACCTGCTGCAGCTAGGCCACACCCGCATCGCTGTCGTCGGAGGACCAACCGGGCTCCGTCAGTTCGCCGATCGCGCCCAAGGCGCACGCGAAGCGATCATTGCAGCCGGCATGGATCCAGAAGTGTCTTTGATCGAAGTCAGTACGTCAGGGATCGGCATCCAAGATGGTCGACGAGCCGCGGAACTGCTTCTCGAGGGAGACTCCCCCGACGCCGTATTTTGCGGAAACGACATGCTCGCCTTCGGCGTCTACCGCGGACTTATCGACGCGGGACTCAGCGTGCCAGAGGACGTTGCGCTCGTCGGGTACGACGACATTGACTTCGCTCGCGATTGGGTTGTGCCGCTCACGTCAGTGCGCCAGCCCATTGACGAGCTCGGCACGCGCGCCGCACGATTGCTCATTGAGCACTCAGCGCGAGAAGATTCCCACACCCACCGTCAAGAAGTGCTCCCGCCCGAGCTTGTCGTACGACGTTCCACCGACCTTCGGGCACCCGCGCAGCACTGACGCGGTCGGTAACAACGGCGGCAGCGCAGCGCGCCGCAGCGGTGACTAGTCGATCAACTCGCGACGTGATCGCGTGAGTTCTGCGCGCGCGTGCAGTTCTTCATCTGGCGGATACCCGACCTCAACAAGCGTGAGTCCTTTAGCCGGCATGACCTTGTATTCGCTGCCCTTCGAACGTTCATCACGGATGTCGGCGGGGCGCGAAGCATCGATCTTGCCCTGTCCCACAAAGACTCCGGCTCCCACGAGCGACCGCACCATGCTGTGGCAAAACGCATCGGCGCGCACTTCGGCGAGGATGATGCCCTCATCGGTGCGGGTAAAGCTGAATCGCTCAAGGCTGCGCACCGTCGTGGCACCTTCGCGGGGCTTGCAATAGGCAGCCCAATCATGGAGCCCGAGAAGCTCTTTCGCCGCCACGTTCATCGCGTCCACGTCGAGAGTGGCCGGGTACCAGAGTGTGTGATTGCGTTGACGCGGGTCACGCGGTGACTCGTTGTCGGCGATGCGGTACTCGTAGCGTCGCCAGAGGGGCGAGAACCGGGCATCGAACCCGTCCGCTGCGATCACTGACTGGGTCACGAAAATGTCGGACTCAAGGCCCGTGATGCCATTGATCCGTCGTGCCAGCGAGGCCGGTCCGTCATATCGCCGGCCGCCCATGTTGCCGCGACGCGGGCGGTCGAGGCTGCGCAGCTGAGTCTCTGTGAGGTCAAGGTGAGCCACTTGGCCTGTCGCGTGAACGCCGGCATCCGTGCGTCCGGCAACGACCAGTTGCGGTGTAACCCCAAACCGCCGAAAGATGACGGCCAGGGCGTCTTCAATGGTGCCCTGCACGGTGCGCAGCACAGGCTGCTTGCCCCACCCAAAGAAGTTCGTACCGTCGTAGGCGATATCTAGCCGCAGGCGGGCAAAGGGCGCGGCATCCGACTCAAGCGCCGGGATGGCGGGTGCCGTTTCAGTCATAGTCCAACCCTATTTCACGAAGAAAACCCCGGCCCGCACGAAGCGGAGCCGGGGTTTTCTCGAACGAAGAAAGTTACTTCTCTTCTGCAGTCTCTGCAGCAGCATCCTCGACGGCGACGTCTTCGGTTGCTACTTCTTCAACGGGAGCCTCCTGGGCGGCGGGCTCTTCTGCAGCAGCCTTGGGCTCAGCCTTAGCGGCAGCCTTCGGGGCCTTCTTCTTGGGCGTTACGGGCTCAAGAACGAGTTCCATCTGAACCATCGAAGCGTTGTCTCCCTTGCGGAAACCAAGCTTCGTGATGCGAGTGTAACCACCATCGCGGTTCTCAACCTGCGGTGCGATGACCGTGAAGAGTTCGTGGATGACAGTCTTGTCGCCAATGATTCCGAGCGCGCGGCGACGGTTGTGCAAGTCACCCTTCTTCGCGAACGTGATCAGGCGCTCAGCAACGGGACGCAGACGCTTCGCGCGCATTTCCGTTGTCTTGATGCTCTTGTGCGTGAACAGGGCTGCGGCCAAGTTGGCAAGCATGTGGCGCTCGTGCGCCGGTCCACCGCCGAGACGCGGGCCCTTAGTAGGTGTAGGCATTTTCTAATTCTCCAGTGTCAAAGTTTCGAGCCAGTGGCTCAAGCGTTGGTCTCGTCGTCGGCGTATCCGCCGTAGAAGTGTGCTCCGTCGAATCCGGGAACGCTGTCTTTCAACGACAGTCCCATCTCGACGAGCTTGTCGCGCACTTCATCAACCGACTTCTGACCGAAGTTACGGATGTTCATGAGCTGGGTCTCCGAAAGAGCAACCAGTTCACTTACGGTGTTGATGCCTTCGCGCTTGAGGCAGTTGTAGCTACGCACCGAAAGATCAAGATCTTCGATCGGCATGCTGAGTTCGGTCGAAAGCACGGCGTCAACCGGTGCAGGACCAATCTCAATACCCTCTGCTGCCGTGTTGAGCTCGCGAGCGAGTCCAAACAGTTCGGTCAGCGTGCGACCGGCCGAAGCCACTGCATCGCGAGGGGTGATTGCCGACTTGGTTTCAACATCTACAACCAGACGGTCAAAGTCAGTGCGCTCACCGGCACGAGTTGCCTCGACGCGGTAGGTGACCTTGAGAACGGGCGAGTAGATCGAGTCGACCGGAATTTGGCCGGCTTCGCTGAACTCGCTGCGGTTCTGAGTTGCGGTGACATAGCCACGGCCACGCTCGATCGTCAGCTCAAGTTCAAACTTGGCCTTGTCGTTGAGCGTTGCGATGACGAGTTCCGGGTTGTGAATCTCTACACCGGCAGGTGCTGAGATGTCCGCTGCGGTAACTTCACCAGCACCCTGCTTGCGCAGGTAAGCGGTGATCGGCTCGTCGTGCTCACTGGAGACTACGAGGTTCTTGATGTTGAGGATGACCTCAGTGACGTCTTCTTTGACACCGGCGACGGTGCTGAATTCGTGAAGAACTCCATCGATACGGATGCTGGTGACAGCTGCTCCGGGGATCGACGAAAGAAGGGTGCGACGGAGTGAGTTTCCGAGGGTATAACCGAAACCAGGTTCGAGCGGCTCGATAACGAACCGTGAACGGAATTCGGAAATGTTCTCCTCAGCAAGGGTGGGACGCTGTGCAATCAGCACTGGTAATTCCTTTCGGCGAAGTGTCCGCTATATGACACTTGTGGGCGACGGGTGGCTGGCCCGACGTTGTATTGAGTTGTGCGCTGGAACTGTGAGCGAGGGCCACAAGGGCCCTCGCCACGACGCCAGCACTAACGAGTTGCCCCGCTAGTACGGCGTGAAACTAAACGCGACGACGCTTGGGCGGACGGCAACCATTGTGCGTCTGCGGTGTTACGTCGTTGATCGAACCCACTTCGAGGCCAGCGGCCTGCAGCGAGCGAATCGCAGTTTCGCGACCCGAACCCGGTCCCTTGACGAAAACGTCAACCTTCTTGACACCGTGCTCCTGAGCCTGGCGTGCAGCCGACTCAGCAGACATCTGCGCGGCATAAGGGGTCGACTTACGCGAACCCTTGAAGCCAACGACACCTGACGACGACCAGGCAAGAACTGCGCCGGTGGGGTCAGTGATGGTCACGATGGTGTTGTTGAACGTTGACTTGATGTGAGCCTGGCCCACAGCAATGTTCTTCTTTTCTTTACGACGCGGCTTACGAGCGGCCGATTTTGGTGCTGCCATTGTTTTCTCCTAAAACGTTGATGGCGACGACACTGGGGTTGAACCCAGGGTCTATCGGGCCTTCTTCTTGCCGGCTACGGTGCGCTTCGGGCCCTTACGGGTACGAGCGTTGGTCTTCGTGCGCTGACCGTGAACGGGCAGTCCCTTGCGGTGACGGATACCCTGGTAGCTTCCGATTTCAACCTTGCGGCGGATGTCTGCTGCAACCTCACGGCGGAGGTCACCTTCTACCTGGAAGTTTCCTTCGATGTAGTCGCGCAGCGCGATGAGCTGGTCATCGGTGAGATCCTGAACACGGATCTCTCCGCTGATCTGAGTGTCGGCGAGGGTTTTGAGTGCCCTCGTGCGGCCAACACCGTAAATGTAAGTCAGTGCGACCTCTACACGCTTGTCGCGTGGGATGTCGACGCCTGCTAGACGTGCCATAGTGGCTTCTCCTGTTTGATGAGTGGAGGTCTGTAACAGCACCTGTGCACCGGCCTCCAACCGATGGTGTCCCTATTACTTGTTTTCACAAGTCTCAGATCTGGTGTTGCTAGTTCTCGTATTTAGTTATGTGCGCTGCGGTGTGTGGCGATTGCTCGCCCCACCCCGTGCAACTGTGCGATCTGCTCGCGGAACCTTAGCCCTGGCGTTGCTTGTGACGCGGGTTCGACTTGCAGATAACCATGACGCGACCGTTGCGGCGAATTACGCGGCAGTTGTCGCAGATGGGCTTAACGCTGGGGTTAACCTTCATTATTTTTCCTTGTGAATCGCTGTCGTCGTTCCACTAGCCCGCAAGGGCAGCGTGGACGTTACTTTCCAGCGCGGTCTACTTGTAGCGGTAGGTGATGCGGCCGCGAGTCAGGTCATACGGGCTCAGCTCTACAACTACACGGTCCTCCGGAAGGATTCGAATGTAGTTCTGTCGCATTTTGCCGGAGATGTGCGCGAGCACAACGTGGCCGTTCGTCAACTCAACACGAAACATCGCGTTGGGCAGAGCCTCGACTACTGCTCCTTCGATCTCAATGACACCGTCTTTTTTGGCCATAGCCTCTTCGTCGCTATAAGTGGGGTTCGCTGGTCTGCGTAGATTGTGGTGAGTGACTTTCGAGAAAGCCAAGGCGCGAAAAAAACGGCCTGAAACACCAAAGAGAAAGCCTACGCTAATCCCGGGCGTTTCACCAAGTTGGGGCTAAGATTGCGCGCTAACAGTTTCGACTGCAGCGGCAAAGAGAGCATCGCCCTCGCGCAGTCCCATAACTTCGGTGACGAATTCGGGGGCGGTGAGCGACGACCGCAGCTCCATCATCCGCACACTTTCGGGGTCTTCAGCCACGGTGAACTGCATCGCGGCACCGACCGCACGCAGGATCGCGTGAGGAGTCGTTCCCGATGCTGCCAGTTCGCTGGCAGGGCTGATAAAGCGTTCGTTGCGCGACAACTTGCGCAGCGGACTACGGCCAACGCGCTCCGGAGTGTCCGGCAGGTGAGGGTTGCTAAATCGACGAGTACACGTCGCGACATAGTCGGCGTGGTCAGCAGCATCAAAGCCGTGCTTGGCGACAAGCATGGCGCTGGTCTCCGCCAAGACGGCATCGACCTCCGCCGCAACCTCAGGGATCGCCATCGCGGCAGAAAGTGTCTCCGCCCCGCGAAGATAGCCGTGGTACGCCACGGTGGCGTGGCCAGTGTTGACGGTGAAGAGCTTGCGCTCGATGTAGGGCTCAAGATTGTCGACGAAATGTACGTCGGCAATGTCGGGAACGTTGTCCCCAAACGGTGCGCTCTCAATAGCCCACTCGAAAAAGTCTTCTACCGTGACGTCGAGTCCTGCAGCGGGATCCTGGGCTGGCACGATGCGGTCGACCGCAGTGTTAGCAAAAATAGCTTTCGCGGCGAGCGTTTCAGCATCGACAGCGACCGCAACTTCGGCGCGCAGATTGTTCGTGGCATAGAGCGCGTTCTCACACGCCAGCACCTGCAGAGGCGGCAGATCATCAGCGCGAGCCTTGATCGCCTGAGCAATCAAGGGAGCGACAAACTTGAGGATGTTGGGGCCGACAGCAGTCGTAACCATGTCGGCGGTGGCGATCTCTTCGATCACGCCAGCTTCATTGCTCGCACTGTTGAGTGCGCGGAAGTTGTCGACAGTCTCAGTGCGGGGTTCCGCGCCCACCTCGTGCACCTGGTAGCTGTCCGCTGCGGCGAGGCTGTCGATGAGCTCCGCTGCGACATCCGCAAATACGATCTCATAGCCAGCCTTGTGCAGGATCAGACCGACGAAGCCGCGCCCGATGTTGCCAGCTCCAAAATGTACGGCCTTCATGCGTTGTTCAATTCAGAGAGAAGACCGAGCAACTCGTCTTCGCTCGATGCGTCAATGAGCTTCTGCACTTCGTCATTGTCGCTAAAGATTGTGGCTACCGCAGCGAGGGTGTCCATGTGTCCGCCATCTTTGCCTGCAATGCCGACAACGAAGCGAACCTCGTTGCCATCCCAATCGATGGGATCCGCGTACCGCACGAACGAGAGCGCAGACGACAAGATCGTGTCCTTGCCCTCGTTCGTGCCGTGCGGAATGGCTAGGAAGTTACCCATGAACGTTGAAGTCAACTCTTCACGGGCCTTCATGAAACCAAGGTACTCGGGCGTTACCGCGCCAGCAGCAATCAGAATCTCCGCCGCCTCAGCGATGGCTTCTTCTTTGGTGCGAGCGGTGCCAGCCGCTTTGATCTGGTCTAGCTCGAGTACCTTGCTCATGATTTCTCCTGTTATTCGCTAACCATGTTTACGACTTCATCGTATTTCGGACTGTTCATGAAGTTATCAACTGAAACATGGATTGCGCCGGGAACTTTCTCCGTGGCACGGTCAGTCAGTTGATTCTGCGTGATGATGAGGTCTTCCGAACCATCGAGGTTCGCGATTGCCTTGTTCGTCACGTTGACGCCCTCGATGCCGGCCTTCGCAAACTTGTTGCGGAGAACGGTTGCTCCCATGGCACTCGATCCCATGCCTGCGTCACACGCAAACACAACGTTCTGGATCTTCGTGGCAGTTGCTGCACCAGCAGTTGCACCAGCAGTTGCAGCACCAGCTCCGAGCAGGTCGCTTACCGAGCTGCCCTTGCCCTTGTTGGCCTCGTTCTTAGCAACGGCTGCTGCGAGAGCATCGTCACCGTTGGCCATAGCTTCCAGGTCGCGCTTACGACCCGCACGAATGATGATCGAAGCGACCAGGAATGAGACAGCCGCGGAGAATACAACCGACAGCAATACGCCAACGATGCTTCCGGGAGGCGTCTGGGCGAGAACCGCAATGATCGAGCCCGGTGATGCCGGAGCGCGCAGACCCGACTGGAAGATGACGTTCGTGAGAACACCAGTTGCTCCACCAGCGATTGCTGCAACAACGAGCAGCGGCTTAGCCAAAACGTACGGGAAGTAAATCTCGTGGATACCACCGACGAAGTGAATCAGGATGGCACCAGGAGCGCTCGCACGCAGCAGACCAACACCGAATACCAAGAAGGCAAGCAGGATACCGAGGCCGGGGCCAGGGTTTGCTTCGATGAGGAACAAGATCGACTGTCCCTTTTCAAGAGACTCGGCCGTTCCCAGCGGCGTGAAGACACCGTGGTTGATGGCGTTGTTCAGGAAGAGGATCTTGCCGGGCTCAACGAAAACGCTTGCCAAAGGCAGCAGGCTGTTGTCAACAAGGAACGCGATAACCGCTTCGAGACCGTTGCTGATCGCCGTGACGAGCGGAGCGATCAGGAAGAATGACGCAATCGCGAGCAGCATGCCAACGATTCCACCAGCGAAGTTGTCGACGAGCATCTCGAAACCAGGACGAATCTTTCCCTCCCAGAGTGAGTCGATCTTCTTCATGACCCACGCAGCACCGGGACCAACGATCATGGCGCCCAGGAACATCGGGATACCGGCGCCAATGATGACACCCATCGTCGCGATGGTTCCAATAACTCCACCGCGGGTTCCGTAAACCATGCGGCCACCGGTGTTAGCGATGAGCAAGGGAAGTAGGTAAATGATCATCGGACCGACGAGGCCCGTGTTTGTTACCTCGGGGTCAAGGCTCCAGCCACCAAGCTGCTGAACCCAGACCGGGTCGATGCCGAGCAACGGCAACCAACCTGTTTGGATGAACAGTGCAGTGATAAAGCCCCAAGCGATGAATGCCGCAATGTTGGGCATCACCATTCCGCTAACGAAGGTTCCAAATTTCTGGACCCCTACGCGCGCACCGCCACTCTTGGCGGTCGTAGACGACGTTGTCATTGTTTTACTCCGATATCTGTGATGTGAGGATACTGCGAGGGAAGCGGCCGAACACGACTAGCTCTCGTCGTGATCGGTACTGAGAATTTCGGTCAGGGTGGCGATAACGGCATCGGCGCCCTCGCCTTCAGCGGCAATGGTGACCTCGTCGCCATGCGTGACGCCGAGCGAGATGACGCTCAGGATGCTTGAGGCATTTACCGACTTGTCGCCTTTGGCGATAGTGACGTCGAGTCCAGAGGCAGCTGCCGCCTGGGTGAAGAGTGATGCGGGACGAGCGTGAAGCCCGTGTGCCGAAGCCACCCGAATAGTTTGTTCAGCCATTGTTGCTGCTTTCTGTCGTTACTTGAGGGAAGGAATCAAGGAGGTCGAGGGCAATATTTGCGCCAGCTGCATCAAAGTTCAGGGCCGGAAGTTGGATCGCTTTCGCACCAATCGCGTCGGCGGCAATTGCTGCCTGGTCGAAGAAATCTGCAACGTGGGAGCTCACCAGCACGACATCCACAGAAGTGAGAGGCATACTCAGCGCTGCAACGCTCGCGGGGGTAAAGGTATGAGGCAGACCGCGAACAGTCGCCTGTCGACGAAGTGCGTGTGCCAAAAAGGTGCTCGAGGCACCTGCTCCGCACAAAACCAGCACTGTAGACACCTGATCGCCTCCTCGCGATAAACCTTCTTCACACCTTCGATATCTATAGTGGCTGGGAAGGTCCCCTGAGTTCCAGTAGAGAAGATTCCGCCCCCGCGGAAACATTCATAGGCAAGAATGGAGTTCTCATGCTTGCCAATCACGCACGACTCATCGACTACCTCGCTCAAGCCGAGGCGTGGGTGACCGCTGCCGAGCTTGCTGACAAACTTGGCGTCACTACGCGCAGCGTGCGCAGTTACGTCACTGCGGTGAAGTCCTCAGCGCTTCCTCTTGAGGTCATCGAGTCATCGACGGCCGGCTATCGCCTCAACCGCGAGAATTACGCAGAGTTCCTCAAGGGCGCATCAAATCGCGAGGCAGAACGCCCCCGCGATCGCCAGTACCATCTTGTTCGTCGCCTTGGCGATGCTCCTGACGGCACAGACATTCACGCCCTCGCCGATAGCTTTTTCGTCAGCGAGTCGACTATCGAAGCCGACCTGCGAAAGATCAAGGCAGCCGTAGAGGAATCAGGGTTAACGCTCACTCGGCGCGGGCCGCTCGTCATCTTGTCAGGAACGGAGCCCAACCTTCGTCGGCTGCTCAGCAAGATGTTCCGTCACGAAGAATCCCAGGGTTTTCTTGAACTCGAGAGTATTCAGCGTGAATTTGAGTCGTCCGATCTCCGCTCGTTTAAGACTTCGCTGCTCGAGCTCCTCGACTCCCACGGGTACTTTGTCAACGAATATGGGATTAACCATGTCTTGCTCCACGTTGCGATTGCTGCAGACCGCACGCTCCCGCGCGATCAGGACACTGCGGATGACGCAAGCTCTCCCCCAGCTCTGAGCACCGCGCCAACCCTCTCCAAAGAATCGGCAGCCTTTTCCATCGACCTCGCGGCGCTCATCACGTCGCACTTCGGCGCGAATCTGCGAGAAGACGACCTTAATGAGATCGAGCTCCTGCTCACTACGCGCGTCATTACCCGCGTCGCAAGCCCCGATTCGCCTGCGGATGTCGATCTAGAGGAACTCACCTCTCGCGTTCGCCGCACCGTGAAGCACGTTGGCGAGGAATACCTCATTGACCTTGACGACGACGACTTCATCATGAGGCTGTCATTACACGTGCGCAATCTCATCCTTCGCGCGCAAGACCTCTCCTACTCGCGCAACCCCATGACGCGGTCAATCAAGACCACTTATCCGATGATCTACGAACTCGCAGTGTTCATCGCGGCGGAAGTGCAACGCGATGAAGGCATCACGATTCACGACGACGAGATTTCCTACATTGCCCTTCACGTTGGCTCGCACCTCGAGCGTCAGGCGAAGCGCGAGGTGCGACTGACAGCCGCGCTCGTATGCCCCAACTACCATGACCTCCACGTCATCTTGCGAGAGCGAATCGAAGCCGTGCTCGGCGACGAGCTGCAACTTCGCATCGTGATCACTCGAACCGATGTCGACCTCGCTGAGCTCTCCACCGATCTCGTTTTGACCACCATCGATCTGCGGTCGTTCGCTGACAACGTTGTGCTGATTCAACCGTTCTTGACCGAAACCGATGTGGATGCGATTCGTCGCACGATCGGTCGCATCCGCCGGCTGCGTCGCCGGCGTGAACTCACCGATGAACTCTTGCGCTTCTTTGACCCCGCGCTGTTCTTGCGCAACTTTACCGCCCCGAGCGAGGAAGCGATGATCGCCGCCCTTGGACATCGGATGATCGAAGCCGGCGTTATTGACCACGGCTACATCACAGGCGCGATCGAACGCGAACGCATGTCATCCACGGCCTTCACCGACACCCTGGCTGTTCCCCATGCGATGACCATGAACGCTCACCGCACGGCAATAAGCATCGTCATCAATGAAACGCCGATGCCATGGGGTGAAAACAAGGTCAACGTGATCGCCTTGATCGCCTTCAGCGCTGCCGGTCGCACAACGTTCCAAACAGTGTTCGACCAATTCGTAACGGTCTTTTCTGACCGTGAGTATGTGCAGCAACTCGTCAAGAAGGCGGTCGACTTTCCCACATTTATCGATGAACTAGTTCGAGGCATCGAAAGCTAGCGATCAGGGGCAATAATTTCTGCGAGATCGTGCGCGGAGTGAACCTGATTGCGATGCGCCAGTCGCGAACCGTCTTTTTTGTCCGCCTGTGCAGGCGAATCAGTAGTTGGCGAGCTCCCAGTATTCGTATTCGTCAACCCACACCGTCTGTTCGACTGCCCAGCCCTCGAGATTTGTAAGAGCGAAGCAAACCGCCACGATCTCCTACTCCAGCCCAGTGCGCTGCCATTCGTTCATATAGGGCTTTTGATTTGTCTGGGCGTCGTAGCGCGCCGTGGAGAGATCGACGAATGTCACGCATCCCGCAACATCTTGACCGCAAAGGGCGTCTGCGTCGTCGAGAGTATAAAACGCGAAGCACATGCCGAGAGAGAGTTGGCAACGGATTCCATTGTCGTGCCGGCACTATTTGTCGCGGTGATTGTTGCCGCCACGGCGAACACCTCTGTTAGTTCGGCGCTTGTTGTTTCGAGGCAGAGGGAATCCTCACGCACCTCGCGCGCCTCCCGCCCGCGCTTTCAGGCCCAACTTTCAACGATGAGCTCGACTCGCGCCCCGATCACTCGATCCTTCTGTTCGATGTGTCCGTAGCCTGCTCAAGCCTGATGAAGCTCTGCGGCGATGACGAAAGCTAGGGCCAGAACGACGATCGCGATGATGAAATCGCGCCGCTCAGCCGGTTTCCCGACGCTGTGGATAGCGACCGCTATCCCCTAATCGTCAGGATGGATAACAACTCACGGCGCAGAACACGCTGCTAACGGCGCTAGCCACCAATCAGAGTTTTAGCGAGAACCCGCATCAGTGGCAGAAATACCGCGATCGAAAAGAGCTTCGGTGATTCGCGCAGTGACCGCGTCAATTTCGCCAAGAGCATCGATCGTGACAAGCACGCCGCGGTCCGCGTAGACCTTCACGAGCGGAGCAGTCTGTTCGCTGTAGACCTCAAGACGGTGACGAACTACCTCTTCGGTATCATCGCTGCGGCCCTGTTCGAGCGCGCGCTTACGAAGGCGGTCCACAACGACATCAGGATCCGCTTCGAGTTCGACGACAACATCAAGCGCAGCACCGTGGCTTGCCAGAAATTCGTCAAGCTCGCGGACCTGATCGGTCGTGCGAGGGTAGCCGTCGAGCAGGAAGCCCTGCTTGGCGTCTGGCTCTTCGAGACGATCACGAATCAATGCGTTCGTGAGCGAGTCAGGAACATTGTCGCCGGCATCCATAAATGCTTTGGCTTTGTTCCCGAGCTCCGTGCCGTTCTTCACATTGCTGCGAAAAATGTCACCAGTAGAAATTGCAGGAACGCCGTAGATCTCGGCAAGACGAGCGGCCTGGGTGCCTTTTCCAGCACCAGGGGGACCAATCAAGAGAAGTCGTGTCAACGCAACAAACCTTCGTAATGGCGCTGCTGCAGCTGCGAATCGATTTGCTTGACGGTCTCAAGACCGACGCCAACGATAATCAGGATGCTAGCTCCGCCGAATGGGAAATTCTGGTTGGCCCCGATGACTACGAATGCAATCAAAGGGATCATTGCCACGAGGCCTAGGTACAAAGAACCAGGCAAGGTGACGCGAGTCAAGACGTAATCGAGGTATTCGGCGGTCGGTCGACCGGCACGGATACCAGGAATGAAGCCACCGTACTTCTTCATGTTATCTGCGACTTCTTCAGGGTTGAAGGTAATCGCAACGTAGAAGTAGGTGAAGCCCACAATCAGCAGGAAGTAACCGATCATGTAGATCGGGCTATCGCCTGAAACCAGATTGTTCTGGACCCAGACAACCCATGCTGCAGAGGTTTCGCCAGCTTGTGGCTGGTTGAACTGTGCAATCAAGGCGGGGAGGTAGAGCAACGACGAAGCGAAGATCACGGGGATCACGCCGGCCATATTGACCTTGATCGGAATGTAGGTGTTGTTACCACCGTAGGTACGACGGCCCACCATGCGCTTGGCGTACTGCACAGGGATGCGCCGTTGCGACTGCTCGACAAATACAACGGCCGCCATGATTAGGATGCCCATGAGCAGCACAAGAACGAACGTCTCGATGCCGCTAGCCACGTAGATGCCCCAGAGTGCGCTCGGGAACGTTGCAGCGATCGAGGTGAAGATCAACAGCGACATACCGTTACCGATACCGCGCTCAGTGACGAGCTCTCCCATCCACATGATGAGGCCGGTTCCTGCGGTCATGGTGATGACCATGAGCAAGATCGCGTACCACGCATCGTTGGTGATGAGTTGGCTACATTCGGGAGCACCAGCCGACTGGAACAGTGCACCACTTCGCGCGACAGTGATCAATGTCGTGGACTGGAGAATCGCGAGAGCGATTGTGAGGTAACGCGTGTACTGAGTCAGCGTTGCCTGGCCAGACTGGCCCTCTTTGTGAAGAGTTTCAAAGTGTGGGATGACCACACGAAGTAGTTGCACAATGATCGAGGCCGTGATGTACGGCATGATTCCGAGTGCAAATACGGAAAGTTGAAGGAGTGCCCCACCGCTAAAGAGGTTGATGAGGTCGTACAGTCCGCCACTCGATGAGTTGTAGGCGAGACATGCCTGAACGTTGGCGAAGTCAACGAACGGCGCGGGGATGAAGGAGCCAAGTCTAAACAGCGCAATGATGCCTAGCGTGAACCCGATCTTCCTGCGAAGGTCAGGCGTCCGTATGATCCGCGCGACAGCTTTAAACACAAGGCCTCCGATTTATCTATGTACTACGGGCGAGTGGGGAACCCCCTGCGGGATTCCCCACTCAACCTGCCTGCGTTTGTCACCGGTGTGACTAACGCGACACTAACGTTTGTCGTAGTGACAGTTACTGAACCGAACCGCCGGCCGCAACGATCTTCTGCTCGGCAGAGCCGGAGACCTTGTCAACTACAACGTTCAGCTTAACCGCAATATCACCCTGACCAAGAACCTTGACCTTTTCGTTCTTGCGAACCGCGCCCTTCGACACGAGGTCAGCAACGGTTACGTCGCCTCCCTTGGGGTACAGTTCCGCGAGCTTTTCGAGGTTTACAACCTGGTACTCGACGCGGAATGGGTTCTTGAATCCGCGCAGCTTAGGTGCACGCATTACGAAGTTGATGTTTCCACCTTCGAAACCAACGCGCATGTTGTAACGCGCCTTGGTTCCCTTGGTTCCACGGCCCGCGGTCTTACCCTTGGAGCCTTCACCACGACCAACACGCATGCGGTCTTTCTTAGCACCGGCAGCGGGACGGAGGTGGTGCATCTTCAGAACCTGCGGGCGGCTTGCAACATCGTCGCTCGAGGACTTCGTGGTGGTCGATGCCTTAGCGGCGGTCGACTTCGCAGGAGCCTTCGTGGCGGATGCCTTCGCAGCAGGAGCCTTTTTGGCAGCAGGAGCTTTCGCAGCTGCAGCCTTTTTTGGGGTTTCTTTCTCGTCAGCCATTAGTCAATCTCCTCGACCTTGACAAGGTGAGCAACCGTGTTGACGTAACCACGGTTCTGCGAGTTGTCCTCGCGCACAACCACGGAACCGATGCGCTTGAGCCCAAGGCTGCGCAGCGTGTCGCGTTGGTTCTGCTTCTCACTAATTTTGGACTTGATCTGGGTTACCTTCAGGCGACCAGCCATCAGACACCTGCCTTAGCTTCAGCCTCGGCGCGCAGCAAGCGTGCCGGGATTACGTGTTCTGCATCGAGCCCACGACGAGCGGCAACCGAACGCGGCTCTTCGAGCTGCTTGAGTGCCTCAACCGTTGCGTGAACGATGTTGATCGTGTTCGAGGAACCGAGCGACTTGCTCAGTACATCGTGGATACCGGCGCACTCGAGTACGGCACGAACGGGTCCACCAGCGATAACACCGGTACCAGCGGATGCGGGACGCAGCAGGACTACACCTGCGGCTGCCTCGCCCTGGACCGAGTGAGGGATGGTAGCGCCGACGCGAGGAACGCGGAAGAAGTTCTTCTTCGCCTCTTCGACACCCTTGGAGATCGCGAGAGGAACTTCACGAGCCTTGCCGTATCCGACTCCGACCATTCCGTTGCCGTCACCAACGACGACGAGAGCGGTGAAGCTAAAGCGACGACCACCCTTGACGACCTTCGATACACGGTTGATGGTGACGACGCGCTCCAGGAACTGGTTCTTGTCGTTGTCGCGGCTGTTGTTGCCACCACGTCCACCACGGTCGGGTCCACGCTCGCGACCGCCACGACGAGCCTCGCGGGGCTCGCTCGTTACGTCGGTCGCGGGGGCGTCTACGACGACCTCGGGTACGGAGATGGCGGTAGTCGCCTCAGCGGCCACGGCCTGCTCCTTGTTAGTTGTCTTGTTGTCCACGTTGTCGCTCACAGGTTCAATCCACCCTCTCGCGCTCCGTCGGCGATTGCTGCAACGCGACCTGCGTAGCGGCTTCCACCACGATCAAATACGACGGCTTCAACACCGGCGTCCTTGGCACGCTCGGCCACCAACTCACCGATCTTGCGTGCCTTGGCGGTCTTGTCACCATCGAACGTACGCATGCTCGACTCCATAGTCGACGCCGAAGCGACGGTAACGCCCTTGGAGTCATCGACAACCTGGACGAATACGTGACGTGCTGAACGCGTAACCACGAGACGGGGGCGCACTTCGGTGCCCACGACCTTCTTGCGGAGACGTGCGTGACGACGGCCCTTAGCGGCCGACTTGCTCTTACCTCTGGTTCCGAGAGCCATGTCTACTTACCACTCTTTCCGGCCTTGCGACGAACAACTTCGCCGGCGTAGCGCACACCCTTGCCCTTGTAGGGCTCTGGCTTGCGCAATTTACGAATGTTGGCTGCTACTTCGCCAACCGCCTGCTTGTCGATGCCGCTGACAACTAGTTTGTTATTGCCCTCGACCGCGAAGCTGATGCCTGCGGGCGGGTCAACGGTGATCGAGTGCGAGTACCCGAGAGCGAACTCGATTGAGCTGCCCTTTGCGGTGACGCGGTAACCAGTACCAACGACCTCAAGGCCCTTGGTGTAACCGTCGGTAACACCGATGATCTGGTTAGCGATGAGCGTACGAGTCAAGCCGTGCAGTGAACGCGATTCGCGCTCGTCATCGGGACGGGTTACGAGAACCTGACCCTCTTCGAGTGCTACAGCGATAGGTGCCTTGACGGTGAGCGCGAGCTCACCCTTCGGGCCCTTTACAGTGACGTCCTGGCCGTTGATGGTGAGTGTGACACCAGCGGGGACATCAATAGGAAGTCTTCCGATACGTGACATTTTGGGTTACCACACGTAGGCGAGGACTTCCCCACCTACGCCCTTCTGAGTCGCCTCTTTGTCGGTCAAAAGACCTGAGGAGGTGGACAAAATAGCCACACCGAGTCCGCCAAGAACCTTGGGGATTTCGGTCGAGCGAGCGTATACACGAAGACCAGGCTTCGAGACGCGCTTGATTCCCTTGATGGAACGCTCGCGAGTGGGGCTGTACTTAAGTTCGATCGTGAGGGTCGAACCCACGCGAGCGTCCTCGGTGCTCCAGCTGAGGATGTATCCCTCGGCCTTGAGCATTTCAGCCAGGCGCGACTTCAGCTTGCTGTTAGGCATTGAAACGCTGTCGTGGTGCGCCGAATTGGCGTTGCGCAGTCTGGTCAGCATGTCAGCGACCGGATCTGTCATTGTCATTATGTGTTTCCTGTCTCAACTGGTTTCGGCATCCGTTACACGAAGGCCGACCTGGTCGATCGGTGTTACTTGGTTAGTTAGATGCGTTCTCAGCGGTGCGGAAGGGGAAGCCCAGAGCCTTAAGCAATGCGCGACCTTCTTCGTTGTTCTTACCGGTGGTGACGATAGTGATATCGAAACCACGAACGCGGTCAATCTTGTCCTGGTCGATCTCGTGGAACATGGACTGTTCCGTGAGGCCGAAGGTGTAGTTACCGTTGCCATCGAACTGCTTGTCCGACAGACCGCGGAAGTCACGGATACGCGGAAGCGCCAGCGTGATCAGACGGTCGAGGAACTCCCAAGCGCGGTCACCACGGAGGGTAACGTGTGCGCCAATGGGCTGTCCTTCACGAAGCTTGAACTGAGCAATCGACTTGCGAGCGCTAGTTACGTAAGGCTTCTGACCAGTGATCGCGGTGAGGTCCTTGACGGCCCCATCGATGATCTTTCCGTCGCGAGCAGCTTCACCGACACCAGTGTTGACGACGACCTTGACGATCCCCGGAACCTGGTGGACGTTGGAAAGTCCAAGGTCCTTCTTGAGCTGAGCCGCGAGTTCATCGCGGTACTTCTGCTTGAGGCGCGGCTGGATTTTGCCAGCAGCAGGTGCAGTCGTCGTCATTAGTCTGCGTCCTTCTCGGTTGCCTTCTCGGCATCCTTCTTCGAAGCCTTGGGCTCAGCCTTAGCTGCCTTGGACTTCTTGGTCTCTACGCGGCGCGACTTCTTGAAGAAGCGCTCGCGCGTGGTCTTGCCACGGTCATCGGTGCCGACAGTGAAGCCAACACGAGCCGGGAGCTTGGTCTCGGGGTCAACGAGGGCGACGTTCGACACGTGAATCGGTGCCTCCATCGTCTCGATGCCACCGGTCTTGGTTCCACGCTGAGTCTGGCCAACCTTGACGTGCTTGGTGACGAAGTTGACACCCTCCACGACAATGCGGTCTTTTCCAGCGATAACACTGATAACGCGACCCTGCTTGCCGCGGCTTCCGCCACGCTCTTCGGTCGGGCCGCTGATGACCTGTACGAGGTCACCCTTGCGAATCTTTGCCATATCTACAGCACCTCCGGTGCGAGCGAGATGATCTTCATGAACTTCTTGTCACGAAGTTCGCGGCCAACCGGCCCGAAGATGCGAGTACCACGGGGGTCTCCGCCATCGGACTTGAGGATTACAGCCGCGTTCTCATCGAACTTGATGTATGAGCCGTCTGGACGACGAGTCTGCTTGATGACGCGAACGATGACGGCCTTGACGACCTCACCCTTCTTGACGTTGCCGCCAGGAATTGCGTCTTTGACGGTTGCCACGATGACATCGCCGAGACCTGCGTAGCGACGGCCTGAGCCACCGAGAACGCGAATCGTGAGGAGCTCCTTGGCGCCGGTGTTATCGGCAACCTTTACTCGGGATTCCTGCTGAAGCATTACTTAGCCTTTTCGAGGATCTCGACCAGACGCCAGCGCTTCGTAGCGCTGAGCGGACGGGTCTCGCTGATAAGTACGGAGTCACCGACGCCGGCCGTGTTGGCCTCGTCGTGAACCTTCACCTTGGAGTTACGGCGAACAACCTTGCCGTACAACGGGTGCTTTACGCGGTCTTCAACGATGACAACGATGGTCTTATCCATCTTGTCGCTCGTAACCAGTCCGCGACGGGTCTTACGGTACCCACGAGCGACCTCGGCGGTCGTCTCCGCGGTCTTCTTGTCTTCAACCTTGGCCATGACTACGCCTCCTTCGTCTCGTCAGTGGAGTCTGCTGCGGTCTCAACCGCTGCATCCGCCTTCTTGGTGCTGCGCTTCTTGGTCTCCTTGGCGGGAGCCTCGACAGCAGCGGGGGTTGCACGGATGCCCAGCTCGCGCTCACGGATAACCGTGTAGATGCGGGAGATGTCGCGCTTTACAGCGCGGATACGTCCGTGGCTTTCCAGTTGACCAGTTGCGGCCTGGAAACGAAGGTTGAAAAGTTCTTCCTTCGACTTCTTCAGCTCGTCAACGAGTCGTTCGTCTTCAAAAGTGTCTAGCTCGACAGGGGCTAGCTCCTTGGATCCGATCGCCATTATGCGTCGCCCTCCTCGCGCTTGATGATGCGTGCCTTGAGGGGCAGCTTGTGAATTGCACGAGTGAGTGCTTCGCGCGCAGTCGTCTCGTCCACGCCGCTGAGCTCGAAGAGCACGCGACCTGGCTTGACGTTGGCGACCCACCACTCGGGCGAGCCCTTACCGGAACCCATGCGGGTTTCAGCGGGCTTTTTGGTGAGCGGGCGGTCGGGGTAGATGTTGATCCACACCTTTCCACCACGCTTGATGTGACGCGTCATTGCGATACGAGCTGCCTCAATCTGGCGGTTCGTAACGTATGCGGGCGTCAGAGCCTGAATACCGTACTCGCCAAACGACACCGTGGTTCCACCAGTAGCGTGGCCGCTACGGGAGGGGTGGTGCTGCTTGCGGTACTTGACCTTACGCGGAATCAACATTGTTATGCCTCAACTCCTGCTGCAACCGGTGCGTCGGCCTTGGGGGCTTCTGCCTTGGGTGCTTCAGCTTTCGGTGCGGACGAAGGGCCACCGGTGCGACGACCGCCACGGTCGCCACCATCGCGACGCTCTGGACGCGACGACTTCTGGTTAGCCTGCTCGCGAGCGAGCTCCTTGTTGGTGATGTCGCCCTTGTAGACCCACACCTTGACACCGATACGACCGAACGTGGTCTTAGCCTCGTAGAAGCCGTAGTCGATGTTTGCGCGCAGCGTGTGCAGCGGAACGCGACCTTCGCGGTAGTACTCTGAGCGGCTCATTTCTGCGCCACCCAAACGACCCGATACCTGGATGCGAACACCCTTGACCGAACCAACGCGCTGGGCGCCCTGAAGACCCTTGCGCATTGCACGACGGAAGGCGACACGAGCAGCGAGCTGCTCTGCGATTCCCTGTGCAACGAGCTGAGCCTCAGCCTCGGGGTTCTTGACCTCGAGGATGTTGAGCTGGATCTGCTTACCGGAGAGCTTTTCGAGCTCGCCACGGATACGCTCTGCTTCGGCGCCGCGGCGACCGATCACGATGCCCGGACGGGCAGTGTGAATGTCTACGCGAACGCGGTCACGGGTGCGCTCGATTTCAATGCGAGCAACACCTGCGCGGTCGAGGTTCGACTTGAGCAGGTTGCGGATCTTTACATCTTCCGCAACGTAGTCGCTGTAACGCTGACCCGGCTTGGTGCTGTCAGAGAACCAACGCGACACGTGGTCGGTGGTGATTCCCAGACGGAAACCGTAGGGGTTTACCTTCTGTCCCATTACTTCTTCCCTGCCTTGTCGGCCTCGGCTTCAACGACGTGGTCTGGCGTGGCCAGCACGACCGTGATGTGGCTTGTGCGCTTCAGGATCTGGAACGCGCGGCCCTGGGCACGCGGCTGGAAACGCTTGAGCGTTGCACCGTCGTCGACGTAAGCCTTCGAGATGATCAGATCCTGTTCGTCCAGGAACGTGTTCGAAGCATCTGCCTTGACTCGCGCATTCGCGATTGCAGATGCAACCAACTTGTAGACCGGCTCGCTCGCGCCCTGAGGTGCGAACTTCAAAATTGCCAGTGCTTCCTGTGCTTGCTTGCCGCGAATCATGTTGACAACGCGACGAGCCTTCATGGGGGTCACGCGGATGTGACGCACGCGTGCGATCGACTCCACCATTTCTCTACCTCCTTCACCACCGCGTTAGCGGCGGCGACCCTTCTTGTCGTCCTTCACGTGTCCACGGAAGGTACGGGTGGGCGAAAACTCGCCGAGCTTGTGCCCAACCATGGTTTCGGTGATGAACACCGGAATGTGCTTGCGACCATCGTGCACCGCGATCGTGTGACCCAGCATTGCTGGAACGATCATCGAGCGGCGCGACCAGGTCTTGATTACGTTCTTGCTCTTGGCTTCGTTCGCCTTGACAACCTTTTGTAGGAGGTGGTCGTCGACGAAGGGGCCCTTCTTCAGACTGCGTGGCATCTTCTGACTCTCCTACTACTTGCGCTTCTTGCCGACATTGCGGCGGCGAACGATGAGCTGGTCACTGGGCAGTTTGCGCTTACGTGTGCGCCCTTCTGCCTGGCCCCAAGGGGAAACGGGGTGACGTCCACCGGACGTCTTGCCCTCACCACCACCGTGGGGGTGGTCAACAGGGTTCATGGCAACACCACGGACGGTCGGGCGAACGCCCTTCCAGCGCATGCGGCCGGCCTTTCCCCAGTTGATGTTCGACTGCTCGGCATTGCCGACCTCGCCGATCGTTGCGCGGCAACGAACGTCAACGTTGCGGATTTCTCCGGAAGGCAAACGCAGCTGCGCGTAGGGGCCCTCTTTTGCAACGAGTCGAACTGATGCTCCAGCGGAGCGGGCCATCTTGGCGCCGCCACCGGGGCGAAGTTCAATCATGTGGATAACCGTACCGACGGGGATGTTCTTCATCGGGAGGTTGTTACCAGGCTTGATGTCTGCGCCGGGACCCGACTCAACAATGTCGCCCTGATTGAGCTTGTTCGGAGCAACGATGTAGCGCTTCGTGCCATCAACAAAGTGAAGCAGTGCGATACGTGCGGTGCGGTTGGGGTCGTACTCGATCTCGGCAACGCGGGCGTTTACGCCGTCTTTGTCGTTGCGCTTGAAGTCGATTACGCGGTACTGGCGCTTGTGGCCACCACCGATGTGACGAGTCGTGATGCGACCTGCGTTGTTGCGTCCACCAGTCTTCGGCAGAGGGCGCAGAAGCGACTTCTCCGGCGTTGAACGGGTGATCTCAGCAAAGTCTGCAACCGAGGATCCACGACGACCAGGCGTCGTGGGCTTGTACTTGCGAATAGCCATTAGTTTCTCCTTGGTCCCTAGCCGACAGCGGTGAAGATGTCGATGGAACCGGACTTGAGCGTGACGATGGCGCGCTTGGTGTCCTTGCGCTTGCCCATACCGAAACGGGTACGACGGGTCTTGCCCGTGCGGTTCAACGTGTTGACCGAGTCGACCTTGACGCTGAAGATCTTCTCAATAGCGAGCTTGATCTCGGTCTTGTTCGCACGGGGGTCTACCTCGAAGGTGTACTTGCCCATATCGATCAGGTTGTAGCTCTTCTCAGAGACCACGGGAGCGATGATGATGTCGCGCGGGTCCTTGTACGTGACGGTCATGCGCTGACCTCTTCCTTGTTCGAAGACTTGGTGTTGAACGCAACGAACGCGTCGAACGCGCCCTTGCTGAACACGATGTCGTCGCTGACGACGACGTCGTAGGCGTTGAGCTGGTCGTAAGCCAAGACGTGAACCGTGTCGAGGTTGCGAATGCTCTTGAGGCTGGTTGCATCTTCGCGCTGGAGAACAACGAGAACGTTCTTGCTCGGCGCGATGTTGTTCAGCAGAGCCAAGACAGACTTCGTCGAAGGCTTGCCGTCTACAGCGAGAGCGTCGATGACGTGAATTCGCTCACCACGAGCCCGGTCAGACAACGTGCCGCGAAGTGCTGCAGCAATCATCTTCTTGGGGGTGCGCTGTGAGTAGTCACGCGGGTGCGGCCCGTGAACGATGCCACCACCCTTCATCTGAGGAGCACGGATCGAGCCCTGACGAGCGCGACCGGTTCCCTTCTGCTTGAACGGCTTGCGACCAGCACCCGAAACTTCACCGCGGCGCAGGGTGTTGTGCGTACCCTGACGTGCTGCTGCACGCTGTGCAACAACAACCTGGTGGATGAGCGGAACGTTGGTCTGCACGTCGAAGATCTCGGCGGGAAGTTCAACAGAGTCGACCTTCTTGCCCTTGGCGTCGATGACGTCGATGGAGGTAGCCATGTGTACTACGCCCCCTTCACTGCGTTGCGGACGAAGACGATACGGCCACGAGCACCGGGAACAGCGCCCTTGATGAGCACGAGTCCCTTCTCAAGGTCGATCGAGTGGACGGCGAGGTTCATGACCGTTACACGGTCACCACCCATACGACCGGCCATGCGCATGCCCTTGAAGACACGGCTGGGGGTCGACGAGGCACCAATGGAACCAGGCTTGCGGTGGTTACGGTGCGAACCGTGGCTTGCAGATACACCCTTGAAGTTGTGACGCTTCATAACACCGGCGAAACCCTTACCCTTGCTCGTGCCGACAACGTCGACCTTCGAGCCTGGAGTGAAGATGTCGACCGCGAGTTCTTGGCCAACGGTGTACTCCGCGGCGTCAGGGGTGCGAATCTCGGTGAGGTGACGGCGAGGCGTAACACCTGCCTTATCGAAGTGACCGGTAAGCGGCTTGTTGACCTTACGAGGGTCGATCTGGCCGTACGCGATCTGGACTGCGCTGTATCCATCAACCTCGGGGCTACGCAGCTGCGTAACCACGTTCGGGGTGATTTCGACAACGGTCACGGGAACGAGCTTGTTGTTCTCGTCCCAAACCTGCGTCATGCCGAGCTTTGTGCCCAGCAGACCCTTAGTCGTCTTAGTTGTAGACATTATTTTCCTTATCGGCTCTGTCGCTCAATAACTGCGCGAGCTAAAGCTTGATCTCGATGTTGACGTCGGCCGGCAGGTCGAGACGCATAAGCGAATCCACAGCCTTGGGCGTCGGGTCGATGATGTCGATGAGCCGCTTGTGGGTGCGCTTCTCGAAGTGCTCGCGGCTGTCCTTGTACTTGTGGGGAGAACGGATAACTGCAATCACGTTCTTCTCGGTGGGCAGCGGCACGGGGCCTACTACCGTGGCACCCGCGCGGGTAACCGTGTCAACAATTTTGCGTGCCGACGAGTCGATGACCTCGTGGTCGTACGACTTAAGTCGAATGCGGATCTTTTGTCCCGCCATGACTGGCTCTCTTCCCTTAGTACTTTGGCTGCACTGCGTGCACCTGGGCTGTTCGACGCCGGATGTTGCCACCCGAAGACGCTCAGCACTTTTGCTTTCGCACCACTATTTATCTGTCAAGTTCTTGCTGTCACTGCTTGTGATACCAACTCGCGAAACCGCGAGGAGCACATGCCAGCGAACTGGCACAAGCGTCTCCCGCAGCACGAATTCTTTCGAATCGAATTGGGGAGTTGGTTAAGCTTGGTTCTGCTCCCCGCGGCCTAGCTACAACACGGTGTATAACTCACGCTCTGCGAGGGTCATACGATGTGGAACTATGCACTGCCTGGAAGTGATCCGCACGCACGTGGCGGCGAAATGTTGAACTAGAAGAGTTTGTCACATCCACGCATTTACTGCAACCCGGGCGTGTCGGATTTTTGCGGCGCCATTCGCCGTCGTCACGCTGGCGACGTGATGGCTCGATTTGAGCATCCGCTTGCGCCTGATAGCGGGACTTTTGGGGAGTCTCAGGCCAAGGGCCGCACCAGCTCGTGAACGCCATCCACAAAGACGCTGGAGACCAGCGGTACCCCGGGGCGATACGCCAGATGACGGTAGTGCGGAGCATCGAGAAGCTGAGCATTCGCTCGCGCGCCGACCGTTAAACGACCCACGTCATCGCGGCGCAAGGAACGTGCCCCTCCGAGCGTCGCCGCCGTGACGGCTTCTAGCGACGTCATCCCCATTTCGCGCACCGCGAGGGCAATGCAGAACGGGAGGGATGACGTGAAACTCGAGCCGGGATTGCAATCGCTGGCGAGCGCAACCGTCACGCCAGCGTCAAGGAGTCGCCGGGCATCCACGTACGGATGTCTGGTGGAGAACTCGACCCCGGGAAGCAGTCCAGCAACCGTACTGCTGCCCGCGAGCGCTTGCACATCGTCATCGCTGAGATAAGTGCAGTGATCGACACTCGCCGCGCCCAGCTCAACCGCGAGTTGCACAGCACCTGACTCCGCCAGTTGCGCACCGTGCAGACGAGCGCCCAAGCCACGAGCCTGCCCGGCCGTGATGATGGCGCGCGTCTCGTCCTCGGTGAAGGCACCGTTGTCGCAGAACACATCGATCCAGCGCGAATGGGGAGCGCACGCCTCCAGCATGTCGCCCATCACCAGGTGCACGTAGGCCGCACGGTCTGCCGCAAACTCATCGGGGACGACATGCGCACCCAAGAACGTAGTTTCCTCAGTGAGCATGGCCGCGAGCCGCAACATCCGCGCCTCATCTGCAACGCTGAGACCGTACCCGCTCTTGATCTCGATCGTCGTCGTGCCCTGGCGGCGCATCTCCGCAACCAAAGCGGTCGCATTCGCGAGCAACTCAGCGTCAGTCGCCGCCCGCGAAAGTGCGACCGTGCGACGGATGCCGCCCGCCTCGTAGCGGCGGCCAGCCATGCGAGCCTCAAACTCATCCGAGCGGTCCCCCGCGAAAAGGATGTGGCTATGGCTGTCAACAAAACCAGGAAGGACACAGCGACCAGCGGCATCCACTCGCCCGTCAGCAGCAGGAGCATCGACCGACGCACCCCACCAGACCACGCGACCCTCGTCGAATACGAGGGCGGCATCGGCGATCTCTGCACGCTCGTCATCATGCGTGAGCAATAGGCCAATGTTCTCGATCGCCGTGCTTGTCATCGCAGCGACACTCCCGCGATTGCTTCGAGGACGCAGAGCGCCACCAAGCGCACCGTTCGTTCATCAGGAGCGTCAGCGGCGGCATCCACCTCGACGAGATCAATCGAGGAGACGGCTTGATGCGCGGCAGCGCGCCGTGCGGCCGTGCGCAACTCAATCGCCGAGATACCCCCCGGCACCGACGCGGGGCACCCGGGAGCAACCGAGCGATCACACACATCGACATCAAGATCGACGTGGATAGGCCCGCCCGCCGCGCCAGCAATCTCCAGCGCCTGCGCCATCACCTCATCCATCGAGCGCGAACGCAACTCGTCACGCGTGATCACCATGATGCCCGCGTCCCTAGCGCGCTCGGCATAGGCGTGAGAATTGGCCAGCGGCTCAATACCGATCTGCACCACACGACTGCCATCGAGGCCGGCCTCAAGAAGGCGACGCACGGGTGAACCGTTACTGGCGCCGTCTCGTAGGTCGTAGTGGGCGTCGAGCGTGATCAGCCCAGCGGACGTGATGTCTGCGCCCCACCGCCCCAACGCCGTCGGAACCGTAGCCGCATTGTCGCCGCCCAACGCGATAACGAGCTCAGCCCGCAGCTGCGCCACCGCATCAATCGCACCCTGCTCGTTCAGGTCGGGTTCGCGCACGGTGCCGGCGTCCACGATCCGAAGATCAGACAGCGCGGCATAACGACGAAGTGCCTCACGAACCGCAGCGGGAGTTGTGTGAGCCTGCGTCGGAGAGAGTGACGTGCGCGACGTCGGGATACCGATGAGTGCGACATCCGCCCACTCGTCGTCAACCGGCGAAGGCCAATCCCCCGCACGCGGCCACAGCGGATCAGCGTTGAGCATTGTGACCCTTCGTGAGCGGAGCCTCGTTCATGGGAATGCGAACGCCGAGGTTGTCGGCGACCGCGATGGCTTCATCGTAGCCAGCATCAACGTGACGGATGACGCCCATACCTGGGTCATTCGTAAGCACTCGCTCAAGCTTCTGGGCGGCAAGCTCGGTGCCATCAGCAATCGTGACCTGGCCCGCATGGATCGACCGGCCAATGCCAACACCGCCACCGTGATGAATGGAGACCCACGTTGCTCCCGACGAGGTATTGACCAGAGCGTTGAGCAACGGCCAGTCAGCGATCGCGTCGGAGCCATCCTTCATCGCCTCGGTCTCGCGGTACGGCGACGCCACCGAACCGCTGTCGAGATGATCGCGCCCGATCGCGAGCGGGGCAGCCAGCTCACCCGAGGCGACCATCTCGTTGAAGAGCAAACCGGCCTTGTCACGTTCGCCGTAACCCAACCAGCAGATGCGGGCAGGGAGCCCCTGGAAGTGCACGCGCTCCCCCGCAAGCTTGATCCAGCGAGCGAGCGATTCGTTCTCGGGGAACAACTCGAGAATCGCCTTGTCTGTCTTGTGGATGTCGCTGGCCTCGCCGCTGAGAGCGGCCCACCGGAACGGCCCCTTGCCCTCCGCAAATAGCGGACGGATGTAGGCCGGCACGAAGCCGGGGAATGCAAACGCATCGGCATAACCCGCCGCGAGCGCCTCGGTGCGCAAGTTGTTGCCATAGTCAAAGACCTCAGCTCCCTGACGCTGGAAGCCAACCATCGCCTCGACATGAATCGCCATCGATTCGCGGGCACGCTGGGCGAAATCGGGCTGGCTGCGGGCACTCTGCCAGTCGTGGAAGTCCACGCCGAGAGGAAGGTAAGCGAGAGGATCGTGAGCGCTGGTCTGGTCGGTGACGATATCGATCGGCGCCCCCATTGCGAGCAACTCGGGCACCGCAGCAGCCGCATTCGCCAGCACCCCAATCGAGAGCGGCTTCTTCGCATCGCGCGCGGCAACAGCGAGTTCGACCGCGTGCGCGAGCGACTTCGCCTCAACGTCGAGGTAGCCGTGATCGATGCGACGCGTGATGCGGCTCTGGTCAACATCAATACAGATCGCAACACCGTCGTTCATGGTTACGGCGAGCGGTTGGGCCCCGCCCATACCTCCGAGGCCAGCCGTAAGGGTGATGGTGCCCGCCAGAGTACCGCCGAATCTCTTAGCCGCGACTGCAGAGAAGGTCTCGTAGGTGCCTTGCAGAATGCCCTGCGTACCAATGTAGATCCACGATCCTGCCGTCATTTGGCCGTACATTGTGAGGCCAAGCTGCTCGAGCCGACGAAACTCATCCCAGTTCGCCCAGTCGCCAACCAAGTTGGAGTTCGCCAACAACACCCGGGGAGCCCACTCATGGGTCTGCATCACACCGACGGGCTTGCCCGACTGAACCAGCAGCGTCTCGTCACCCTTGAGGGTCGTGAGCGAACGAACAATCGCATGATAACTGGGCCAGTTACGCGCAGCCTTGCCCGTGCCGCCATAGACGACGAGATCTTCCGGGTGCTCAGCAACCTCAGGGTCGAGGTTGTTTTGGAGCATGCGCAAAGCACCCTCCTGCTGCCAGCCGAGAGTATTGAGCGTGGAACCGCGGTGTGCCTGAATCACGACGTCTCCTAGCTGAGTTCGGTAATGGTGCGTGCGGCGGACACGAGTGCGCCCGACTGCACAAGCGCAACGCTCGCCGCAATGTCGGGGGCCAAATAACGGTCGGGCCCTGCGGCGGGAACGTGCTCGCGCAAGTTCGCGATCACCGCCGCCGACACCGGCGATGGTCGCTCGCCGCGCATCTCGATTCCCCGCGCCGACGTCAGCAACTCGATGGCGATCACGCGCGACAACCCATCGATACTGCGGCGAAGCTTCAAACCAGCGCTCCACCCCATCGAGACGTGGTCTTCCTGCATCGCGCTCGTCGGAATTGAATCGACGGATGCCGGCGCCGCCAACCTTTTCATCTCGCTGACGATTCCCGCCTGGGTGTACTGCGCGATCATGTGCCCAGAGTCCACCCCGGGATCGTCGGCCAGAAACGCGTTAAGGCCGCCGCTGCGATTGCTGTCGAGGAATCGGTCAGTGCGACGCTCGCTCATGCTCGCAACATCCGCGGCGACTATCGCCAAGAAGTCGAGAGCGTAGCCAACCGGGGCCCCATGGAAATTGCCGTTGGATTCCAGCCGGCCATCCACCGTCACCACCGGGTTGTCGATCGCGCTCATAAGCTCACGCTCGGCCACCCGACGCGTGTGATTAACCGTGTCGCGCGCCGCTCCGTGAACTTGGGGCGCGCACCGCAACGAGTAGGCATCCTGCACCCGCGTGAAGCCTCTCGTAGCGTGGGCCGCAATCGTGTCGGAGTCTCGAAGCACCGCGCGCATGTTGGCTGCCGACTGCGCCTGACCCGGATGAGGCCGGAGGGCATGCAGGTCCTCCGCGAAGACTCGGTCGGTTCCCGCCAAACCCTCCACGCTCATGGCAGCGGACAGGTCGGCGGTGGTGAGCAACGCCTCAAGATCAGTAATCGCCAACGACAGCATGCCGAGCATCCCATCGGTGCCGTTGATCAGCGCCAAGCCCTCTTTCTCGTGCAAAACAACTGGGGTAATTCCGGCGGCTTTCAGCGCAGCGGATGCCGGCAGCTGCTCGCCCGCAACGCGTACGTCGCCCTCGCCCATCACCGCAAGCGCGCAATGCGCGAGCGGAGCGAGGTCTCCGGAACAGCCGAGGCTGCCGTACTCACCAACGATGGGGGTGATCCCCGCGTTCAGCAGAGCCGCGTAGGTTTCCGCAACGACAGGCCGCACGCCGGTGCGCCCGGTGGCCATCGTCGAGAGTCGCAACAGCATTGTGGCCCGCACCACTTCGTCGGCAATTTCCGCACCGGAACTTGCCGCGTGACTGCGCACGAGTGACCGCTGCAGTTGCAGGCGCTGCTCGGGGGCGATGTGCTTTGTCGCCAGCGCGCCAAAACCGGTGGAGACACCGTAGTGCGGGCGCACGTCTTCGGCCAACGCTTCAATCACCGCACGCGACGCAACCATCGCGCTCGTTGCTTCGGGCGAGATCGTGACGGGTGCACCGTGGCGCGCGACCGCCACAACATCGGAGATGCTCGCGGCGCCGACGCCGATGGTCACTGTTTGGCCGGGGGCTGAGGTCATGATCCCAGTGAACGCGCATCGCCCCTCCGCCACGAGTGGATATCGCGATATGGTGTCTGAAATACCAGACAGGAGCCGCGTGTCCAACATTCCTGCCGCGCGCAACACCATGGCTGTGCTGCGCCACCTCGCGACCCGCAAAGGGCCTGTGCCAGCCTCTGCTTTGGCGCGCGAGCTAGCGCTCCCCCGGTCATCCGTCTACCAGCTGCTTACCGTCATGATCGACGAAGGATTCGTGGTGCATTACCCCGAAGACCGCACCTATGGATTGAGCTCCCTCGTCTCTGAGATCGGCACGTCTGCACTGCGTAGCGAACGGCTCTCCGCACTCGCTAGCCCGCTCATGCGGAGCCTCGCGGCCGAAGCCCCGATCCCGGTTGTCGCGCACCTTGCCGTGCTCAGCGGTGCGGATGTCAGTTACGCCGCTCGAGTGCAAGGAACCCGAGCGCCCACCACTGTTTCGGCTGTTGGCGTCAAACTTCCCGCGCATTTGACTGCGACTGGCCGAGCCATGCTGGCGCAACTGACTGCTCCGCAAGTGCGAGCGCTGTATCCCGCGCGCAGCAGCCTTACCCGGCGCCAGACCGCAGGGCCGAACACACTGGCAGAACTCGACCGGCTACTGGCTGCGACTCGTGAGCGCGGCTGGGCGAGCGAAGTGGGCGACATCACTGCGGAGTATGCCTCGGTTGGCGCTGCAGCGTTCGACCGCAATGGCTACCCTTCGGCAGCGATCGGGCTCACTTTCAGAACGGATGCCGTCGAAGACCAGTGGGACGAGCTCGGCCAGGCCACAATGGCCGCCGCTCGCGCCCTCACCTCGAGGCTCACCGGCCGCGCTGGTTAAACGACGAAGGGCCGAGCCTTTCGGCTCGACCCTCGTCGTAATTAGTTACTGAGCTTACGCCAGAACCTTGGTTACCTTACCGGCACCTACGGTACGTCCACCCTCACGGATGGCGAAGCCGAGGCCCTCTTCCATGGCGATGGGCTGAATAAGCTCAACGGTCATGTCAGTGGTGTCGCCAGGCATAACCATCTCGGTGCCCTCAGGCAACGTGATGACGCCGGTGACGTCGGTGGTACGGAAGTAGAACTGCGGACGGTAGTTCGCGTAGAACGGGTTGTGACGCCCACCCTCATCCTTTGACAGGATGTATGCGGTTCCCTCGAAGTTCGTGTGAGGAGTAACGGAACCAGGCTTAACAACAACCTGTCCACGCTCAACATCTTCACGCTTGGTTCCACGAAGAAGCAGACCACAGTTCTCGCCAGCCCATGCTTCGTCGAGCTGCTTGTGGAACATCTCGATACCAGTGACCGTGGTCTTCTGGGTCGGACGGATTCCAACAATCTCAACGTCAGAGTTGATCGAAAGCGTTCCACGCTCGGCGCGGCCCGTAACAACGGTTCCACGACCAGTGATCGTGAAGACGTCTTCAACCGGCATCAAGAACGGCTTGTCCTTGTCGCGGATGGGGTCAGGAACGTTCTCGTCAACAGCATCCATGAGGTCGAGGATGGACTGGGTCCACTTCTCGTCGCCCTCAAGAGCCTTGAGACCTGAAACCTGGACAACAGGAACGTTGTCGCCGTCGAAGCCCTGGCTGGAGAGGAGTTCGCGAACCTCGAGCTCAACGAGCTCAAGAATCTCTTCGTCATCTACCATGTCGGACTTGTTCAGTGCAACGAGCAGGTAAGGAACACCAACCTGCTTCGCGAGCAGAACGTGCTCGCGAGTCTGAGCCATCGGTCCGTCGGTCGCTGCAACCACGAGGATTGCACCGTCCATCTGAGCTGCACCGGTGATCATGTTCTTGATGTAGTCAGCGTGGCCCGGAGCGTCTACGTGTGCGTAGTGGCGCTTGGGGGTCTCGTACTCAACGTGCGAGATGTTGATGGTGATACCGCGTTGACGTTCTTCCGGAGCCGAGTCAATCGACGAGAAGTCGCGCTGCACGTTCGTCGCCGAAGGGTACTTGTCAGCAAGTACCTTCGAGATCGCTGCCGTGAGCGTGGTCTTTCCGTGGTCAACGTGACCGATGGTTCCGATGTTTACGTGCGGCTTGGTCCGCTCGAACTTGGCCTTAGCCACTGTGGGTCCTCCTCAGGACTCGGTTGCTCTGCACCCGACGACTTTTCACTGCCGAATGTTTCGCAAGTTGGTGTGTATCTATGTTAGTTGCGCGCTGGTAGTGCGGCGATTACTCGCCCTTGTTCTTTGCAACAATCTCGTCAGCTACCGCGCGGGGAACCTCAGAGTAACTGTCGAACGTCATCGAGTACACCGCACGACCTGAAGTCTTGGACCTCAAGTCACCGACGTAGCCGAACATTTCCGACAGTGGTACGTGGGCGCGAACGACCTTTACGCCGGTCGCGTCCTCCATGGACTGGATCTGTCCGCGGCGACTGTTAAGGTCACCGATGACGTCTCCCATGTACTCCTCGGGAGTACGAACCTCGACCGCCATGAGCGGCTCGAGGAGAACTGGGTCAGCCTTGCGCGCTGCCTCTTTGAATGCCATGGTTCCCGCAATCTTGAACGCCATTTCTGACGAGTCAACATCGTGAGCAGCACCATCGAGGATGATTCCCTTGACGCCGACCATCGGGAATCCTGCGAGGATTCCGACGTTCATCGACGCCTGGAAACCCTGGTCGATTGAGCCAATGTATTCACGAGGAATACGGCCACCGGTGACCTTATTTACGAATTCGTAAATCTTGTCGCCTTCAACCTCCATCGGCTCGAGCGAGATCTGGACCTTAGCGAACTGTCCCGATCCACCCGTCTGCTTCTTGTGGGTGTAGTCGTGCTTGTCCACAATGCGGCGGATGGTCTCGCGGTACGCAACCTGCGGCTTACCAACGTTGGCTTCAACGTTGAATTCGCGCTTCATGCGGTCTACGAGGATGTCGAGGTGAAGTTCACCCATTCCCTTGATTACCGTCTGGCCAGTTTCCTGGTTCTGTTCGGTACGGAACGTGGGGTCTTCTTCAGCGAGCTTCTGAATAGCAATACCAAGCTTCTCTTGGTCAGCCTTCGTCTTCGGCTCGATCGCTACCTCGATCACGGGCTCAGGGAACGTCATCGACTCAAGAACGACCTGGTCGTTCGGGTCACACAGCGTGTCACCAGTCGTGGTGTCCTTGAGGCCAATGACGGCGTAGATGTGTCCAGCGGTAACGCTGTCGACAGGGATTTCCTTGTTGGCAGCCATCTGGAAGATCTTTCCGATGCGCTCCTTCTTGCCCTTGGTGGAGTTAGCAACAGCTCCACCAGAGTCAAGGTGTCCCGAGTACACGCGAATGTACGTGAGGCGACCGAAGAAGGGGTGCACTGCAACCTTGAAGGCCAGAGCCGAAAACGGCTCCGAAGCATCAGGCTTGCGGATGATGATCTTGTCTTCATCGCGGGGGTCGCGTGCTTCCATGGGAGGCACATCAACCGGCGAGGGAAGGTAGTCGATAACAGCGTCGAGCATCGGCTGAACGCCGCGGTTCTTGAAAGCAGAACCACAGAGAACCGGGTAGATCTCGCTGTTGACGGTGAGCTTACGGATCGCAGCCTTGATCTCAGCAACGCTGATCTCTTCGCCGGCGAAGTAACGCTCCATGATGGCGTCGTCGGTCTCAGCGACAACCTCGAGAAGAGCGGTGCGGTACTCCGCAGCTTTCTCCTTGAGGTCTTCGGGGATCTCTTCGATGGCGTACTTGGCGCCCATCTGAACGTCACCCTTGGAGTCGCCGCGCCACGTGAGTGCACGCATCTCAACGAGGTCAACAACACCCTCGAACTCAGACTCGAGTCCGATGGGGAGCTGGATAACGAGGGGACGAGCACCGAGGCGCTTCACGATGGTGTCTACCGTGTAGTAGAAGTCCGCGCCCATCTTGTCCATCTTGTTGACGAAGCAGATGCGAGGAACGTCGTACTTGTCGGCCTGGCGCCATACAGTCTCCGACTGCGGCTCAACACCTTCTTTACCGTCGAACACAGCGACTGCACCGTCGAGAACGCGGAGCGAACGCTCCACCTCAACCGTGAAGTCAACGTGGCCGGGGGTGTCGATGATGTTGATCTGGTTTTTGTCCCAGTAACAGGTCACAGCAGCGGACGTGATCGTGATGCCACGCTCTTGCTCCTGCTCCATCCAGTCAGTAGTCGACGCACCATCGTGAGTTTCACCAATTTTGTGGTTTACACCCGTGTAGAACAGGATGCGCTCAGTCGTAGTGGTCTTGCCGGCATCGATGTGAGCCATGATGCCAATGTTGCGGACCTTAGTCAGGTCGGTGAGCACGTCCTGTGCCACAGGTTCCTCCGAAGTATGTTGGTGAAGCGAGAATCTCAAGAGTGAAGCGAGCCAGACAGCGTCTGACCCGCCTCACTGCGAGGTGCTGACTACCAGCGGTAGTGAGCGAATGCCTTGTTCGACTCGGCCATCTTGTGGGTGTCTTCGCGGCGCTTTACAGCGGCGCCAAGTCCATTCGATGCGTCCAAGATCTCGTTGGTGAGACGCTCAGTCATCGTCTTTTCACGACGACCCTTTGCGTAGCTCGTGAGCCAACGCAATGCGAGCGTGTTAGCACGGTGCGACTTGACCTCAACAGGAACCTGGTAGGTCGATCCACCGACACGACGCGACTTGACCTCGAGGGTCGGGCGAACGTTGTCGAGAGCCTTCTTGAGCGTGACAACGGCGTCTTGGCCGGTCTTCTCTGTTACGCCTTCGAGTGCGCCGTAAACGATGCGCTCAGCAAGGCCCTTCTTGCCATCAAGAAGAATCTTGTTGACAAGCTGGCTGACAATGGGTGCGCCGTAAACCGGGTCTGCGACTACGGGACGCTTTGGTGCTGGTCCTTTACGAGGCATTACTTCTTATCCTTCTTCGCGCCGTAGAGGCTACGAGCCTGCTTACGGTTCTTAACGGCCTGGGTGTCGAGCGCTCCGCGAACGATCTTGTAGCGAACACCGGGGAGGTCCTTTACACGACCACCGCGGATGAGCACCATCGAGTGCTCTTGAAGGTTGTGACCTTCACCGGGAATGTAGGCCGTGACCTCGGTACCGTTAGAAAGCTTGACACGAGCAACCTTGCGAAGAGCCGAGTTCGGCTTCTTCGGAGTTGTTGTGTAGACGCGCGTGCAAACGCCGCGCTGCTGCGGGTTGGACTTAAGGGCGGGCGTTTTGGTCTTGACGACCTTCGGCGAGCGTCCCTTACGCACCAACTGCTGAATGGTGGGCACTAAATTACTCCTTGATTTTGCTGCACGGTGACAGCGTCATGATGGTTAGCATTCGACGTTCTTTTCAGAACACCGAGTTCATCTGGACCCACGCCCCTACCGAACTGATCGGTTGGTTTGCGGGTATGCCGTGGGGGCCAACCGGAAGGTCGAACCCTGTGGTGTGGAGTGACTCGCGCCTAAACCCCGCGTGAGCGGTAATCCTCGAGAGGCATGGCTTAAGCGCACGACAAAGCGCACACCTCAGAAAGAATAGCCCCCGGGATAGGCCGGGGTCAAATGGTCACAGCCCACACGCAGGCTCCAGAACAGGGCACGCGTGCACGGCAGAGACTTTAGCGCTGAGCAGCAGTTTTCTCCGCGAGCTCAGCTTCCCACTTGGCACGCGCATCCACGTTGCGTTGCGTGACCTTGCGGCCTCGTCTCGCGACCAACGCACCCGTCCACAACGAGACCTCGCGGCCCAGCAAACCGGCGGCGATGACAAGCGGATCCGCCAGCGCTGCAAGGAACATTGCGTGAGCCTGCTCCGGAGTATTTTGAATGACACCGTTGATGAGCAAGAGGGCGCCGACTGTACCGAAGTACACGACGAGCCCCACGATGATGCTCGAAAAGACGTGTGCCGCCCAACCTGCGCGGTTCACAATGAGCGCGATCACGATGGCACCAAGTGCGAAGAAGGCGACAGGAACGTAGAACGAGGGCGCCTGCACGAAAGCGACCGCAACTCGGCCCGACTCGGCTGCACCAATGATGACGACAGCGATGGCGAAAACGATCGCGAAGGCGACAGTGGATGCCAGCGCAATGAAAATACCGAATCCACGGTTGCCCGCAACCTTCGGCGGCGTCGGCGCAGTCACATAAACGACCCGGGGCTCACCGGATGCAGCGGCTCCCGTCGTCTCGGCCACTACCGGCTCGGACTCGGGCTCGGGCTCGGCGACGATCTCGGGCGCCACTACCAGAGCGGGCTCCGCAACAGGCTCCGCTTCAGCTTCGAGCGTGGCGTCGTCGTACACAGCAGACTCAGTGGACGCAGTAGGCGCCTCGAAGGGATCGACAAGCGGCGTTGCAGCGTCAGAAGCAGCGGGGGTCTCGTCGACAACCACAGCATCCTCGATGTTGTCGTCGTTCTTCGGTGAAGAACCACGCTCTACAGATGGATCGGTCATGACTGATGCCTCCTCGTGCCAGCGACTGATCCGCCCAGTCTACCGAAGCAACTCTTAGAAACGAGAAGAACGCCACGACCAAGAGGTCGTGGCGTTCTTCTCGTTCTTTGAATATGACTAGCTAACGGTGCCGTTGCCGCTCACTGCGAACGCAGTCGCACTATCTACAAGCACGTACACCACCCCAGAGAGTGAGATCTCGAATAGATCTGAGGTGCCGTCTCCTTGAACAGAAACGGTAGTCACTGAGAACGATCGATCGTTCAGCTGAACGCTCTCCAAGAACTTGTTGAGATCGTCATACGAACCGGTGGCGTTGACGTCAACGCCCAAAGCCACTAAGCCGGGCACGGACTGCACAGCCTGCGCGCCTGGCTGCACCTCGGGTGCTGCAGCTTCTCCGCCAGCATCGGCGTCAGATTCCTCAGCGTCAGCGTCCTGCGTGCTTTCTACGGGCTCCGCTTCGGGAGCAATCGCATCGGTGGCGGTGACGTATGAAATGTCGACGATTGTCACTCCCGCCGCCTCCGCTAGAGTGGCGAGTTGCTCAGCGAAAACTGAGGTACCGTGCGCGGAAGGAACCGATTTCTGCACTTCGGCGAGGTCGGCGAATAGCCCCTCAGAATTTTCGGCAAGCGCCTTAAGCGCGTCGAGTTCGTTCTGCTTGACTTGATTCTGCGCCTCAACCGCGATGATCTCCTCGTCGGCGCTCGACACGTCGGCAAGCGCTGGAGCGACGCCGATTGCGTAGCCTGCGAGCAGGATGATGATTACTGCAACTGCCCCAATGAGCGTCCACATTCGTGTCAATGTCATGAGCCGTTCTCCTCGTCGTTCGTGCCTTCAGCCGGAGCCGCTTCATCAGCACCCTCTTCTTCCTCGACGAAGCCGTCGAAGCGGTGCAGGAGAGCATCACGGGTGACAAACACAGCGACTTGAGCGAGGTAGGTCCCCTCTTCTTGCTTTACTGACACGAGCGAGACATCAGCGACACCATCGACGTCAGGCGCGCTGCGAACCCACGAATCAATCTCGGCCACTGATGATGCAGTGATCTCGATACTGAACTGAGCGATGCGCTCGGGATCGAGCGGCGACACCGACGCGCCGTAACCCAGCAGTGGTGTTGCCGTCTCAAAGCTGTACGAGCTGAAAAACATCGCGCCAGTGAGCTTGTCACCTAGGTCATCGACGACCGTCTGAACTGAAATTTCAGTGGAGGTCGCGAAGATTTGAGCCGCGGTCGTGGATTGTAGGAGTTGACTAGCGGTGCGCACCTCGTTGTACTCGCCTTGTTGTTGGGTGAGCGCCAGCGTGGTCGCGCGTGCATTCTCGAGAGCGAGAGTGCGCTGCAACGAAAGGAGATTTACGGCGCTGGCGGCCAAAATAGCGACGCCCAACGCAACAATCGCCATGAAGATAGCACGGCCTCTGGCGGCATTGGCAGCCTTGCGCTGGCCGACCTCAGGCGGGAGCAAGTTCGCGTAGGGCGGATAGGCAATCGCTACCTTTATCTCACGGCGCTGTGCAGGTTTTTTGTCGCTCATGCGGAGACCCCCGTTACCAATCCAAGCGCGAGGGACATGTCGTGAACGTCGCCGGTGCCACGTAGGTCACGAGCCACCGTCACCATCGAGAACGGATCCGGCTGACTTGCCGGCACCTTTGTGAATTCAGACACAGTTTCTACGAGCCCGAGCAGTCGAGAACCGCCACCGCTCATGACGATCCGGTCTATGGCACGATTCTCTCGCGCGTTTTGGAAGTACTGCATCGTCGCACGGATCGCAAGCAGGGTCTCATTGACCAATTCGAACGACACCTCGAGGGCAGGCCGTTGCTCGGCGGTTGCTCGAGCTGCAACGACACCCACCGAACGCTTGATCGCTTCGGCGTCGCGCGCCGAAATGTCCATGCGCTGCGAAATTCCCTTGGTGATGTCTGCGCCACCGCTGGGCAGCAAGCGCACAAAGTGCGGCACGTGACCGTCGAGCGCCACCAAAGTTGTCGTCGCGGCACCGATGTGCACAAGCAATGTTGTCATGTTCGCTGACTCGGAGCTCGAGAACAGACGCGTGAGAGCGAAGGGTGAGAGGTCTACGTTTTGCGGGTTCATCCCCGCAGCGATCGCAGCATTCACGTTCACCAGGAGTGGTGCCTTGATAGCCGCGACCAACATCCCGGAAAGCATAGGGCCATTTTCTCCCTCGGTCTCTGCTGCCGGATAAAAATCGAGCAACGCCTCCGTCGCTGGAACGGGAAGAAGATCCTGAACCTGGAACGGAAGAGACTCGCGTACCTGATTCAGCGGAAGCCGCGGAACCTTAATATCGCGGGCGAGCACCTTAGAGTTTCCGACGCCCATAACAACGTCCTTTGTGCGAAAGCCGCCCTGTGTCCAGAGACTGCGGATCGCTGCCGTGACGGTAGCCGAGTCAACGACCTCTCCCGCACGCACAGCGCCTTCCGGTAAAGGCGCCTCGCCAAAGCGAAGAATTGTCGGTCGTGGCTGTTGTGGATTATCGACTTCGACAGCACGAACGGCTGTCGTGCCGATATCAAGCCCTACTAGTTTCTTTCCCATATATCCCCCCGGTGGCGATCAGCTAAGACCACTCGCCACCATATATCCATTCCAAATTTGTGCGCCGAAGGCGATACCTAACCACGCTCCCGCTATCATCCACGGGCCAAACGGGATCGCGGTGCGGCGACGCGCGCGCTTGATCAGTAGCAATACGACGGCAAAAAGGCCGCCAAACAAAAACGCGGCGAACGCGCCGACGGCAAGCACTCCCCATCCCAGCCATCCCAAATAGAGGCCGAGCACAGGAGCCAACTTGACGTCGCCCATGCCCATCCCCCGCGGGGAGATGAGAGCAACGATCAGGTAGAAGGCGAACAGCGCGGCGCCTCCTGCTAGGGCACCAACGAGCGCTCCCCAATTACCGGTGCCCGCGCTGGCCAGCGCCAACAGCGCTGCACCGACCACGATCGAAGGCAACACGACGGCGTTGGGCAAAGTCTGAGTATCAAGATCGATGAGCGTCAGCGCAATCGACACCGCTGCAAGATAAAGGAACGCCGGTAGCGCCCAGACAAGCGTGGTGTCGGCGCCAATTACAGCGGCGATGACACCAAACGCGACGGCAGTAACCGCTTCGACCAGCGGATAGCGAGCGGCGATCGGTTCGCCGCAGTCACGGCACTTCCCGCGCAAAAGGAGCCATCCGAATACCGGGATGTTGTCATGCCACCGAATGGAGTGCTCACACTTTGGGCACGCACTCGGAGGCGAGGAGATCTTCTCGCCACGAGGAATCCGCCATACGACGACGTTCAGAAACGACCCGACAGCAAGCCCCAAGAGCACAGTAAAAACTACGAGTAGAAGGGTTGCGCTCATGAGATCTGGGCACCAGTGCTCGCGAAAGCCGGCGATACTTCAATCCACACGTTCACTCCATAGGTCGTTGTCACTGGCGACAAGAACTTAGGAGGAGCCGTGAAGCGTAGTCGCGTGTCATAGACGTAGTTCTTGGTGTAACCACCATTACCCTGACGCACGATTCCACGGAATTTCTGAGCAATTGCGCCGTTTACGGTAAGAGTACCGCGCCCGCTTCCCGCTCCCGGGTTTTGCACTGCGAATGTGTGGCCCACCGAAAGAATGGCGGCGTCGATGCGACGGTGATTGTCGCTGAGAAGTGTGTTATTGCTGCTGGTTACGGGGTTCCACACCCAGACGGCGTCGTTTCCGACCAGGCCAAGAACGTCGTCGTCGACGCTGTTGTATGTGATGTCATCGGTGACATAGACGTAGTGCTCAGCGGACAGCGTTGTCTGTCCGCTCAGCGTTCCCTCGACGAACAAGTCACCAACGCGGCACTCATACGCGCTGCTGGGCGCAGTCTCATAGTAGGTGGGGTAGCCGATGCCGTTACCGACACGGTTGCCCGATGCGCTGCGGCAGTTGAGCCCGTCTGGCTCGTCATTGCTCGCCCAATAGTTGGGGTCAGACGACACTGCCGGCACGTCCTGGATATAGATGACGTTGCTGGGCGGAAGGTCAAATGTGTCACCACTGCTGCTGTTGATGCGGTCAACGTTGCCGCACTCAATCGGTTCACTTCCGCCCGTGGCCGGCGAACCCGTGATCTGAGTCTTGATAGTCCACGGCGAATGTACAGTGATAGTGCCGTTTGAGTTGAGGTTGATTTCTGTCGGGCCCGTGTACAGGCAACCTGGGCGCGGAACACCGTCTGTGATCAAGTCTGAGCGGGTCTCACGCAAGTGCTGGGAGTTGGTGGCGGGCATCCCGATCACCGGAGAGAACGACGGTGAGTTCAGTACCGCGAACGACTGACCACTGCAGTTTTGACCAAGCGAGTTCTTCGGGTTATAGCTAAGCCCGCTCGACGGGGCGTAGCTCGTAGTCACATTGCCCAAGAAGCTCGCGTTACAGATGCGAATCGTGTCGTTAGAGTGAACCGGACCATCGACGGTGTCACCGCCCGAGAAGGCGATTTCGCCGCAGTTGTTGCCACGGCCATCCCACCAGTACTTAACGCAGGAGTTGTTTGCTCCGGAGAAGGCGGGATCCTGAATTTCGTAGTCGGTGAAGTAGAGGAAGTCAATGAATCCCGACTGCCTCAAGTCGGCAACGATCGTGCGGGTTTCTGTGCCTACCTTGCCTGTAGAACGCACGCGGATAACTCCACTGCCCGCATACTCCGAATTATCGACTTCGTAACGGAAGAATGACCCGCTCTCCCCGGAGTCGGGCACCGGAATTGCAACCCACGGTTCGCCGTCCAAAACATTAAACGCGTCGTTGATGGTGGCCGCAGTCGCGGGAAGGCGAACATCGCTGGTTGACGAGAAGGCTGCGTCGGGGTTGCCGTACTGCACGTAGGACGTGTCTTCAGAGAGTCTGCTCTGGTAATCCTCAACGCCGGCATAGGCTGCGGCGAGAGACGCCGACCACTCCTGAGTAGCAACCGCCTGACGGAAGCCGCCTGTCGCGAAGGCGACCGCTGTGGTCACGAGGAGCCCCAAGACAACAGTGATCCCAATCACCATCGGCAGGGCGGCGCCCTTTTCGCCGGCGAGGCGTGCACGTACGAGACGGATCATCGGTCAATTCCAATCCTAGAGAGGCCGAGGTTCGGGATACCCACGGTGTTTTCGAGACTTGCCGTCTTCGCGTTTCCGGACGGATCAGTCTGAATAGTCATCGACACTTTCACCGCGGCCACTGCCCGGCGCTGAATCGTTGTAAGGGTGCCATCTTCCGGCGGAACCATCTCGGTGTTGCTGGCATCAAAAAACCGAAAAACCGGCGACGTGCCGTTAGAAACCTGGCGCACAACTGTGCGCTCGGTTGCGGGCGTTGGCCCAAAGGTGAAGTATGACGAGCTGAGTTGCGCATCCCACCGCCGCTCGACGAGCGTGCGGTCGGACGTGATCACGAACTCGACTTTGACCGGCTCCGGACTGGCGGCATCCGTGTCGAGGTAGGCCTGAAGCACGACGCGCTCAGCACCGGCGTAGCTAAACACAGGATCGTTCGCGACCGCAGGGCCAATCGGAATTTCCGTGCCCGAACGAATGACACGAGTGAGTTCGTTCATCGCGATTGCCGCGCTCGAAGTGTTATTCGAGGCCGAACGCGATTCTGCAAAGGAGCGCGTGAAAGTGATGAAAATTGTCATCACCATCGCGAGAAGCATCCCCATGAGCGCGATGGTGACAATGAGTTCACTCAGCGTAACCCCCGCCTCGTCGCGGTGAATCCGCGAGACGCGAGAAAAGAGAGTGGAGCGCAATCGTTTCATTACGGAGCCACCCTCGGGTCGACTGTAACAATGCCAGAAGATGGAGTTGAGGTCCCCAGAAGAAGAGAGACCAGGCTGCCTGAGGACAAAGGAACCCAACCGCCCAAGCCATTCCATCGTTCCAACTCCCATGTTCCGTAGGGCAGAGCGATGTGCGTGGTGTCGCTGCGAATCGAGGAAATTACGAGCTGTTCTCCCGTAGTGCACCCAGGGTCACCGTTCACGGTAGCCGGCGCGACCGTCGGCGCGACTGCGGTAGCCCGCAGCGCGCGACCGGCGAGGCCCGAGACCGCCACGAGGCCCATCGGCACGGTCATCTCGGCATTGCCGCCGGGCTCTGCCGCGACAGCCTCTGGTACGGGCGAACTGTAGGTGACGCCGTCGACTGCGATGTCATCCCAGTCTTGAGGGTTCCGTGAAGCACAGTATGGCTCCGTGCTGGTCGCCGATTCAGGCTTGGGAATATAAGTTCCCGCGTAGCCGACGTAGCCGGAACGCCAGGGGAAAAGATCGATATCTCTCGTCAACGAAGAGTTCGTGCTGTCGCTGAGATGAACCCCGTACGAGCTACTGAATGACGTCGTCATGTCTCTCGGGATCTGCACGTCGCTCGGTACAGGGTTCGACACGTAGTTCACATCGAAGTCTGCCGAGTCGTCGTAATTGAACGAAACAGAACTCGCGGTACCGGCCTGCACCTGGGTGAGCTGGCTCGGCACCGTCGATTGACCATCGTCGCTGATGTACCCAGAGCGAGAGACTGACACGTCATAGTTGCCCGGAGCGACTTTGAGTATGTAGGTGCACCCCTGCGCGTCCGTAGCGGGAGGAGCGACCGTGAGGTTTTGCGCCCCGTTGGCCGGCGAGGCCCTTGTAGCTGTGACAGAGACACCCGCAGCCCCCGCCCCAGAACCGCCCGTAACGGACACCAGAATGGTGCCGAGCCCCGGGTCATTGATGCGGTCGTTCGGAGCAAGAAGCGTGTCGAAGCGGACGGGCTCAGTGCCGGTGCGCATGTTCGTCCACGAGACCTCAATATTGATTTGCTTGTACTGGAGTGTGCCACCGCCGGTACCGCAGGAAGCGCCGGTGTTCTCGGAATCGACCCATTGGGTTGAGCGTGTGACGGTGAAATCGTCGCCATTGAGCGTTTTCACATAACTATCGTCACCAAGTGTGAAGACGTCGCCGGCATCTCGAGCCAAGTCAATTTCTTGAGAGGCGAGGTTAGCGGCGACGATGCGAGCGCGGTTATCGCGAGTGACCGTAAGAACCGTGGTCAGTGATTGAAGAACGCCGAGCGAGACGATCGCGAAGATCATCATCGCCACGAGAACCTCAAGAAGGCTCATTCCTGCGTCGGAGCTACGAAGACGCTGTAGAACCTTGTGCATGATGAGCCCTTTCGTTCGGGTGTTAAGGCTTGCGGGTAGTACACGAGAGAAGGGTTCCCTCGGGAGAGCGATCACTCTCGGATGTGCAAACGGGGCGCCGCCGCCTGGCGACGCCCCGTTTACGGTGTAACTAAGGGTTACGGAGTACTAAGGTCGGTCGGTGTGGTTACACCGGTGTTGCTGTCGTACTCCCACGTGCGGGTGTCGTAGAGGTCGTGGGTTACATCGATCGTGTACGTGGTGGCGGTAACAGTACCAACCGTGAGGTTCACGTCATTCGTAGCCTTGTAACCGTTGTCGATCAGAGCCTGGTCGTTAAGGGCTGCGAACGAACCATTGGCGCTGACTGCGTGAGTCTCGGCAGCGATAACAGCGTTAGCGATGTCCGACTTGACCTGTGATTCCCAAGCGCCCTGGCGCTGGTTGAGGAAGAACGGGATAGCGATCGCGGCAAGGATGCCGATGATCAGAACAACAACGAGGAGTTCAACAAGGGTGAAGCCCTTCTGGTCGTTCTCGAGGTCTGAGCGCTTGCTGCGCAGTGCTTCATTCAAACGTGCAATCATTAGGATTTTCCTGTCTGTGGTTCGGATCTTGGACAGGGGCCCCCAGAAAAAATTAGCTTCTCAGCCCCCACAAAAAATACTCTCAACATGTGGGCTACCTGAGAATCCCACAAACGGGGGTGAACTGCCCGAATCACGCCCCCAGTCTGAGGGGTCATAAGCGCGTCGAACCACAATATGCGCCCCGTTCGCGGGTAAGAGCGCCTGTTTAAGACCAAACGGGGGCACCGCGACTCGGGTCGCGATACCCCCGCCTGGGGCTGCTAGGTGCCTATTGACTAGGTACTACTTGATCTGATCGAAAATTGCGAAGATCGGGAGATAAAGCGCGATGACCATAACGCCGACGATCGCGCCGATGACGCCGATCATAAGGGGCTCAATGAGCGCCGTAAGCTGCTCCGTTGTCTTCTGAACCTCGTCATCATAGAAGTCTGCAATTTTGGAGAGCATGACTTCCATGGATCCGGAATCTTCACCCACCGCGACCATCTGGGTCACCATCGATGGGAAGACGCTCTCTCGAGCCAGTGGACCCGAAACGGACTGACCCGAGCGAACCGAGTCGGCAACGCGACGCAGCGCCTCCTCGATCACATAGTTTCCTGAGGTCTCCCCCACGATCGAGAGAGCCTGCAAAATGGGAACACCGGCACCAAGCATGGTTCCAAAGTTTCGGGTGAAACGTGAGATGGAGACCTTGCGAAACAGCGGGCCGAATACCGGCATGCGCAGTTTCCACGGATCAAGCGCCTGGCGAACGCGATCAGTGTGTTTGTTCTTTCGCCACCACACCGAGAAAGCGATACCGGCAATAATCAACACAGGGGCGGCAAACCTCATGCCTGCCGACATCCACACCAAAACCTGGGTGAGCAACGGCAGCTCGCCACCGAGGTCGGCGAACATCTGCTCGAACACCGGCACGATGAAGACCAGCATGCCGACCACTGCGGCGACGGCCATGATGAGGACAACGACCGGATAGGTCAGCGCCGACTTAATCGTACCGCGAAGCTTGACTTCACCCTCAAAGTTGCCTGCGATGGACTCGAGAGCGTTATCGAGAAACCCGCCCGTCTCACCAGCGCGAACCAGATGGATCATGATTGGCGGAAAAACCGTGCCGTGCTTGGCGAAAGCATCAGACAGCGTTCCCCCGGTCTCAACGTCTTGGCGAATCTCGCTTAGAGCCTTGGCCAGCGTCGGATTCTCGGTCTGCTCCGACAGAATTACAAGAGCGCGAATAAGGGAGAGACCCGACGAAATCATCGTCGACATCTGACGGCTCATGACCGCGAGGTCATCAAGACCTACGCTCTTCTGCAAGAAGGAGAGATTAATCTCCTTATTGAGCCCAGAGCCTGCCCCCGCCTCCGTGACAGAAATCGGGCTGATCTCCATGGAACGGAGCCGCACCAAAACCGCATTCTCGTTAGGAGCATCGATGCGCCCCTTCACAACTTTGCCGCTCTGATCCCGCGCCCTGTATTCGAATGACTTTGTCGTGGAAGCTGTCGCGGCCATTAGTTGGGTACTCTCGTCGAGCTATCGCTCATCAAGCGGTGCATGCCCTCTGGGTCATGCGACTTTGCCAGTGCGGCCTCTTCGGTAATCGCACCCGACTTAGCCAACCCCGCAAGGTGCTGGTCCATGGTGTGCATGCCGCCACTACGACCTGCCTGCATCGCCGACGGAATCTGATAGATCTTGCCCTCGCGAATGAGGTTTCCGATAGCCGGAGTCATCGTGAGCACCTCGGTGGCCGCAACTCGGCCTTTGCCGCTGGCTTTTCGCACGAGAGTCTGACAGACGATGCCTTGAAGCACGGCCGCAAGCTGCGTACGAACCTGGCCCTGCTGGTGCGGCGGGAAAACGTCAATGATGCGGTCAACGGTTTGAGCGGCATCCTGCGTGTGCAGGGTTGCGAACACAAGGTGACCGGTCTCCGCCGCGGTAAGCGCGATAGAGATCGTTTCGAGGTCTCGAAGCTCACCAATCAGGATGACGTCGGGGTCTTGACGCAGAACGTGCTTCAGCGCTGCGGTGAACGAATGAGTATCGCGGCCAACTTCTCGCTGGTTGACGAGTGACTTCTGGTTGCCGTGCAAGAACTCAATCGGATCCTCGACCGTCACAATGTGGTCGGCCCGGGTGCGGTTCACGAGGTCGATCAGCGCAGCAAGCGTTGTCGACTTTCCCGAACCAGTCGGGCCGGTGACGAGAACGAGTCCACGCGGCAGGCCAGCAAACTGACCAACCGACTCCTGAATACCCAGATCTTTAAGCTGCTTGATCTCTGTCGGAATGATTCGGAAGGCGGCACCAAGGTTTCCGCGATCCATGTAGAAGTTCACACGGAATCGGGCAGCCTCAGAAAGTTCGAACGCGAAGTCGAGTTCGAGAACCTCGAGAAACTGTTCCTCCTGCTTTGCATCGAGAATGCTGAACAATGCGGTACGAGTACGTTCCTTGTCCCATTCGCCCATTCCCTTCAACGGCTGCAGTCCACCATCCACGCGGATCATGGGAACAGCACCCGAGGAAATGTGGAGGTCAGACGCACCGGTGTACACAACCTCTTTGAGCGCGTCGAGCAGCTCAGGGTTGGAGCCTTCGCGTGCCGTGAGTTCCATGTCGGGGCGCGCTTCGCGAGCCTCTTCAACGATCTCCGGTACGGAAAGCAACTGAGACTCTCGCGTCGGCTGAGGATCGGCAGCGCCGAAGCCACTCGTGAAGCTCAAAAGCCCCTCGTCAACTCCGGGCGGTGGGAAGTTCAGCGCATCGTCAGCCTCAGGCGCGACGTCCGGAAGATCTAGAAGGCCTCCCTCAGCAGCAGCCGACGGTGGCGGGAATGCCATCGTGGGCGGATCCAACGGAACCTCGTTCAGAACTTCGGTGGGGCTGTCGCCGGCATCCGACGCATCCTCCGTGAAATATGGAACCTCTGCGGCCGTCGGTGACGGAGCAGGTGCCGCAGGCGGCGCTTCAGCAACAGGTGGAGCTTCCGGCGCTGGCATCGATGCGCCAGCGGCTGACGTTGCAGCCGAGGTCTGAGACATCGCGCCGGCGGCAGCCTGGCGGAACAGTTCATCGAGCGAATCGATCGAAGTGACCGGTTCGGTAGCCATGCGGCGTGCGCGACGCCCACCCTCAGCAGCGGCATCCGCTGACGGCGTAGCAGCGGGCTCAGCCGGAGCCTGCGCTGCAGGTGCAGGTGCAGGTGCAGGCGAGGTTGGCGGTGCGGGAGGTGCCGAGGCGGCAGAAGTGTCGGTGCTATTGATCGAGCCAGACGGCGGTGGAATCGTCGGAAGCGGCGACGCCGGCACCGTTGCGGCGGAAGCCGACGGCGCAGCACCCGTTTGTGCCCACTCAGGGAACGCCGAGGACGATGCTGCTGACGCCTGCGGGCTGCCAACACCAGGAACGCTGGTTCCCGGCATGGGCGGTGGAGCATCCGCTGGGACGCTCTGCCCTGAAGGCGCGCTCTGTCCCTTCGGTGTGAACAAACTTTCGTCGACCGATTGCGACGGGATGTCGTAAATCCGCTTAGCCATAATTCCCCCAGATACTTCGTCTTATGCGACGACGCGCAAAATCTCTTCGATGGATGTCAAGCCCAGCTGAGCCTTAGCCCAACCGTCCATGCGCAGAGTGCGCATCCCCTGCTCGATCGCGACGCGGCTGATCTCCGCGCTTGACGAACGAGCAACAGCGAGACGTTCAATCTCTTCGGACACTGCCATCACTTCGTGCAGTGCAATTCGACCGCGGTATCCCGTCTTGGAACACACGGTGCACCCGACAGGTGCATACAGGGTCGGCATCGGACCTTCTGGGTTGAAGCCGACCTTCAAGTTCACGAGATCCTGCGGGTTGTGAGCCGCAGGCTGCTTGCAGCGATCGCAGAGGCGTCGCGCAAGTCGCTGAGCGACGACACAGTCGATGGCCGAACCGACCAAGAATGGCTCAATGTCCATCTCGATCAGGCGGGTGATAGCGGCCGGTGCGCCGTTGGTGTGCAGAGTGCTCAACACGAGGTGACCGGTGAGAGCGGCTTCGATCGCAATCTGCGCCGTCTCTTGGTCTCGGATCTCACCGATGAGAACGACATCCGGGTCAGAACGCAGAATCGAGCGCAGCGCACTCGCGAACGTGAGCCCCGCCTTCGGGTTGACCTGCACCTGGTTGATGCCCGCCATGCGGTACTCCACCGGGTCTTCAACCGTGATGACGTTGATCTCCGGGCGAGCAACGGCATTAAGGGTGGTGTAGAGCGTGGTCGACTTACCGGAACCCGTAGGACCGGTAACGAGGATCATGCCGTACGGCTTCGTGTACGCCTCTTTGAAGATCGCGGCGTTGTGCTCAAGCAAGTACAGCTGGCTTAGATCGAGCGTCGTGTTCGAGTTGTCGAGAATACGCATGACGACTTTTTCGCCGTAGACGGTGGGCAGGGTCGCAACACGAAGGTCAATTTTCTTCTGACCGTGGATGACCGAAATACGACCATCCTGAGGCTTACGACGCTCAGCAATGTCCATTTCGGCCATGATCTTGAGACGCGAAATAACGCCGTTCTGGATCTGACGCGGAGCACGCTGCATTTCGTGCAGAACACCGTCGATACGGTAGCGAACACCGAGGTCGTGCTCACCGGGCTCGATGTGAATATCCGAAGCCTTGTCTTGGATGCCCTGGCTGATCAGCAAGTTCACGAAGCGAACGATAGGTGCGTCGTCTTCGGTCGGCTCATTGTTATTCGAGGCAAGCGCGACATCCGTGGAGGTCGCTTCTTGCTCAAGTTCGCTGGAGAGGCTCGAGAGTTCACCGTCAGCGCGGTGGAACCGGTCGAGGGCTGCTTGGAGATCGCTGCGCTCAGCAACGACGGTGCGCACTTGGCGACCGGTGGCTGCACGGATGTCATCGAGGGCGAAGATGTTGCCGGGGTCGACCATGGCGAGCACGAGGTATCCCTCGCTGAACGCGATCGGCAAAACCTCGTGGCGGCGGCAAATCGAGGCCGGTGCAAGCGCAACAGCCTGGTGGTCAACCGCGAAGTCAACGAGCTCAACGAACGGCACTCCAGCCTGCGCAGCACGCGCGGACGCGAGTTGTGCCGGCGAAATTGTTCCGCTGTCGAGTAGATTTCTGACGAGGGCTTCCTCATCAGAGTGCGAAGTTCCTACAGAATCAATGCTCTCAATCGGCATCATTCCGCGAAGAATCAATACTTCAGCAAGTGTTGTCACGCGTGCCTCCCCCCAAGGTCCTAGCGGAGTCCAACGCTAATCGACTCACATCTGCACCACTAGCCCCACTTGTGAGGGGTAGTCAGGACGTTTCAGGAAGCCCATTCGCCGCGAGTCGCAGCATTAAGTGCCAAATTGATGTTTTTTTCGACGTAAACGGCCAATCGCGGCAACGCGCATTCAGTCACGACATCGGCAATATCTTGCGCGTGACGATGAGCACACGCCTGCACAGTGGACCGCGCCGCTGCCACGCACGTCGGACACGGCTTGGTGGAACGCGCCTCCGTGCCGGGGCAGTGTCGCTCTTCATGCAACGAGACAGCAAGTTGGAACGTCACAACTTCCAGTGTTTCCACGAACGAGTGGATGAGGTCGTGCGGCCACTGACCGCGGCGATCGGCAGCGGCGAATTCAGATTCGCGGCACGTGACACAACCAGCTTCGGTTCCGGGAGCGGGGCTGCGCCATTCGGAGACCATGCGGTACCAGCGGTGAAGAGAGCAGTCGATCAGATCATTAACGGCGTGACGATTCACAAGCCCTCTGCCCCCTAAGTAGTCGTACGAGTTGATCGTGTCACTGGGTGCCCACTTCTCACAGTCGTCACTATCAATGACACCCGTTTGGGGGACAGACAGAAAGTTCCGGTAGATTTGTCTGTGGTAACTGCAATCCTTTGCCAACAACACGCCTACCCCGATCCGAACGAGGCACCATTGACAACGCAGGACCAACCACCACGCTCCTACCGAGTCGCACACGTGGACGACCACGAAACTGTGCAGCTCGGCTTCGCGTCGTTGCTCGGCCACTGCCCTGACATCACCCTCCTTGCCTCAGCGTCGAGCGTAAGCGACCTCGAATCGGTGGTGCACCTCCTCGACCTCGTCGTTCTTGACGTGCGCCTCTCGGACGGCAGCACCGTCGAACAGAACGTCGCGTGGCTGCGCGAGCGCGGGCTCAACGTGTTGGTGTTCACCGCTGCAGACAACGCCTCCGAGGTGCGGGCCGCATCCCGGGCAGGCGTGCTTGGCATTGTTCGCAAATCGGAAGCACGCGACATCATCGTCGATGCTGTGCGCGAAGCAGCGTTGGGCAATCCTGTGGTCACGACCGACTGGGCTGCCGCGCTCGACTCCGACCCCGAGCTATCGGCAGCCGGCTTGAGCCCGAAGGAACAAGAGGTGCTCGCCCACTACGCCTCAGGCGATAAGTCTGTTGCGGTCGCCCACCGCGCTGGACTCTCCACCAGCACCGTTGCCGAGTATGTGCGCCGCATCCGCCACAAATATGCGATGGCCGGGCGCCCCGCCCACACCAAAGTCGACCTCTACAAGCGCGCGGTCGAAGACGGCATCCTTCCTCCTCCCAGTTCATGAAGAAGGGCCGCAGCGTGATCAGCCTCATGAGGACGCCGCCCGGTTCCGAAGGTGCAGAACTCGGGGTTGTCCGGAGTATGACAACCGTGCTGGCGGCGGCAACACTCTTCTTCTTGGCGCTCACCGCTAGTTCGTTCTTCGATCAGGCGCAGTATTCCTATCCCTATTGGCAACTCGTCGCCGGCATTGCCGTCTTTGGAACTCCCCTAGTGATGGTGGCCGTCGCGCCGTGGAGTTCCTTGCACCAGCTTCGCATTCTCCATGGGGCATATGCCGTCATCTTCACGATCGCGGTGCTGAGTTGGGTGCCCGCTTTCATCAACGGCCCCATGCCCGGCGAGATGGCCCCCTGGACCGTCGGCCTGACTGCGCTCGGCACCGTACCCGCGGCGATAGCCTGGCGTCCGGTCGCAGCGTGGGCCTTTTTGCTCGGTAATTCCTTTGCGATCACGCCCATTCGTATCCTTGCTGATGGTGGCGCCGACGTCTCACTCGCCGTGCAATTCGCGTTCTTCACCATCACGGTGTGTGCCGCATTCACCGCGGTGGCTACCGTGGCGATGGGTGCTGGACGTGAAGTGGATGCCGCAACGGCCGCCGCTCGCACGTCAACCATGCGTGCCGCAGCCCTCACCGCGCGTGGAGAGGAGCAAGCTCACCTCGACGCGCTCGTGCATGACGAAGTGATCGCCACAATCTTTGCCGCGGCCGGCGCCGGTCGCAGCGATTCCTCCTCCACCCGACTTCAGGCGGCCCGCACCATCGCCCGCCTGAGAGAGCTCAAAGACGCGACCGCAAGTGTCCCCGAGCTCATCCACGTCGACTACCTGATCCAGGGCCTCACGACATCCATCAATGAGACGACGGATGCCGCCACCTTCACTGTCGAGGGCACCCGACGAAAACCGCTCCCGTCGTCGATCGCAAGTGCGCTCATCGAAGCCACCGTCGAAGCCTTGCGCAACAGCGTCGTCCATGCGGCGGCCACTGTCGAGCCCGTCAGCCGCGACGTGCTCTTGCGGCTCGCTACCGACCGGGTAGAAATATCGGTGACTGACGATGGGCAAGGATTCGATCCACAGAGTGTTCCCGCGAACCGGCTTGGCATTGTGGTCAGCATTCTCGGCCGGGTGCAGGCACTTTCCGGCGCCTACGCCACCGTGGTGTCAAAACCCGGCGAGGGAACGTGCGTGACTGTGGGGTGGACCGAATGAAACAAGATGCCACTCAATCTCGACGCCTTGAACTGCCCCAAATAACCGGTCGTGGTGCCCATCTATTGATCTGGATCTACTTCGTCACGATGTCGTCGCTCGCACTGCTCTCACTGGATGACGTGCGATCCCCTGTGCCGGTGTACATCTCCATTGGGTTGTTCGCCACCATCTGGTTCGTCCTCACGCGAGACACTCACCCACGGGTGAGCACCGGAGTGAGCGTGTACGTCATCGTCGCCAGCGTTGCCGCTTCCGCCCTCTCCTCCGACAACGCCATCACGGGAGGGTTCTCGCAGTGGTACGTCGGCGCCGGAGCCATCGCGATGTTCTACCTCAGCTTGCGCCGCCGTGACCTTCTCGCGTGGATCGGATTCGCCGCAATCGGCACGACCGTCATCCTGTGGGGCTTCACAACGGACGACCGGCTCCTCGAAGCAATTGTGCTCGTTGCGCGCCAAGCACCTTTCGTGCTGGTCGGCTCTCTCTTCTCTCTGGGCATGCGCCGCACCAGCCAGCGTTTGGACGGCATCCATGAGGCTGAGACGGCACGCGCCGCCGCAGAAGCTGCGGCGCTCGCTCGCACAGCGGAACGTTCCCGCCGGCTTGTTGCCCTCGACTCAGCCGTGGGGCCCCAGCTGCAACGCATAGCGGATGGAGTTGAGTTGACGACGGCGGAACGCGACGAACTGCTCATCGCTGAGGCGCGCTTACGAGATAGTTTGCGCGCCCGCCAGCTCGATCTGCCCGAGATTGTGGCCGCAGTGCAGCGCACCCGGCGACGAGGAATCTCGGTGGTGCTGCTCGATGACCGCTACCCTCTGCCGCTGCCCTACGGCACTCTGCCGATCATCACCGAAGCCGCGGTGCGCATCCTTGACTCCGCCAACACCGGCGCAGTCACGATCCGTTTACTGCCCGCTGGCCGGCCACTGCTGGCCACGCTCGTGGCGGATGACGACGAGTACTCCCGCATCGAAATTCCGTCGCTCTAGCGGCCAACTTCAGTCGCACGACAAAGGGCCCCCGTCGCAATGACGAGGGCCCTTCGTGGTATCACCCGGAGGTGATGCCGAGACTACTTAGTTGTAGGTTCCCGGCGTGGAATCATTCGAGCTGAAGCTGTCGAAGTCGACGAAGCTCAAGTCGCTCTCGGTGAGGCTTGCGTCATCAGCGAAGATGCGGTTGGGGTAACGTTCAGCTTTCGCCTCTTCCGTTGCCTCGACCGATACATCGCGGTAGCGCGGCAATCCCGTACCAGCCGGGATGAGCTTACCGATGATGACGTTCTCCTTGAGTCCCATGAGCGGGTCAGACTTGCCTTCCATGGCCGCCTGCGTAAGAACGCGGGTGGTCTCCTGGAACGACGCAGCCGACAGCCACGACTCCGTTGCCAGCGAGGCCTTGGTGATACCCAAGATCTCCTGACGCGCGGATGCCGTTGCCTTGCCCTCGGTGAGAACACCGCGGTTGAGCTCGTTGTACTTCGAACGGTCGACCAGCTCACCCGGAAGGAGTCCGGTGTCACCGTGGTCAACAACAGTCACCTTGCGGAGCATCTGACGAACGATGACCTCAATGTGCTTATCGTGAATCGGAACACCCTGCGAGCGGTAAACGCCCTGGACGCCATCGACGAGGTGCTGCTGTACGGCACGGACACCGCGAACACGAAGAACTTCCTTCGGGTCAACGTTTCCGACGTGCAGCTGCGTGCCGAGCTCAACGTGCTGGCCATCCTCGATGAGGAGGGTTGCGCGACGCAGAATCGGGTAAGCGATGGGCTCGTCACCATTGTCTGGCGTGAGGATCAGCTTGCGGCTGCGGTCAGTGTCTTCGATCGTGACGCGACCAGCGGCTTCTGCGATGGGGCTTGCACCCTTAGGGGTACGAGCTTCGAAGAGTTCCGTAACGCGGGGAAGACCCTGCGTAATGTCGTCTGCCGAAGCAACACCACCGGTGTGGAAGGTACGCATGGTCAGCTGAGTACCGGGCTCACCGATCGACTGTGCGGCGATAATTCCGACAGCCTCACCGATGTCAACGAGAAGTCCCGTTGCGAGCGAGCGGCCGTAGCAGACTGCACACACACCAACAGCGGACTCACACGTGAGTACCGAACGAACCTTGATGCTGTGAACACCAGCAGCCACGAGCTTCTCGAGCAGAACGTCTCCGACGTCTGCACCAGCAGCAGCAACTACATCGCCCTTGTCGTTGGTGGCTTCCGCAGCAAGGCTGCGAGCGTAGACCGAGTTCTCAACGTTGTCGTCGAGGATCCACTTGCCATCAGCGTTCTGCGCTGCGATCGGCATGTCGAGTCCCTTGCGGGTGCCACAGTCGTTTTCACGAATGATGACATCCTGCGACACGTCAACGAGTCGACGCGTGAGGTATCCCGAGTCTGCAGTACGCAGTGCGGTGTCAGCCAGTCCCTTACGAGCACCGTGAGTCGAGATGAAGTACTCGGCTACAGTCAGGCCCTCCTTGTAGGAGTGAACGATCGGGCGAGGAATGATCTCACCCTTCGGGTTCGATACCAGACCACGCATACCGGCGATCTGACGAACCTGCATCCAGTTACCACGAGCACCAGACGACACCATGCGGTTGATGTTGTTGTCGGTGCGGAAGTTGGACTGCATGGCAGTCGCTACTTCTGCGGTTGCCTTGTTCCAGATCTCGATGAGCTCCTGACGACGCTCGGCGTCGGTCGTGAGTCCCTTCTCGTACTGGCCCTGAACCTTGGCTGCGATCTTCTCGTAGCGGCCAATGATCTCCGGCTTGTTCGGCGGGGTCACGATGTCAGACAGCGCAACGGTTACACCGGAGCGAGTAGCCCAGTGGAATCCAGCGTCCTTGATCGCGTCAAGAGCTGATGCAACATCCACCTTCACGTACCGCTCAGCGAGGTCGTTGACGATAGCCGAAATCTGGCCCTTGTCAGCGAGTGCCTCAATGTACGGGTAGTCCTTCGGAAGCGCCTCGTTGAAGAGGGCACGACCGAGGGTCGTCTCCATGAGCTTGGACTGACCCTGAACGAAGCCCTCAGGGGCATCTTCTTCAGAGAGGTACACGTTGTCGAGACGCAGACGCACCTTGGCGTTGAGGTCGAGCGAGTGCTGATCGAACGCGAAGATCGCTTCAGCAACCGACGAGAACGCGCGGCCTTCGCCAGCAACGCCTTCCTTGAGCGTGGTCAGGTGGTGCAGACCAATGATCATGTCCTGGGTGGGCAGGGTCACTGGGCGACCGTCAGACGGCTTGAGGATGTTGTTGCTTGCGAGCATCAGGATGCGAGCTTCAGCTTGTGCTTCAACCGACAACGGAAGGTGAACAGCCATCTGGTCACCGTCGAAGTCAGCGTTGAACGCAGCACAGACGAGGGGGTGAAGCTGAATAGCCTTACCCTCAACGAGCTGAGGTTCGAATGCCTGGATGCCCAAACGGTGCAGTGTTGGTGCACGGTTCAGCAGCACGGGGCGCTCGCGGATGATCTCTTCGAGGACGTCCCAGACCTGCGGACGTGCACGCTCAACCATGCGCTTAGCGCTCTTGATGTTCTGAGCGTGGCTCAGGTCGATCAGGCGCTTGATAACGAACGGCTTGAACAGCTCGAGAGCCATCTGCTTCGGGAGACCACACTGGTGCAGTTTGAGCTGCGGTCCCACGATGATTACCGAACGACCGGAGTAGTCAACGCGCTTTCCGAGCAGGTTCTGGCGGAAACGACCCTGCTTACCCTTGAGCATGTCGCTCAGGGACTTGAGGGCACGGTTACCAGTACCCGTGACGGGGCGACCACGACGACCGTTGTCGAACAGTGCGTCAACGGCTTCCTGAAGCATGCGCTTCTCGTTGTTGACGATGATCTCGGGAGCACCGAGGTCAAGGAGTCGACGCAGACGGTTGTTGCGGTTGATAACACGACGGTAGAGGTCGTTGAGGTCGGAGGTCGCAAAGCGGCCACCATCCAGCTGAACCATCGGGCGAAGCTCCGGAGGAATAACCGGAACAACGTCGAGCACCATCGCGGCCGGCGAGTTGCCGGTCTGAAGGAACGAGTTGACTACGCGCAGGCGCTTGATGGCGCGGATCTTCTTCTGACCCTTGCCGTTAGCGATCTGGTCGTGCAGCTCAACGCTCTCGAGAGCAAGGTCGAAGGCCTGCAGGCGCTTCTTGATTGCCTCGGCACCCATGAATGCTTCGAAGTAGCTACCGAAACGGTCCTGCAGTTCCTGGAAGACAGAGTCTTCAGGCTTCAGGTCACCGATCTTGAGGGTGCGGAAGTCTTCCCACACGCGCTCAAGCTGAGCAATCTGCTCATCGATCGACTTGCGCAGCTGAGACATTTCTTTCTCAGCAGCATCCTTGACACGACGCTTCTGGTCGGCCTTCGCACCCTCTTCTTCAAGAGCGGCGAGGTCTTCCTCGAACTTGGTCAAGCGGTCAGCGATGCGGGAATCGCGCTGGCCCTCAAGCGTCTTGATTTCGAGACGGATCTCGTTCTCCAGCGCAGGCAGGTCAGCGTGACGGCCCTCTTCGTCAACCGAAATGATCATGTATGCAGCGAAGTAGATGACCTTTTCGAGGTCCTTCGGTGCCATGTCAAGCAGGTAACCGAGACGACTCGGAACACCCTTGAAGTACCAGATGTGGGTAACCGGAGCAGCAAGCTCGATGTGACCCATGCGCTCACGGCGCACAGCCGACTTGGTTACTTCAACACCACAGCGCTCACAAACGATGCCCTTAAAGCGGACACGCTTGTACTTGCCACAGGAGCACTCCCAGTCGCGCGAGGGTCCGAAGATCTGTTCGCCGAACAGACCATCTTTCTCCGGCTTGAGTGTGCGGTAGTTAATGGTCTCTGGCTTTTTTACTTCACCGTGCGACCAGCGACGAATGTCGTCGGCGGTAGCGAGACCGATTTTGATTTCATCAAACGCGTGAACGTCGAGCAATTTATCTTCTCTCTTCGAAAGTTCTGCAGTCGTGGTCGGTCGAGTTAAATCTCGTCAACAGACGAGGACTCGAACCGCGCGGAAATGTTGATGCCCAACTCTTCAGCGGCACGGAACGCTTCATCGTCCGTGTCGCGCAGGTTGACCGTTGAGCCGTCGGCCGAAAGAACTTCGACGTTGAGGCACAGCGACTGCATTTCCTTGATGAGAACCTTGAAGCTCTCGGGGATACCGGGCTCCTGAATGTTCTCGCCCTTAACGATGGCTTCGTATACCTTGACGCGACCGAGGATGTCATCCGACTTGATCGTCAGAAGTTCCTGCAGAGCGTATGCGGCACCATAGGCCTCGAGTGCCCACACTTCCATCTCACCGAAGCGCTGTCCACCGAACTGAGCCTTACCACCGAGTGGCTGCTGAGTAATCATGGAGTACGGACCGGTTGAACGAGCGTGGATCTTGTCGTCAACGAGGTGGTGCAGCTTGAGGATGTACATGTAACCGACCGAAACGGGAGCCGGGAACGGCTCACCCGAACGACCATCGAACAACGGGGTCTTACCCGTGTGGTCGATGAGACGAACGCCGTCACGAGTAGGAGTCGTGGAGTCAAGAAGACCCGCGATTTCCTCTTCGTAAGCACCGTCGAATACAGGGGTAGCAACCTTGGTTCCTGGTGCAGCGCTGAACGCTTCCTCAGGAAGGTTCTTCGCCCACTCCGGCTTGCCTTCAACTTCCCAACCCTGCTTCGCAACCCAACCGAGGTGAGTTTCGAGAACCTGACCGAAGTTCATTCGACCGGGGATACCGAGCGGGTTCAGGATGATGTCGACCGGGGTTCCATCGGCCAAGAACGGCATGTCTTCGACAGGCAGAATCTTGGAGATAACACCCTTGTTGCCGTGACGACCAGCGAGCTTGTCACCTTCGGTGATCTTGCGCTTCTGGGCGATGTACACAACAACACGCTGGTTGACACCCGAGCCGAGCTCGTCATCGTTGTCTGCAGAGAATTCCTTGACAGCAATGATTGTGCCCTGCTCACCGTGGGGAACCTTCAACGAGGTGTCGCGAACTTCGCGGCTCTTCTCGTTGAAGATGGCACGGAGCAGACGCTCTTCAGCCGAAAGCTCAGTCTCACCCTTAGGCGTGACCTTGCCGACGAGGATGTCGCCGGGGCGAACCTCTGCACCGATACGGATGATTCCACGCTCGTCGAGGTCAGCCAAAAGTTCTGGGCTAACGTTCGGCAGATCGCGCGTGATCTCTTCCTTACCGAGCTTGGTGTCGCGAGCATCCACTTCGTATTCTTCGATGTGGATCGACGACAGTACGTCATCCTTAACCAGGTTCTGGCTCAGGATGATCGCGTCCTCGAAGTTGTGACCCTCCCACGGCATGAATGCCACGAGGAGGTTCTTTCCGAGTGCGAGCTCGCCGTTCTCGGTTGCAGGACCATCAGCGATGACCTGACCAACTTCGACGCGCTCTCCGGCGCTGACGATGACGCGGTGGTTGTAGCTCGTGCCCTGGTTAGAGCGGTCGAACTTGCGCAGGAAGTATTCCTGCGTTCCGCCCTCATCGAGCTGAACAACAACGACGTCTGCTGAAACCTCAGAGACAACACCAGCCTTGAGCGTGGTGACAACGTCACCAGAGTCAATGGCGGCGAAGGCTTCCATACCGGTTCCGACAAGCGGGCTCTCGCTGCGCAGCAGCGGGACAGCCTGACGCTGCATGTTGGCACCCATGAGTGCGCGGTTTGCATCGTCGTGCTCGAGGAAGGGGATGATCGAGGTCGCTACCGACACCATCTGGCGCGGCGAGACATCCATGTAGGCAATGTCTTCAACGGGAACGAGGTCAACCTCGCCACCCTTCTTACGTGCAAGCACGCGAGGCTCAGCGAACTTCATGTCCTTCGTGAGCGGTGCGTTTGCCTGCGCGACGATGTAGTCGTCTTCGTCGCTTGCAGTCAGGTAGTCGATGGTCGTCGAAACAACGCCGTCAATGAGGCGACGGTATGGGGTTTCGATGAAACCGAATGCGTTAATACGTGCGAACGAGGCGAGCGAACCAATCAGACCAATGTTGGGGCCTTCAGGAGTCTCAATCGGGCACATGCGGCCGTAGTGAGAGGGGTGAACGTCTCGAACTTCAACACCAGCGCGCTCACGGCTCAGACCACCAGGGCCCAGCGCCGAAAGGCGACGCTTGTGGGTCAGTCCCGCGAGCGGGTTGTTCTGGTCCATGAACTGCGAAAGCTGCGACGTTCCGAAGAACTCCTTGATCGCGGCGACGACGGGGCGCACGTTGATCAGAGTCTGCGGGGTGATCGCTTCGATGTCCTGTGTGGTCATGCGCTCGCGAACAACACGTTCCATACGGCTGAGGCCGGTACGAACCTGGTTCTGGATGAGCTCACCCACGGCACGGATACGACGGTTGCCGAAGTGGTCGATGTCGTCAATGTCGAGACGAATGGCAACCTTCTTGCCATCGCGGACGCCCTTAACACTGGCTACACCGCTGTCGCTTACCGAAACGTTGGGTGCCGAAGTGTCGTGAAGCGAAACCATGTACTTGATGGTCGCGATGATGTCTTCAACGGTGAGCACCGACTCTTTAATGTCAGTGTCGAGACCGAGCTTGCGGTTGATCTTGTAACGACCAACCTTCGCGAGGTCGTAGCGCTTCGAGTTGAAGTAGAAGTTGTCGAGAAGCGCGCGTGCGGCTTCTGCAGCAACCTGCTCGCCGGGGCGAAGCTTGCGGTAAATGTCCTTGAGCGCCTCTTCCTTGGTAAGGATGTTGTCCTTCTCCAAGGTGGCTTCGATCGACGGGAAGCCCTTGAACTCCTCGAGGATCTCTTCGCTGGACAGGCCGAGGGCCTTCAGGAAGACCGTGACCGACTGCTTGCGCTTGCGGTCGATGCGAACGCCGACCTGGTCGCGCTTGTCGATCTCGAACTCAAGCCAAGCACCACGGCTCGGGATGATGCGAGCCGAGTAGATGTCCTTGTCGGACAGCTTCTCGGGCTGGCGGTCGAAGTACACACCAGGCGAACGGACGAGCTGCGAAACAACTACGCGCTCGGTTCCGTTGATGATGAAAGTACCGCGAGCGGTCATGAGGGGGAAGTCGCCCATGAAAACAGTCTGAGTCTTGATTTCACCGGTGAGGTGATTCATGAACTCAGCGTTCACGTAGAGAGGCGCAGCGAAAGTCTTGCCGCGCTCCTTGCACTCGTCAATCGAGTACTTGGGTTCTTCAAGCTCAGGATCAGTGAACGACAGTTGCATCGTCTCGCCGAGGTCTTCAATCGGTGAAATCTCTTCAAAGATTTCATCGAGACCACTACGAGTCGGCAGATCGGTACGACCAGCGGCAACACCGTCAGTTACACGGTTCTTCCAGATGTCGTTTCCGACGAGCCAATCAAAGCTCTCGGTCTGCAAGGCGAGCAGATCGGGAACCGTTAGCGTGTCAGTGATTTTTGCGAAAGAAAGCCGCGAAGCTGAGCGGCCGTTTTTCGGGGACTTATTGGTGGACGCATCGCGCGCAGCAGCCAAGGAACAACCTCCGTGAACCCCGTCGGGTTCGTCTGTCAAGATAAATGACGGTCGGTAATGAAATGCTCACCAGAAACGCCCCGCCGCTATACTCGGGGCACCCAGCTGTCCGCAATATGACTGCTTAATTTGTCTGGGAGCGCAAGGATCTACTATAAGCCGCTATGCCGCGCCATGTCCACCCGATTCTTGACCTAAACCGCAAATTCGACTAGGGGTTTGCTGTGAGTCCCGCCGCACGCTTCTTCGCCGCCATCGCTCCGAAGGCCTCCCAGATGAGCCGATGGGCGTTGTTTACGGTGATGTCGGCGTGGTCGTAGGCCGGCGCGACCTCCATGACATCGAAACCAACGACATCCGTTTCGAGCACAATCTGGCGGATGATGCGCAGCAAATCAATGGGCGCGAAGCCACCGGGCTCTGGCGTTCCTGTTGCCGGAGCGAAGCCGGGATCGAGCACATCGATATCAATCGAGATGTAGACCTTGGATGCTCGAGCCTTCGCCGCCGCGATAATCTCGGGAATCATCTCCTTGACGCCGCGCTCCCAAAACTCTTGCATCATGAAGTGTTTGAGACCGTTGTCGCGCATCCACTTCTGATCTTCTTCTCCCGGCCAGTAGCCGCGCAGGCCGACCTGTAAGAAGTTGGGGCCAGGGATCGCGCCCGATTCAATGAGACGACGCATCGGGGTCCCGTGGCTGGCGAGGTTGCCCTCGAGGATGTTCGCGGTGTCGGCGTGGGCATCGAAATGAATCATGACCACATTGCCGAAACCGTGGTGCTCGGCAACCGCAGTGGCTGCCGGCCACGTGATGGAGTGATCTCCGCCGATGATGAACGGGATGATGCCACGACTGGCAACTTGAGAGACGCGATCGAAGATGGCCGCCTTCGATAGCTCCCACATTCCGTGACTCGCAATGGCATCCCCGTAATCGACAACGTCGAGGTGGTCGAAGATCTCGACGCCAAGATCGAGGTGATAGGTGCCGGGGTCGTAGGCGCTGGCGCGCAAAGCACGAGGCCCGAAGCGGGCACCGGGGCGGTTGGTGGTGCTGTCATCCCAGGGGGCACCTACGACCGCGACATCCGGTTTCCAGGAATCGAGCTGCTCTGGCTCGCTCAGCATCGGTCGCATTCCGAACGTTGCCGGCCCCACGTAGGACTGGGCGTTCAATTGCGCCTTGAGGTGGGGAGGGAGTTCGCGGTTCACATCGGCCATGCTTCACCGTACCGCCCAGCGGTTCTGGCGCCCGCGAGCGCGGCTGCATGTCTGTACGGAGTGTGGCAAAGTCAATGCCATGGCCGAACATCCCAGCACCACCCTGAAATTGAGCGGCCACTTTGCCGAAATTGCCCCTGACCGTTGGCAGGATGGCGCCTTCACTTTGACCGTGGACGGCACCCCGCAGTCGCACGTCAACATGGACGACCCCAGCCAGCTGTTCTTCGAGTACGTGCAGCGCATGGGCCACGTCATCGATCAGCTCTCAGAACCCGGCGCCCCCATCACTGCCGTTCACCTCGGTGGCGGCGCCCTCACTCTGCCCCGCTATGTCGAGGCCACACGTCCAGGCTCACGCCAACAGGTCGTGGAGTTGGAATCGGATCTTGTGGATTTTGTTCGCGCCGAACTTCCGTGGTCGAAGCGGGCATCCATCCGCGTTCGCCACGGTGACGCTCGCGAAGTGCTCGCGAAGTTTCCGGCGGGGATGCGCGGAGCCGTTGATCTTCTCGTAGTAGATGTCTTTAGTGGCGCCCGCACTCCGGCCCATGTAACGAGTGTCGAGTTCTACGAGGAAGCGATGACGCTGCTCGCACCCGAGGGCGTTGTCGTCGTCAACGTTGCTGACGGCCCAGGGCTCGCTTTCGCACGCAGTCAGGCCGCAACGCTCAAGCACACGGTCGGCCATGTGGCCGCGCTCGCCGAGACTCAGATTCTCAAGGGGCGTCGTTTTGGCAACATCGTGCTTGTCGGCTCACCCTCAGCACTGCCCCTGCATTGGATGCCGCGGCTTCTTGCCGGTGGCCCGCACCCCTCAAAAGTGGTCGCCGGAGTGGAACTTTTGGACTTTATTGGCAGCTCTCCGGTGGTCACAGACGCCACTGCGGTGAAATCTCCACCCCCATCCAAAAATATTTTTCAGGTCAAACCGGGTAGAGGATAGACAGATCTGTCCCCTTGTACCCCGATTTTTCTGAGACTTTCGGGGTACAAGCGCTGTACCCTTTTCGCGGTCTTTGGGCGACAACCCCGTAAAAACGGGGTATTTCGTCCCCCAAACGAGTGTGTCTAGTCCCCCATGGTGCGGACATAGCCTGCCCCCCATTACTGGGGACTGTCCTCCTTAGGGAGGACAAGTAGATTCGTTTTTAGGAAGTTGAGAGCGAGGCCCGAACCTCGTTTCTTCTCACCTGAGATGCAGGAACCCGAAACCAGCAGACAGCTTCTTGAATCCCGACCAACCCGAACCACACTCATCCCGGCCTGCTCCGCTGCGCCGCGAAAGGAAATCATGAACAAGCTCGTCAAAGGCTCCATCGCAGGTGCAGCAGGAATCGCCCTTCTCCTCGGTGGAGCAGGAACCCTCGCTACGTGGAACTCCTCAGTAACCGTCGCTTCGCCCGGCAGCATCGCTGCTGGCACGCTCGACATCGCAGCCGGTAGCGGCTCGACCGACGGCTGGAAGCTCGGCACCGCAGCGACCGTCTCATCGCCCGCTAGCTTCAAGATCGTTCCGGGTGACACCGTCACCTACACCAAGACCTTCAACGTGACCGCAACCGGCGACAACCTCGCCGCTACCGCTGCACTCGGCGCCACCGCGATCACCGCAGCAAGCTCATCCGCTGCAGACACCGCGCTCGCCGCAGCACTCACCAAGTCGGCTACCTTCACCGTCAACGGAGCAGCCACGTCGAGCGTCGTTGCAGCCGCTGGCACACAGCCCGTCGTTGTCTCTGTCACCATCACGTACCCGAAGAGCGCCACCGCCGGAGCCGAGAACAGCTCCAAGCTCGGCGCGGCATCGCTGAGCGGCTTCACCATCACACTCACGCAAAACTAGTTTTACCCGGTTGGGTGTGCGGCCTGGGGGGACGCACACCCGACAGTCCTCTTCACATTTCACAGCAGTTTCTCTCATCGAAAGGCGGTGCACCATGAACTCTTCAACAGTTCGCGGATCGCACCGCCTTGACATGGTTAACGGCCGCCACCAGCGCCGCGCAGCATCGCCCCTCGCCGTCTTCGGCGGAGGAGCCCTTGGCGTGGTGAAAGCACTCACCGTCCTCACCATCGCCGTCTCGCTCGGTCTCGTTGGCACCGGCGGAACCTACGCCTACCTCAACTCGTCCGTCACTGCGACGCCCGGTTCGACTATCAGCGCCGGAACAGCAGCGCTCACCGTCGGAAACCAAACCCTGAACTGGTCGGCGCTCGCGCCCGGCAAGTCAGTCACCGGCACCTTCACCATCACCAACACTGGCGACGTGCCCCTCGTCCTTTCCGCAGCAATCGCTGCCACTGCAACGGGTTCCTCGACGACGAACCCCTTCACGATCTCCATCGCCAACAGTGCGTGCCCCGCCTCAGGAACTCCTACAGGAACGCTGAACAGCACACTCGCCGCCGGCGCCTCCACGAGCGCCTGCCTCGTCGTCACCCTTCCCGCTAACGCTCCCGCAAGCGCCCAGTCGACTAACGTTGCCATCACCGCAACGATTTCGGGGGTTCAGCCGTGATCCGCTCAGGAGCAAGCGCCAGCACGGTCGACTACCGGGGCATGAAGCGCTCCACTCGGATGTCGATCATCGCGGGTGTCGCCGTCTTTCTGACGCTGGTCTCCGGAGTCAGCTTCGCAGCCTGGACTGCGTCGTCGGCTAAGACCGCCACGGCTACGACCGGCGCCGTTTCACTCACAACCTCGACGACCGCTGGCGCAGCGACGATCACCGCACTCGGTCCTTATACCTACACCGCAACCAACGGGTCGGTGACGAAGCCGATCACCGTGCGCAATACCGGTTCCGTTGAGGCATCTATTACTAGCGTGACGATCACTCGCAGCGGAACCCTCGCCGGCAACCAAGTCGCCGTGAAGTTCTGGGTCGGCACGAGCTCCGCCTGTGCCGCAACGACGCCGGTTGTGTCGAGCACGCTCAACGGCGGCACTGTTTCTCTGAGCACGTTGAACCTGACTCTCGCGTCGACTGGTAGCGCCATCCTGTGCACCTCGACGACGTTCACTGGCAGCATGACGACCCAGGCTGGCAAGACCACCACAGCGACGTTCGCCGTGAACTCGAGCGCTGGCACCAACTGGAACACCACCGACTCGACGACGGCCGCAAGCCGTTCGTTCACGCAGGACATCTTCGAGAGCAAGGCTCCGAACGCTCCGACAGCGACTCAGTGCGTGAACCAGAATTCCTACACCGCGATCACGATCTCGTGGTCGACTCCAAGTGGCTTCACGACACCCAACGGTGGCTACAACGTTTATTACAACGGAGGCTTTGTAGCCAACACCAGCGGCAACTCAATGGGGCTGTCCAGCAGCGGCGCAACCGGCGACCTGACAGTTCGCGCGGTAGCCGCTGACGGCACCGAATCTGTCGACTCCGCAACAATCCCAGTAGAGCCACGCTTCTTCAACTACGGCCTCTCATGCGGCTAGGACTTCGCCGGACATTCGGAATCGCCACTGCGGCACTGCTGAGTCTCATGCTCGGCGCAACTCCCGCGAGCGCAGCAACCGGCGTGGGAGTAATCGAGCTCAGCGACGACGGTGTCTCGTTCGCTCGCACCTACCCTGGTGCGATCTTCGACAGCATCGCGTTGCTCAGCCCAGGCGACAGCCAGACCGAGACGGTCTATGTGCGCAACACCGGCACCGTGGCGGGCTACCTGCGCATCACCATGCAGGATGTGTCGTACTCCGACACGAACTACGCGGATGCACTCACGGTGACCACCAGCACACCAAACAACGCCGGTTCTCCGCAGTCCATCAGCGGAGCCTCGCCCTGCCTCGTCACCAACGAGGGTGTAACCATTGCCGCCGGGCAGACCGTGCCTGTGACGGCAACCCTCGACCTCGGGGACCTGACCGGCTCGCAAGGCCAAGGAGCTACGGCATCCGTATCGCTTCGTTTCACGCTCTCGGACACAACGCCAGGAACTCTACCCGCGACGCAATGCACGAATTCAGGTTCGACAGTGCCACTCGTGCCCGCCGTACCCGGCACAACAACCGGCACAGGCACGACAGCCACCGGCGCAGGAAACAGCTCAACATTGCCTGTTCCCACGCCGAGCCCGAGTCCCGCGATCGCCGACGCTGGGGACGACACCGCATCGGGCCTCACCCCCACTTTCCCTTCCGGATTCACTCTTGACCCCAACTCTTGGCGGCTTTACCAGGAGTACCTTGTACTGATCCTGTTCTTGGCCGCACTTGTTGGCGCTGGTATCTCATGGATCGCCGGGCGACGCACACGAAAGGACACTGACGATGTCTGATCTACCGACTCGCGCAACCGCTCGCAACACGGGCGCTGACGAAGAAAAATCGCGTGGCATTCTCTACTACCTCGGTATGGGCATCAGCGGCGGACTATTCGCTCTGGTACTGCTCGTCGGAGCCCTCGTCATCATCATCCCGAACCTCACGGGCTCGCTTCCGCTCACAGTGCTGACCAGCTCGATGGAGCCGGGTCTTCCCCCGGGAACGCTCATCGTCGTCAAGCCCATCGACACCAACGAGATCATCGTTGGGGATGTCATCACCTACCAAATCGAGTCAGGCAAGGCCGGTGTCATTACTCACCGCGTCACCGGCATCACCAACTCCAGCGACGGCACCCGCACCTTCACGCTCAAGGGCGACAACAATGACGTCGCCGACGAACTGCAAGTGCTGCCTGTTCAGGTGCAGGGCAAGCTCTGGTACAGCGTTCCGTGGATTGGTTACGTCAGCAATTTCGTCAACGGCAATGCGAAGAGCTGGCTCGTTCCCGTGATTGCCATCGGCCTCTTCGTCTACGCCGGGTTCATGATCGCCAGCGGGATCATCTCGGGCGCCCGCAAGCGCAAACGTCGCCGGGCCCGCGCTCAGCGTGAAGCCGAGCGTGCGGCATCCATCGCAGCAGCAACCGAAGCCGATGCGGTCGAGCCCGCCGATAACCGCGTGCGGTTCGACTAGCCCTCATCCATTAGCCTCGACAGGTGGCTGAACTTTCCCGAGTGCGCGTGTGGGCGGATGCCCTCATCCGACTTCACTTGGATGACAGCTGGCAGTTCACCTTCGACAACGCCAAAACACGCGCCGGGCTCTGCAACTACACCCACAAACGCATTTCGGTATCGCGCTATTTGGCGGCCAGGTACGAAGATGACGAAATTCATCAGATCCTGCTGCACGAGATCGCGCACGCCATGGCGGGCTCCGGTGCCGGGCACGGAGCGCAATGGAAGGCCGTAGCGAAAGAGCTCGGCTATGAGGGTAAGCGACTGCACGGTGGAGCGATCGCCGATGAGTTTGCGCCCTGGGTTGGCACTTGCCCGGCAGGCCACCAACACTTTCGCTACCGCAAGCCGACCCGACCTCTGGCGTGCGGGCTGTGCTCTCGTCGCTTCAGCACGGCCAACCGCATCGACTGGGTGCACCGAGTTGTGTCGCGGCCTCGCGGGTAGCCGCGAGCGCACCCGGTCACGGGGTGTCCCGTAACCGGCGATAATGGTTAGGTGCAGCATCCCGAAACCACCACTCCTACTGGCACGCCCAGAACCATGCCCGCCAACACGCCTGCGAGCGACAACGCCGGCGGTGCGACTGGCCAATGGTTTACGTCGCGCACGTCACGTCAGTGGTGGTTCGATTCTGGTGCCCGCGCACTCGACTTCGCCTACACGGGCGCGATGGGCAACAATCCCGAGTGGGAACGCCTGCGCACCCCGGCCGACCTCGCGACGTGGCTTGAGGGTCGCTTTGAAGCCTGCGATGGAACCGTCACCGATCGTGACCTCACCGATGCGAAGGGCCTGCGCGAAGCAATTGCGTCGATCGCCACAGCACTGAGCGTGAACGGTCAGCCTGACCCGAAGCAGATCGACATCATCAACCTGTTCGCTGCGACCCCGGATGTTCCCCCGCGGCTAGCGGGAGGAAACCTGCAGGCAGGCCGCACGCGCGTTCGCACCGGCCAAGCCCTCGCAACGATGGCGCGTGAAGCCGTCTTCTTGTTCGGCGACGAACAGCACGAACGCATCCGGGAGTGCGCTGCCGACGATTGCGCTCTCGTCTTCTACGACGAATCCCGCTCCAATAACCGCCGTTGGTGCTCGATGCAGCGCTGCGGTAACCGCGCAAAAGTGCGCAGCCATCGTGCCCGCACTGCGGCACGCTAACTGCGCACTAGAGAAAGTTGTCGATTAGTCGACGAACTGAACCTCTTTCCAGAAGGTGACGTAGTTGGAGAAGTCTTTGCCGACGCGCTCTGCGGCGCCCGGGAGGATGTTCGGGTAGCTAAAAGCGCGGTCCTGGAACTTCTGGCCGTTGGCGCTGACGATGAAGTACTGGCAGTCACCCTTCCACGGGCAGTGGTACGGGGTGGGGCTCTTCTCGAGCAGTTCGTGGTTCACGCTGGCCGGCGGGAAGTACCAGTTGCCCTCAATCTTGAGGAGATCTTCCTTGGGTGCTTCTGCGATGACGGTGTCGCCGATTACTGCCTTCATACTGTCCTCCATTGAGTCGGTCGTTAGTGAGTCAATGACGGGGTGCTCAGTCAGTGACTACTCGGTTCAACGCTCACGGAGCAAGCGTCATTCCCGAACGATGGCAAACCTGACTGCAGCGTTGCTGACAATGGCCTCATCGAGGGCGCCGCGTCCGGCATCCTGAATCAGCTGCTGACCTGCCGTACTCGCCGACAGCAGGTGGTTGTGGGCAGGCTGCAAGCCGGTAAACGCAGCGACGGCGGATGCCGCTTCCGGCGAAATGTAATCAATGCCGGCATCGGCGAGAGCATCTACGATCGCACCCGCCGCGAGGAGGTCGTCGACGGTGAACCCGCCGTGCGCGTTTCCGGCAGCGATAACGGCGACGGTGAAGCGGTCACCTTTGAGTTCTTGTTGCGCGATGACCCATCCGGCGACGGCCGTGGCTGCCCCGGTGCCGGCGCTGAGAATCGAGAATGTTCCGGGCAACTCGGGGGCGGGCGTTGAACCGTCGGCGAGAGCATCCGCCCACACGACAACGTCGGCACCGGTGCTCAGCTCGAGCGCTTGGGCGCCGCCGAAGCCAAAGCGAACTTGGTACTGGGGTTGGGTACGGGGATCGTTCACTTCTTGAGGTTAAACGCGGCGGTCGTCTCGGTCACGTTGGGTTACAGAATGTGACATCAGACGCGGGCGGGCGGCGTCGGACTGCCGCATCGCTGCAACGACGAAATCACGCAGCTATTCAGCAGGGTTCGGAGCCCCACTCGGCACGACCGCAACCTTGCCTCTGCCATGGCTGGAGGCGATCTGGTCGATCGCGTCAACGACTCCGTCGAGCCCGACAACGCGTTCGATCGCGGGAACGAGCTCGCCGGATGCGAGCAACTCGGCAAGGTAGTTGAGGTCGTCGGGCGTGGGTGCAGCGGTGAACTGGTGGAAGGAGACATCCGTCCCCTTGAAGGCCCGCCCCATGCGCATCAGGTGGAAGACGGGGCCGACCCACCGGTTGGTCATGGGGCCGCTGACTCCCACGACGCGGGCGCCGGGAGCAAGGATGCTGCGCAGCTCGCCTGCGGTTCGGTTGCCCATGAGGTCGAAGACCACGTCGTACTGGCCGCCGGCCGCGATGTAGTCCTCGGTTTCGTAGTCGATGACGCGCGTAGCGCCCAAGGCCCGCGATTGCTCCACGTTGCGACCGCTGCAGACTGCAGTGATCTCCGTTGCGCCGAGAATGCGAGCGAGCTGCACGGCAAACGTGCCGACTCCACCCGCTGCACCATTGATGAGCACGCGGTCACCGGGCTGCACTGCGCCTTCGCGTCGCAAGCCCTGCAGCGCGGTGAGGCCAGCGACCGGCGTTGCTCCGGCCGCCACGAAGTCGATACGCGCCGGCAGCACAACACAGTTCTTGGCGGTGACGGACGCGTACTCGGAGAATGCTCCGCCGGCTGCCTCGCCAAAGACAGCATCTCCGATCGCGAAGCCGGTGACGCCCTCGCCGACCGCAAGCACGCGCCCCGCGACATCCGCTCCTGGGCTGAGACGCTTGGGTTTACGCAGCCCCATGACCAATCGAACGAACAGCGGCGTGCCACTCAGGATGCGCCAGTCGAGAGCGTTCGCGGAAGAACCAAGCACCTGCACTAGTAGCTTTCCCGGCGTGACAGCGGGAGTCGGAATGGTCTCGATCGCCAGGACATCTGTGTCGCCATAGCGCCGAGCAGTCACGGCCGTCATCGTCTCGGGTATCGCCCCGGCGGTGCTCGGATTCGAACTCGTGTGGGGAGGAATGGGCATCGCGGCTCCTGCCGAATCGGTGCCCACAGTTTAGGACGAGCGTGCGCCACTTGGTTCTTTTCTGTTCCACTCTGGATTCCTGAATCGCACTGGTAGAAACTATGACTATGCGCGTTCTGCTGAAGCTCGTACTCGATTGTGACCCCGACGACGCGTGGCGTGCCATCCGCAGCCCGCACGTGTTTCAACAAGTGTCGGCCCCGCTGACGACCTTCAAATCCTTGGAGGTCGGCGGCTTTCCTGAGCTGTGGCAGCCCGGCGAGCATCCGGTCAATATGGCAGCGCTCGGCCTTGTCACGGTTGGTCAGCAAGTGATCGACATATCGTTCGAGGAGGCCCCCCATGGTGTTCGCCTCGTGCGCGACCGTGGCCGCGGCCTCAGCGGCCCCCTCGCTCTCGTCACCGAGTGGGAACACACGATGGCCGTCAGCCCCGCTCCCGGGGGAAAAACTCTGTATCGCGACCAGTTGATCTTTAGCGCTGGCATCCTCACTCCCCTGCTGTGGCCGCTCTATTGGGCCTTCTGGCAGTGGCGTGGTGCCGCACTGCAGCGACTTGCCCCAACGTGGAGTTGGGGCACAACAAGAAGAACTAATCTCAATCTTTAGGTTGACCGTTGTGGCTTCAGCCGTCGGCGTGAGCCGAATCGTGGGCACGAAAGGAACACGCGGTGCCTCGACTGCGGCGAAGCAATACAACAGGGCGCGGCTACTCGCGCGTGCGATCGGGCCGGGGGTTCAGCTACCGCGACCCTGCTGGCGAAACAGTAACCGAGGCCGATCTCAAGGCGCGTTTCGGCTCGCTGGGCATCCCACCGGCATGGACTGACGTGTGGATTTGTCCGTACGAAAACGGTCACGTGCTTGCGACCGGCTTCGACGAGGCAGGCCGTCGCCAATACATCTACCACCCGGCCTGGCGTGAGCGTCAAGATCGCGTGAAGTTCGACCGCGCGCTCGAACTCGCGGCGGTGCTCCCCGGCGCCCGCGGTGTCGTCACCCGTACTTTGCGCTCCAGCGACGACCCCCGCGAGCGCACTCGTGCCGCCGCGTTTCGGATGCTCGACACCGGCTCATTGCGCGTCGGCAGCGAACGCTATGCCGAAGAGCACGGCAGCCACGGCCTCTCCACTCTGCTGTGCGACCACGTCACCGTCATCGGCGACCGCGTGCAACTCTGTTTTCCCGGCAAGAGCGGCCAGCGGTGGGAAAGCGAAATTGTGGATGCCGATCTCGCCGAGTTCATCCGGCGACGCCTGCGCAGTGCTCCCGATGCATCGGTACTGTCGTGGCGGGAGGGCCGCGAGCGCCGGTCGCTGACCGCTGCGGATATCAACGACTACGTTCGCGAGCGCACGGGTGGCGACTTCACCGCCAAGGACTTTCGCACGCTGCGCGGCACAGTTGCTGCCGCGTCAAGTCTGGCGGTGAGCGCGGCTGCTGCCGAGGTCGCGGTGCCGAAACTGAGCCAACGGGCACGCTCGCGCGCCATCCGAGAGGCAATGGAGGCCGCCGCGGAGGTGCTCGGTAATACGCCCGCCATCGCGAAGAAGAGCTACGTCGATCCCCGCATCGTTGACCTATTCTCGGCGGGTGAGACCATCGATCCGCACCGGCTCGCCTCCGCGGAAAGTGAAGTGCGTCTGTTGCTCTCCCGCGACTGAGTCAAACGCTGGCCTTGTGTGGCGAGTGGTTTGAGCGCATTCTGAACGGATGGCGCACTCACGGCAGGCCATCACCATCGACGGCCACTCCCTCACCCTGAGCAATCTCGACAAGGTGCTCTACCCAGAAACGGGAACCACCAAAGCCGACGTTCTTGAGTACTACGACGCCGTCGCCGACTTGGTCATCGCGCACGCCCACGACCGCCCTGCCACCCGAAAGCGCTGGGTTGACGGGGTAGGAACTGCTGAGAACCCGGGCGCCGTCTTCTTTCAGAAAAACCTCGAAAACTTCGCGCCTGACTGGATCGCTCGCCGCACAATGAAACACAAAGACCACTCCAACGTGTACCCGCTCGTCAACGACCGCGCGACTCTCGCCTGGTTCGCTCAGGTGGCTGCCCTCGAAATTCATGTTCCGCAGTGGCGATTCGGCGAGAACGGCCAGCCCAAGAATCCCGATCGGCTAGTGCTCGACCTTGACCCCGGTGAGGGCGTCGGGCTGCCCGAGTGCGCCGAAGTCGCGCGCTACGCTCGCGCGCTATTGGAAGACATGGATCTGAAACCGGTGCCGGTGACCAGCGGGAGCAAGGGTATCCATGTGTATGCGGGCCTCGATGGGCGCTCCAACTCTCACAAGATGTCAGCGGTGGCGCACGAGCTGGCGCGAGCGTTAGAGGCCGATCATCCTGACCTCGTTGTTAGCGACATGAAGCGTTCGCTGCGCCCCGGCAAGGTGCTCGTCGACTGGAGCCAAAACAGTGCCGCCAAGACCACGGTGGCGCCGTATTCGTTGCGCGGGCGCCTCCATCCCACCGTGGCAACGCCGCGCACCTGGCACGAAATTGCCGACCCCAACCTTGCTCAACTGGGGTACCGCGAAGTGATGGAACGGGTGACGCAGCTCGAGGATCCGCTCGCCGCACTGTCGGCTGCGCGAGATAACCTGAAGCCATGACCGCCCTTGAGGTAGCCGACTGGCGCCGCCGCAACTTCGCTCTCTACGCCGCTATCCGCGAGAACCCGGATGCAGCGAGCGCCCACGCCGCTTGGCGGGCGGGTCGAGATGAGATGTTTGCCACGCATCCAGCTTCGCCGCTCTTGCCGGAGGACCTGCGCGGCTTTAAGGGGCTGCCGTTCGAGGCCTACGATCCCGCTTGGCGTTTCGAGGCATCCATTGTTCCGGGCGACGGTCGCCGCATGAACGTCGAGACCGGAACGGATGGCGTGGTGCCGTTCGACCTGCTGGGCACGGTCGAGATTGATTCGGTTGGCTCGCTCGATGTGTGGCGCCTTGCTTCGTATGGCGGCGGCATCTTCATCCCCGTGAAGGATGCTCTTTCTCGCGTGAAGGGTGGAACCTACGGTGGCGGCCGCTACCTTCTCGACACCGTCAAAGGTGCCGATCTCGGACCGGGTAGTACCCCCGAGTCGCTCGTGCTCGACTTCAACTTTGCGTACAACCCGTCATGCGCCTATGACCCGGCGTGGGCGTGCCCGCTCGCGCAGGCCGGCAATACTCTGGCTGGGCAAGTGCCGGTAGGCGAGCGCTACTAGAGGCATAACTGCTACGCTGGGGTTACTTGCGAAACAATTGTGTTTCCCTGCGTCGTAGAACGCTTCCCTCTTCTCGCCCACGTCAATCAGAAACGTGCGGCTCGTAGAAAACTTTCTCCGGCGAACTGGAGTAATCCGCGCCGAACGAAAGTTCGAGATCTGACCTGTGTGCCGCACCCGTGCGAAACGCCTGATTGGGTCGGTGTAGATCAGCACTGCCACGTTCATTTTGAACTGTGCCCGTGTGCCTCCGGTGTAACGCCCATCTGTTACTTATGCCTGAAAGGCACCATTACTTTGACTGAACAAACTTTTAGCTCGCTTGGCGTACCCGCGCCTCTCGTTGCTGCTCTTGCAGCCGACGGCAAGACCACGCCGTTCCCCATCCAGCTCGACACCCTGCCTGACACGCTCAACGGTCGCGATGTTCTCGGCCGCGGAAAGACAGGCTCGGGCAAGACCCTCGCCTTCTCTCTTCCGATGGTTGCTCGCCTCGGTGGCACACTCTCCGGTGGCAAGCGTCGCCCGGGTCGCCCGCTGGGTCTCGTGCTCGCACCGACCCGCGAGCTCGCCACACAGATCTCTGCTGTGATCGAACCTCTCGCTGCCGCGTATGGCCTCAACACCACCACAATCTTCGGTGGCGTGAGTCAGAACCGCCAGGTTGCTGCCCTCAAGGCCGGCGTCGACATTATCGTTGCCTGCCCCGGTCGCCTGGAAGACCTCATGAAGCAGGGCTTCGTGAGCCTCGACGCAATCGAGATCACCGTGCTTGACGAGGCCGACCACATGGCCGACCTTGGATTCTTGCCCGTCGTGACCCGCATCCTCGACAAGACCCCCAGCAATGGACAGCGGATGCTGTTCAGCGCCACCCTCGACAACGGTGTAGACAAGCTGGTTCGCCGCTTCCTCCACAACGAGGTTCTGCACTCGGTCGACGAAGCAAACTCGCACGTCTCCGCCATGACCCACCACGTCTTCGAGACCGAGAGCGTCGAATCCAAGCGCGTTCTCATCGAGAAGCTTGCTTCGGGAACCGGCCGCCGCATCCTCTTCATGCGCACCAAGCACCACGCCAAGAAGCTGGCACGCCAGTTGACGGATGCCGGAATCCCCGCCGTTGACCTGCACGGAAACCTCTCGCAGGTTGCCCGTGACCGTAACCTCGCCGCGTTCTCCGCTGGCGACGTGAAGGTGCTTGTTGCTACTGACGTCGCAGCCCGCGGCGTGCACGTCGACAACATTGAGCTGGTGATCCACGTTGACCCGCCCGCCGAGCACAAGGCATACCTGCACCGCAGTGGCCGTACCGCTCGTGCTGGTGAAGAGGGCGACGTTGTGACGATCGTTCTTCCGACCCAGCGCAAAGACACTGCAGCGCTGTTGCGTAAGGCCGCCATCACGGTGACCCCGCAGCACGTGAACGCCAAGTCAGAAGCCGTCGTGGCCCTGACCGGTGAAGTAGCCGAATACGTCAAGCCTGCGCCTCGCGCAGCAGTCCCCGCCCGTGGCCAGTCACAGGGTGGACGTTCGCAGGGTGCAAACGCCCAGCGCAAGCGTTCACGTCGCGACGGCGAAGGCGGATTCTACGAAGGCGAACGTGATGGTGCCCGTGAGAGTGGCCGTGGTGGCGCCGGTGGACGTGGCGGCAACGGAAGCAACTCTCGTGGTGGCCGTAACGGTGCCGCTCGCGATGGCCAGGCACGTGATGGCGCTCGCGATGGCGCTCGCGGCGGCCAGCAGCGTAACGATCGTCAAGGCTCCGGCCGTGGCGCCGTCGTTGCCGGTTCAGGCTCAAGCGAACAGCGCTCAACTCAGCAGCCGCGCCAGCAGCAAGCTGAAGCTCCCACGCGTCCGCGCGGCGGCAAGGGCCGCGCTCAGGCCGGAAGCGGACCCGTTCGCGTTGGCCAGGTAGTGCGACCCAACCGTCGTGCTTCGAGCAGCGGGCGCTAAGGCTCAACGCAACACAGCTTTACCGTCTGAGGGCGGCGAATCTCACCCAGCAATGCTGGGTTGGGGTTCGTCGCCCTTCGGCGTTTAACGGGTGGTTGGGCTCGCGAGTTACGGCAGAACGCCGACGGAAGCGAGGGCGGCGCGCAAGAGTGCGCCGCGGCCACCTTCCATGTCGGCGGTGACGTCGTCGGAGACCGCTGCGGCGGGGCTCAACCAGGTGAGCTCAAGCGCATCCTGACGCGGTTCGCACGTACCCGTGACAGGAACGACGTAGGCCATCGAAACGGCGTGCTGGCGGGGATCAGTGAACTGGCTATCGCCGGGCCACGGGAAGTACTCGGCGACCATGAACGGGGTCGGGCTTGCGGGCAAAAGTGGGAAGGCCATCGGGCCCAGATCTTTTTCCAGATGACGGAACAGAGCGTCGCGCAACGTCTCGCCAAACATGACACGACCAGAGACGAGGGTGCGGGTGATCTCACCATCGTTGCCGCGCACCAGGGTGCCGACCTCAGTGACGCGACCCAGCCCATCCACTCGCACAGGAACCGCCTCTACATAGAGCAGCGGCAGTCGCCTGCGGGTCTCCGCAAGCTCCTCATCTGAAAGCCAAGACGAGTTGGGATCTGGTGTGCCGACGGAGCTCATGCTCCATTGTCACCCATCGTGCGGGTTTGGCGTGCACGATGTCGGCGGTCGGATGCCGCGGCGGGCTTGCCCTGGCCGGTGACTAGTCGCTCACAATCCCGCTTTCTCTCGCGCACTGCACAGCTCGCGCACTCCACGCTGGAGGCACCAACCCCCGAATTAGCGTTCATGTCTCAGGCACTCGCCTGTCACGCGAAAGGGAACCCATGACCGATCAGACACCCCGCAACAGTCCGCCTCAGCTTCCCCTTCCGGCGGACGGGTCGGCGCACGACCCGGCAAGTGCTGGAGACCCGACCCCACGACGCGGGTTACCGCGCTGGGCGTGGGCGCTCATCGCCGCCGGCGGACTCGTGTTCATCGGTATCGCCGCAGCGTTCGTCGTGACCGCAAGTCACGTCTTCGGCACTCCACCAGCAGCGGATTGCGACAATGATCGCTGCAATTCTGAAGGCACAGCGATCACGAAGGGAAAGTCAACGCGATCGCCTGCGCCGCTGGCTGGTGGCGTGGAACACATCCCGCTGACGACATTGGCGGTGTTTGAGGGGCAGCCGGTGTGGGCTTGGCAAATGACTCCTGACTGGACGCACGTCACCTTCGACGACAACGGCGTCAACGTGTGGCAGCACGACGAAACCGGGTGTTCGCTCATCACGTCACAAACTGTTGCTAGCCAGATGGCTGAGAGTCCCACTGACAGCATTCCCTCAGAAGAAATGGTCGATGGCGTCATTGAGGCTTACGCCGACAAAGGCCCCGAAGCCTCGGTTCTTGACGCGGGAACCATCGACGTCACTTTTTCTACAACACAAGGCGAAAGCGCAATCGAATTTGCCACAGGAACTCTGGCGCTCACCTTACCAACTGGCGAACATCAGGTTGCAGAAGTCATTGCCCGCTCGATGCCCGACTCCGGCACCTCGCTCGTCGCAACGATGACGTGTGATCCCGCAGTGCACGCTGCAGCAGCCGAGCCCTACGGTCAACTCCGGACAATTTTGGCCGTGATCATTTACCCCTAAGCCTGCTGTGCGGAGCTTTCAAAGATTGATGCTTAGCCCCGTCGGTGCTTAGCCACGTCGGTGCTTAGCCCCGCCGCGTAGGCTTGGTGCCATGCAGATCGATTCCTCCGCAGTGCTCTGGTCGGCCCCCGAACGTGAACGGGCCGGCCGCCCGCTCATCGTGCTGTTACACGGGTATGGCTCCCACGAGGGCGATCTGTTCTCGCTTGCTCCCGCCCTGCCGCTCGGCCCCGTCATCGCGTCGCTGCGAGCGCCGCTCCCCGAGAGTGGCGGATTCTCGTGGTTCCCGATCGACCTCAGCGGTGGCGGGCTCCCCCAGGTTTCTGGCGTGGATGACGCCGCCAACGCCGTGCTCGAATGGCTCGATTCCCAGCAGTACACGAGTGTGAGCCTCCTCGGTTTCTCGCAAGGGGCCGCCATGTTGCTCCAACTCTTGCGGCTCGCCCCGGAACGCTTCACGAGTGCCGTCGCACTCTCCGGCTTCGTGGCCAGTGCCGAGCATCCGGGAGATGCGAAGCTCGCGAGCATCCGCCCGCCCGTGTTTTGGGGTCGCGGCACGGATGACCCGGTCATTCCCGCGGCGGCAATTGAGCGCACCGAAGAATGGCTCGTCGACCACACGCGCGCTGAGACCCGCATCTATGAGGGGCTCGCGCACGCGATCTCGACCGACGAGCTCAACGACTTCGTGAGCTTCTTGCACGCGCACGCGTAGCGTTTCATGGTGCGGTTCGCGGGGCGGCCGCGAGTGAACGGCGGTTGCGGTGGTGCGTCGTTACCGCCGTTGGCAGTCGCGCTGCACGCCCACGGCGAAATCCGTAGGGCACTGTCAGGGGTTGCGACGAAGATAGAACAATGAGCGACGTGCTCGGCAAATTTTCGCCCGCCACCCGAGAGTGGTTCCAGGGCGCGTTCGATGCTGCCACCCCGGCGCAACTCGGTGCGTGGGATGCAATCTCTACCGGGGCGCATGCACTTGTCGTTGCCCCCACCGGTTCGGGCAAGACGCTCGCAGCTTTCCTGTGGGCGATCGACCAACTCGCGTCGAGCCCTCCCCCGGCCAACCCCAAGCAGCGCACGCGAGTGCTCTACATTTCCCCGCTCAAGGCGCTCGGCGTCGACGTCGAGCGCAACCTTCGTGCTCCCCTCGTCGGCGTCACCCAAACCGCTCGGCGGCTCGGGCTTGGCGAGACCGACATCACCGTGGGCGTGCGATCGGGAGACACGACCCAGCAAGACCGGCGTCTGCTTGCCCGACTGCCTCCCGACATCCTGATCACGACTCCTGAGTCGCTGTATCTGATGCTCACTTCGGCGGCCCGCGAGACCCTCAAGAACGTCGACACCGTCATCATCGACGAGGTGCACGCCGTCGCCGCCACCAAACGTGGCGCGCACTTGGCGTTATCGCTCGAACGGTTGGATGCTCTGCTCGCGAAACCCGTGCAGCGCATCGGGCTCTCCGCCACCGTGCGACCGATCGAAGAAGTTGCGCGGTTCTTGGGCGGCCGCTCCCCCGTGACGATCGTGCATCCGCCGTCGACCAAGACGTTCGAGTTGAGCGTTGTCGTTCCCGTGCCCGACATGACGATTCCCGGCACCGTGGCATCGGCACGCGGCACAGCCAGCGGCGGCGACGGCAGTGACGATGAAGCAACGCCCGAATCGGCGGCATCCCTGTGGCCGCACGTCGAAGAGCGCATTGTGGACGCGATTCTCGAGCACCGCTCCACCATCGTGTTCGCGAACTCCCGGCGCCTCGCCGAGCGGCTGACGGCACGCCTCAACGAGATCTACGACGAGCGGATGAACGACGGCAGCGTCGACGGCGACGAAGCCCGCGCCCGCAGCCAAGCCAGTGCGGATGCCACGGCCTACGCCGCCCCGCAACAACCGTGGAAGCCACCCTCCGAGATGATGGCGCAGAGCGGCTCCACGATGGGCGCCGCCCCGTTGCTCGCTCGCGCGCACCACGGCTCCGTGAGCAAAGACCAGCGCGCGATCATCGAAGACGACCTCAAGACCGGCGTGCTGCGCTGTGTTGTCGCAACCAGCTCGCTCGAACTCGGCATCGACATGGGCGCCGTCGACCTCGTCATTCAGGTCGAGTCGCCGCCGTCGGTCGCGAGCGGGCTTCAACGCATTGGGCGAGCCGGGCATCAGGTGGGAGAAATCTCCAAAGGCATGCTTTTCCCGAAGCACCGCACCGACCTCATCCACACCTCTGTTGCTGTTGAGCGGATGCGCAGCGGGCAGATCGAAGCTCTCTCGGTGCCGACGAACCCGCTCGATGTGCTCGCGCAGCAGACCGTCGCCGCGGTTGCTCTCGACGAGATCGACATCGAGGACTGGTTCGACACCGTGCGCCGCAGCGCGCCGTTCTCGACCCTGCCTCGAAGCGCCTTCGATGCGACCCTCGACCTGCTGAGCGGTCTCTACCCGAGCGACGAATTCTCTGAGCTGCGGCCGCGCGTGGTGTGGGATCGGGTTGCCGGCACCATCAGCGGCCGCCCCGGCTCGCAACGCTTGGCCGTCACCTCGGGCGGCACCATCCCCGACCGCGGCCTCTTCGGCGTGTTCATGATCGGCGGCGAAGCAGGAGCTCCCGGCCGTCGAGTGGGCGAACTCGACGAAGAGATGGTTTACGAATCGCGTGTCGGCGACGTCTTCGCGCTCGGCACCACCAGCTGGCGCATCGAAGACATCACCCACGATCAAGTGCTCGTCTCCCCCGCCTTCGGGCAGCCCGGCCGCGTGCCGTTCTGGAAGGGCGATGGCCTCGGCCGCCCGGCAGAATTGGGCGAAGCGATCGGGGCGTTCACGAAAGAAATTGCTACGGCATCCGCTGACGATGCGCGCGCTCGGGCCGAATCGATCGGGCTCGACGAGCATGCCGTGAGCAACCTGCTCGCCCTCGTCACCGAGCAGAAGGCGGCGACGGGGCACGTTCCGAGCGACACGACTCTCGTCGTCGAGCGGTTCCGCGATGAGCTGGGCGACTGGCGCGTGATCCTGCATTCCCCGTACGGCATGCCCGTGCACGCGCCCTGGGCGTTGGCGATTACGGCGCGCATCCGCGAACAGCTGGGGGTGGATGGCGCAGCCATGGCCGGTGACGATGGCATCGTCGTGCGCATCCCCGACACCGATGCCGCCCCGCCCGGTGCCGACCTCTTTGTGTTCGACGCTGAAGAGCTCGAACAGATTGTCACGGAAGAAGTGGGTGGTTCAGCCCTCTTTGCCGCGCGCTTTCGGGAATGCGCCGCCCGAGCCCTGCTGCTGCCGCGCCGCGACCCCGGCAAGCGTTCGCCGCTGTGGCAACAACGCCAACGCGCTTCGCAGTTGCTGGATGTCGCGCGCAAGTACCCGAGCTTTCCGATCGTGCTCGAGACGGTGCGCGAAGTGCTGCAAGACGTGTACGACCTGCCGGCGCTCACGGCGCTGACGAAGCGCATCGCCAGCCGTGGCATCCGCGTGATGGAGACCGAAACGGATGTGCCGTCGCCGTTCGCGCGCAGCCTGCTGTTCGGCTATATGGCCGCTTTTGTCTACGAGGGTGATTCGCCGTTGGCTGAGCGTCGGGCCGCTGCGCTCTCGCTTGACCCGGCGCTGCTCGCCGAGCTGTTGGGGCGCGCTGAGCTGCGCGAACTGCTCGACCCCGGCGTTATTGAACAGACCGAGAACGAGTTGCAGCGACTCGAGCCCGACCGTCATGCCCGGAATGCAGAAGGGCTCGTCGATCTGTTGCGCGTGCTCGGCCCGCAGTCCGTCGCCGAGATCGAGGCGCGCTCGCTCGTCACCGGCGCCGCCCTCACGACCGACCTCACCGGGCTGGCGAAAGCCAACCGCGTGCTCGAAGTGACCATCGCGGGCGAACGCCGCTGGGCCGTCATCGAAGATTCCGCTCGCCTGCGCGATGCCCTCGGGGTGCCGCTGCCGATCGGTGTTCCGGCCGCCTTCATCGAACCCGTTGACGATCCCGTCGGCGACCTCGTGAGTCGTTACGCCCGCACCCACGGTCCCTTCACACTGGCGGATGCCGCTGCCCGCTTCGGTCTCGGAACCGCCGTCGTGCAGGACACCCTGCGTCGCCTCGCGGCCGACCGTCGTGTCGTTGATGGCGAGTTTCGCCCCGGAGCGAGCGGCACCGAGTGGTGTTCCGTGGATGTGCTGCGTCGTCTGCGCAGCCGCTCCCTCGCGGCGCTCCGCCAAGAGGTGGAACCCGTTTCGCACGCGACGCTGGGACGGTTCCTGCCCGCCTGGCAACACGTCTCCGCTGCCGGTGACTCCCTGCGCGGCATTGATGGCCTGGCGCAGACCATCGACCAACTGGCCGGGTACTCAGCCCCAGCATCCGCATGGGAGAACTTTATTTTGAGTGCGCGGGTACGCGACTATTCGCCCGCCTGGCTCGACGAGCTGACGACCTCGGGCGAGGTGGTGTGGGCCGGGCACGGCGCGCTGGCCGGCAACGACGGCTGGATCAGTCTGCATCCTGCGGCGACAGCAGCGCTGACTTTGCCCGAGCCCGACCGCGATGGGCTGAGCGAACTGCAGCAGAGCATTCTCGCGGACCTGGCGGGCGGTGGCGCGTTCTTCTTCCGGCAGCTCTCGAATCAGGTCGGCAGCACTGATGACAAGGCGCTGCTCAAAGAGTTGTGGGATTTGGTGTGGCGATCGCTCATCACCAACGACAGTTTTGCGCCCTTGCGGGCGCATCTCGGAGGCACGGTGCGGGCCACTCGGGCGCCGCGTCCGGCACGGGCTCGGGCCTATCGCGGGCGCGTGTCGACGGTGGCACAGGCGGGGCCGCCGAGTGCGTCCGGGCGCTGGGCGCTGCTGGAAACCGCCGAAGGCGACACGACGGTTCGCGCCAAGTCGACCGCCGAATTGATGCTCGAACGGCACGCTGTCGTGACTCGCGGCGCTGTCGTGAGCGAGGGCATCCGCGGCGGCTTCGCCCTGACGTACCGGGTGCTGAGCGGCTTCGAAGAAACCGGCCGGGCACGCCGCGGCTACTTCATCGACGGTCTCGGCGCGGCCCAGTTCGCGACCGGCGCGACCGTGGACCGCCTTCGTGGTTTCACTCGGGATCCGGATGCTGCGCCCGAACTTCGCGCGATCACTCTCGCCGCGACTGACCCGGCGAACCCCTACGGGGCGGCGCTGGGGTGGCCCGGGATTGGTGGGGCGGATGCCGGTGAAGGCTCTGGCGGTACTGGCAGTTCTGGTGCAGGTGCTGGCTCGGCGACAGGTAGTCCCGCAGGGAGCGACTCGGACGCCCCCTCGTCGCCAGACGAAGGCTGGGCGACAGCCGCCAAATCCGCTGCGGATGCTCCCAAGAAGCATCGCCCGGGCCGCAAGGCCGGCGCCGTCGTGGTGATGGTCGATGGCCATCTGGCCCTGTATTTGGAGCGCGGCGGCAAGTCCCTCCTCGCCTTCGACCTCGAGCCCGCCGTCGTGGATGCCGCGACGCGTTCGCTCACGAGCACCCTCCGCGGAACCCTGCCCAAGCTGCGCATCGAGAAAGTGAATGGCGACTTCGCCGTCGGCACCCCGGTGGGCAAAGCCCTCGTGGAGGCTGGATTCGTCGCGACACCGCAGGGGTTGAGGCTTCGTGCCTGAGGGTGATTCCGTCTACAAGGCGGCCGCGAAGCTGCGGGCGGCACTCGACGGCCAGGTTCTCACGCGCACCGACTTTCGAGTGCCCGCCTTCGCAACCCTCGACCTCAGCGGCCAGACCGTCACGAGTGTCGTGCCGCGCGGCAAGCACCTGCTGATTCGGGTTGCGCCAGCCGCCGACTCCGTCGCTTCAGCAGCCTCGGGCGCAGTCACCGGCTCAGGCACAGGCGCAGCCGTCGAACCCGGCGGCGGCCTCACCATCCACAGCCACCTCAAGATGGAGGGCGTGTGGCAGATTTACGGCGCCGGGGAACGGTGGCGCAAGCCGTCCTACCTGGCTCGCGGGGTGCTGAGTACGGCAACGAAGACCGCGGTAGGTTTTGAACTGGGGCTGCTGGAGGTGGTGCCCACGGCATCCGAAGACAGCATCGTGGGGCACCTGGGCCCCGACCTGCTCGGCCCCGATTGGGATGCCGACCTCGCGTTAGCGAATCTGCTCTCAGACCCCGAGCGGCCAGTTGCGCTCGCACTGCTCGATCAGCGTAACCTCGCCGGCCTCGGCAACGTGTTCGCGAACGAGTTGAGCTTTCTGCGCGGCGTGCGCCCCCACACCCCCATCGGCGAGATCGCCGACCCGAAACGCCTCGTCGCGCTCGGCTACAAGGCGATCATGGTGAACAAGGACCGCCCGATCCGCAATCTCACGGGCCTGCCGCGCGGCAAGCCCCGCTACTGGGTGCACGGACGGCGCGGCGAACCGTGCCTGCGCTGCGGCACCCGCATCGAGTCGGATCAGCTCGGCACCGGCCCCACCGATACTCGCTACATGTGGTGGTGCCCGAGCTGCCAGAAGTAACTGGTGACTGCACGCGAACAGTAGTCTCGGTGATGATCGCGGGAACGCCCCTGCCCAAGCACTCGCGGCGATGACTGCCCGACGACCGCTGCCGCACACCGGCTCGAGTGAACACCGATGGAGGCCCTGCTGTGACTGAGGTTCTTGACCCCACCCCGCGTCCCTACAGTTTCGGGCGCGGTGTCGCGTTCGCGTTGCTCGCGATCCCGCTGGCGGCAGCAGTGACGACGGTGCTGGCGTCGCTAGGCTTCGGGTTCGCTCCAGCCTTCGCCGCGGTCGGGATGCTGGCCGTCTTCGCGCTCTTCACGTTCGGTTCCCGCCGCAAAACCATCAGCGGCGCCGGCTTCGCCCTGAGCGCTCTGATCGGCGCTATCGCCGTGACGCTCGGGTTCATCAGCGGATACCTCGCAGCCATCTACCGCTCCTTCATCTCGGTTGGCGACAAGGGCGGCCTGTTCGGCAGCGTCTTCGCGCGCCGCGTTGAACTCCAGCTCAGCAACAGCAATCTCGAGGTGCTGATCCCGGCGCTCCTCGTGATCGTGTTTTCAGTCATCCTGGTGGGGAGCGCGGCCCGCAATGCCTTGGCCGCTCGTCGCGAACCTGCCGACGTTCACACCGCTGATGCTTCGGATGGGTCGGGTGCTCCGGGTGCTCAGGCCGCCACTCCGGCAAACACTCCTGTCTCCCCCGCTCCGCGCAGCAGCCCAGGTATTCTGCTGAATGGCGAGCCGCTGGCGACTCAGCCGGAGAAGAAGAGTCTCTGGAATCGATCAGCCGTCACAAAGGATCAGTCGTGAAGAAGCAGATCAAAGTCGTCGGCGCGGTCATCGTGCGCGATGGTCTGATCCTGTGCGCCCAGCGCGGACCCGGCGGCGCCTTGCCCGGCATGTGGGAGTTCCCCGGCGGCAAGATCGAAGCTGGTGAGACTCCCCGCGATGCCCTCGCGCGCGAGATCACCGAAGAGCTTGAGTGCGAGGTGTCCGTGGGCGAGCTGATCACCACCACGACTCACGAGTACGACTTCGGAATCGTCATGCTGACCACGTTCTACTGCGAACTGCTCTCCGGCACACCGGTGCTGACCGAGCACGCGGAAGTTCGTTGGCTCGCACCTGCCGAGCTGAGCGCGCTCGACTGGGCACCTGCAGATATTCCTGCAGTTGAGTTGATTGAGAAGGCGGCGGGGTTCTAGTCCCAGTGCAAGAGCGCTCCATCAGCTGAGGCGACCCCTTCCATTCTTCGTGGCCCTCCAGCTGAGATGACTGCAAAAGAGCTGACGACCCCCACCCCAACTATGCTGGGGCGCCATCGAGAAGCTTTTCACGTAATGGTTCTCTAGTTGACAGAAGAGGTTTCGCGGATCAGTCGCCAACGTGAAACCGGCCGCCGCCCTATGACGATGCCGAGACTCGGCGGAAAGTCGAGACGCGCTGACGCCCCAGACGGGGCTTCATAGCTCGGGCGACAGCGACTAGGCGATCGAGAAAAAACCTACAACCTGTCCCAGCGCCAAGTACGCAATGGCCAGTAAATAAAGCATCGCGAATCCAGCAAGCACAACTGCAGTGAGTTCTGTGCCGAACGACAAAATTTTCGCGCTGCGTCCCTCATCCCGCGATCCTCGTTTATGCAGCCACTTGCGAAGCAGCTCGTTCCGCTGATCACCAAGACGCGCAATATCGATCCCTGCCCTAATCGTCCACAAAACGACAACAACCATGAACCAAACAAAAACTAACGCTGCCGCGAACCCAACCAGGGCTACCAAATCACCATTCGGGTTAGAAATTTGGGCACCTAACAAACCACCGATCAGCGAGCCCGAAACCAGTATCAGTACGCCAGCAGACCCTCTACCCATGAAGTTGAGCCACGACCAGAGAAGAGATTCGCGGGGGACCAGCGGCCTGTACGGCGCAGCGGCCCCGAGGGAGATAAGTGAAACGAATACATAACCAATCGACGGCAATGCCAGCACTAACAAGACCACGAGTCCGGGTGTTTTGAACTGCTCCCCGAAGACACCTCCGTACGCGACACCACCAAGAATTGCGGCCAACCCGACACACCCCGCTCCAACGAGCAGAGCCCAACTGCGTTTGCTATCCAAGATGAAGCTCCTTAGTGTCTCTAGGTCGACCCCGCCGTGCTCAAGCATGGATGTGGTCGTGAAGGCACTAACCATGGAGACCGTTGCTTACTCACCGATGGTTTCGCGCCAGGAATCTAGTTACTTACGAGGATTCTCGCCCGCGTGTCAGCCACTGGGCGTATGTACCCTAACTGTGTGAGTAGTGCCCGAGCTACGGCCTTGCCCAGCTCAAGCGGCACAGCGTTTCCAAGCTGTCGCTGAGTGTCAACTTTTCGATCTGGCACATCGAAATCGTCAGGAAAAGACATTAGCCGGAGAAGCTCGTTAACCCTGAGACGGCGAGCGCGCTGGTCGCCTTCAGGCGTTCGCATGTTCTCCCAATGAAACGGCCCGACGTACGGCCCCGGCTGCGCCTGCAAAGTAGAAGACGGCCGATTCGGATCAAGGCGGAGAAGGAACGTCCAATAGCGGCTCCGCCATTCGAATTCATCACGGCCTGCATTCCGGGCCGTGTGCCACAGGTAGTTTCCCCCCGGAGGGACTTCCGAGGCCAACTCGCCGTATCGGCCCGCTACGTACTCATCATTCGTCGCCGGACTTTCTAGACCTTCGAATGCCTGAGCTGCCGTGACGTGAGGAATGAGAGAGGTATCGAACACACGGGTGTGTTCGCTCCAGCCTGAGTGCGTCGGGCGAGGGAATTCGAACGCAAGTCCGTCCCTCCGGCCCACGACAAATACGCGGCGTCTGAGCTGAGGGACCCCATAGTCCGCTGCTAGAAGAACTTTCCATTGAGGGTTATAGCCTAGTTCCGTCATGCTCTTCAGCAGTCGATCGAACTGGGCTTTATGGGTCTTATAGGTGAGCCCCTGTACGTTCTCAAGGATGAAGCCTTCTGGCCTTGTGTCCTTGACAACTCGAACGTACTCATCGAGCAAAGACGCGTTCGGGTCACGACTCTCTCGCTTTTGTTCAAGCCAAAACCCTGACTTGCTGAACGGCGTACACGGAGGGCCGCCTACTACGAGGACGGGCTCGCCGCTCTTGAGGTTCGCCGCGCCGAGCAAGTCGGCTGAGTCGAGGGTTCTGATGTCGCCGTTGATTGAGTGCGTCCTCGGAAAATTCTTAGCAAGCGTCTCGAGAGCTGGCGAGTTGTAATCGGTAGCAACAGCGACATGCGCAAGCCTAGTGCCGGGGTCGCTAGGAACCAGAGGTTCAGCATCAGCGCGCTCGACCGCAAGGTCGAGGCCTCCTGCCCCAGAAAAAAGGCTCAGTACCGGAATGCCATCACTCAATTTCGTACACCTCAATAAACATTTCGTGGAAAAGCGCCCGGCAACGCCAAGTGGCAATATGGTCGAATAAAGTATCTCCCATATACATCCTCGCAACAGCGACCGACAATGACTCGTGTAAAGACGAGCTGCCCTGCCACGTTGAAGGAGAAGCCATTGAGTCTTGAAACGGACATAGCTGGGCGCTCGTATCCACGCGTATACAAAGTCAGCAGGCGAAGTGATCTACACGCTGCGATTCTCGAAGCAATCTCTGAGTCCGGTGGAAAAGTCTTATATTCCAGCGCGCCAACGCGAGCGCCGTTCTATTTCGGCATCCAGACGCTTCGAGGCGAACGCTTCGGTATCCTCGTTTACGCTTTCCGAATAGTAAACGGGAAAACAAAGAATCGCCCGGACGACGAAGTGCGTGGACAACTACGATTCGGATCAGAAGAGTCCTGGACCCAAGAACACCCGGTTGCTCGCGATGTCGCAGGTGTTGACATCACTCTCTTGCTTGGAATTCAGCCTGATGTGGGCCTTTTCATCGCGCTTGACCCTAACCTATGGGACCCCCTTCCTATGGGGATCTCCTTCTACGCGAAGCAATCGAACCTAGACGCTATGGGCGACTCAGGTTGGTCTGTCTGGGAGAAGGACAATAGAACAGGCAAGAAGCGTTCTGCCCGGTCTGAGAGCGGGCTAGAAACTCTAGTTGCATTTGAAAAATCCAGGTTGCTCGACTACGTCCGATTTGAGCGTTCAGCCACTGACTTGATGCTCGATACCGCACTAAGACATAGCGCCGCCGAGAAATACCAAGAGCCCAATTTTGCTCTCAACGTAGTAGGGGCGCACGAGCTGGAGGACCAGTTCCAACTCTCCAGTTCTCAAATAATGGAGATCATCGCTAGTCGCACTAGATTATCGGTTGCAGTACGGGGAGGGGTGGCGGAACACCATCTTCAATCTTTCTTCCAGTCAGCTGCCGAAGTCGAGCACGTCTCCAGCTTGGACATCGACGCCATGCATGATTTCGACGTGCTAATGAAATCAGGCGACACACTTCGCGTTGAATGCAAAAATGCGAGCCCGAATAAATACGCGGATGGAAGCTTCAAAGTCGAAGTGCAAAAAACTAGAGCTTCTAAAGGCAACCCATCCAGCAGGTTCTACCGGACCGACGCTTTCGACGTAGTGGCTGCTTGCTTGTACTCGGCCACGGGACAGTGGGTCTTCCGGTTCAACCTCACATCGAATCTCGCGCCACACAAGGATTTCCCCGAATGCATGGCGCCAATGCAGAAGGTTGACCATACTTGGGCAACTAGCATTGCTGACTTGAAGAATGCTCCTCCAGGGCGTCAAGAGTGAGTGACCTGACGGGAAAACCATGGACTAACGAAGAGGTCGAAGCCATAGTTTCCAAGTATATGGAAATGCTCAAAATGGACCTATCGGGCGAGGCCTTCGTCAAAGCTCACCAGAACGACGAACTCCGACAGCGCCTCCGCGGTCGATCCAACGCCTCCGTTGAGTACAAGCACCGGAACATCAGTGCCGTAATGGCCGAATTGGGTTGGCAATACTTGCGCGGTTATCGACCAGCCGCAAACCTGCAGCGGAGCCTACGCGACGAGGTTGAGCGAGTGCTGCGTCTAGATGGCAAGCTCGATACGCTCGCAGCCAAGGCGGCGTCAGCTCCGATCGACCTCTCGACCGCCACAGAGCCAAAGGTCGCCGCGCCGCCGGAAGCGGTGTTTGGCGAAGCGAAGTGGACGCCGAGGAAGATCGGTGTCAAACGCGACTACGTCTATCAGGATCAACGAAATCGACAACTAGGCCTCTCGGGCGAACTCGCTGCAGTGAAATTCGAGCAGCGCCGATTGACGACTCTCGGGCGGGCAGACCTTGCATCGAAGGTCGAGCACGTGGCAGTGACCGTCGGTGATGGTCTGGGATATGACGTTAAGTCCTTCGAAACTAATGGCGCAGATAGGCACATCGAAGTCAAAACCACTACGCATCCGGCGGAGACCGCTTTCTTCGTAAGCAGTAATGAAGTCGCGGCATCCGCGTACTTCTCGGATTCCTATTTCCTGTATCGCTTCTACAAGTTTTCTAGTTCCACAGGAATCTACGTATTGCCCGGATCTCTGGAAGACTCGTGCTTCCTCCGCCCACAGTCGTTCATCGCGTTACCCCGCTGAGAACCCGCGCGACAGCCGAAAGTCAGCACCCCCTGACACACTAGCCACGTGACAGATACCCGCACTGAGGCCCTGACCGTTCTTCGCACGCTTGTCGGCAATGAGACTGCCGATTTTCACGAGGGGCAGTTTGAGGCGATCGAGACGCTCGTTGATGGGCGCCGCCGGGCGCTCGTGGTGCAGCGCACCGGGTGGGGAAAGTCCGCCGTCTACTTCGTTTCCACGCTGCTCATGCGCCGGCGAGGTGCGGGCCCTACCGTGCTCGTGTCGCCACTGCTCGCGTTGATGCGTGACCAGATTGCCGCGGCATCCCGCGCCGGAGTTCGGGCCGTCGCCATCAACTCCACCAACCCCCACGAGTGGGCTGAGGTGCAGCAGCAGCTCGCCAACGATGAAGTCGATGTGCTGCTCGTCTCGCCCGAACGCCTCAACAACCCCAGCTTTCGCGACAACCAACTACCCGCCCTGATCAACCGCATCGGGATGCTCGTCGTCGACGAAGCGCACTGCATCAGCGACTGGGGCCACGACTTTCGCCCCGACTACCGCCGCCTGCGCGAACTCATCGCCACCATGCCCGCCGGCGTACCCGTGCTCGCCACCACCGCCACCGCCAACTCCCGCGTCGTCGCCGACATCGCCGCCCAACTCGAAGGTGGGGCAACCGACGGCACCGCTGGCGTCGAAAATCCCGTGGGCACCACAAGCGCAGCCACCGGCAGCAATAGCGCGGCAGGCACCGAAGTCGTCACCATCCGCGGACCGCTCGCGCGAGCATCCCTGCGCCTGGGCGTACTGAAATTGCCGGATGCCCGAGCCCGCCTCGGCTGGCTGCTGAGCCACCTCGCCGAACTGCCCGGCAGCGGAATCATCTACACGCTCACCGTTTCGGCCGCAGAAGACACCGCGCGACTGCTGCGCGACAGCGGCATGGAGGTGCGCGCCTACACCGGCAAAACCGACCCGCAAGAACGCGAAGAGTCCGAACAGGCGCTCAAGAACAACACCGTCAAAGCGCTCGTTGCCACCAGCGCCCTCGGCATGGGCTTCGACAAGCCCGACCTCGGCTTCGTCATCCACTTGGGTGCTCCTTCTTCTCCCGTGGCCTACTACCAACAGGTCGGGCGTGCCGGGCGTGCCACCGACAACGCCGACGTGCTGCTCATGCCCGGGCCCGAAGACCGCGACATCTGGGAATACTTCGCCACCTCATCCATGCCCGACCAGGCCAACGCCGAACTCGTGATCTCCGAGCTCGCTGCCGCCGCCGACTCTGGCGCCGGGCCCGTCTCCACCCCCGCTCTCGAAGCGCGCGTCAACCTGCGCCGCAGCCCCCTCGAACTCCTCCTCAAAGTGTTGGATGTCGACGGAGCCGTCGCCCGCGTGCAAGGCGGCTGGACCGCCACCGGCCAACCCTGGAGCTACGACGCCGAACGCTACGCCGGAGTCACCGCCGCCCGCCGCGCCGAACAACAGAACATGCTCGACTACGAACAGCTCCCCGCCGGCACCGAAGGCTGCCGCATGGAATTTCTGCAACGCGCCCTCGACGACGACACCGCTATCCCCTGCGGCCGCTGCGACAACTGCGCCGGCATCTGGTACCCCACCGACATCACCACGGATGCCACCAGCCGCGCCACCGCCACCCTCGACAAAGTCGGCGTACCCATTGAACCCCGCGCCCAATGGCCCACCGGAGCCGACAAAGTGGGCGTACCCGTGCGCGGACGCATCAACCCCGACCAACGCTCCCTCGAAGGCCGCGCCCTCGCGCGCCTCACCGACCTCGGCTGGGGCGGCACCCTGCGCACCCTCTTCGCCCCCGGCACCCCCGACGCACCGGCGAGCCCCGCGCTCGTTGCCGCCTGCGTCCGCGTACTTGCCGACTGGGGCTGGGATGAGCGCCCCGTCGCCGTCATCTCGATGCCGTCACGCCGCCGACCACAACTCGTGGCATCCGTCGCCGAAGCGCTCGCCAGCGCGGGCAAGCTCCCTTACCTCGGGTCGCTCTCGCTCACCGGTGATGGACCACAGGGCGAGACGGGCGGCAACAGCGCCTACCGGCTCGCGAGTGTGTGGCAACAGTTCGAATGGGCTGGCGACGAACTGCCCAACGGCCCCATCCTGCTCGTCGATGACCTCGTCGACTCGCGCTGGACACTCACGATCGCCGCGAAAGCGCTCCGCGACGCCGGGGCGGATGCCGTGCTTCCGTTCGCGCTCGCCCTGCGCGGATAATCCGGAACGGCTAACCCTCACTCGCCAGCAATCTCACACTCTCTCTGCCGCTTCACCGGCAAGAAAGCTACTCTGGTAACTCGAACAACGTAGCCGTTGCGGTGCGATCGGAGGTCGCGTTCATGTCAGGTCTCTCCACGAATCAGAGCCCCACCAAGCACGCGCGCTCGCTCGAACGCCACTCCGGCACCATGATCTCCGCCACGAACATCAACGGCGGCACTGTTCCCGGCGGCACCCTTCCCACCGACACCGTGCCCTACAACTTCGCCCTCGGAGCATTCCTCTCCCCGTTCGCGATTCCCCTCGCCCTCGCCGCTGCGATCCTTGTTGGCCTGCTGGGCTTCGGAATCGGAGCCATCTTCGGAGCGGTCGGGATGCTCACCGCCTTTCAACTTTTTGCCGTGGGCTCGCGCCAGACCGTTACCCGCGGGCGAGATTTTCTGTTCGCCCTCATCGTGGGATCGATCGCCACCGCTCTCGGAGCCGTCGCCGGACTGCTCTCCGGGCTCTTCAACACCTACATCTCTAACGGCGGCACGACCGGCATCATCGAGGACATCCTCACCGGGCGCACCGAGTTTCCTTTCCCCACGCAGGCCGAACAAATCGCCGTTCCTTTCATCGTCACCGCTGTTCTTGCCGTCCTCGTCGTGGTTATGTACGCCGCCAAAGCAGCTGCGGCGCACCGCGATAACCTCATGGCGAAAGCCAATGCTGCTGCAACCACCGCGACCAACCGCTTCGAAACGTCGCGCCAAGCCCTGTCGTCCTCCGCCGCCAACTCGGCTAATGCAGCCAACAAGTTCGCCAATCACGTCATGACCATCAATGCGTCATCCCCCGGCATCATCCTCAACGGCAAACCACTCGGCGAACAAGAAACCCCGACGGGGTTCGCGTCGCGGTTGAGCGATCTCGCCCGAAAAGCAATCACGGCGTGGTCGGGACTGCCAACACGAAGATAGGCATTCGATCGGAATCGCTAGACAGCCGGGGCGACGTCAACGTTCTCGCACCACGAACGCCCCTTTCAGAGAAATACTTAGCTATTCTGAGACCTAGCGAGAAGTGCCCGGCGAGAAACTCCCGCCGCACCATGCGAGGTGATGACAATGTCAGAGATGGATCAGAACCCTGGCCCCGGAAATTACGCGCACACGCAGGGTCGCGTGTTCGAAGGCGAAGCCGCGATCGCCGCCGCTGCAGCACGGGGCGAAGGCAACATCCTCCCCCGCCCCGAGCGGCCGTACAACTATCGCCGCGGGGTGCTGCTAACGCTGCTCACCATCCCCATCACCGCTGTACTAGTGGCGGCACTTGGCCTCAACTCGCCAATGGCAGGCGTCGCCGGGGCCGCCCTTGCTGTCACCATCGCGTTCTCGCTTTTCGCCAGCGGCTCTGCGCGCACCCCCGTCACCGGACGCGGGTTTGCCGTTGCCACCGGAATCGGCCTCGTCACCATGATCGCCGGCACCGCCATCAGCTTCCCCTACAGCCGCTACCTCACCTACCTCTACGACGACGGCGCGGGCAGCATTGTCAGCAGCGAATTCGCCACCAACTTTGACACCTGGGTGGGAGCCAATACGGTAAATATCCTTCTCCCCGGCGTGCTCGTGACAGTAGTCTCTGTGGTGGTCGTGTGGAGAAGAGCACGAGCCGCTCGCGCAGCCAACGTCGCCTAACAGGCGCCGCCCGCGAGTGACCGCCCCGCCGGATGCCCCCTGCGGTTTACCCGAAAGCGCCACGATGTCCGACAGCCCTGCCACCACCGCGAACACCCCACTCCCCACGAAGCCCTACAACTTCGCGCTCGGAGCCCTCGCATCCGTGTTGGCGATTCCCGCTATAACGATCGCCACTATCATCGTCGGTCAGGTCGGCTTCGAGTACCCCGCAATTTTTAGCGGTATCGGCATGGTGTTCGCGTTCAGTTTCTTCGGCGCTGCATCCCACCGCCGCGTGGTTCGCGGGGTGGGCTTTCTTGTCGCGCTCGTGATGGGCATCATCGCCACCACCTTCGCCTTCATCGGGGGCTTCATTTCGGGCATCTACTACTCCTTCAATGCCGTCGGCGGCAAAGGCGGGCTGCTCGGTGAGGTCTTCATTGGCCGCGTCGTCTTCCGCCTCACCGACCACTTCGACGAGTTCATCATCCAGGCCAGCGCGGTGGTCGTGCTCGCCATCATCCTGCTCGTCAAATACATCAAAGACGCCAACGCCGCCCGCCGCCTCGACAAAGCAACCGCAGGCGCTGGCGCTGCACCGAATTTCGGCACGGCAACTATGCCGCCGACAGCACCGACGAGTGATGCGCTCAATGTGCTGGGTGCGCCCGACCTTACGAGCGCAGCTGGAGAGCGGATTGCGGATGTCGCTGCCCCCGTCACTCTTAATGCTCCGTCATCCGGAATCCTCCTCAACGGCCAGCCGGTGAGCGACAGCCAGCCCAAGAAGAAGTTCTGGCAGTAACGAGCGGGCAGTAGTCGGGGTTCACCCGAGGCGCCCCGGCGCCCGAACTCTCCATCCGCCCAGGCCCCCAAGCGCGTGCCGCTCGAGGCCCGCCTGATCGATCGCACCCATCCGCGGTGCCCGACGTCTCCGAATCACTCTGCACACAGGAGTTTCGGCACCGTGCCGGGCAGTGCAGGTAGGCAGGGCAGACATCATGGCGATCATCCGTTACACCGGTATCTACAACGCTGACGGCGGCGTCTGGGGAGAAACGCGCTACGTCATTGGCCACATGCTCGGCACGGCCGCGTGCTCGCTCTGCGACATCACCCACTCGCCGATCCGACGCAAGCCTGAGTGGGATGCCATGGTGCGCCGCCTTGGAGTGCCGCTTGAGGTGCGCCACCGCAACGAAATCACTGAAGCAGAAACTGCCTTCGTCGCGACCGTCGAGCTACCGGTCGTTCTTGCTCATCATGACGATGGTCGCATCTCGACTGCACTGCGGAATCACGAGCTTGAAGCCGCCAGCGGATCGGTGAGCGCGTTCGAGTCGGCGCTCACTCGGTCGGCAGTTCTCGCCTAAAGCCCGCTCACCCCGGTTGACTTTCCGCGCGCACAGGCGTCTAATGGAGATACCCCCAAGGGGTATCAATCCAAGCGCACACGCGGAGGTCTTCATGCCCGGCTACGACGACAACAAAGAGCAGCTGCTCAAGCGTCTGCGTCGCGCGGAAGGTCAGGTTCGCGGCATCCACCGGATGATCGAAGAAGACACGTACTGCATCGACGTTCTCACTCAGGTGTCGGCCGCGACGAAGGCTCTCGAGTCTGTCGCACTCGCCCTGCTCGACGATCACCTCAGCCACTGCGTTGCCGAAGCCGCCCGCGAGGGTGGCCCCGTTGCCGACGAGAAACTGCGCGAAGCGAGTGCCGCCATCGCGCGCCTCGTTCGTTCCTAAAACTCGCTTTTCACTACAACTTCCGCCCGCGCTGAGCGCCTGCGGCCACCGAAGGAGAATCATGACCCACACCGCCGAATACCTGGTCGAAGGAATGACCTGCAGCCACTGCGTCAGCAGCGTCACCGAAGAACTCAGCGAAGTGGATGGCGTCACTGCCGTCACCGTTGACCTCGCCTCGGGCCTGCCCTCCACCGTTTCTGTCACGTCGGAATCACCCCTCGACGACGCCACCGTCAGCGCCGCAATCGAGGAGGCCGGCTACACGCTCGTCACGAGCCTCTGATGCCCGCCGAACCCCTCGCCGCCGGCGACGTCAACCTGCTGGATGTCGAACTCGACATCACCGGAATGACCTGCGCCTCCTGCGCGGGCCGTATCGAGCGCAAGCTCAACAAGCTCCCCGGCGTCGAGGCGACCGTCAATTACGCCACCGAGAAGGCTCGTGTTCGCGCGCCCGAGGGCACCGACCCGGAGCAGTTTCTGGAAACCGTGAAGGCTGCCGGGTATAGCGCCGTCATCCCGACGCCGGTGTACGAACGAGACGACACCGACGGCAGCGACACCGGCAGCACCAGCGCAAAAAACAGCGACGACGACTGGGCTTCACAAGTACTGCGCCGCCTGCAGGTCTCCACCGCACTCGCCGTGCCGGTCGTGCTCATGTCGATGATCCCGGCACTTCAGTTCACGTACTGGCAGTGGCTGGCTCTCACTCTCACGGCCCCGGTTGTGGTGTGGGGCGCGTGGCCGTTCCACCGCGCCGCCGCCACCAACGCGCGCCACGGCGCCGCGACGATGGACACCCTCATCAGCTTGGGCATCATTGCCGCCTTCGGCTGGTCGCTCTACGCCCTCTTCTTCGGTGGCGCTGGTGAGCCCGGCATGCACATGACGATGACGTTCTTCGGAACCCCGCACGGCGGCGCGAGCGAAATCTATCTCGAAGTTGCCGCTGCCGTCACTGTGTTTATCTTGCTCGGCAAGTACATCGAGGCGCGCGCCAGTCGCGAATCCGGGGCGGCGCTGCGTGCGCTGCTGGAACTCGGCGCGAAGGATGCCGCCGTTCTGCGCGGCGGCGTCGAACAGCGCGTTGCCGTCTCCTCGCTCGTCGTCGGCGACCACGTCGTGGTTCGCCCCGGCGAGAAGATCGCCAGCGACGGGCTCGTGATCGAAGGCAACTCTGCCGTCGACGCGAGCATGCTCACGGGCGAATCGGTACCCGTCGAAGTCGGCCCCGACGACCGCGTCACCGGTGCCACCCTCAACGTCGGCGGACGCCTCGTCATCGAAATCACCCGCGTCGGCCGCGACACCGAACTGGCTCGACTCGGTCGCATGGTCGAAGACGCGCAGACCGGCAAAGCCGACATCCAACGTCTCGCCGACCGCGTTTCGGCGATCTTCGTTCCGGTCGTGCTCGTACTTGCCGTCGTTGCGTTCGTCGGGTGGATGATCGCCGGCGGCCCCATCGAACTCGCCTTCACGGCCGCCGTCACCACGCTCGTCATCGCGTGCCCCTGTGCCCTCGGCCTCGCAACGCCCACCGCCCTACTCGTGGGCACCGGCCGTGGATCGCAGCTCGGCATCCTGATCAGCGGACCGCAGGTTCTTGAACAGACCCGCTCGGTCGACACCATCGTGCTCGACAAAACCGGCACCGTCACGACCGGCGAAATGCGCCTCAGCGCAATCGAGGTGCTCGACGGCGAGAACGAGCAGCTCGTACTGGCTCGCGCCGCCGCCGTGGAGGCTGGCTCCGAGCATCCGGTCGGCCGTGCCGTTGTGGCTGCAGCCGAAGATCGCAGCATCGACCTTCCGGCCGTCAGCGACTTCGCCGCCCACGCGGGCACCGGCGTTCAGGCCACGATCGATGGCACCGTCGTGCTCGTCGGCAAGCCGTCGTGGCTCACCGCCGACCACCAGCAGACGGTGTCGGATGCCGCGATCGCCTTAGTCGAGAAAGCCGAAGCCGCCGGGGCAACCGCGATGGTCATCGCGTGGGCCGGTCAAGCGCGAGGCGTGCTGGTTGTCGGCGACACCGTCAAGCCAAGCAGTGCGGATGCCATCGCCGAGTTCACGCGGCTCGGCTTGCGCCCCGTGTTGCTCACGGGCGACAACGCCGGAGCAGCAGCCTCCGTCGCCAGTGTGGTCGGAATCACTGATGTGCATGCCGGGATTACTCCGCAGGGAAAGCTCGACGTCATCCGCGAGCTGCAGGCCGAAGGCCGTGTTGTCGCGATGGTCGGCGATGGAGTGAACGACTCTGCCGCCCTCGCCGCCGCCGACCTCGGCATCGCCATGGGTGGCGGAACGGATGCCGCAATCGCCGCCAGCGACATCACCGTCGTGAGCGGGGACCTCATGGTCGTCGCCGACGCGGTTCGTCTCGCCAAGCGCACCTTGGGCATCATTCGCGGCAACCTGTTCTGGGCTTTCGCCTACAACGTGGCAGCACTGCCGATCGCGATGCTTGGTCTGCTCAACCCGCTCATCGCGGGCGCGGCCATGGCGTTCTCGTCGGTTTTCGTCGTGACGAACAGTCTGCGCTTGCGTGGTTTCCGGGGCTCGGTCGGCTCTCGAAACCCCTAGTTGCGAGCACTAGACCGAGCCACAATCGGGGAGCAAAGACGCCAAGACCTTTCTTCTCCGACGAATCTACGGTGGGATTAGCGCATGCGTTCTCCCCGTTTCACCGCCGTGCTCGTTATTGGATTGCTAGCGGGATGCGCTCAGTCGCCCGTTGCTGAGCCAGAACAGTCAGCAGGAACGTCGGCGCCAAGCGTCGACGCCGCCGCCGTGACAGTCAACGCTGCCGAGGAAGCGACGACGATCGTTTCGGGGCTGGACGCTCCGTGGTCGATGGTGCGGCTGGCATCCGGTTCGACGCTGATTAGCGAACGCGACACCCAGCTCATCAAAGAATTGACCGCAGCCGGAGATCTTCGCGAAGTCGGGATCGTCGGCGAGGCTGCCCCCGACGGCGAGGGCGGGCTGCTCGGTCTTGCCATGCTCGACGAGACCCAGCTGTACGCCTACCTCACCACCGCGGCGGACAATCGCATCGTGCGTTTCGAACTCGAAGGTGAGGCGGGCAGCTATGCCCTCGGCGCGAGCGTCGACATCATTACCGGCCTGGGCAAGTCGCGCATTCACAATGGCGGGCGCATCGCCTTCGGCCCCGATGGGATGCTCTACGCCACTGTCGGCGACGCGAGTGATCCCGAATCAGCCCAAGACCTCGACAGTCTCAACGGCAAAATTCTCCGGATGCAGCCTGACGGCTCCGTTCCCGACGACAACCCTTTCGACGGATCGCTGGTCTACTCCCTCGGTCACCGCAACCCGCAGGGCCTTGCGTGGGACGACGAAGGCCAGCTGTGGGCTTCAGAGTTTGGCCAAAACACGTGGGATGAGCTCAACATCATTCGCGCGGGCGCCAACTATGGCTGGCCGCTCGCAGAAGGGGAATCCACTGATTCGAGTTTCGAAGAACCCAGCTATCAGTGGGCGACCGACGACGCGAGCCCCAGCGGCCTCACCTTCATCGACGGCACCTTCTTCATGGCCGGTCTCGGCGGCGAACGCCTGTGGGAAATTCATCCCGGCGAAACGACCACCGCGACGGCGACTTTCGAGAATGCTGCCGGCCGCATCCGTGATGTCATTCCCGGCCCCGATGGCACCCTCTGGATGCTTACCAACAACACCGACGGCCGGGGCGACCCCCGCGACGGTGACGACCGCATTCTGCAGGTCGAGCTCGTACCGCAGCCGTAGTTGAACCTGCAGGTACCGCTGAACTTCCGGGTGCAGTTGCAAACCCGCTTGGTGGCTATTCGCTCTCGGCCGCGTTCTCGCGAATGGCGATGCCGGCAGCCTCATCCGCTGCCTGACGGCGAGCCAACACGAGATTGCGAAAGGTATCGCGCACGGGCAGTTGCACGGTGTTCTCTGCTGAGACGCCAGCCCTCAGCTGGCGGAGGCGGGTGAACTCGGCATCAACCTCGACGCCGGCCACGACCGCGAGGTTGCTGATGTAGAGCCAAATCAGCAGCGCGAGCGCTCCCCCAAGCCAGCCATAGACGCGGTCGTAGTTCGCGATCGTGGAGACGTAAAAACCGAACCCCGCGGTCGCGAGGCCCCACGTCACTATCGCGAACACGGCGCCGGTGCTGACCCACCGCATCCGTTCGTGACGAATGTTGGGGGTGTAGTAGTACAGCACCGCAATGATGAGAGTGAGGATGCCACCGAGAACCGGCCAGCGACCGTACGACCAGATCGCGACCCAAGGTTCCCCAAAGCCGAACGCTTCACCGATGGCGGTGGCGACGTTGGTGGTGGTGAGCAGGAGCACAGCCACGGCCGCAAAGGCCGCAAGGAGGAAGGCCGAGAGCACAAGCATGAGGCCGCGGAACTTCACAAAGCGACGACCCTCTTGGATCTCAAAAACGCTGTTCGCGGCCCGCCCGAACGCGGTGGCATAGCTCGACATCGACCACACGCTCAGGGCGATGCCGATGGCGAGAGCTAGGCCCGGGCTCCCCACCGAGAAGAGTTGAGTCAACGGTTCCTTGAGGGCCTCCACGGTGTCTTCTTGCAGCACTTCTCGCGCCAGATCGAGCACGGTCTCGGCCGCTTGGTCTTCACCCTGACCTAGCGCTAGTGCTGACACGACCGTAAGCGCGGCTGGGAAAATCGCGAGCGCAGCAAAGAATGCGAGAGTGGCTGCGGAATCGATTCCGCGATGCAGCATGAAGCCGTGATACGCGCGTAGGAAGGCGTAGCGCCACTCATGCCGACGCCCTGCGGCACTGTGATCAGTGGCCCTGGGCTTAGCCGCACTGTCGCCGCGCTCATCGGGGCTCGCGTCTGGCCCCAACTCGTTCACATTCATCCCGCCAGCTTAAACGAAACCTTCTCTCGCAGCCTGCCGCGGCTTATGATCGTGTCATTAGCCGCCGCGCGTTGCGACGACATGGGTTCGAGGAGGAACACCATGACCACGATCACGCCGTGCCTCTGGTTCAACGGCAATGCCGAAGAGGCTGTTCAGTTCTACACCGCAGCGTTTTCCGATAGTTCGATCGTCGGCACCACTCACTACCCCTCGGAGGGGTTGGCTGATTTTCAACGCGACCTCGCCGGTGCGGTGCTGACGGTTACTTTCCGTCTCGCCGGGCAAGACTTTTTGGCGATCAACGCGGGCGAGCGATTTGCGTTCAACGAGTCCACGTCGTTCATGGTCAATTTCGATCCCTCTATTGATCCGGATGCTCGCCACAACCTTGATGCGTTGTGGAATACACTTATCGACGGCGGCAGTGCGCTCATGCCGATCGCTAACTACGATTTCAGCCCGCGCTATGGATGGTTGCGGGACCGTTTTGGCGTGAACTGGCAGCTCATTTTGACCGATCCCGCTGGTGAACCGCGACCCACCATCATGCCCGCGTTGTTGTTCGGCGATGGCGTGCAGAACCGCGCGCGGGAGGCCATCGAGTTCTATGCCTCGGTGTTTGATAATTCGCAGTTGGGTGCTGATGTTCGCTACACCGAGCGGTCGGGGCCCGCGCATCCCGGTTCGGTAATGTTTGGAGATGTCAGGCTCCGAGACCTGTGGTTTGTGGCAATGGATGCCGCGACCCGCCAACACGTGACATTCACGGAGTCGGTGTCGTTTGTGATTCCGTGTTCGGATCAGACTGAGATTGATCGCTACTGGGCGGCGCTCTCGGCGGTTCCCGAGGCGGAAGCCTGCGGGTGGTGCAAAGACAAATTCGGCGTGAGTTGGCAGATCACTCCCGCCAACATCGACGAACTCATGAAACGGCCGAATGCCTTCGAGCACATGATGCAGCTGAAGAAGATCGAGATCGCCAAGCTTTAGCTAGACGCGTTCCACGGGTTGCCGCAGCAGCGTGCGGAGCTTGGATGCCTCGACTTTGCGAAAGTCGTTGAAGTAGATCTCGTGGTGCTTGCCGGTCATCCGCAGCCCCTGCTCGGGAACGAACTCGGTATGCAGCTGCGCCAGAATCTCGGCCTCATCGTCATAAGGCCCGAGGTGGAGTGTTTGCACGCACAGCCCCTCGTCGAGGGTTTCGAAGCGCACCTTGTCGAGGCTGGCGGGCAGACTCTCGGGTGTCTTGCTCTTGGCGACCACCGAGGCCACCGCATCCTCAAACATGGTCGGAGTGATCCACTCGGGCGCGAGGATCATCGCGGTCCAGTCCCACTGTGACTTGTCGCGCCCGCTCGTGAAGGCGGCCATATCTTCGGCCCACCAGAGCGCTTCCAGCGGCGGCACGACATAGTCGCGGTCGAGTGCTTTGCTCGCAAACTTCAGCGTGTACGCCACGGGATAGAGCGCGCCGATTGCGGCCGTGTAGTCGCTGTCGGCACCGGGCGCACCATGGCCGTCGACCATGAGGTACTGCTGGGGTGGGACATCCAGAATTCTGAATTCGTTATGGCGCGCTTTATACGCGTCGAGCGTTTTCTTGAAGTCCGTTTTCATTGCCCCACCCCGTCGTGTGTGTTGGTGGCGTTAGCTCGCGCCGATGACCACGTTGGCGATGAGCATGTCGAGCTTGCGCACGTCGATGGCCTTGCCGACCTTGATTTTGATGTGACCGGCGCGGGTCCACAGTTCGAGTTCGGCGTTGATGTCGAGAGTTCCGGCGTTCTCGGAGGACCACATGAGCACGTTCGAGTAGGGCAGCGAGTAGAGCTCCACCTTCTTGCCGGTGATGCCTTGAGCATCACGGACAATCAGGCGCTTGTTGGTGAACACGGCGCTGTCGCGGAACGTCTTGTACGCCGCGATGGGCTGTTCACCGGGGAGCAGCATGGGCATGACGTCTTCGGGAATCGGGGCTTCAGAAACGAACGTCCAGGCGGCGATTACGGCGGCTTCCATGGGGTACTCCTTCTATCGGGTGGTGAGCCGAGATCTCCGGCCCGCACACACCCTATCGGTAGGCAACGACGCTGCGATTAAGCCCGGTTTCGCAGCATCCGAAACGATAGAATCGTGGCCGTGCCACTTTCGGCGCGGTAAGGATCGCCTCGTGACATTGCCTGCTCAGTCTGACCGCCAGCCGCTCGTGGGGCCGGGCGAACCGCTCAGTTCCGAACGTCTGATCCGTTACTCGCGCCAGCTCGCTAATCCTGACTTTGGTGAGATCGCGCAACGTCGCCTCGCTCACGCACGAGTGCTGGTCGTGGGCGCGGGCGGCCTCGGCAGCGCCACCATCCCCGCCCTCGCTGCGATGGGTGTCGGCGCCATCGGCGTGATCGATACGGATGCCGTTGAGCTCTCCAACCTGCACCGCCAGCTCGCCCACGGGGTTGCCGATATCGGGCGCAGCAAGCTCGAATCGATGACCGAAACCGTCAGCCGCATCGATCCCGAAGTCTCGTTCATCGGCCACAACGTGTGGCTCGATTCCAGCAACGCCCTCGAACTCTTTGCGGGGTATGACCTCGTGCTCGACGGCAGCGACAACTTCGCCACTCGCTATCTCGTCAATGACGCAGCGGTGCTGACCGGCATCCCGGTCGTCTGGGGTGCGATCCTGCGCTACGGCGGTCAAGCCGGAATTTCGTGGTCAGGCCAGGGGCCCACCTACCGCGACCTCTTTCCCGTTCCGCCCGCACCCGGCACCGTTCCGTCATGCGCCGAGGGCGGCGTGCTGCCGACCGTGTGCGCCATGATCGGCGCGATCATGTGCTCCGAAACTGTGAAGCTCATCACGGGCATCGGCGAACCGCTTCTGGGCCGAGTCACCACCTACGACGCGCTCAGCGGGCGCTTTCGCGAGCTGGAATACGCCGTGAGCGACGAAGTGGATGCCGTTACCGAGCTCATTGACTACGACCTATTCTGCGGTCTGGCGCCTGCCGCCGTCGGTTCGAGCGGTGTCGGCGACACGAGCAAAACTGGCGGCTCCGCCGAATTCGGCGAGACGAGCGGAAGCGACGCTGCGGGCGGCGTGAGCGACGAGATCGATTCGCGCGAACTTGCAGCCCTGCTCTCCACGAAGGCTGCGCTGCAGCTGGTCGATATTCGGGAGCCCTTCGAGTTTGCGATTGCCTCGATTGAGACGGCCGAGCTGATTCCGCTTGGCGGCCTTGAGGGCCGGCTTGCCGACATCCGCACCGATATTCCGGTGGTCGTATATTGTCATCACGGAATCCGCAGCGAACGCGCCCTGCGCCTGCTGCAGAGCGCCGGCTTCACCAACATTCGCCACCTGGTGGGCGGCATCGACGACTACGCGCAGGTCATTGATCCTGCGCTCGCGAGGTACTAAAAATGAACGCGTCCACCCCGGCAAGCTTCGCCACCATCACGGATGCCCCGATCGATGAGGCCGCTATTCGTCGCGCTGTCGAATCCCCCGCTTCTGGCGCGGTCGTCGTGTTCTCGGGTGTGGTGCGCAATCACGACGGCGGCAACGAGGTGTGGTCGCTGGAGTACCAAGCGCATCCCGAAGCCGAGGCGCTGCTCGCGCAGTGCTGCGCTGAAGTGGCAGCCGAAACGGGCCTCGCAATCGCAGCAGCGCACCGCGTTGGCCTGCTGCAGATTGGGGATGTTGCCCTGTCGGCGGCCGTCTCCGCCGCGCACCGGCGTGAAGCGTTCGAGGCGTGCGAACTACTCGTCGAGCGCATCAAGCAGACGGTGCCGATCTGGAAACGTCAGCAGCTCGCAGGTGGCGCCACCGAATGGGTCGGGCTGTAGCAGCTCCGAGCCCTAGCCGCCAGCGAACGGCGGTAGCACGTCGACGCGAGCGCCCACCGCGTACAAGGGATCACGACGAACAACGCCATCAATCAGGAACGATCCCGACTCGACGACCTTCCGCATGAGGGCGCCATAGCGTTCGATGAGCAGCTCCTTGACCGTTGCCAGAGTTGCCCCCGACTCGATTTCGAGGTGCTCTTCATCGCGCCCGGCAGCCTCGGCGGCCGCAGCGAAATAGCGAATGTGAAGGGTCATGTCAGCCACCAATGTACGACATCTCGATCCTCTTGGCACCGGGCTTGGTGCCGTCGGCTCCGGCCGGACGCGGGGTGTTGAGCGAGCGCAACTCGGAGTAGCGGTCGGTGCGCTTTCGCCACAGGCTCGCCATGGCATCCGACAGCTGGTCGTCGGTGCAGCCGTCGCGCATGAGCGCGCGCAGGTCGTGGCCCGAACTGGCGAAGAGGCACGTGTAGAGCTTGCCGTCGACCGAGATGCGGGCGCGCGAGCAGGTGTGGCAGAACGACTGCGTGACGCTCGAGATCACACCAATTTCGTTGCTGCCGTCGCGGTAACGCCAGCGCTGCGACGTTTCGCCGCTGTAGTTGGGGGCGATTTCGTCGAGGGGAAGCTCCGCGTTGATGCGCGCGACGACCTCGGCCGACGGCACAACCTCGCCGAGCTGCCAGCCGTTGGTGGTGCCGACATCCATGTATTCGATGAAGCGCAGGATAAACGGGGTGTCTTTGAAGTGGCGGGCCATCGCGACGATGTCCTTGTCGTTGTGGCCCTTCTTCACGACCATGTTGATCTTGATGGGGCCAAGCCCGGCAGCGTGGGCGGCGTCGAGGCCGTCCAATATCTTCTTGACGGGAAACTTCACGTCGTTCATGGCTTGAAAAGTCGCGTCATCGAGCGAATCGAGCGATACCGTCACGCGCTTGAGGCCGGCTTCCTTGAGCGCGACCGCAAGGTGCCCGAGTGCGGAGCCATTGGTGGTGACCGCGAGGTCGAGGGGCTTGCCGGCCGGGGTCGTGAGTTTCGACAGCATCCCGACCAGTTCGGGGAGTCCTTTGCGTAGCAGCGGTTCGCCACCGGTCAGGCGGATCTTCTCCACGCCGTGCAGCGCAGCAATGCGCGCCAGCCGAGTGATCTCTTCAAAACTCAAGAGCTCGTCGCGGGGCATGAACGCGTAGTCGGCGCCGAACACTTCCTTGGGCATGCAATACACGCACCGAAAATTGCACCGGTCGGTGACCGAGAAACGGATGTCGTGCAGCGGCCGACCGAGGGTATCCACGAGGGAGTCCGCCGCCGTGGCTGCGAGCGCGTTCTCTTGGGCGCCCGCCACGCTGTTCTCCCCAGGAGGCACTACCGCGGAGGAACTCATCCCGTCACACTATCCCGCTGCGGGCTGCGAAACCTCCGAGGTCGTCGCCTCGATCGCATCGCCCACGTGAATGCGCCCGCCATCGAGCGGAGTGAGGCGGATGCCGAACCACGTTTTGTGGTCCCGCTGACGGTGCTGCGCCAGGGTTCGAATCGGCTCCTTGCCGCGCTCGAGCGTGCTGGGTTCGATCGTGGTCATGACGCAGCGGTCGCAAATCATGGTGACGCGAAAGCGCACGTCGCCAATCGTGACGTGCGTCCAGCTTTCTTCGACCCAGGGTTCGAGATCGTCGATTATCACGTTGGGGCGGAACCGGATCATGTCGAGCGGCTCGTCGTTCTCAGCGGTCCACTCGTCAAGCTGCCGCAGTGACGCTTCGCTCGCCAGCAGCAGCGGGCCGCCATCGGCGAGCGAGACAACCTCTCCGGGCTGACCTCCGTCTTCGGGGTCGATCGCGCGCACGGTCGGGTCGGACTGCCAGACGAGTCGTGCGTCGAGGCCGACGCGTTCGCTCAACCAACGGTTGACGTCACCGCGAGCGGCAAGCGCCGTGCCTTGCCCGCTGTGGCTTACCTCGATGGTGTCGCCGCCATCCGCCATGTCGACGGTCACCCTGGAGCCCTCGCGGTCGGAGAGTTGCACTGCCGTCTCGCTCAGGGCGTGCGCCGAGAGGCCGAGCAGATGATTGTGTTGGCGTGCGGTGAGGCTCTTGCCGTCACTATCGACGAGCGCCCAGCGGCGATCCTGGTCGAGGCCCCACGGATTCACCGCGGCAGACTCGACGTCTTCGCCGGCAAACGACTTCACTGGATACACTCTGAGTTTCGTCACGCGCATGGGCGAATCCTAGCAACGTGCGCCCCGAGAACAACGGGATTGTTGAGAGCGACCCCGGGCATTTCTCGGTCGCCGATGTTCGTGCCGCTGGCGGTACCGATTGGAGCACCGATGGGCGTGGCTTAGCGGCGCGGATACACCGTGATCTGAGACGGATCAACGGATGCCACGATGCGGTCCCCCGGCGCGATGTCGTGCGCGAGCAGGTCAGCCGCCGAGGCCTCGGCCGCGACGGTATCGCCCACGAGGGTGACGCGGATGCCCTTGAGGCCGGGCTCGAGCAGATCGACCGTGGCCTGCCATTCGTGCGGCAGAGGCGGGGCGGATGCGGCGGGCTCGACACGTGCGGAATCGGCGGCTCCCGGCGCTGCAGTCGCAACGCCGTCGGCCCGAGCGGCACCCCGCGACTCCCGACGCAGCGTGACCGCAGACGGCGGGAACGCGACCGAAACGTCCGCACCGACAACCGGCTCAATGCTGTCGACGGCTAGAGCACGCCCATCCGCGAGCCTCACGAGCTGGCTCGATTCGACGATTCCGTGCAGCACGTTGAGGCCGACCAGAGTGGCGGCGAACTGGTTGATGGGCTCACCGAGAACGCGGGCGACATCGCCGCTGTCGATGATGCAGCCGGCATCCATGATGGCGACGCGATCGGCCAGCACCAGGGCATCCACCACATCGTGGGTAACGACGATGGTGGCGGGTGCGGTCGGCGGTCGGCCATGGATTCCGGTGTGGACGGCGGAGACTCGGGCTGCCAGACACTCGCGCAGGAGGGTGCGCACGAGCGACGCATTCTGCACATCGAGGGCAGCCATCGGCTCGTCGAAGAGCAGTACGTCGGGTTCGGTGGCCAGCACACGGGCGATCGCCACACGCTGTTGCTGGCCGCCAGAAAGCTCGGCAGGTTTGCGAGCGGCGAACTCTGTCATCTCCACGGCATCCAGCCATTCGGATGCTCGCTCGCGCGCTTCGTCCGTTCTCATTCCGAGAGAGCGCAGCCCGAAAGCGACATTCTCGAGGGCGCTGAGATGCGGGAACAGCAGCGGGTCTTGCCCGAGCAAACCAATGCGGCGACGATGGGCGGGCACCACGGTCATACGACCGGCCCCAGTGCGCTCGCCACCGACGCGACCGCGACTAGCGGGCCCACCACCCGCGCGATCGGCAGCCCGACCGTCGGCGCGATAGGCTGCGCTCGCAACTTCGGTCAGTACCCGCCCGTCGACCGAAACCGCACCGCGCTCGGGGGCGAGCAGCCCGGCAATGACCGCGAGCAGGGTCGACTTTCCCGAGCCGTTCGGGCCCAGCAGGGCGAGCGTTTCGCCGGGCGCGACCGTGACGCTCGCGTCGAGGGTGAACGATCCGCGGCTCACCAGCATGGTGGCATCCAATGTCATCGCTCAGCGCTCCGGGGTCGGGCGCCAACTGCGCAGCAGAAGGAGGATGACGATGCCGACAACCACGAGCAGCAGCGACAGAGCGATGGCCGAATCTTGGCTCACGCCGGCGCCGTTGAACGCGGTGTAGATGGCGAGGGGCATGGTGCGGGTCGTTCCGGCGGCGTTGCCAGCGAAGAGGGCGGTGGCGCCGAATTCGCCGAGGGCGCGAGCGAAGCAGAGCACGGTTCCGGCAATGACGCCCGGCATGATGAGCGGCAGCGTGACGCGACGAAACACTGTCCAGCGCCCGGCGCCGAGAGTGGCCGCGACCAGCTCGTAGCGGGTGCCCGCGGTGCGCAGCGCGCCCTCGACGGAGATCACCAGGAACGGCAGCGCTACGAACGATTGCGCGATCACGACCGCTCCCGTCGTGAACGGAATGCTGATGCCGAACCACAGTTCGAGCACGCTGCCGACGAGCCCGTTGCGTCCGAGAAGGTACAGCAGCGCGATGCCTCCGACAAGGGGCGGCATCACGAGCGGGAGCGTCGTGAGGGCGCGCAGCAGTCCCGCCAGACGGTTGCCCGAGCGGGCGATCACGAGCGCGAGTGGAATGCCGACGATGAGGCACAACACGGTCGCGGCGAGCGCCGTCTGCAGCGATAGCCAGAGCGCCGACTGCGCCTCCTCGGAGACGATCGCGGCCGGAACGCTCGGCCAGTCGGCACGCAGAAACAACCCGACAAGAGGCAAAATCAGCAGGGCGAAACCGAGAGCCGCGGGCAGATAGAGCAGTCGCGGGATGCCGGCGCCTGCCGCTGCAGTGGTGCGGGTGCTCGCGCTTCGGCTGGCTCCGTTGCGCTTCGCCCCCGCCTCGGAGGCTCGGCTCACGGCAACCCGCGCGCTGGGCACTGGGCCGCTCATGGTGTTACGAATCCGTAGCTCGCGAGAATGGCCTGCCCCGGCGCCGAGAGCACGAAGTCCACGAAGGCGGCTGCAATCGCCGGGTGCGCGGCCTCGTTCAGCACGGCGATCGGGTAGTTGTTGCGGGCCGCGTCGGCACCATCAACCGCGACGCCCTCGACCGCTCCCGCCGCATCCCGCACGTCGGTGACATAGACGAGCCCAGCATCCACTTCGCCCAGCTCAACCTTGGTGAGCACGGCTTTCACGTTCTGCTCTTCGGTCACCGGCGTGAGGTCGACCGCGGCGGCATCGAGCAGGATGCGGGCTGCAGCACCGCACGGAACCGCGGGAGCGCACACGGCAACCTGCACGCCGGGCTCCGCCAAATCGCTCAGGGTCGTGATGTCCAGAGGGTTGCCGGGCTGCACCGCAATCTGCAATTCGTTGGTGGCGAACGCAATAGGAGCACTCGCCAGCTCGGCGCTGACCTGCTGCATCGTGGCGTCATCCGCGGAGGCGAAGACATCGGCCGGCGCACCCTCGCTGATCTGGGTGGCGAGAGTAGAGGAGCCGTCGAAGGAGATCGGCGCGATGGTGACGCCGGGGTTCTCGGCGCTGAATGCCTCGGCCAGCTCGGTGAACGACGCGGTCAACGATGCCGCAGCATAAATCGTGAGCTCACCCTGAAGGGCACCGTCCGCTGACGTGGATGCCGGTGCCGGCTCAGTTGCCGAGCATCCAGAAAGCCCCACGATGCCCGCAATCGCGACGGCGGCGACCGTTGTCAGCAGGTGACCTCGATGGCGCCCATCCCAGCCCTGCCACCGCTGCCGCACCGTCCCCATCACTAGGAGTTGTCTTTCGGCGCCTCGACCACGACCATCGTCGCCTTCACGACGGCGACCGCGAGCGAACCAATTTCGAGCTTTAAGTCGCGCACCGCTTCCGTCGACATGAGCGACACGATGCGATGCGGGCCGCACTGCAGCTCGACCTGCGACATGACGGTGTCGCTCAGGATGCCCGTGACGAGCCCGACCATGCGGTTGCGCGCGCTGCTTTCTGAGCCGGATCCCGCTGCGGCCTGTTGGGCTTGCTGCGCCCGCTCTTGAGCACGCTGCGCGAGGTCCGCGCCATCGATGACCTGGCGACCGGCGTCGTCAAGCGACACCGGCAGGCCATCGTTCGCGATCCAGCGTCGCAGGGTGTCGTCACTGACTCCGAGGAGCCCTGCGGCCTCGCTAATCCGATATTGCGCCATAAAACACAGCATAACACCGCAACTGCGGAACTTTCAGGGCTTTTACCCCGCTTCTTCGATGCGCTGCCGTCGCTTTTCCACGGGTTGCCGGACGTTTGCCTGCTGCTTGCCGCCGCTTGCTCAGCCGAACAGTGCCGAAGCCTTCGTCATGGTCTGAAATACGCCGTAGAGCAACGGAATGCCGACGAGCGCCCAGACGATCGCGAGTTGTGCTTTCTTCATCTCAGGCCTCCGCGGAAATGGTGAGGCCTTTAGACCCCGCTGTGGATGGTTCATGGAAGGTGGAATGTACGGGCCGCACCATGAGGTTGGCGATGAAGCCCACGACAAGCAGTCCGACCATGGTCAGCAGAGCGGGCTGGTACGCCGCGGCGGTCAGCTCGCCAGGCGCACCCTGAGCGTCCAAGAAGGAGTTCACGATCAGTGGACCAGCAATGCCAGCCGCTGACCAGGCAGTCAGCAGTCGACCATGGATAGCGCCCACCTGGAACGTGCCGAAGAGGTCACGCAAGTAGGCCGGCGCCGTGGCGAAACCGCCGCCGTAGAACGAAATGATGACGAAAGCGAGTGCCACGTACAGTGCCGTCGTGTTGGAGCCAACGAGTGCCAGCAATACGTACAGAATCGCGCCCACTCCGAGGTAAATCATGTAAATGTTCTTGCGCCCGGTGACATCTGACGTGGACGACCACACGAACCGGCCGCCCATGTTGGCGATCGACAGCAGACCGACGAAGCCACCGGCTACCGCGGCCGTGACCAAGGACTGCCCGTCGGCTTGACGGAAGAAGTCCTGAATCATCGGCGCCGCTTGTTCAAGGATTCCGATGCCCGCCGTGACGTTACAGAAGAGCACGATCCACACGAGCCAGAACTGGCGGGTCTTGATCGCGTTGTTCGCTGAGACGTGGTTACTAGTGACGAGCGCCTTCGCCTTGACCTTCGACGGGTCGAAGCCGGCTGGCGTCCAGCCCTCGGCAGGCACCCGAATCGTGAACGCGCCGAACATCATGTACGCGAGATAAATGAGCCCGAGCGTGAGGAACAACTTGCCAACGGCGTCACCACTGGCAACCCAGCCCTCGGTTCCCGCGTTGGGATCGTAGAGCGCAAGCAATGCCGTAGAAACGGGGCTGGCGATGAGCGCGCCACCGCCGAATCCCATAATCGCCATGCCCGTGGCGAGGCCGGGACGGTCAGGGAACCACTTAATCAGGGTCGACACCGGCGAGATATAGCCGATCCCGAGTCCAATACCGCCGATGAAGCCGTAGCCGACGTAGACCAACCACAGCTGGTTGGAGAAGACGCCAAGCGATCCGATCAAGAATCCGCCCGACCAGAACAGCGCGGCGACAAACATCGCCTTGCGCGGGCCACTGCGGTCTACCCACGTTCCCATGATCGCGGCCGACAATCCGAGCATGACGATGGCGATCGAGAAGATGACGCCGATCTGAGTGAGACTCGCGTCGAAGTGATCAACGAGTGCAGTCTTGTAAACGCTTGTGGCGTATGCCTGACCGATACTCAGATGCACTGCCAGCGCGGCCGGCGGAACAAGCCAGCGATTGAAACCGGGAGGGGCTATGGTGTGTTCTCGGTCAAGCCAGCTCATGGATGGTCTCCTCGTCGCACTAAGCGTGTCAAACAGCAACGCTGCTGTCGGCAAATCGGCCGCGAACCACAGGCTAGCAATTAACTGATCAATCTTTAGGTATCAGACCAAGATTGTGCACAAATTCTCATTGATTGCAGGCAGTATGGGGACATGACACGTGGAGCCCCGGTTGACGACATCAATGAAGACGACCTGCTGGTCAAGAAACCGAAGAAGTCGGCGGCCGGCGTTGAAGCCGTGCTCGTGGCACTGGATCGGGGAATCGCGCAGGCCGGCGTGACCCGCACCGCGCGCTCCTTGCTGCGGCTGAACCAACGCGATGGCACAGACTGCCCCGGCTGCGCCTGGCCGGAATCGCAAGGTCACCGCAAGGTTGCCGAGTTCTGCGAAAACGGCGCCAAGGCCGTCGCCGAAGAGAGCACGCTGCGCACCGTGACCCCGGAGTTTTGGGCAGAACACTCGATCGAAGAGCTGTCGGACAAGACCGAGTACTGGCTCGGCAACCAGGGCCGCATCACGCATCCGGTTGTCATCCGCCCCGGCGATACCCACTACTCGCAGATCTCCTGGAACGACGCCTTCGAACTCATCGGCGAGAAGATCCGCGCCACGACTCCCGAGCGCACCGTCTTTTACACCTCCGGCCGCACGGCCAATGAGTCGGCGTTTCTGTACCAACTCTTCGCGCGCTCGATCGGCACCAATAACCTGCCGGACTGCTCGAACATGTGCCACGAATCATCCGGTTCCGCCCTGAACCCCACGATTGGTATCGGTAAAGGCACAGTCTCGCTCGAAGACATCCATGAGGCTGAGCTCATCTTTGTGATTGGCCAGAACCCCGGCACGAACCACCCGCGGATGCTGTCGGCCCTGGCCGAATGCAAAGACAACGGTGGCAAGATCGTCGCCGTCAACCCGCTCCCCGAAGCCGGGCTCTTCAACTTCAAGGATCCGCAGACACCCAAGGGAGTCGTCGGTGGCGGCACCAACTTGGCCGACGAGTTTCTCCAGATCAAGGTCGGTGCCGACCTCGCGCTCTTCCAGGCCCTCGGTCACCTGCTTCTGGAGGAAGAGGAGCGGGTTCCCGGCTCCGTAGTTGACCACGAGTTCATCGCAGCGAACACCGACGGCATCGATGCCTACCGTGCCGCACGCAAGACCATCGACTGGGACGAGACCGAAGCAGCGACCGGCCTGTCTCGCCTCGAGATCGCCAAGGTTGCTCAGATGATGGTCGAGTCGAAGGCCACGATCATCTGCTGGGCGCTCGGCCTCACGCAACAGCCTCACTCCGTGAACACGCTCAAGGAGATCATCAACCTGCTCCTGCTGCAGGGGAACTTCGGCAAGCCCGGCGCCGGTGCGTGCCCCGTGCGCGGCCACTCGAATGTGCAGGGCGACCGCACGATGGGCGTGTGGGAGAAACCTCACGAGTGGATGTTGGATGCCCTCGACAAGGAATTCGGAATCGCTTCGCCCCGCGAGCACGGCTTCGACTCGGTCGACACCGTTGAGGCATTCGAGAACGACAACGTCGACGTGTTCGTCTCGATGGGCGGAAACTTTGCGCTCGCCGCCTCGGACACCGAAGCGCTCGGTAACGCGTTGCAGCGGGTGGGCCTGACCGTTCACGTCTCAACCAAGCCCAACCGCTCGCATGTCGTGCACGGCCTCACCTCGCTAATTTTGCCCACGCTAGGTCGCACCGACACCGACGACAAGCATCCGAGCGGCCGTCAGGTGCTGTCGGTCGAAGACTCCATGTCGGTAGTGCGCACCACTCAAGGCCGACTCAAGCCGGTGTCAGATCACCTGCTCGCGGAACCCGTGATCATCGCCCGCATGGCCATCGCCACCCTGGGCGAGGATCACCCGGTGGACTGGAAAGCGATGGCCGAGGACTACGACGTCATCCGCGACCACATCTCCCGCGTGCTGCCGGGCTTCGTCGACTTCAACACCCGCCTGAGGACCAAGAACGGTTTCGTGCTGCCTAACCCGCCCCGCGACTCCCGCAGCTTCGCCACCGACATCGGGCTCGCCCGCTTTACGGTGAGCCCGCTCGAGTATCTGACACCGCCTCCCGGACACTTGATTCTGCAAACGATGCGCAGCCACGACCAGTACAACACCACGTACTACGGGCTGGATGACCGCTACCGCGGCATCTCGGGTGGCCGCCGCGTCATCCTCATCAACAAGGACGATGCCGCCGAAATGGGGTTCGCCGACCGGGACCTCGTGGATGTCATCAGCACGTTCCAAGGTCAGGAGCGCCGGGCAGACAAGTTCCGCCTTGTCTTCTATCCGACTCCGCGGGGATGCGCGGCAGCGTACTTTCCGGAGGCGAACAACCTCGTGCACCGCGAACTGGTCGCTCGCGAATCGAATACGCCCGGCTATAAGGCGATGGCGGTGCGATTCATCCCAGCGGTGGAAGACGACGCCCCGCAGATGAGCTAGCGCGGGGCGGGCCGCCTAGTTCGCGTCGGCCGACTCATTCTGCACAATGCGTTCTTGCCCGGCATAGAGCACCATCGATTGTCCGCGGAGGAAGCCGACCAGCGTCATGCCAACCTCCTCGGCAAATTCTGCGGCCAGCGACGACGGTGCCGACACTGCAGCCAGAACCGGGATCCCCGCCATCATGGCCTTCTGCGCGAGTTCGAAGCTCGCGCGGCTCGACACCATGAGCACGATGCCCGACAGCGGCAGCAGATTCTGTTTAACGGCCCAGCCGATGACCTTGTCGACAGCGTTGTGGCGCCCCACATCCTCGCGCGCGACCAACATCTCCCCGGTCGCGCCATCGAACAGCGCCGCCGCGTGCAATCCGCCCGTCTTCTCGAATACGTCTTGCGCCTCGCGCAGCTTCTCGGGGAACGTGGTCAGCAGCTCGGCGTCGACTCGCGCGGCATCCTCGGCTACAGAGAACGCCGATTTGGTGCGTACGGCGTCGATGCTTGCCTTGCCGCACAGTCCGCAGGAACTGGTCGTGAGGAACGACCGCTCCAAGCTCGGATCGGGTGCCGGCACGCCCGGTGCCAAGGTGACATCAACGACGTTGTAGGTGTTCACTCCGTCGACGGTGGCACCGGCGCAGTAGCGAGCGGCAAAGAAGTGCTCGCCCGAGGTGATGATCCCCTCGGAGACAAGAAACCCCGCGACGAGGTCAAAGTCGTCACCGGGAGTGCGCATTGTCACGGCAAGCGAGCGCCCGTTGACGCGCATCTCGAGCGGCTCCTCCACTGCGAGTACATCCTCCCGGGATACCGGAGGCGAACCGATAGTGACTCGGGTGATCTTGCGTCGTGCCGTGATTCTGTTCACGCTGCCTGCCTCCTCCTGAGCTTCACAATTTCTGCGCGAGCCCTGAGCCGAGACTATCTCGGTGGAGGTGCTGAGGGCAGCAGCGGCCGACACTCGCGCCGCATAGTGACGCTGATTCCGCCGTCACTTAGAGTGGCTGCATGCTGATCGATGCAGCGGTGCTTGCCGGAGGTCGCTCATCCCGCTTGGGGAGGGTCGCGAAAGCAGCACTCCACGTGGACGGCCGTAGCCTTCTCGACCATGCTCTCGCTGCGGCATCCAGAGTCGCGCGTACCTGCGTCGTCGTCGGCCCCATCGATCCCGACCTCGTGGACACTACGGTGTTCATTACGCGCGAGGATCCGCCCTTTTCGGGGCCCGCTGCTGCGGTCGGCGCCGGCGTGCACCACCTCTCTGCCAACGCCACTGCCGAGAGCGACGCCATCCTCGTGCTTGCCTGCGACATGCCGGGCATTGCCGCCCAGGTGCCAGCACTAGTCGACGCACTCGCTGCCGCCCCCGCCGACGTGGATGGCGTGATCTCCGTCGATGCGACTGGCTACCGTCAGCCGCTTGCCTGCCTGTATCGCCGCCGCGCTCTGATCAGCGCCCTCTCGCGGTTCGACGCCGACAGCCTCAACGGACTCTCGATGCGAAAATTGATTGAGCCGCTCACCCTGATGCCCGTGATGGCTTCGCCCGGAGCCACCGATGATGTTGATACGTGGGAAGACGCAGCTCGCCTCGGCGCCACCGATCCGACCGCAGAAACGGAAGAAGCCGCACAATGAACTCCGAAGAACGCCAACGTCTCGACGACTGGGCCGCGCACCTCAGCAGCGAGCTGGGCATCGCCAGCGATGAGTTTCGTGCCGCAATGGATGTCGATGGGATTCTGGATCTCGCCGGCGTCGCCGCGCACACGGTGATCCGGCCAGCGGCTCCCGTGACGACGTTTCTGGTCGGCTACGCGGCGGGGCTCGCTGCCGCTGCCGGAACCGACCCGTCCTCGGCCATGCGAAGCGCGGATGCGTTATCGAGAGCCGCGCTTGCCGCCGCGAGCAACGCTGGCCAGGCCGCTGCTGCTGCCGCTCCTCCTCCTGCTGTGTCGTCGTCGGACTTGGCACCGGAGTCGTCGGCATCATCCGGCTCAGCACAGTCAGGCTCAGCACCGTCAGGCTCGGCAGAATAATGGCGGCCTCCCCCGCGTCGATCAGCATCGAGGAGCACCTCGCCCGCGTTCTGGCCAACGTCGCGCCATTGCCGATTGTCAGCGTCCCGATCGCGCAGGCGTTGGGCCTCACCCTCGCCGCCGACGTGCACGCCGCGGTCGATGTTCCCAGTTTCGATAACTCCGCGATGGACGGTTATGCGCTCCGACGAGCGGATGCCATCTCCGCCACGACTGAGACACCGATAGCGCTCCGTGTGGTCGCTGACCTTCCGGCAGGCTCCGCCGAGAATCCGTCATTGCAGCCCGGCGAGGCTGCCCGGATCATGACTGGTGCCGCAGTGCCCACTGACGCGGACTGCATCGTGCCCATCGAAGACACCGATGAGGGCACCGACACCGTTCTCATTTTTCGCGCCCCGAAACCCGCCGCCCACATCCGGCGCACGGGTACCGATGTGCGCCTGGGCGACCCGGTACTGACGGCAGGGCGCGTTCTCGGCGCGCGTGATCTGGCTGCCGCAGCGGCATCCGGAGTCAGCACGCTGTCGGTTCAGCCCGCACCGCGCGTCGGTGTGCTCTCGACCGGAACTGAACTGCGCAAGCCCGGGGAGCCGCTGGAGCGTGGCCAGATTCACGACTCGAACTCGCTTCTTTTGGCGGCGATGATCACCGAGTGCGGCGGCATCCCCGTTCAACTGGGCTCGGTTGCCGACGACGATGATGCTCTGCGCGAGATGCTCGAGAACCATGCACCCGACGTGGATGCCTTTGTCACCTCGGGCGGAGTGAGCGTCGGCGCGTATGACGTCGTGAAGGCAGTGCTCGCCCCGCTTGGAGTCTGGTTCGGACCGGTGCGGATGCAGCCGGGCAAGCCCCAAGGGTTCGGCCGGTTCCCTGTTGGCCGGGTTCCCCTCGGTGGCCCTGCTGGCGACGCTGGTAGCGACCACGACTACGACCGCAGCAGCAACAGCAACAGCAACGACAGCAGTAGCGACGTCGCCGGGCCGCTGATCTTTGCCCTGCCCGGCAATCCCGTGAGCGTCTTCGTCTCCTTCGAGGCATTCGTGCGCCCCGCGCTGCTCGCGATGGCCGGGCGCGCTGCGATCATGCGCCCGACGATCACCGCTACCGTCAGCACGGGCTGGCGCAGCCCCGCGGGGCGGGCGCAATCCATGCCCGCCGTCGTCGAACAGGATGAGGCGGGTGCAGCATCCGTTCGTCCTGCGAGCGCGGGCGGTGCCGGTTCCTATCTCGTCGCGAGTCTGGCTGGCGCAAACGCCCTGGCCTTCGTGCCCGAAGATGTGACCGAGGTACGCGAAGGCGACCTGCTGGCTGTCACACTGGTGTCATGAGCGAACAGCCTTTCACGCACCTCAATTCCGCTGGCAAAGCCCGGATGGTGGATGTCACCGCTAAGACCCCGACCGTGCGCGAAGCGACGGCGGAGGGTTTCGTTCGCTGCTCCCCCGTGATCATCGACGCGCTGCGCGCGGGCAACGCTCCCAAGGGTGACATTCTCGCGGTCGCACGCATCGCCGGCATCCAAGCCGCCAAGCGCACCGCCGAACTGCTGCCGCTCGCTCACATCATCGGGGTGCACGGCGCGACCGTCGACCTTGAAGTGACGGATGACGGAGTCGCCGTAACCGCGACCGTGCGCACGGCAGACCGCACGGGCGTGGAGATGGAAGCCATGACCGCCGTGTCGGTCGCTGCTCTCGCGATCGTCGACATGGTCAAGGGTATGGACAAGACCGTGCAGATTGAGAACGTGCGGTTGCTCGCGAAGTCGGGCGGACGTTCTGGGGATTGGCGTCGCCCGGAGTAGGTCGCCCGAGCGCCCTCGCACCCGGCGTTCTGTATCCGGCTGCCGAATGAAACTCGTTAGCTAGTGATCTCCGCCATCGAGCTGCTCGAGGATGTGGCCGATCAGCGGCGCAACCACCGCGAGCCCCTCTTCAACGGCTTTGGTTGAACCGGGCAGGTTCACCACGAGAGCATCACCCGCGATGCCGACCAGGCCGCGGCTCAGCACCGCCATCTTCGTGTGGCGTGCACCTTCGCGCCGCAACTCTTCGGCGATGCCGGGAATCTCTCGCGTGAGCACGGGCCGGGTTCCTTCGGGCGTGAGATCCCGGGGTGCCACTCCGGTTCCACCACTCGTGATGACGATGCGGGCACCAGCGGCGAGCGCGGCCCGGATGCCGGCAGTGACTGATTCCGCGCCATCCGGAATCACCGTTAACGACACCGCATAGCCCTGCGCCGTGAGCAGCTCGACCGCGCGCGGCCCCGAGGTATCAGCTCGCTCGCCGCGAGCGCTGCGGTCAGAGACGGTGATGACGGCGGCGGGGACTGCCTCAACATCGCTGCCCTTGCCACTGTGAATGTGAACCATACCTGCAACGGTACGGCAGGCTGCGTGCCCGGCCCGCAACTAAGATTCAGAACATGCGCGAGCCACAGTTTTCGATCCGACGAACGGAGCCAGCAGACTGGCGTGAAGTTCGCGATCTTCGCTTGGAGATGCTCGCTAATACCCCGATTGGTTTTGCCGAGCACCTTGAGGATGCGCGGCGCGCCACGGAAGCAGAATGGCAGCGGCGCGCTGTTCGCGGGCAGAACTCGTTGGCCATTGCTGTCGCCGCCATCACCACAGACGGCAGGTGGATCGGCACGATGGGGTGCTATATCCCTGACGCAAAAACGGGCCCGCTCCTTGTGGGTGTCTACGTCACCCCCGATTTTCGTGGCCGGAAAGCTGGCGTGACGGATGCCCTACTTACGACCATCGAGCAGTGGGCTTTCCAGTACGGCAGCACCCTCACCCTCGGCGTGCACGAAGACAACGCTCGAGCGCGTGCCGCCTACGAAAACCGCGGCTTCACCCTAACGAGGCACACGGTGCCGTACATTCTCGATAGGTCCCGACGCGAACTCGAAATGATCAAGCAGCTTTAGGGCGCGACCCGCTTAGTCGACCAGCGGGGGTGTTCGCGGCGGCGCCACCCGACGCTGCGACACCGCTTCATACGCGACGCCGATGCGCAGCAGGTCGAGGTCGGAGTACGCGGCTCCCGCGAAGGTGATTCCCACGGGCATCCGGATGTCGTCCATGAGCCCCATAGGAACAGTCACGGTCGGGATGCCCAGGTGCCGAATCGCGAGGTTGCCGTTCGCGACCCAGACGCCGTTTCGCCAGCCCGCTTCCGCCGTGGCGGGGTTAGTGCCCATATCGGCGGCTCCCACATCGGCGACCGCGGGGAACGCTACGGCGTCGAGCTCGTTGGCGCGCATCCACTCTTCGAGGTCAATGCGGCGAGTTTCTTCGAGGCCGCGTACGCCACTTTCGAGCTCGGGGATATCGGTGAATGCCGCATACGGGTGGTCGCGCACCTGAGTCGGATACACCGCGATGTCGTCTTCGAAGCCGTCGTAGTGATCGTGCGGAGTGCCCGGCGTGACCGGGAAAATCGTGCTGCCGTCGACCCCGACGATGGTGTCGAAGTTCGGGTCGCCGTTGGCCTGCAGAAAGTCTTCCCACGCCCACGCCGAGAGATCGACGATTTCGCGCTTCAAGAACTCCGGGCTCACGAGACCGCGAGTTGCGATCGTGGGGGCTCCGGCGCGGTCTGCTTCGTAGTTCGAGACGGCGGGAAAGTCGACCTCCACCACGGTGGCGCCAGCGGCTTCGAGGTCGCTGCGCGCTTCGTCGAACAGGGTCAGGATGCTCGGGCGGGTGTCGATCGCGGTTCCTGTCGGGCCGCCTACTCCGCGCGTGCCTGAGCCCGCCTCGGTATCGCGGTTGATGTACATCCGGGGGATGCCGAAGCGCTTGCCCGCCAACGGCAGCTCCGCATCGTCAGCCAGCAGCGACAAATACGTCTCGGGTCGCCCACTCGACGCCGCCGGGATCTCTACCCACGGCTGCGAGCGCCAAAAGTCGCCCCGAGCATCCGCATCGTCGAACACGATCACGTCGAGCACGGCGAGCAAGTCGGCCATCGTGCGGGTGTGCGGCACGACGACGTCCATGGTGGGAACGAGCGGCCAGTTGCCACGCACCGAAATCACGCCGCGCGAGGGCGTGTAAGCGCACAGTGCATTGTTGGATGCCGGCGCCCGACCGCTCGACCAGGTCTCTTCGCCGAGGCCGAAGGCGGCAAAACTCGCGGCCGTCGCGGTGCCCGATCCGTTCGACGATCCCGAGCCATAGGCGGCGGTCAGGTACTCGGCGTTGTAGGGGCTCTCGGCACGACCGTAGACGCCGGGCTGCATTCCGCCATTGGCCATCGGGGGCATGTTAGTGAGGCCGAGGCAGATTGCTCCCGCAGCGCGCAGGGCACCGATCGTGGCGGCATCCCGCATCGCCATCAGATCGGCGAAGGCGGGGCTGCCCGCCGCAGCGGTGAGCCCGCGGTGCAGGTAGCTGTCTTTGGCCGTATACGGGATGCCGTCGAGTGGCCCCCGCAACTGACCAGCGGCCCGACGCGCATCCGATTCGCGCGCTTCGGCGAGCGCCTCGGAGTTGGGAACCACGACGGCGTTGAGCAGAGGACCGCTGCGGTCATAGCGGTCGATGCGCGCAAGGTACGCGGTGACGAGTTCTTCGCTCGTGAGAGTTCCTGCCGCGAGCGCCACTTGCAGTTCGGCTATCGAGGCTTCAACGACATCGAAGGTTCTCATACGATTGCTCCCGGTTCTTGCGCGGAAGCAGCGCCGTCTGCGCTCACACTAACTCCGGGCACTTTCGGCTGCTGCTGGGTGATGCAATGGATGCCTCCGCCGCGCGCGAAGATTTCGCGGGAGTCGACCATCTGCACGGTTCGGCCGGGATACGCGTCGGCCAGAATCTCGGCGGCTCGGGCATCCGCGACTTCATCGGCGAAGCCACAACCGATGACTCCCCCGTTGACCACGAGGTGGTTGACGTAGCTGTAGTCGACGAAGCCATGATCGTCTCGCAGCAGGGCGGGTGCGGGCAGCTCGACGATTTCAAAGGCGCGACCGGCGGCATCCCGCTGGCTCTCGAGGCTAGCCCGAATCTCGGCCATCGCCTGATGGTCCGGATGCTCAGGGTTGGGCTGGGCGTGCAGCAGAACGCGCCCGGGCGATGCGATTGTCGCGACGATGTCGACGTGCCCGTTGGTGCCGAAGTCGTCGTAGTCGCGCGTCAGTCCACGCGGCAGCCAGACGGCGTGCGTTGCCCCAATCGTGCGCAGCATCTCGCTCTCGACGCGGGCGCGATCAGCGAGCGGATTACGGCGCGGGTCGAGCTGCACCGTGTCGGTGAGTAAGACTGTGCCTTCACCATCGACGTGTAGTCCGCCGCCCTCGGCAACCAGCAGCGAGCTAACAAGTTCGGCACCCGCAGCTTCCGCGACGAAACGACCGATCTCAGCCGACTTCGCCCACTCGGCCCACTCGGGAGCACCCCAGCCGTTGAAGATCCAGTCGACGGCGCCGAGAACACCCGGCCGCTCATCGTCGAGCACGAACGTGGGCCCGATGTCACGCATCCAAAACTCGTCGAGCGGTGCTTCGAGCAGCTCAATACTGCTGGCGAGCATCCGCCGAGCACGAAGCATTTCGGTCGGATCAACGACCATCGACACCGGCTCGAACTCCGCGACAACATTCGCAACATCAGCCCACGCGGCGTAGCCGAGTTCGCGTTCGGAGTCAGTCGCGCCGAGCGTTTCGCCGACGCGCGGGAACGCCATCCACGTGCGCTCATGCTCAGCGGTTTCGGATGGCATTTTCCAGCTCATGGCTAGCCTTTCGCCGTTTCAATAATGGTGGATGCCAACCGCTGCCCCACCCGAATAGCACCGTCAACGTGCTGGTAGCCTTCAGCCGCGAGGTCGCTGGAGCCGAACTGAATCGGACCAACCGGCTCAAGCTGCAGCGCGCCGTAGCGCGTGAGTCCGCCGAGGTCGAAGCTTGCGGCGTAGGCGCCGCGGGTCCACTCTTCGGAGGCCCAGTCGCTTTCGTAATACACGGCGGGGGTCAATGCTTCGTCGCCGTAATAGGTAGCGAGCGATTCGAGGATGCGCTGCTTGCGGTCGGCAGGATCAAGCGTGAACAGTTCGTCGGCCTTCTCCCCCGACACAAAGCCCACGAGAGTGCCGCGATCTTCGCCGTGGTTGGTGTTGTCGTAGGCCTCGTGCACGATTTGGTATGGGCTAAAGGCTGTACCGGAAAGCCCGGCCGCGCGCCAGAACGGGGTCGCATAGGTCGCGTGCACCTTGATGACGAGACCGAGGGAGGAGTGCTGCTGCATTTGCTGGCGCATCCGTGGAAGGGCAGGAACGTAGTCGATGCGGTCGTAGAGGTTCGGCGGTACGGCAACGATCACGTGCTGCGCGCGCACCGTGAGTTCGTCGCTCGTGACCGTCGCGCCCGCGGCGTCCCATTCGATCTGGCGAACGGGCTGCGAAAGGCGAACGACGTCGCCACCCAGGGCGTCGGCCATGAGCAGCGGAACCTGCTGAAGCCCACCGACCACGCGCTTATCGAGGATGAAGTCGGCGTCAACGAGGTTGCTGAAGCTGCCTGCGCTGGCTGCCATGAGCAGAGCCTGCAACAGCGAGAACGAGTGGGCGGGCTTGGTGAGCATTGCTTCGGCAACGTAGAGCGCAATGTTGTCGACAGCTTCCGCATCCGCGCTCTGGCTTTCGAGCCAGCTGCGGTACGAGATGCGGTCAAATTCTGCGGCCCGCGGATGCTCCCACGGAGCCTGAAGGTCGAGCTCAGCCACGAGGCCGTCAAGCAACGCGATCAGTCGAGTGATCTCGGCTTCGGTTGCTTCGCCGGCGGGGAAGATGTCCCCGGTGAAGCGACGCGCAACGCCATCGCGAGAAACATAGACGCTGTCACCTTCGCGGTAGCGGGAGTAGGTTTCGAGGCCGAGTTCGGCGAGCATGTCGATGAGTGCGGTTTGGTCAGGCGAAACCCACTGGCCGCCGATCTCATACATCTGCCCATCGATGTCGTTCGTCCAGAGACGACCACCAATGCGGTCGCGAGCTTCGAGCACGATGACGCTCTTGCCCGCGCGAACGAGACCCCTCGCTGCGGTGAGGCCGGTGGCGCCGGCTCCGACGATGACGACGTCTCGCTGAATGGTGTTCATGATATTCATTATTGATCACCTACTCAATAAGAGTCAATAGCGGCTACACTTTTGCCATGGCAGCAGGCACTACTCGACGGCGGAACCCCGCCGAGCGCGCCCTCGAAGTGCGCGAAGCGGCGAAGACGCTCGCGCTGACTCGCGGGCTTGCCGCCATCTCGCTCCGCAACCTTGCCACCCACTGCGGAGTTACCGCCCCGCTCATCGCCCACTATGAGCCGAACATGGATGCCCTCGTCGCCTCCACCTTCGCAGCCATCGCGGAGCAAGAAATCGCTGAAGTCAGCCTTCACGCCCTGGCACCCGACGACACCCTCGACCAGCTTCGAGCCCTCATCAGCGCTCTCGCCGACCCCGCCCGCGACAACGTCGGCGAAGTGTGGTGTGACGCGTGGAGCCTCGGCCGCAAAAACGAGCCTCTCGCCGAAGCAGCCCGCCACTCAATGGATTCCTGGCACGCGCTCGCCATCGGGATCATCCGCACTGGTCAGAATGGCGGACGATTTGCCGCGATCGCGCCCGAGCGTGCAGCCCTGGTTCTCTTCGCCCTCGTGGATGCCACGGCCTCCTACCAGCTCGTCAACTTCCGCAGCCGCGAAACCCGCGACGCTCTCGTGCGGGAAACCCTCGAAGACATGCTCGACGTGTCGCTAAGGATCAACGAAGACGCTCGAAACCCCAGCAACAAACCGACCGTTTAGTATTCCGCGCGTCACACTCCGCACGCACAACAAAGCCCCGCATTCGTTGAGAATACGGGGCTTATGTTGGTCCTCACTACTTGCAGACCGTCAGCTTCGCGACTCCACTGCCGAGAGCTGCCGTTCCTCCAAGCAGAACTCGACTGGAGGTGTCAAAGTCATTCAAATTGCTCACAACGCCCTTCGGAACACAGTTCCCCGGCACCACATACAAGGGAGCCGATGTGCCGCCCGCGAGCGCGGCGCCAGCGAGTGCATCCGCGAACCCGGTGCCAACGGCGAAGAAGGCGCGTGGTGCGGTGTCGAAGCTTGCGTCGTTTATTGCCTCCGAAGTTCCATACCGGTCGGAGCCGGAGTAGCGAGTGACCTTCGTGACGCCAGGCTGCGCATCCAAAGCCTTGAACACTTTGCTGGAGATCACACCGGTGCCTCCCGCAATCACAATTTTCGAAACATCAAGTCGATCGATGAGTTTGGCCGTTGCCGAGTCGACACCACTACCCGTGCCGTTGATCAGGATGACCGGGCTACCGGAATTTCCCGCTGCAGCACTGGCGCTGAGCGCGTCTGGGTAGTTGGCACCCGTGGCGAAGAACGCCGTGTCTGCGCCATCAGGAAACGCTCGTTGGATCACGATGCGCGACGTCTGGTAACGGTTTGAGCCACCATCGCGTCGAATTTCGGGTGCCAGCGCTGCGAGCTGCTTGTAGATGGAACTCGACAGCACGCCGGTTCCGCCCACGACGACAATGAGATCCGGATCTAGCCGTTTGATCTCATTCTTCACCACCGTCGGCAACCCCGTGGGAGGTGTCAGCAGGAGCGGACCGCCCTGCTTAGCTGCGGCAGGCGCCGCGCTGAGAGCGTCAGGATAGTCCGCACCGGTTGCAACGTACACAACGCTGACTCCCGGGTCGAACTCCTGTGAGATCGCGACCGCCGTCGAATAGCGGTCGGAGCCCGAAAGGCGTTCAACCCCGCTCGGCAGCGTGATGTCTGGAACGCTTGCCCCATACTTGGCGAAGTTTTGGACCGCCCACGTGGTTCCGCCGGAGGTCACGAAAGCGATTCCAATGTCGGTGTAGTCACCCATGATGTTGGCTCGATGTCCCGCAGAGTCCATCCACGCATCGTGCACGGCCGTCGCCGACGGCCAGCCGCGGGCAACATTCTCGCCCGCTCGAGTCCATCCACTAGGGATTTGGCTTGAGTACGAAGGGTTGTGAGTCATCGCGCCGTTGGCAGCCATTTGGTACGCCCACTTCGACGACACCGAGCTGAGCGAAGAATTGAGTTTCAGAGGCCCAAGCCCCTCAGCCGCTCTCGCCTCATTCACGAGGCTGAGAATCGTGCTCTCCCCTGCTGCCTCGGCTGGCGATGGCGTCGAAAGCGCTAGGCCAGAAGCCAACACCCCAATGATCGCAAGCATGCCAAACGCGCGGACGACTGTGCGCCGCGCTCGAAACCCCCCGGTTTTCCCCACGTCAGGAACGCTACGCGAGCCCCCAGCGCACGTATAGTCCCCACTTGCGGGGACTAAAGGGGGCCGTTACAGCTTCGGGCGCTCATCGAAACCTTCGCAAACGAAACGAGCACTACGACCCCGAGAAGTCGGTCGTGCTCAAGATCTTCCGTCGCCGCGTCCCCATGACGGATGTTTTCTACGGTCAGAAGTTCGTCGTGCGCAAGGCGGGCGTGGTGCTTGCTACCCCGCTGCTGGCCGTGCTGGTTCTTGTCGAGATCACTGACATCGTGTTTGCCGTTGACTCGATCCCGGCCATCTTCGCCGTCACCGACGAAGCGTTCCTCGTGTTCACCGCTAACGCCTTCGCGATCCTAGGTCTGCGGGCAATGCACTTTCTGCTCGCTGACCTCATGCACCGCTTCATCTATCTGAAGATCGGTCTTGCGCTCCTGCTCGACGTTTACTACATCTCGACGACTCTGTCGCTCGGCGTGATCTTCGTCATCCTGGCCACGTCGATCGGTACGAGCCTGTGGGCCACGCGCGGCCAGCCCCGCCACGCGATCGAGTCCCCCGCGGGCGGCGGATTCCGGATGGCGACCGACGACGAACTCGCGGAGGTCGATAGTGTGGCCACGTGAACCCATTACTTCCGGCAACCTATGACCTCGTTTACTCCCTAATTCTTGGCGGCCTTTTTCTGCTGAACCTCTTCATCTCTTTCTTGGTCGCCGGCTCAGCTAAGCGCAAAGATCGCAGCTTCGGATCGTTTTTCTGGCTATCGTTCGCCATGGGGTTCCTTCTTCCGGCGTTGGTGGTTGCCGCACTGCCCTTCCGCGACGACGACCCCAACCGTCCGAGCAACAAGCCTCAGTTCTAGAGCTGCACCACGGCGCCAGCGCACGCGCACGCACGCGCGCACGAAAAAGCCCCGCATTCACAAGGAATGCGGGGCTTTTGCTGGCGGTACCGGTGGGATTTGAACTCTAATTCATGCCCAATTAGCGAGCGGGGAGACCCTGTAAACCCCGGAAACATAAGGTTTTTGGTTGCATTTGGCTCACATGGTTTTCGCTGGATTTTGTGAGATTGTGGGCAAAATGTGGGCAAAGGGAGCTCTAACCATGGCAACCACTCCGGATCCGCTCGACACCCCCAACTGTCCGCGCTGCCTCGAACGGATGAAACCAACTAGTCACGGAAACGCGGTCATATGAGATTGCCGCGAGTGCGGGCTGCCGAAGCTTTAAGCACACGATCGGGCACTTTCTGTCCGTGGCGATGCGCGGCAGCCGGCAGCGTGCTGTGTATCGTAAGCAGCCACTACGGACTTTGGCGAGGGAATGACCACTTATATCGCGTACATCGATGATTCGGGTGATGAAAAGTACGCCGTCTACACCGCGCTGCTAATCCCAATTGAGAAATGGACGAGCACTCTTCACGAGTGGCTAAAGTTCCGTAGGAACGTTTTCGAGACTTTCACCGTGCCGGCCGATGGCGAGATTCATGCGACCGAATTGCTGTCCGGCAAAGGGAACCCTGCCCCGACTCTGAGCTACGGCATCAACAGGGACATGGGAAAAAGGAAGAAGCTATTGAACCTGGCAGTGGCAGCCGTGGGCAGCCTCGAACATGTGCGAGTACTGAGTCGTGTGGTGCCAAATGGCAAGCCGGATGACTGCTACCGCTCCCTACTGAAAGATATGGAGAGTCGGCTTACCGCCGAGGACAGCTGGGCTATTCTCGTAGTTGACGGCAACGGTACAGACGGCAGCCACAAGAAGGCCCATCGAGCACTCAAGATAGCCAACCGCCGCATAGTGGAAGATCCATGGCATCAAGACAGCAAATTGAGCCAGCTAGTCCAAATGGCCGACATCGTTTCCTTCACCATATTTCAAGCCCACAAGTTGAATCAGACGAGGCGATTCATGTGGGGCTGGATGCCTGACTTCATACATCGACGAGAATGGCCCGGCGCGTGCAACTGTCCGCCCGGAGCGCAACAAAGGCCCTAGCGAATTTTCACTAAGGCCTTGTCGGAGCCGAACCTCGCTACCCACGAACGTGGACGAAACCCAGCTATATGAATCTAGCTGGTGGAGTTGACAATTGCAACCTAAAGCCGTGAGCTGCGACGTGTCATCGGTGCACCACGAGCAGACCGAGCATAGAGCCGGTGCGAGGTGGTCGGCAGCATTGCTCCCGTTGACGTTTGCAACACTGTTTGCAACAGCCCCATACCCTGTTGCATCTGTTGCAAGTGTTGCTTTCTCTTCTTTTAGTAGGGGGAAAGTGGTGTTGCAAAGCGGGCCTTCACAGACGAAACAGCCAATAACACCCGAAATAACACCCGCACTAGGTGTACCGAGTGTTATTTCTGTATCGTTCTCTCGCTCTTGACCCTTCAAAAAACACTAATAACACTCGATACAGGGTGTGTGCCTGTTATTTTGGTGTTTCGTTTGGGGCCGTACTTGCCACGAGTCAGCTTGCAAACCCTCACCTGAATAGAGTGATCAGGAGCTAAGAGAGAACGTCGCCACAGTGTGGGAATACGGCTCATGCGGCCTAGCGGAGCTCTGACAAACGAGCGCACTAGCTGCCCGGCGATCCTCTAGATAGACTCACTTTATGGGCGTTCGGAAAATAGCGGGATCAGTTGCGATTGCGATACTGACCCCTTTAGGCAAGGCGGCTATTTGGATTGCCGAGCTGGTGCAGGAAGCTAAAGCAAGCGAGGCTGCAGATCGTTTAGCCAAAGAGCAGGCCGCGCTGGATAAGTCAACATCCGAGCCCTTCGTATTCCTCGAAGTTCAATCCGATGATGATCTCAAGCACTACATAAACCGCGGCTGGGAACTCATGTATTACACACCGGAAAAACCGAAAGAGTTCGTGTACGAAAAGTGGCATTTGCAGCACGACCGCGAGAAGTTGCAAGAGCGGTTATCTGCCTCAAGCTAGCGGATAGCTAGTCCCCGCTCTGGGCTCAATCCGTGCTCACTGCTGAGGCCCACACCCAGGCCTTGTGTACGCCCCCTGTATCCGTTTTCCAGCGGATAGCGACCGCACGTTCAGTCCACGCCACAACCTCCACAGGGAGACGCAGAGCAACCCCGCCATAACGCACCCACGCAACAGCCGGCACCGCAACAGGTGTGCGAGTCAACGGCAACTTGTCTAGCTCGAGTTCATCATCGGTGAGCGTGGACGGTTCATCCTGCATGATCGTTTCCACAACCTGCTCACTCATACGCCGATCGACCTGCTCCGCATAACGCTTACTCGTACCCACACTCACCGCCTTCAGAAGAAAGCGTCCGGCCACGCAGCGACGAGTCTACGAAGGGGAACCGACAGCGCCGGTGTTACTCGATGACAACGCCCTCGCGAAGCTCGTCTTCTGTGTACACGCCAAGATCGCTGCCACTGAGCTCGAGGTCGTAAAATGCTTCCCCGCGAGGAATATCGGTGACTTCGAAATGAATCACGCAGTACATCGCGTACTTATCAAAGATGTTGTACTTGGCGGGAGTCGTGGTTTCGGTAACTGTTCCGCGCGCAAGTATCTTGTCGCCATCATCTTTCACCAGTACCTGCTCACCAGTCGTGACAGCCGGTTTGCTGTAGCAAGGATCTCCAGATTCCAAGTGCATTCGGTCTGCCTCAACGTGGGCAGAACCATCCAGCGCGAGACGCACCGTACCTTGCCCCGTGAATAGCTCCGGAGCGGCAACAGCGGAGCATCCGCCGAGGGCGACCAGCAGTAGAAGCATTAGCAGTGGTGAACGCATCTTGACATTCTGGCACTAGTCATCGCCTAAGCTGACGAATTTTCGAGGCGACAAGCGAAGAACGTCGCCAAACGCACTGCCCCACAGGGCGATGAACCGAGGGTGAACGTGTGTTTAATGTCTCTGTCTCTGTCTCTGTCTCTGTCTCTGTCTCTGTCTCTGTCTTAGCTACGGTTTCGCTATGGGTTCCAGCAGCTTTTGGGTCTGCTGTCGGTTTGGTTGACTTCAACGCTGTGAGGATTTTGGTTCTCACGGAAGGATGGTCAACGTGCCTAAAGCATTTCCTAAAGAGTTCCGCCGCGACGTGGTCGCGGTCGCCCGGAAGGGTGAAGCCCCGATCAGTCGCATCGCGAGAGACTTCGGAATCTCCGAGTCGTGTCTGCAACGGTGGCTGAAGATCGCTGATGTTGAAGACGGGGTCAAACCTGGAGTGACCCAGGCTGACGCGACCGAGCTGCGAGAGGCGAAGAAACGCATCCGGCTGCTGGAGCAAGAGGTCGAGATCCTGCGCAGGGCTGCCGCGTATCTGTCGCAGGCGTCGCTCCCAAAATGATGTTCCCGCTGGTTCTTGAGTTGGCTGCTGATCGGATTCCGATCGCGGTGACCTGCCGGGTGTTGAAGTTCTCGAAGCAAGCGTTCTTCAAGTGGAGGGCGAACCCTGTCTCAAGGCGAGACTGGGACAACGCCCACCTGACGAACGCCGCGGTGGATCTTCACCGAGATGATCCCGCGTTCGGGTATCGGTTCATCTCCGACGAGATCGAAGCCGCCTCGGGGCTGCCAGCGTCGGAGCGGCGGGTGTGGCGATTGTGTGCGCAGCAGCGCCTCTGGAGCGTGTTCTCGAAGAAACGTGGCCTGAATCGGAAAGCCGGCCCACCGGTGCATGACGACCTTGTGCTGCGCGACTTCACCGCGACTGAACTGAACCAGTTATGGCTCGTGGATATCACGGAACATTGGACCGACGAAGGCAAGCTCTATATGTGCGCCATCAAAGACGTCGCCTCCAACCGGATCGTCGGCTATTCGATCGATTCAAGGATGACCGCGGACCTGGCTGTCGCGGCGCTTCGCAACGCGGTCGCACTCCGCAACCCGATCGGCACGACGCTGCATTCGGATCGAGGATCTCAATTTCGTTCCCGGAAATTCGTCGAGTTATTGTGGGAATCAGGGATCACCGGATCAATGGGACGGGTCAGCGCATGCGCTGATAACGCCGCTATGGAGTCGTTTTTCTCTCTCCTGCAGAAGAACGTGCTGAACAAGAAACGGTGGCAGACCCGGCAGGAACTACGGCTGGAAATCGTCACCTGGGTCGAGCGGACCTACCATCGCCGACGCCGATAACGACGCCTCGGTCGCCTCACCCCGATCGAGTTCGAGATAATCAACACAGTGGCCGCTCACGCGGCCTGAAAACCCCCAACAAAACTAGCCAACTGAATCGACAGCAGACCCCCTCTTATTGCGGCGAGCGCGAGCTGCTAGTTGAGTTCCTGGCGTACACAGGCGTGAGGTGGGGTGAAGCTACGGCGTTGCGGGTGAAAGACCTAGACCCAGTGCGGCGGCGGGCTAACGTGCAACAGAACGCGGTGATGGTTGGTGGGTCGATCGTTGTTGAAACCCCTAAGAGTCATGAGGCGCGGAGTGTGCCCTACCCAGATTTTCTCTCCCCCGCCCTCGAGGTCGCCTGTGCGGGCAAATCACGGGATGTCCTCGTGTTCGGCAATGGGCTAGATCATGTGCGGCCACCGGACAGCAGGCGCGGTTGGTGGATCACAGCGCTGGCGAAGTGTCGTGAGCTTGACGACACCTCCCCCCAGCTAACCCGCCACGACCTCAGGCACACAGCAGCGTCGCTGGCAGTCAGTGCCGGCGCGAACGTGAAAGCTGTACAGAAGATGCTGGGTCACGCCTCCGCAGCAATGACCCTCGATACCTACGCTGACCTGTTCGACGATGACCTAGACGCGGTTGGTGAGGCTTTGAACACTGCACGCACGCTTTCAAGTGTGGGCAAAGCGTGGGCAAACAACGATTCCGGAAACAAGAAAACCCCCTGACTTCCCGGATTTACTGGGAAGTAGGGGGCTTTTCTTTGGCGGTACCGGTGGGATTTGAACCCACAGCGAACTAAACCGTACCGGTGCCTCCCCACACAAAAGCCTTTGTTTGCGGGGAAGTAGGACACACTGACTCACATCTGCCGACATCGTTCCACGTTCATTCCTTTGTCATATCCGTGTCAATTGAGACTGGCTGCGCGATGTCGATCCAACGCCTCCGCGACTCCATCAAGATCGTCGTCAAAGAGTTCCGCATATCTGTCGAGCGTCATTGCCGCACTCGCATGGCCGAGCATCCGCTGCACTGCCTTGACATTTGCTCCTGCGCTTATTGCCAAAGATGCGGCCGTGTGGCGGAGGTCGTGAGGCGTCACACGCGGCATCACCGGCCGCTCTTCTTCACCAACCGCCGTTGCTTTCGCCGCGACCTTCACATCTTCAGCTTGCACCCGCTTAACTGCCGCACCGAACCAGCCCGAGGCCGCATTGCCAGGGCTAAGGTAGCCGCCTGAGTCTGCCAACCATAGGAGCGCTTCGGGTCGCTTTCCCTCAATCGCGGCACTAATCGCTGGATCCAAAAATGCCGGATAAGGCACCGCCCGTCGTTCGTGAGTTTTCGGGGTACCGACCTGCACGTGTCCGTTGACAACGACAGCATTCTCGTCTATCTGCACTCGCCGACGTGCTTGGTTGACGTGCATCACCCTCAGCCCTGTTGCCTCACCCCATCTAAGTCCCGTGTAAGCGAGGAATCGAATGAAATCTGGGTAACGCGACTCCTCCGCTAACCGCTCAACCTGCCGGTGGGAAAGATACGCACGAGGCTTCGATACCTTTCGCGGCATCTTGACCTCGCGCGCCGGGTTGGACATGATCCGCCTATCACGCACCGCGCCGTCGAGGATCGCGGCAAGAACTCCATGACAGCGCTTAACTGTCGTTGCTGACTTCCCGTCGCTGAGTTCGGCGACCCAACCTGCCACCTCAGTGTGCTTTATTGACCCGACCGGGCGCGCACCCCATCGCGGCTCGACATGAATGCGCCACGCCGACTCGTCGCTGTGGAGCGTTGACGGCTTCACCGCTGCTTTGTGTGCCGCGAGCCACCCCTTGCCTAGAACACCCACAGTCGCTTTCGAGTCGCTGGGCGCGATGTAAGAACCCTGCAATTTTGAGACGTCGACCGTGGCGGCGAACGCTTCGGCTTCTCTTTTGAGGTTAAAGCCACCTTTCGTGGTGTTGGTGCCGTCCGGACGCTTGTATGCAACCCGGTAGCTTTTCTTCTTCGTCCGTGTATCGAGATAAACCTTCGCGGCCATGCGTACTCCTCGTGGGTTGAAGCTGTCAGGTGTAAATGTGAGCTAACGTCGCCGTAGGTGTATGATAGTTGGCAAGCGATTCCCGCGTCAGGGACGAGCGAGACGTACAGGCCCAGGTTCCGCATAAACAACCGAAGGCCCCTAACGATGGGGGCACCGCGTACGACGTCACGAGGTCTCACTTCTTCTGAAGGGTTACTTCGCCATGTCTTCTCAAGCTCTAACTGCCGGCCAGCTCAACAAACTTGCCGAGCGCATTTCCATTCTCGAACGCCGCCTAAGTCGCCCGAGCGCTTCGGTACTCGACGACTTGCTCACTCCCGCCGTGCTCTCTGAGCGCATTGGCCAAACCGAGCGAACTCTGAGCGAATGGCGGATCAACGGGAAGGGTCCGCTGTTCATTCGAATCGGTCGTTCCGCGCGATACCGTCCCGAAGCTGTGGATGAATGGTTACTCTCCCGCGAGTATCGCAGCACTGCTGGGGAGGTGCGATGATGCACGATTCTGAAGAGAACAAGGAAAACCGCGGACATCTGGACGCAACAGATTCCTTTAGCGAATCCCGTAATTCCGTAGAAGGCTCCGTACGGGTTGGTGCCGAACACGGCGCCGATGCAAAAAACGAATCGAACACACCCCATGCACGCGGGGGGAACTCCTTGGGTTCCCCCCGCGCAAGCGCTGCAGGATCGGTTTACGGGATAGGCGATCCCGCAAGTGACGCGGATTTCACTGACCCCGTAGCTGGCGCCTCCGATCTGACAAGCAAGACTTCGAATCGAAACTATGCATCGCTCCCTTCGACTCCCGAACAGACCAACGAAGCCGTTGCTTTTTTCAAGCAGATCAAAGCAAGCGAGACCACGCAGCAGATAGAGCGCGCCAGGGGCCGCAGCACGGTTTTCAGCATCATGCAGTACCACACCCACCCCGACAGCGGCAAAGTCATGCTGACTCAACCACAACTCGAGCGGTTGCGAGAAGCACTCGCAACCGAAGACATTCTGGAGAGCTGGGCCGATATTTGGCACGGTGCTGACACATTCAGCGAAAGTGAAGCCTCAGCACAGCAAGAACAAGGGCGCCCGGTGCAGGCTGGGGATGTCAAGCCTCTGCACAATCACGCAGCGGTGAAGCTAAAACCTGGTCGTGAAAAGTCGATCCGGTACATATCTGAGTTGGCCTCGATCCCGTCAGCGCGAATTGCGACGCCAAAGGAGTCACCGCTTCAGTCTGGAATGGGGCCCAGCATCGGACCCTTGGCCGCAAAGCAAGCTTTCTTCGACTTTTGTCAGTATCTTGTCCACGGCGGCCGCTCCCAACGGAACAAGTTTCAGTACGCCCATAGTGAGGTCCATGCTGATTTTGACTTCAGTGCGCTGCTCGCCGCTGGGCGTCCTGGGCGCAAAAAAGGCAGCAGCGCAACCAGCAGCATGACGTCCCGCAAACAAGCTCTACGTCGCGCAGTCGGACATGATGGAGTGAAGCTCACTCGTGCCCGCGAAATGGACTACGACGCTTACGCCGAAGACCTGCCTCGACTTCGTGCGCTGGCAAAAGACTTCCTTGATCTCCCGGAGAACCAGCCCAATGTCGGCGAGGGCGGCGTCTACCGCAAGAGCTCAGTGTTAATCGGAGGCGCATCACGCCAGGGCAAAGACGTACTTGCTCAGTCCATTACTGCGTTCTTGATTGCGTTTGCACGGGATGCGGGTCAACAGTGGGAAGCCGTGAAACCTAGCGGGGAGCATTCAGCCGAGGATGTCGGCCAGGCACAGATAGCCCATCATGAAGATGTGCGATTCCGCGTTACTCGTTCGTATGACGACGCACTGCGGTACTTAGACCCCAATCAAGCTCCTCGGCAAGCAGCCCGAAACTCAAACCTGACTGCTGTGGCCCCACGAGCGATACTGATGACCAGCTCGGAAACTCTCGGGTCCCTTGCTCTCAGCTTGAAAGCGCGCAAAGATTCGGTCGATCTAGTGAATTCTCGCGACGACTACGCGGCGGTAAACGTCGATGAGTTCCTATTTCGCTTGGGCTGGCATGTCGAGGTATCGAAACCGAGCTGGGTAGGGCTTCGAGACTTGGCGAACACCAAGACGGAGATGACAGCCTCGATCTTTCGCATCGAGGAGGGACCGGAGTATCGGAAGGAAAAGGTCGAAGACCGCGACGGGGTAGCTCTAGGAGTGATCCGAACCAAGCATTGGCTCAATCCAGTCGCGATAATAAAAGGCGTCGAGAATGCTGCTCGATTTCTCGCAATTTCGATCATCGAGGAATACAGCCCTGATATCGCAGCCAGCATCCCCGACACGATTGAGGCTTTCATTCCCGTACGATCCGCAGCTGCGGAACATGCCGCTCGCGCACACGAAGAGCGAATGACTCTTATCGCGGTCAAGAAACTCGGCAAGCGTAGCGCAGATCACTTTCGTGAGGCGCATCTCGCCGGGGTTCAGACCTCTGACCCGAGCGCTTCGATCTTCGAACAAACAGACGGAGTAGTCAATTGCGGCCTCTGCGCGCTTGCCGCCTGATCGACTAGCTCATCACCGCTCTGGACACGCCGAGGTTACGTCAAACCTCGACCGCTCGTCGGAACCCGTCAGGATCAACAGCGTTCGCGGCCCGCTGATGATCCTGGCGCTCGGCAGGTCCTGAGCATCATGCGAATGTGCACTTGCCCCGCAGGGCACCAGCAACTTAGAGGGAGCGCAGCGAACTTTAAGTGTATGGGGCTACACTTAAAGTAATGAAAACTCACTTAGGCCAACATGGGCTGATAGCGAGCCAGTTGTACGGGAAAGACCCTAGAGAGGGATTTCAACGCAGCAGAGAGGAAGCTGGCATGGGATACACGATGACATTCGACGCGAGTCACAAGGTGGTTAGCGGCGGTGGCCACCTTCAGAGCTTCCTACGGCATATTGCACGGGACGCCGATGGCGCGGCCGGGTTCCAGTTCCCTCATTCGAATAAGAACATCGTTCCGACTCGCACTGCGATGAACGAGACTTTGGTCAACGACGAGAATGGCGGGTTTCGACCCCTGGTGTCGATCGATGGCAATCCTCCGTCTAAGGAATTAGAGACGTATCTCAACACGCGTCTCGCAACGGTCAATCGCCCCCTACGAAAGGACGCAATCAAGATGCGCGGAATTATTCTCCAACTCGATCCGAAATGGTTCGAAGACAACAACCCGGACTGGCGGGAGAACGGTCTCAACCAGGACGCAGTGTCCCTCCTCGAGTCATCTTTTGACTGGTCGGCAGAGGAGTTTGGACAAGCCAACATTGTCGGAGTTTCAGTTCACCTCGATGAGTACAGCCCCCAACTCCAAGTTTTAATGACTCCGGTGACTAGTGACGGGCGTCTCTCGCAGAAGGACTTTTTCAAGGGCCCAAGCGATTTCAAACGTCAGCACAAAGAGCTGCGAGAGCAGATGGAGGCTGTCGGCTACGACGTCGAGAAACGCTCCACGGAGCGGTCTACAGAGCACTTGAGCAGCAGCGAGTACCAAGCTAAAGCAGACCGCCTTCAGGCCGCCGCGGAGGATATCGAAAGCGAAAAGGCTACTTACGCGACCTTGCTGAAAAGCCTGGCGAATCGAAAGAGCGACGTCGATGCGAAAATTCTAGAGTTTGCCGAGCGTGAAGCGGAACTCGAAGAACAACGGCGAAAGGTCGCCGATAAAAACGCGGCGCTCGACGCGGAGCGACAAGCAGCCCGGCGAGCCGCAGCGGCCGCGGACGCCGCGCGAACCAAAACTGAACAACTCAACGCTTCTTACGAGCGCGAAGTGCATCGGCTGGAAGAAACGCCATCAGATATCAACCGGTGGCTCGACAACGCGAAGCTCGGAGGAGTGCGTGCCCGACGCTTATTTGACGATTTCACGGCCAAACGGCAAGCGGCCCGACTCCACGCTCTCAGCAGCATCAACGGCGGCCCGTCTTCAAGTAACACGCCCCCTGAATCGAGCGCCAGCTTCGGCCCTTATTAGATTTCGACCGATGTCCGCGATTTGTCTTAGGTCACGTTTTAACTTGAATGGCAAAACGCCGTTGGAGCTTCCGGTGTAACTTCCACTCCTCGCTCTCAGCACATCATAAAAACATTGCCTCCGCGCGTGCAGTCTCCGCACGCCGTCGAGGCTGATCGATAGGATCAGCACATGTCCTCAGCTAAGAATCGACTCTTTTACGGCGACAATCTAGACGTCCTCAAGCAGTTGCCAACAGAGTCGGTCGATCTTGTATACCTTGATCCGCCGTTCAACTCGGCTCGAAACTACAACGTAATCTTTGCGCGCGCAGACCACGCAAATAGTGCGGGCGCACAGATTCAAGCGTTTGAGGACACTTGGGAGTGGACTCACGAAACAGAGGAGCAGTTCTCCGAGTACGTGAATGGCGGGTTGCCCGTGAGAGTTGCCGAAGCTCTGCGGGCATTCCACACTCTCCTCGGCGAGAATGACGCACTCGCCTACCTGGTAAATATGGCCCCCCGGCTGGTGCAGCTCCATCGGGTTCTGAAGAGCACGGGTTCGCTGTACCTGCACTGTGATCCGACCATGAGCCACTATCTCAAGATCCTGCTGGATGCTGCCTTTGACGCGAGCAACTACGTCAATGACATCTCTTGGGTACGTAGCAGCCTACGATCATCTATTTCAAAGATTTACCGCAGAGCTCACGACGTCATTCTGTTCTACGTGAAGGACTCCTCGGCGTACCGGTTCGACGTTCAGTACCGCGAACTTTCAGACGCTTCTAAAAGCAATTACTCGAAAACCGACGCGAATGGCCTGTACCGGCTCGTGCCACTGCTAGTTAGCGGACTTCGCAACGGGGACACCGGGAAAGTGTGGCAGGACATCGACCCAGCCTCGCGCGGCAAGGGAGGGATGCACTGGGTGACGAAACGAGAAAATCTCGATAAATACTTAGCTGACGAACGCGTCGTTTTCTCCAGCTCGGGAACACCAAGCCTCAAATACTACGACTACGAGTCACCCGGAGTTCCTGTTTCCGATATATGGGACGACATCAAACTGTTGTCGCCCGCTTCCAAAGAGGCACTCGGCTACCCGACCCAGAAACCTGTAGCGCTGCTTGAACGCATCCTGGAGGCCTCGTCGCGCCCTGGTGACGTAGTACTGGATCCATTCTGTGGTTGCGGCACAACCGTCGACGCAGCCCAGAAACTGGGTCGGCAATGGATCGGTATCGATATTACATATATCGCAATTGACCTCATTCTGAAGCGGTTGGAACACTCCCATGGGAAGTTGGTCCTCGACAGCATCGATTTGAACGGGCTACCTCGCGATTCAGGCGGCGCTCAGGCACTATTCGATCGCAATCCCTTCGATTTCGAACGCTGGGCTGTTTCATTCATCAATGCGCAACCGAATGAGAAACAGGTGGGCGATAAAGGCATTGATGGCGTCGCGAGATTCCCTCTCGACGGCGGGGTAAAGAATCTCGGCCGCGTGCTTGTAAGCGTCAAAGGTGGCAAAAACTTGAATCCCTCAATGGTGCGGGACCTGAGCGGGACCGTAAATACACAAAAGGCGGAAATGGGCGTCCTCATCATTCAGCACTCTGCGACCAAGGGCATGCTCGATGAAGCCCACCACGGCGGCACCTACACACACCCCTCGACCGGTCAGTCTTTTCCGCGAATTCAGATCATTACAACAGACGAGCTTCTGGCAGGGACAAAACCCGATTTGCCGGGAATCCTTTCGCCGTATATTCAAGCTCAGCCGACTCAACTGAGTGCTGGCTCCCAGCAGCTGTTCTAACGTCTACTGGGCTAGACGAAAAACGTAGAAGGCAACATCAGCCTTGCGCGCCTCCACCACGCGCTCCGGATTCAGCAGTTCAGAAATTGCAGCGTCGCCGCCGCTACGCGCCGAGCGGTGACAAAAGGCTAGCTGTCCGATTAGAGCGATCTCGGAATTAGTTTTGTCAAATTCATGTCGGATACCGAAAAGGTAAACAAAAAAGCCCCGCATTCACGAGGAATGCGGGGCTTTTCTTTGGCGGTACCGGTGGGATTTGAACCCACGGTGCGCTTTCACGCACACAACTTTTCGAGAGTTGCACCTTCGGCCGCTCGGACACGGTACCGGGAGAGAGTTTAGTACAGATATTGGTGACGTGCGTTCACGGGTTTCGGCGCATCCAGTCGAGGCAGTGCACGAGTAGGGCGCTTGCTACACAGAACGCGCCAGCGGTGATGCAGATCGGTGATGCGACTTGGGCGAGGTTGAACAGCTCCCAGCTGTTTTCGTTGATGGTGCCGCGACCATAAAGCCCTTTGAACGCCCACCACAGCCCTCCGACGCCACCTGCCATGAGACCACCGCCCACCGCCCAAAGAACGTAGATCCAGGGGTTGCGGGCGAGACCTGTTGGCGTGCGGGTCGCGACGGGGGCAACGGATGCGGCTGCGTCATCCAGATACTGTGACTGCGGCCCCATGGACGGCTGTTCGTTGTCGCTCAGCGGTGAGGTTCTGGGCGCTGACGGGGAACCGGTCGCGGCGACTCCCGCTAGCGGGGCGGTCTCTTCAGCGAAAGCGCGTGTCGCCGACGGTGCCACAGCGTTAGTTACCGGTTGGCGGTAGCTGTCGACGTTGCGGGCGGCACGGGTGTTTTCTTCGCGCTCGCCGCCCTCCCCCGCTGCATAACCTCGTTGAAAAACGGGGTCGAATCGGGGGTCAATGTTTTTGTCTGTCGCCACGGTGCTCCCTTGTTCGTTCCTCATCGTAGGCGGGAAGCATCCATAAGTCGCGCATTCCTCAAAAACGGTCGAGGTGTGCAACGCGCACTCGCCCGACACCCGTTTCGCGCTCAGCGGATCTCTAGTTACGCCGATAGATTGGGGGCTGCATACCCCCCTAGGTATGCTTGGTTGATGAGCACTTCCCCCACGCACCGCACACGCCGCATCCTCGTTATCGGCGGAGTCGCCGCCGGAATGTCCTTCGCCACCCGCATGCGCCGTCGCGATGAACACGCCGAGATCATCATCTTCGAACGCAGCGGTCACGTGTCGTTCGCCAACTGTGGCCTTGCCTACTATCTGGGCGGTGTCATCACCGACCGCGACGAGCTGCTGCTGCAGACCCCCGCAGGCCTCGGCAGCCGTTTCGGTCTCGACGTTCGCGTCAACCACAACGTCACCGCGATCGACCCGACCCAACGCAGCATCACCGTGCACAACCACGTCGATGACACCATCAGCACCGAAAGCTTCGACGAGCTCGTCATTGCCACGGGCGCGAGCGCAGTCATCCCTGCTATCGCCGGCAGCGAGCGGATGCTCGTGCTGCGCAACATCGAAGACGTCGACCTGCTCCAGTCCTCCCTCGACGCCCTCGACCCGGCGAGCGCGAACGTCGTCGTTTTGGGTGCCGGCTACATCGGCATCGAAATGGCGGAGAACCTCGCCAAGCGTGGCCTCAGCGTCACGCTTGTGCAGCGTCCCGCCCATGTGCTCGGCACCTTTGATTCCGAAATGGTTACCCCGATCGAAGCCCACCTTCGCGAGAACGGTGTCGCCCTCCATCTCGGCACGGAAGCGACCGCGATGGATGACACCTCCGTCCAGCTCAGTGATGGCTCCAGCGTCGCCGCAGACCTCGTCGTCGCGGCTGTTGGGGTGCGACCCGACAACGGGCTCGCCGTGCACGCTGGCCTCGCTACGGGGCCAACCGGCGGCATCCGAGTCAGCGCTGGGTATCAGACCAGCGCACCCCACATCTATGCGATCGGCGATGTCGCCGAGAAGGTCGGGGCCATCACGGGCGAGCACGAACTCGTTTCGCTCGCCGGGCCAGCCAACCGTGACGGCCGCTACCTTGCCGACACGCTCGCCGGGGATGAGGTGCACTCGAAGCCCGCACTCGGCACCGCCATCGTCGGCGTTTTTGATCTCACTGCCGCCAGCCTCGGTTCGACCGAGCGCGCGCTGCGTGCTGCCGGTCGCGACATTCGCGTGATTCACACCCACCCGGTTTCTCACGCGGGCTACTACCCCGGCGCCCAGTCGCTGTCGCTCAAGCTCATCGTCGACGCCGCCACCGATCTCATCCTCGGCGCCCAAGCTGTCGGACGCGAGGGTGTCGATAAGCGGATGGATGTGCTCGCCACCGCCACGAGCGTCGGCCTCACTGCGAGTGCTCTCGCCGACCTCGAACTCGCCTATGCGCCGCAGTATGGCTCAGCCAAAGACCCGATCAACCACCTCGGTTACGTCGCCAAAAACCTGCGGGACGACCTCAGCGCTTCCATTCAGTGGCACGAGATTGACGCCGAGCTTGAGGCTGGCACCCTGCTAGTGGATGTTCGCACCCCCGCCGAGTTCGCGCTCGGTGCCATCCCGCACGCCGTCAACATCCCGCTCGACGATTTGCGCAGTCGCTTCGGTGAACTCGATGACCGCCGCGTGATCGTGCACTGCCAGGTCGGACAGCGCGGCCACACCGCCGTGCGCATCCTCACCCAGCACGGAATCGACGCCGTCAACCTCGATGGCGGCTACCGCACGTGGCTCGCCGCGACCGCCTAGGTCGCGGATTCCTGATCAACTCATCTCCCACTCACAAAGGAACCAACAATGAACACCATTACCACCCAGGCCCTGTCCGAACTGGCCAACCCCGTCGTCATTGACGTGCGTGAACCCTTTGAATACGTTTCGGGGCATGCGCCGGCAGCCGCGAGTATTCCGCTCGGAGAACTCGTTGCTCGCGTCGAAGAACTCGACCGTGATGAGACCGTCTATGTCATCTGCGAAAGCGGTGGACGCAGCGCGCAGGCTGTCGAATGGCTCAACACTCAAGGCTTCGACGCCGTCAACGTCGAGGGCGGCACCTCCGCGTGGCGCAACGCTGGCCTGCCCGTCTCGAAAGACAACTAACGATGGCTGCCACTGAAGTCGCTGCCGTAGCGGATGCCGGGCACGACCCCGAAGCGATGCGCAAGGTCATGAACCGCCTCAAGCGCGCCGAAGGTCAGCTGCACGCCCTCATCCAGTCGATGGGAGCCGAGTCGAATTGCAAAGACGTTGTCACTCAACTCGCCGCCGTGAGCAAGGCACTCGATCGCGCCGGTTTCATGATCATCGCCAACGCCCTGCAATCATGTTCAACGGACGATGCGGATGGCGAAGGCAGCCACGACGGAATGTCTCACGCTGACATCGAGAAGCTGTTCCTCACTCTCGCCTAGCAGTGTCGGTCGTGCCGCCTAGGGTTGAAACATGGCCCGAGCTGTAAGTAATTTTCGCTGCACTGAGTGCGGCTGGACGAGCATCAAATGGGTGGGCCGCTGCGGCGAATGCCAGCAGTGGGGCACCGTGACCGATGCTGGCGCAGCTACCGGCATCACCAAGCGCGTCACGACCGTCGCTGTCTCCGAGACTCGCGGCGCGCGCTCCATCACCGAGATCGGTGCCGAGTCCGTCGCCCACTGGCCGAGCGGCATCGCCGAGTTCGACCGCGTGCTCGGCGGTGGCGTCGTGCCGGGCGCTGCCATTCTGTTGAGCGGCGAACCCGGCGTCGGCAAGTCAACGCTGCTACTTGAAGTGGCATCGCGGGCCGCGGCATCCGGTCAGCGTGTTCTGTATGTCACGGCCGAAGAGTCGGTAAGCCAAGTCCGCTTGCGCGCCGAACGCACCAACGCCCTGCACCCATCGCTATTCTTGGCCGCCGAAACCGATCTCGGCACGATCCTCGGTCAGATCGATCACGTCAAGCCCCAACTCGTGATCGTCGACTCCGTGCAAACTGTTGCCTCTGCCGCGACCGAGGGCATCGCGGGCGGGCCATCGCAAGTGCGCGAAGTCGCGTCCACGCTCATCAGGGTAAGCAAAGACCAGAACCTGCCCATCCTCCTTGTGGGTCACGTCACTAAAGACGGCACCATTGCGGGTCCACGCCTGCTCGAACACCTCGTGGATGTCGTGCTCCAGTTCGAAGGCGACCGCCAGACGGCGCTGCGCTTTGTCCGCGCCCACAAGAACCGTTTTGGCTCCACTGAAGAAGTCGGTTGCTTCGAGATGACCGGTGAAGGCATCGCCGAAGTCACCGACCCCAGCGGCCTCTTTCTCTCCCACGCCCGCCAACCCGTCAGCGGCACGTGCGTCACCATCGCTCTCGAGGGCAGACGTGCTCTCCCCGTGGAGGTGCAGGCCCTCATCGTCAAGTCCCAGGCCCCGCAACCGCGCCGCGTCGTCAACGGTGTCGATGCCTCCCGTGTCGCGATGCTGCTCGCGGTGCTTGAGCGGCGAGCGGGGATTCCGCTGTCGACATTCGATGTCTATGTGTCGACGGTGGGCGGCATCCGCGTCACCGAACCCGGGGCCGACCTCGCGATTGCCCTTGCTATCGCCAGTGCTTACAAAGACAAAGCGTTCTCCGCCACGATGGCCGTCGTCGGCGAGATCAGCCTGGCAGGCGAGATTCGGCCGGCATCATCGGCGAAGCAGCGTCTGGCCGAAGCTTCCCGGCTCGGTTTCGACACCGTGATCGATGCCGACGCAGCCCATGTTCGCGAAGCGCTCCGTCTGGCCTTTGCCGGCGCGACCGACGAGCGCGTGCAGATCCCCGAGTTCTAAGAAGACCATTCACGCCACTCCCCCAGCACGCAGCAACGGCGGCTCATCCGAGGATGAGCCGCCGTTGCGACGCTAGGTGCTGAACTGTTGGCTAGCCGAACAGGGTCCAGAGACCCCAGTCCTCTACGCGCCAGCTGATCCAGCCGTTCTCACGCTGCAAGCTGACCAGAATCGAGTCGCTCTCGCCGGTCGCGGGCTTCACTGCGCGACACGTGAAGGTGTCCCCCATGAGAACCGGCGGCGTTGCGGGGCACGAAAGTTCGATGTTTGCGCCGAGAGTCGCAGCTTGAGCCTGAATCGAATTTTCGATCTGGTTGCTGAACGTCTGCGGAATCAAGGAGATTAGGAGACCAGGAAGGATCAACATTCCGATAACCAGAGACACGATCGAGCCGGCCCACGTGGCGATCGGCGCGATGCCCTTGCCTGTCTCCTTCATGGTGCGCAGACCGCGAACCACCAAGTAAACCGGTGCGGTCAAGAATGCCCATGCAGCGTTTGCTGGCTCCTCGTGGCCCCACACCTGCAGAAGCAGGTTGTCGTAAGCGGCGAGGCCCAAAACGACCAAGTAAGGAGCGATCCAGACGACGAGCAGCAGCGGCAAGTTGGCGCCGAGGCCCGCGCCCGCAATCAGGAACATGCTGGTCAGAAGTTGAATAAGCGGAAGGATCGCGATGAGCCAGACAGCCGCGTTGTACGTGCGGTGTTGACGAATCTCGCGCTCAGGCGCTGCTTCTTCTTCGGCAAAAGCGCTGAGGGTGGATGCACCAGGCATCGTGTTCGCGTGGGCATTAGCCGACTTCGGCAGCAGCATCGGCTCATCGGCCTGCTGCGCGTCGTCTACGGGCGCTTCGAGTTCACGCAACGTCATCGCGAGAAGCGGCTGAGCGCTCAGCTCATCGTGAACGGGTGCTGTCTCCGGCTCCGGCTCGCTACGAGTCTCGGTCGTGAGGTAGTCACTCGAGTCGTAGCGTTCGCGATCGCGCTGTTCGCGTCGCGACGGAAGCTCATCTACATCGTCGTCATAGTCATCGTCGGCGAACGCCAGCTTGGTAGCCGGCTGCACAACGATAGGGGCACGTGCATCTGAGGTGTGCTCAGTCCAGGCTTGGGCATCCCACCAGCGCAACTGGGGCAACCCCAGAGGGTCTGGGTACCATCCCGCTGGCACACCGAAACTGTTGTCTTCCACGTTGAACAGAGTAACCGTCACAGAGAGGGGATAGAAAGGCCTGTTTATAACATTGATGCTGGTGCGAGTCTGGATGTAACCCTAAAGAGTGCCGAAATTGGCCTTAAATGGTCTATTTTCGACCTTTTGTCCCCTGAACTGGGTCAGAAGCGTGATTCCTCCAGAACCGCGAATATCTGTGGAAAACACCTCGGCGAGCGGCTCAGTTAGGAAAGAGTGAGGGCATCCAAGATGTCATCGGGCGATGCTTGCATCGTGTGGGGGCCTGCAACGTCGAACCAGACCGACTCCAGAACGCCACGATTGGTCTCGAGGAACGCACGCAAGTCCTCCGCGCGATACGCGACAACCTGATGGTCAGTCTCCTCGGGCAGCATGGCAACGTAGGCGTCAACCGACGAGAACAGCAAGAGCATGTACTTATCTGCTTCGCCGCGGCGGAAGACGCGCACTTGCGCTTCGTTCTCGTTCGGGGCGGCGTCGTCGCCGTCGGCATCCGTCAGCAAAGGCACCATGACTCGGTCATTGCGCAGCGCCAGAGCCACCGCTACGGGGTCGCCAGCCTCAAGAGCTTGAGCGAGCAAAGGGGAACTGAATTCGGCACTCTGTGCCGAGGAGGATGAAGAATCCATGACCAATCCGGGTTAGTTCAAAATGAACTGTTTGGTGCTCTCTGACGTGATGTCGCCAACAGAGACCTCGAGGTGATAGCTGGCACCGTCCGCAGTGACAACGGGGCGGTCGGACTCACAAGTGTCTGTGGCCGATCGGGTGCGGTCCCACTCAATCGAGCTCGATTGCACGGAGACGCCAGGCTGCAACGTAATGGTGGCCGGCTCCCCTTCGGTCTGACAGTGCTGCGAGTTCCAAATTTCGTCGCTACCGCTCGTTATGACGAACTCTTGAATGTCACTCCCGGCTTCAATAACGCACGGTTCTGTCATGGTGCTCTTGATTGAGAATGACAGCTGCGGGTTCTGGTCCTCGCTGTAACTCGAATCATCAGTGATTGCTTCGAGCGTGAGCTTGGCCGGATCGCAGATGACCGAACCAGAGGCATCAGTGGCCGCGGGCGTGCTGGATTCCGCGGCCGAGGGATCCGTTTCCGATGCCGACGGCGAGGTGGTTGCGGTATCCGACGACGCCTTAGGGCCGAAGATGATCAGCAAGATGATGGCGATCACGGCAAGGAGCCCTAGCCCGACGATCAAGCGCCGGCGCCAGTAGACGCTGCTTGACTGCGGGCCGACAGGATTCTTGAACGTCGACATACCGCAAGGCTAAACGTCTGGGGCCGCTAAAGACGCTTCAGCATGCGCGTGTTGCCGAGGGTATTGGGTTTTACACGGGAAAGATCAAGGAATTCGGCAATACCTTCGTCGGGCGAGAGCGCCAACTGCGCAAACACCGTGGGATCGACGAGATCTTCCTCGACGGGCTCGAAGCCGTGCCGGGCAAAGAACGCGGTCTCAAACGTGAGACAAAACAGGCGTTCAAGGCCGAGCATCTTGGCGTCGTGCTCGATCTGGTCGAGCAACGCATGACCGACACCGGCGCCCAACCATTCGGAGGCGACAGCAAGCGTTCGCACCTCGGCCAAGTCGTGCCACATCACGTGCAGAGCACCGCATCCGATGACCTCGCCCTGCGGCGACACCGCAACGCGAAACTCTTGCACCGCTTCGTAGAACACCACGAGATCCTTGCCGAGCAGGATGCGCTGGTTAACGAGCGGCTCCACGAGCCTCTGGATGACCCGTACGTCGGATGTCGTAGCCGGGCGGATGGTGAATGTGGTCACGCGCTAACGCTACCGCTCAGGGCCGCGCACACCCCGCACTCGCGTGCGGGTTTCGCCGAACATCCGCTGGCCGTCTGCTGGAGGCTGTCTGCCACGTCATGCCTGCGCGTTAACGACGAAGTAGCTGAGCCGACACCGTGAGGTGCAGCCCAGCCACTTGTCGTCTGCGGTGAGGTTTAGGCCTCGACCTCAGCCGGCTCCTTTTCGGGGAGACCGGGCTGGCGGCTCGTGACGAACACGAACTTGTTGTCAACGAAGTCAACGTGCACGTGGTCACCAGCGTTGAGCTCGCCGTGGAGGATCTTCTCGCTGAGAGCGTCTTCCACTTCGTGCTGCACTGCGCGGCGAAGCGGTCGAGCACCGAGGGCGGGGTCGAACCCGACTTCGATGAGGCGCTCCTTGGCGGGGGCAGTGATCTCGACGGTGAGGTCGCGATCCATCATGCGCTCAGAGAGACGCTTGATGAAGAGGTCAACGATCTGCAGCAATTCAGGCTTGTTGAGCTGCGGGAAGACGATCGTCTCATCGACACGGTTGAGGAACTCAGGCTTGAAGTGCTTCTTGAGTTCTTCAACAACCTTGCCGCGCATGCGGTCGTAGCTCGTTGCCGAGTCACCTTCCACCTGGAAGCCCATGGGACCAGCGGTGATGTCCTTGGTACCCAAGTTGGTGGTCATGATGATGACGGTGTTCTTGAAGTCCACCACGCGACCCTGGCCGTCGGTCAAGCGACCCTCTTCGAGGATTTGCAAGAGCGAGTTGAAGATGTCGGGGTGAGCCTTCTCGATTTCGTCGAAGAGCACAACGCTGAACGGCTTGCGGCGCACCTTCTCGGTGAGCTGGCCACCCTCTTCGAATCCTACGAATCCGGGAGGGGCACCAAACAGGCGCGACACGGTGTGCTTTTCGCCGTACTCACTCATGTCGAGCGAAATGAGGGCGTTCTCGTCATCAAAGAGGAACTCTGCGAGCGCCTTGGCAAGCTCGGTCTTTCCTACACCGGTCGGACCGGCAAAAATGAACGAACCACTCGGACGGTTGGGGTCCTTGAGGCCTGCACGCGTGCGACGGATGGTCTTGGAGAGAACCGAAACGGCTTCCTCTTGACCAATGACGCGCATGTGGAGTGCCTTCTCCATGAAGATAAGGCGGCTGGACTCTTCTTCGGTGAGCTTGAAGACGGGGATGCCAGTTGCTGCTGCCAGAACTTCGGCAATCAGACCTTCATCCACGATTCCGCTCGCGCCGACGTCGCCCGACTTCCACTGCTTCTCGAGGCGCAGGCGCTCTCCGAGCAGCTTCTTCTCTTCGTCGCGCAGGCTTGCAGCCTTCTCGAAGTCTTGGTCTTCGATGGCGCCTTCCTTGCGCGAGCGAACGTCGGCGATCTTGTCGTCGAATTCGCGCAGCTCAGGAGGTGCCGACAGGATCGACAGACGCAGGCGTGCGCCGGCTTCGTCGAGCAAGTCGATGGCCTTGTCGGGCAGGAAGCGGTCGGCGACGTAACGGTCGGCGAGGTTTGCTGCGGCAACAATGGCACCGTCGGTGATGGATACCTTGTGGAACGACTCGTACTTGTCGCGCAGTCCCTTAAGGATGTTGATGGTGTGCGGAAGGTTAGGTTCGTGCACCTGCACGGACTGGAAGCGGCGCTCAAGCGCGGCATCCTTCTCAAAGTGCTTGCGGTATTCGTCGAGGGTCGTTGCACCAATGGTCTGGAGCTCGCCACGAGCCAGGAGCGGCTTGAGGATGGATGCTGCGTCGATGGCACCTTCAGCAGCACCGGCACCCACGAGGCTGTGGATCTCGTCGATGAAGACGATGATGTCGCCGCGGGTGCGGATCTCCTTGGTGACCTTCTTGAGGCGCTCTTCGAAGTCACCGCGGTAACGGCTGCCAGCGATGAGGCTTCCGAGGTCGAGCGAGTAGAGCTGCTTGTCTTTCAGCGTCTCGGGAACGTCGCCAGCAACGATCGCGTTGGCGAGGCCTTCAACAACAGCCGTCTTACCGACACCGGGTTCACCGATGAGCACGGGGTTGTTCTTGGTGCGGCGGGAGAGGATCTGCATAACGCGTTCCATCTCCTTCTCGCGACCGATGACGGGGTCGAGCTTGCCATCGCGAGCCGCCTGAGTGAGGTTGCGGCCGAACTGGTCAAGAACCTGCGATCCCTTGTCGGGCGCAGATTCGTTGCCACCAACGGCAACGGCTTCCTTGCCCTGGAAGCTACCGAGGAGCTGGATGACCTGCTGGCGAACCTTGTTGAGGTCAGCGCCAAGCTTCACGAGAACCTGAGCGGCAACGCCTTCACCCTCGCGGATGAGACCCAAGAGGATGTGCTCGGTGCCGATGTAATTGTGACCGAGCTGCAGCGCTTCGCGCAGGCTCAGCTCAAGTACCTTCTTGGCACGCGGCGTAAAGGGGATGTGGCCGGTCGGCTGCTGCTGACCCTGACCAATAATGTCTTGCACTTGCTCGCGCACGGAGTCGAGCGAAATACCCAAAGACTCAAGCGCCTTTGCGGCAACGCCTTCACCCTCGTGGATGAGGCCAAGCAAAATGTGCTCTGTGCCGATGTAGTTGTGGTTGAGCATCTTGGCCTCTTCTTGGGCCAAAACGACTACACGACGGGCGCGGTCGGTAAATCTCTCAAACATCTCTTCACTCCTTAGATACCGCTACAGATTCGGTACCGATGTAAAGAGACTAACCAGAGAAATCGCGAAATAGTCCGCTGTTCGCCCTAGGCGTGACTGTGCTGGGTTACTGCTGGGAGACACAAACGTCACGACCCGTCGCCGGACGCAGAACCGCCACCCCACGACTGAGGATACTCGGGGACACAGCGCCCCGGCGCTAGCCTTTCGAGCGAGGCGACACCATCTTCACGCAGCGTAGCGAAGAGCAGTTCGTCGTCGGCTGTCTGCTCGATCGTGCCCTCGCAGGGGGAAGTGTGAAAACGGAACTCGCGTTCGGGCGACACGTAGCCGAAGTCAAAGCCCGCGACCTGGGCAGCATCTGCGGCAGCGGCGACGATTGCCGGCCACTCGTCATCGCGGTACTCAGCGCTGTTGACTGCTACCTCTCGGCCGTGCAGTGCAGCTTCGTTGTCCGTCCACTGCACCAGCGCGCCAGCCGCGGCGAGAGCGGCCGGATAGTCGTAGTCGTAGTCGAGGCCGAGCCACGCATTCTCTTGCAACGGAAAAGAGCGGCCGAGAGCGGCAACGAGTTCGATGACATCCCTCGGCGGTAGGTGGCCAGAGGCATTGAGCCCTGGGAGCGCCCACGTCTCGTACTCGTTACCCTGCGCTGCAGCCACGCCGGTGCCACCGCTGCCCTGTGCCGAAGACACTGTCGCGAGCGCGTCATAATTGATCACCACCTGAGCGATAGCTTCTCGCGAGACCGCGCCGTTGCCTGGGCCTATGATTCGCGCGTACGAAACCTCGTCGTAGTCGTCGGTTAACAGCACCATCGTCAGCTCAGCGCCGAGCGCTTGCTCGAGCGCTCGCCAATAGTTGAAGTTGCTGATGACGAAGTCTGGGTGAAGTCCGAGGCCGGCCACCCGAAAACGACCGCTGGATTCTCCCGCCACCCGAATCGTGAACGCTACCGGGATGCCGTACAAGGGATAGCTGTCGGATACCCGGCGCAGCGTTTCGACGACGGCAACCGTTTGGGCCTCAGCGAACTCCTCGCTCACCTCGACATCGATCATGACGGAGCTATCCCACAACGCACCCGAGATCGGGGCTTGCGAGACTTCCCCGATGCCCTCAATTTCCCTTAGTTGAGTGGCACTCTCGGCAAGGAACTCCTCGTACGACGCGACCAGCCCGGCACTGTCAAGATCGGTTGCGTCATCGTTCATGAACGAGCACCCCGCCAGCGCGGGAACAAGTAACGACAGCGCCGCCAGTGCGCTCACAATCCGCCGCTGAAAACTCAATGCTCATCCTCTTCTTTTGCCGTCGCGAAGCCACCCCGGACCGCTATCGGCGTCACTGCTCGGGGAAGCACACGCCGGGGCCAGCGCCGAGAGCAAGCTGTGCTCCGGAGGAGGAAACAGCCTGGAAGAAAATGTCGTCGTTGGCAGCAGCCTCCACTAATCCGCTACACGCGGAGGTATGGAAGCTGAAGCCGCGGTCGCCCGCGCGAAAGAGAAAGTTGACGTTCTCGAACTGCCCAGTGCGAGTCGCAGCTGCAAGTGCCTTCTGCCACGCCTCATCGGAATACTCGTTGCTCGAAACAGAAATCTCGGAGATCCCGTCAAGCACTCCGGGGGTTGCCCATGTGGCCGTGAACCCTTCCGGATAGTCCGCGTCGCCAAAGCTTGAGTCACCAACCTTCGAGTTATCCCGCAACGGGATCACTGCGCGAAGATCGGTAACGAGTTCCACAAACTCAAGCGGAGCGAGTTCCTCTGGCGAATAAATGCCGGCCACAAACCAGCTCGTGCGGTTCGGCTCAGATTCGCTCGCGAGCTGTTGTAGCGCTGCGTAATTTTCCACGACACGGTCTGCCGCCGCATCGAAATCTGATTCATCTGGAACGAAAACTGAGCGTGAATTCCCGCCGAAGCCGTCGACGGTCTGCACGTTTACGCTGAGCTCGGTCCCCGCTGCGGTGGACACCGCTCGCCAGAACTCAAAATTTGCCACAAAGGCTTCAGCAGACTCAGGAAGACCCTGTGTCTCTAGAGCTCCGGCCGGATTGTCGGCGAGCTCCAGTGTGAAGCGCGGCAAGAACGCGGCTTGCTCGACACCGGTATAGCCCCCGCGAAATTGTTCAGCAATTCGCTCCAGCTGGGCGCTGTGGACCTCCGGCGTCGCTATCACGCTGACGTCCCCCACATTCCTTGACGCGGAATCGCTCGTGTAGTCGTACGACGCCTCGTTCACACCCTCTAGTTCCGCCAGCTCTGAAACCATCCGAGACAGCGCAGCGTGAGCAATTACCCCCTCCCCTGCTGAGGTCACGGCCTGCTCGATCAGTGAGCAACCGCTCAAAACGAGGGAAAGAGCTACGGCGCCCGAGAGGAGTGCGGGCAGGCGTCGAGAACTTGTCATGATTTAAGAGTACTTTTCCGGTCGCGATTCGGCCCGCCCCCGAAAGGGCTGCGTCGCGCCCCATAGCCAAAGTTAATCATTCTGTAACGTTATGCAGGTGCTGTTTACCCATAAGGTGTCGTTATGAAGGACGCACCGCACGACACCGCCACCCTCGACGAACTGACGCGTGCGCTCGACCTCCACATGCTGCGCATCCTCGTTGCCATCCAAGAGACCGGTAGCGTTTCGGCAGCCGCTCGCCGACTTGGTTTCAGCCAGCCCGCCATCACCCAGCACCTCAAGCGCAGCGAAGCTCGGCTGAACATCGCCCTCGTCGCCCGCACGCCGCGCGGCATGGAACTCACCGAAGCCGGCGCCCTGCTTGCCCGCCACGCGCCCCGCATCGATGCCGCCGTTACCGCCGCCGCAAGCGACCTCACCGCGCACCTCGGTCTCGACCGGGGCGCCGTGCGGCTTGCCGCGTTCCCCGCCGCCGTCGCCAGCATCATCGCACCGCTACTCTCTCGCCTCGATCGCGAGTTTCCGGGCATCCACGTCGAATTCGGCGAAGCAGCACCGGATGCCGCCCTCAGCGCCGTCGCCGAAGGTCGCGCCGATATCGCCCTCGACTACCGCTACGCAAGCGACCACACCATCGCATCGAGCTCGCACACAAGCCCGGAGGGACTGCGCTCGCGCTTCCTGCTCTCCGAAAACGTGCTCGCGATCGTGCCTCAAGCCGCCGCCGATCAGCTCGGCGCGTCAGCGAGTGTCGCGGGGCTTCTTCCGTTCACGTGGATCGGCGGCCCGGCGACCTGCACCGAGCAGCTTGTTGCCGTCGCGACCGCCCTCGGCGAGAAGCCCACGCTGCGGCACGATGTGACGACCACCGGCGCAGCCCTTGCGCTCGTGGCATCCGGGATCGGCGTCACCTTTCTCTCCGAACTTGCTCTCGCCACCACGACCCTGCCCGATGGCGTCGTGGCCCTCGAGCTGCAGCCCAAACTTCGTCGACGCATCTATGCGACCACTCTCGACGACTCAGCCGACACTCCAAGCATCGCCGTAGCCCTCCGGCTATTGGCCATGCGAGAGGTGGCCCGGAAAACCAACAGTGACCGCGCGGCACTGTCACAGCACTCGCACCTCCAACGCGCGAAATTTGCATCCCCTCCCTTTACACCTCCTGTAACGCTCACCGAAAGGCACGAACTTCGCATGAGATCTACTAATTCCACCCTGGCAAAGGGGGCACGGGCCTCCACGGTCGCCGTCGCCGCCTCGGCCCTGCTGCTCGCGGGCTGTGCCACATCGAGCACTCCCACCGGCGACGGCAACATCGACACCATCACGGTTGCTCTGCCCGGCTCACTCTCGAGCCTCTATGTTGGTGCCGAAAGCGGCATCCTCAACTACTACATTGCCTCCATCACTCAAGAAGGTCTTGTCTCGATCGACGCCGACGGTGCCCTGCAGCCCGGCCTCGCCGAATCGTGGGACCAGCCGGATGACGTGACCTACGTCTACGAGCTGCGCGACGATGCGATGTTCCAAGACGGCACCCCGGTGACCGCCGACGACGTCGTGTTCAGCCTCGAGCAGGCGCGCGACGAGACCAGCTCGCCCGGCCTCTCGTACTACTTGGGTGGCGTGGAGAGCGTCGAGAAGACCGGTGACCTCGAAGTCACCGTGACCCTCTCGGCCCCTGATGCAGCATTCGCCGCCAACATGAGCACGGGTGGCGCGGCCTTCATCACTTCGCAAAAGTTCTGGGAAGAGAACAACGGCGAAGTCGGTACCAGCAGCGCCCTGCTTCTGGGCTCGGGCCCGTACAAGGTCACCGAGTTTGTTCCCGACTCGCACGTGAACTTCGAACGCGTTGACACCTGGTGGGGCGACCTTCCCGAGGTGAAGAACATCAACGTGAAGTTCATCCCGGATGAGGGCACCCGCCTTCTTGCTGCCCAGTCTGGCGACATCGATGTGGCGTTCAACGTGCCGCTCGCCCAGTCGACCCAGTGGGAAGACCTCGACAACATGCGTGTCGACTACGTCAACGACCTCTCGTACGTCGGCATGTACTTCAACACCGCCCTCGAGCCGTTCAACGACCCGAAGGTGCGCGAAGCCTTCGCCCACAGTGTTGACCGCACCACGATCGTCGACAAGCTGCTGCGCGGCCACGGCGAAGTAGCTACTGCCATCGCGACCCCCGAATCCCTCGGAAGTGTCTACAGTGCCGATGATGCCCGCGACCTGCTCGCGACCATCCCGCAGTACGACTTTGACCTTGATGCGGCTGCGGCAGCACTGGCAGCCTCCGATCACCCGGATGGCTTCGAGACCGACATTCTGTTCCCCTCCACAGGACCGCAGCTCGGCACCGCGGCTCAGTCGCTCGCCGAGAACCTCTCCAAGATCGGCATCACGCTGAACGTGCGCGAAGTTCCCATCGAGGAATGGCTCGCGAGCCTCGAACAAGACAGCAGCTACGGCGTTGGCCTCATGTGGTACTTCTCCACCCTGGGCGACCCCGCTGAAGTCTCGACCTACATGCTCGGCGACTACAACATCTCGAACTACGAGAACCCCGAAGTTCTCTCGCTATTCGAGCGCATTGGCGCCGAGACTGACCCCTCTGCTCGCATCGACCTCCTCATCGAGGCCGAAACGCTGCAGGCAGAAGACATCATCAGCGTTCCGCTCTGGTGGGGACAATCCGCCACCGCGTTCTCGAACGACATTGACATGAGCAGCTACAGCTCATTCGCGTTCATCTCGTCCTGGCCGACCCTGCTCACTCCGGCTGGATAATTTGTGACAACCACCCCGATCGCACGCGCATCACAAGCACGGTCCTTGGGCCGCATGCTTGTGGTGCGCGTGCTCGGCACCATCGGCATCCTGCTGGTGCTGTCCATCATTGTGTTCTCGATGCTGCACCTCGCTCCCGGTGACATCGTCAAGAACCTGCTCGGCAACCGGGCATCATCGCCGGAAGCCATCGCCGCCATCCGTGCGCAATACAATCTCGATCAGCCGCTGTATATGCAGTACCTGATCTGGTTGGGCAACACCCTCACCGGAGATTTTGGGCAGTCCATTCGGCTGCAAGATTCGGTATCGAATGTCATCGGCTCGCGCCTGGGCATCACTGCCGCCCTCAGCGGACTCGCGTTCCTCCTTGCCGTGATCGTCGCCGTTCCGCTCGGAGTGCAGAGCGCCGTTCGTTCGGGAAGCTGGATCGACCGCTTCGCTACCGGCTTCGGAATCGTCGGCCTCAGCGCCCCCACCTTTGCCGTCGGCCTCCTCCTTCTCTATACGTTCGCGTTCTATCTGCCGATCTTTCCGGTCTACGGATCGGGCGACGGTGGCCTCGACACCCTCTGGCACCTCGTACTGCCCGCCATCACTCTGGCCTTGGGACTCGGCGCCATCATCCTCAAACTCACCCGCACCGCCATGCTGCGCGAACTCGAAAGCGACTACGTGACCTTTGGTCGCGCGCGGGGCCTGCCCGACCGCCAAGTGCATCTGATCGCCCTGCGCAACGCCGCCATCCCGATCGTCACCGGCGCCAGCCTCGTACTGACCTTCCTGGTCGGCGGCACCGTGCTCGCCGAAACGACGTTCGCGCTGCCCGGCCTCGGCACTCTGCTGCAAGGCTCCGTGCTGTTCAAAGACATCGCCGTCGTGCAAGCGCTCACCCTGCTGGTGGCCGTGACAATTGCGATCATCGCCCTGCTGGCCGACCTTGCCTACATCTTCCTCGACCCCCGCATCCGCGCGAAGGAGAGTGCTCAGTGAGCAGCACCGAAGCCATCGTTCTGGCTAAACTTCCGCGGTCGCGCCGCCGGCATCCGGTGGCCGTCTGGTTGTCGCTCGCCCTGCTCGGCGTCGTCGCCTTCCTAGTGCTCTTCGGCAACCTGATTGCCCCGGATGCCACAGCCCAGTCGATTCTCGATTCGTTGCTGCCCCCGGGCAGCCCTGGTCACCTTCTCGGCACCGACGAACTCGGTCGTGACGTGCTTGCTCTGACGATCGCGGGAGCGGCATCCGCCCTCGTTGGTCCGGTGTGTGTCGCCCTCGGGTCGATGCTGCTCGGCATTCTGCTCGGCACGGTTGCGGGCTACCTCCGTGGACCGATCGACTTCATCATTGGCCGCTGGACCGACCTGCTGTTCTCGCTGCCGCTGCTGCTGGCCGCCATCGTCGTCGCGGGCGTCTTCGGCGCTGGCTATTGGATGACCGTGCTGCTGCTGATCCTGCTGTTCTCGCCCTCGGACATCCGCATTGTGCGCGCCGGAGTTATGGAGCAGGCCGCGCGCCCCTTCGTGGAGGCAGCCCAAATGCTGTCGCTCTCCAAGACCCGCATCATGTTCACGCAGGTGCTGCCCAACGTGTGGTCGCTGATCATCACCAACTCGATGCTCAATGTGGCGTTCGCACTCGTAGCCTTCTCGTCGCTGTCGTTCTTGGGCGTCGGCGTTGCCCCCGGCACGGCCGACTGGGGGCGCCAGCTCACCGATGGTCGCGCCATCATGATCGACAACCCGGCAGCGGTTCTTGTGCCAGCCCTGCTCATCATCGGCGTCGCTTCGGCAGCAAACCTTGTGGGCGACTGGCTCGGCCAAAACTTGACCAGAACGGGACGCTCATGACCGAGACCAGCATGACAAACGTGCCCGCGTCGGGTGACGGCTTGGGCTCCGGATCGAGCAGCGGCTCGGGCACTGGCCCCGGCATCGACTCGACCGCTCAGGTGGCCGTTACCGGACTCACGATCGACGGGCCGGCTGGCGTTGTTGTCGCCCCCTTCGACTTCTCCATTGCGCCAGGTGAAACCCTCGCCCTCATCGGCGAATCGGGCTCCGGCAAGACGCTCTCAGCCAAAGCCATCGCCGGGCTGTTGCCTGCCGGCTTCACCGCGCGCGGCACCATCGAGCTTGCGAGTGCAACGATCGAACTGCCCGCTACGGATGCCGTGTGGCGTGCGACCCGAGGTCGCCGCATTTCACTGCTGCTGCAGGATCCGTTCACGAGCCTGAGCCCCGTGCACCGCTGCGGCACCCAAATCGGGATGACGATCGATGCCGCGAGCGCGACCCGCCTCAGCCGTGAGGAACGCACCGCCCGCATCACGCAGAGCCTGGCCGAAGTGAACCTGCCCGCGGATGTCGCGCGCGCCTACCCCCACGAACTCTCCGGGGGAATGCGTCAACGGGTGGCCATCGCGGCGGCCCTCGCCACCGACCCCGAACTGCTCATTGCCGACGAGCCAACCACCGCTCTCGACGCGAGCAACCAGGGCGAGATTCTCGACCTCCTTCGGGGCCTGCAAGAGAAGCGCGGCATGGCTGCCCTTCTCATCTCGCACGACCTCGGGATGGTGCGCGGACGTGCCGAGCACGTGCTCGTCATGCGCCACGGCGAGATCGTGGAGCGCGGTGTCACGAGCTCCGTGCTCAATGCGCCAAGCCACCCCTACACTCGGGCGCTGATCGAAGCCGACCCCTCACTCACCGATCGCTCGGCCGGGGTCGTGCGTATGGCATCCGGTGTCGGCATGACCGCTGCGGTAGCAGACGCCGACTCAGCAATCGGCGACCTCGTCACCGCCACCGACATCACCAAGAGCTTCGGCGATAAGACCGTTCTGCACGGTGTGAGCGTCACCGTGGGCCGCGGCGAGACCGTCGGCATCGTCGGCGAGAGCGGTTCGGGCAAGACCACAATCGCGCGGTGCATTGCCGGGCTCGAGCACGAGACCAGCGGAGTGATCGAGTTCGACGGTGTCGCCCTCGCCGCCGGCCGCGCTTCACGCACGCCGAAGCAGATGCAGATCGTGTTCCAGGATCCGTACTCCTCGCTCAACCCGATGATCAGTGTCGGACGGTCGCTGAAGTTGGCGTTGAGGGTGGCGGGTCGTCCGGCATCCGACCTCAATGGCCTGCTGCAGTTGGTTGAACTGCCCACCGACTTCGCGAGTAAGCGACCAGCAGAGCTGTCGGGCGGCCAACGCCAACGAGTCGCCATTGCCCGTGCTCTGGCTGTTCAGCCAGAGTTGCTGATCTGCGACGAATCAGTGTCGGCGCTCGATGTGTCGGTGCAGAAACAGATTCTCGATCTGCTGGCGAAGCTGCGCGTCGAACTCGGCCTTTCGATCCTGTTCATCTCGCACGACCTCGCCGTGGTGCGCCAGCTCGCCGACCGCGTGTACGTGCTGCGGTACGGCGAAGTCGTCGAGTCAGGTCAGTGCCACGACGTGCTCAACGCGCCGACTCATCCCTACACTCAGGCGCTCGTCGCAGCGTCCATTCACGAAGCACCCACTCACTGAGCTCGGCGCCACAAGCGCCCGACTCGCCCCGAAAGGACCCCGTGGACACCTCCACTCCTGCTGACTCCGCCGCCACACACACGACCGACGCCGCCGCCTCGAACACCACCACCGCTGCTGTTGATGCAACGATCGGCACTGCCGTTGTTCAGCTCGCGCCCGCCGAGCTTCCCACGCACCTCGCAGAGGCTCTCGGCACCGAGCGTGCCGCCGAATGGCAGCGCGATCGCGAGCCCTATAGCCCTCGGGTATGGATGCTCGCCTCCCCCACCGGCAGCGCAGCGGCCCTCACCTCGGGTCGCCCGAATACGCGCTACACGAAGCTCGTTGATCTCTGGGCCGACAGCGATGCTGCTGCCCAGAGCCTTCTCGGCGAGCTGATCGCGGCTTCCGCGGAGCGTGGAGACGCCGCCCTCAAATGGCAACTCCCGCTCGAGGCTGAGCTGCCAGCCTTCGCCGCCAACTTCGGGTTCACCGAACTGCGCACCCCCATCTCCTCGGCCGACGGCACGCAGGGCGTTCGCGGCTTCGCGCTCTGGCACGGCGGCTGGCCGCACGAGCAACTTCGCTACTACGGCCAGACCACGCTGTTCACGTGTGGCGCGGTTGCCGCCATGACAGCGCTCAGCCACCTCGGCCTTGAGCCCTTTGCCGACACCGAAGACGATGATGCCCGCGAACGCGAACTCGCGTTCTGGCGTTCGGCCACCAATTTCCCGGCGTGCGAACCCCTCGGTCTCGCCGTCGCCGTGCACGATGTGATCGCCCAGTCGGCTTCTGCCATCAGTCTCGAACTGCACCTCGACACGACCGCACCGACACTGCTCGAGACCTATGAGGGCGAAGAGCGCACGTTCCGGGAGCAGCTGCAGGAGCAGTCGCGGGCCGAAGCGGCGAGCCGCGGCATCCAGCAGCACACGGCTCCGTTGTCGATTCAGCAGATCAGCGAACGCGTTGCCGGTGGCGAACTCGCCATCCTGTTGATCGAAGAAGAACCCATGCACGATGCCTCGACCCCGCACTGGGTCGTCGCTCACTCGGTGAAGGGCGACACCATTCTGCTCAACGATCCGTGGATCACGGCCGAGCAGGGCGAGACCTGGGTCGACTCCCACGATCTGCCCGTCTCGATCGCGGTGCTCGACCAGATGGTCGCGTTCGGCGACCCCACTTATCGCGGGGTCATTTTTGTGGCACGCTAGCTCTCACTGAGGTCAGGAGCCGCCGTGAGTAACACCGAGAAGAACCCGGCCGAAGTGCTGTGTGAAAACGAGCTCGGCACTGGCGTGCAGTTGCTCTCGCCTCGCGAGGTTCCCCTTGGCGGCCCACGCGCGATGAACGTGAGGCGCACGCTGCCGCAGCGGTCCCGCTCGCTCATCGGCGGGTGGTGCTTCGTCGACCACTACGGCCCTGAGACGACGCGGATGCACGTGCCGCCGCATCCGCATACCGGCCTGCAAACCGTCAGCTGGCTTTTCGCGGGCGACATCGAGCACAGCGATAGCGTCGGCAGTCTCGCAACCGTGCGGCCCGGAGAGTTGAATCTCATGACGGCCGGGCGCGGCATTTCGCACTCCGAGGTCTCCCCCGCCGAGCCGACGCTGCTCCATGGTGCGCAGCTCTGGGTCGCCCTGCCGAACGCCCACCGCGACACCGCGCCCGCGTTCGAGAACTTCGTGCCGACGCCGTTTGAGCATCAGGGCGCGACCGTGAGCGTCTTCATCGGAGAACTCGCCGGCGTCTCATCTCCCGCCCGCGTCTTCTCCCCGCTTCTCGGCGCGCAGCTCGACGTACCCGCCGACACCAGCATCACCCTCACGCTCGACGCCACCTTCGAGCACGGCGTGCTCGTGGATGCCGGCGACGTGACCATCGCTGATGTCGAGACGCCCGAAGATCACCTCGCGTATCTCGCTCCCGGCCTCACCGAACTCTCGATCACGGCGGCGACGGATACTCGGCTCCTGCTACTCGGCGGCGAACCGCTCGGCGAGGCCATCATCATGTGGTGGAACTTCATCGGGCGCAGTCACGACGAGATCGTGATGTTCCGCGCGCAGTGGCAGGCCGACGTGATCGAGGCCGGCAATCCCTCTGGCCGCTTCGGAACCGTGGCCAGCTGTGATGGGCATCCGCTGCCCGCCCCGGAACTGCCCACGATCAGGCTGAGGCCGCGCCTCTAGACCGGCTAGAGTGCACCGCTCGCGTTTTCTCCGCCGACCGCAGTCACCCGCAATACGAGCGCCTCATCAGGATGCAGAATCGGCAGAGTGAGACCAACCGACCCGAGCGCTGCGCCCGACAGCGTGAGCTCGCCGTCGTGCCACCACGCTGGCGCAGTGCCCGGGTAGGTTGCCGCTTCCGCACCCACATCGACGGGGGTGATGCGGTACAGACGGTGCGGGTCAAGTCCGGGCAATCGCCGGGCGGTGGGTACAGAGTCGGTGGGGGTCACGAGGTTGGTCACCCAGAACACGGCATCAGCTGTTGAACCGGTAGCGTCATCCGCCACAATTCCGGTGACGATCGGGTCGGCGCTGAGTTCGCTGCGCACAACGCGCCCCGAATGGATGAGTCCGCGCAGTGAACGGTAGACGCCCGCCCACGTGCGCAGCGCATCTCGCTCTTCGCGAGTCGCGGCGGTGAGGTCCCACTCGATGCCCGAGTGGCCCATAAGCGCAGTCGCGAGCCGGAAGCTCAGAGACAGTGAACGCCCCGAGGTGTGCGCGGGCGACGAGCCAACATGCGATCCGAGGTACTCGAACGGCACGAGCAGGTTGGTCCAGCGCATGATCGAGAAACGGTCGTGCGCATCATTGGTGTCGGATGGCCAGACCCGCTGCACGCGCTCGAGCACTCCGGCATCCACTCGGGCCCCACCCGAAGCGCAGGACTCAATTTCGACGTGCGGGTAACGCTCGCGCAGTTCGTCCATGAGGAGATACGTTGCGGCGACATGGCGGTGCACCGAGCCACCGAGCAGATCACGGTTCATGTCCCACTTGAGGTAGCTGATCGCGTACTCGTCGAGCAGCGCCGCAATTGCATCGCGCACATGCTCACGCGCAGCAGGGTTATCGAGATCGAGCACGTGCTGGTTGCGCCACGACTTCGGCAGCGGCCGGTCGTCGTCGCGCAGAATCCATTCCGGATGCTCGCGCGCAAGATCGGAGTCGAGCGACACCATCTCGGGCTCGACCCACAACCCGAATTGCATACCGCTGGCTGTCACTCGGTCAACGAGTGGAGCGAGACCCTCTGGCCATGACGTGGCATCCACCGTCCAGTCGCCGAGCGCGCGCTTGTCGTCGGTGCGGCCGGTCATCCAGCCGTCGTCGAGAACGAAACGCTCAACGCCGACGTCTGCTGCGGCATCCGCAAGTGCTGCGAGCTGGTCAAAGTTGTGGTCGAAGTACACGGCCTCCCACGTGTTGAGGGTGAGCGGGCGCGGTGTCGAGGGATGCGCGGGGAGGCTGCGGAACCAGTGATGAAAACGGTTGCTCAGCCCGTCGAGGCCGGAATCCGACCACGCGGCGTAGGCCCACGGAGTTTCGTGGGTGTCGCCCGTCGCGAGGCGAACTTCGCCGGGAGCCAGCAGCTCGGCGATGCCTACTGTGGTGTAGCCGAGCGCAAGGCGATCAATCCACACGCGGGTATCGCCGCTCGTTCCGGCGTGTACTGCCCACACCTCACCGTGGCGGAAACCAAAGCCGGGTGTTCCCGACACGGTGAGGAAGGAATCGTTGTGACCGCGGCGACCGTGGCGCGACTCGCGCAGCCAGGTTCCGTAGTCGATGGCGGAGCGCTGGGGTTGGCGTTCTGCCGCCCAAATTCCACTGAAGTCGAGTCGCTCGCGCGCAACCGGTGGGAGCGGAAAAACAGTGGCCAACGATGAAAGCTCGAAAGCCTCGGCGGCGGTGTTGGTCAATCGTGACCGGCTGCGCAGCACTCCGGCGGCAGACAGTTCAAAGTCAATGGTGAGGCTGAGGGCCTCGTCGTCGACCAGCGTGACCGAGATACGGTCGGGGGTCGGATGCTCGATGCTCGCGGTCTGCAGAGACGGCCGACGCACACGCCCACCGCTTGCTCCGGCAGCCCGATCGTGGCGGCCCTCAAGACCGGGCAACCCGGTCCAGCCCTCGGCGAGCAAGGGAACGATGCTCAGCCGGAAAGGTTCGTCGATGGAACTCGGCCCCAGAGCACGCTCGCGCGAATCTGCGAGCGCCGCGAGCTGGTCGTGGTCAAGTTCTCCGAGGTCTGCACCCCAGTGCGTGATCGACGGCACGCCCGTGCCGCGAGCATCCAGCACGAAGCTGGTGCCCGCGGCACGGAGGTGAACGATGTCGTTCGTGTTATTCGTTGACAGCAATCGCGGCAGCCTTCATGGCGTCGATTGTCTTCTGCTGACCGGTGGTCAACGCATCCGTGAGGGTGCCTGAGCCAGAGATGGCGCCAGAGAATCCGTCAGCAACATCCGTGTACACCTGCGTCATAGTCGGGCCCCACGTGAAGTCAGGGTTAACTTCTGCGCCGGCAGCGGCGAAGACGTCGTAGATGTTCTGTCCGCCGAAGAAGTCGAGACCTTCGGAGAAGGCCGGCAGGTCGCCACCGGTCTTCGTTGCGGGGTAGATGTTCGCCGTTGCGTTCATGCTGGCGAGTGCCTCAGGGTCGGTGTTCAACCAGAGAGCGAACTGTGCCGCCTCGTAGGGGTGTTCGCTTCCCTTGAGAACAGCAGTGCTCGATCCGCCCCAGTTGCCGGCTGCAGAGTCGCCTTCGTTCCACTGCGGCATCGGAGCTACAGCCCAGTTGCCTGCGGTGTCAGGTGCACCACTCGTGATGGAGTTTGCACCCCATACTGCAGAAACCCAGCTCCAGACGTCACCGGAGTTGTAGCCGTTGTTCCACTCGTCGGTCCAGGCCGGGAGGGTGGCAACGAGGTCATCGTCAAGCAGTCCCTGCCAGTAGTCAGCAACCTTGAGCGACTCGGGCGAGTCAAGGGTTACGTCCCAGGCTTCGCCGTCGTTTTCGAACCACTGGCCATCTGCCTGCCAGACGAGTCCGGCGAAGGCGTTGATGTCGCTCTGTGAGAAGTTGGTGATGTAGCCACCCTCTTCACGAATCTGCGCGGCAGCCTCTGCGTATTCGTCCCACGTGGTGGGGATGTCGATGCCAGCGGCTTCGAACAGGTCGGCACGGTAGAACAGAGCCTCGGGGCCGGTGTCCTGCGGAATTGCGTAGACCGAGTCTTCTTCACCGAAGGTGACCTGGCTCCAGGTCCAGTCGATGAACTCGTCCTGAGCGTCCATTACTCCCTCACACGAGGCGATGTTGACAACGCCGTCTTGTACGCGGAAGTTGGGCAGGGCGTCGTATTCAATCTGACCAAGGTCGGGCGCGTTGCCGGCTTCGATCTGGTTGAAGAAGTTGTTGTACGTTCCGCCAAGACCGTTGGGTCCCGTCTGAACCTCAACTTGGATGTCGGGGTTCTGCTCGTTCCAGATTGCTGCGGCGTCTTCCATGCCGGGCAGCCATGTGGTGAAGCTGAGCGTTACGGGTCCGTCTGACGGGGTGCACGCGTCAGCGGCGTCAGTGCCACCGTCTGTGCCTGCACCGGTGGAGCATGCTGAGAGTGCGAGCGCGGAGACGAGCACCAATGCTCCTCCAGCGCGAGCTATGCGATTAGCCATGCGATTACCTTCCTAGTGATTGTGATTGTGATGCGGGGTTTCCCTCGGGGGTAGTCCGAGTGGTCGAGCGGGCGACTACTTGAGTGCGCCGGTTCCTAGTCCGCTGCGCCAGAAGCGCTGCAGGCTGAGGAAAGCAATGATGAGCGGGATGATCGACAGCAGTGCGCCGATGATCACGTATGCCCGAATTTCGGGGATCTGGTTCACTTGGCTATTCCAGATGTAAAGACCAAGCGTCACGGGGAACAGCTTCTCGTCGCGCAGCATGATGAGCGGTAGGAAGAAGTTGTTCCAGATCGTGACGAACTGGAAGAGGAAGATCGTGACCATTGCCGGCGTCATGAGTCGGGTGGCAACGGTAAAGAAGGTGCGTACTTCTCCGGAACCATCGATGCGCGCAGCTTCGACCAGTTCGTCTGGCACACTCGAGGTCGCATAAATACGAGCGAGGTAGACGCCGAACGGGCTCACGATACTCGGCAAGAACACCGACCAGAATGTGTTGGTGGCGCCCACCTGGCTGAAGACCAAGAACAACGGAAGCGCGAGCGCCGTTGCGGGAACCAGCACGCCACCCAGCACCACGTTGAAGAGCGTTTCGCGGCCGCGGAAGCTGTACTTCGCTAGCGCATAACCCATCATCGTGGCGAAGAGCGTCGCGACGGCGGCACCAGCTCCGGCGTAAAGGATGCTGTTGAGCATCCACTGGAAGAAGAGTCCATCGCGGTAGTTCGCCAGATTGACGATGTTCTCAACCAGGTTGAAGTCAGCGAACCACAGCGGCGCAGACGAGGTGAAGTCGCCACGGTCTTTCGTCGCTGCGACGAAAAGCCACCAGATCGGAATCAGGAAGTAGAACGTGCAGATTGCCATCACTAGCATGGCACCCGAACGCGAGAAGAGGCTTTCGCGAGGACCGTTGTGCTTCTTCACGGGAGCTTTGGTGGCACTCATCAGTCAGCCTTTCGCTGGGTGAACTTGAGCACGGTGAATGAGAGCGCGAAGGTGAAGAGCGCGAGAACCACCGAGAAGGCTGCGGCGAGGTTCACGTTCGGCACCGACGCTGTCGAGTAGATGAGCAAGTTAGGGGTGTAGGTGCTCGTCACAGCAGACGTGAAGCTCTTGAACACTTGTGGCTCGGCGAGCAGCTGCAGAGTTCCGATGATGGAGAAGATTGCGGTGAGGGTAATCGCCGGAGTGATCAACGGGATCTTGATCGACCACGCGATTCGAGCTTGCGACGCCCCATCGAGGCGGGCTGCTTCGTAAATCTCGCTCGGAATCGCCAGCAGCGCCGAGTAGATGATGATCATGTTGTAGCCGACGAAGACCCACGTGACAACGTTCGCGATCGACCAGAGCACAAGGTCGGCGCCCAAGAAGTTGATCTCTTTCGTGATCGCGGTGAACGGCGACAGGTTGGGCGAGTAAAGGAAGCCCCACATGACAGCGGCGATAACACCCGGCACGGCATACGGTGCGAAGAAGGCGAGACGGAAGAACCGCTTGCCCTTGACCAGCGGCGAGTCCAGCAGAAGCGCCAGCAGCAGCGCCAGCCCCAGCATGACCGGCACCTGAACGATGCCGAAGCCGAGAACCCGAAGAATGGAATCCCAGAACGAGGAGTCTTGGAAGACTCGTGCGTACTGCACGAAACCGCCGAACACCTCCGTTGGCTTACCGAAGGTGCCTTCACGCTCGACCGTCAGCAACGACTGATAGATCGCCACCAGAATCGGCAAAATGTAGAACAGGCTGAACAGTATGGAGAACGGCGCGATGAAGAACAGCACCGCTGCACGGTTATTCGTGGCCTTAGTCTTCACCCGGATCTTCTTCGTCACCGCCTTTTTTGGTGTGGCGGGCGTGGCAATGTCTGTAGTCATCGCGTTGCTCCTTCTTCGACAGTCAGGCGGATGACGCGAACGCCACCAGCGGGAACAGCCACCGAACCTGTGACTGTAGTTTCCGTCAACAATTCTGCGCCGTCGGCGGGGAAAGTAATCTCATGCGCGCTGTGGTTAATCACAAAGCGGAAGCGGTCGGTGTCATTTGATCGCGTGACGACCTCAACGCCCTCGGGCAGCTCGATCGCTTCGATGCCAGCTTCGTTGAGCGCGCGGCCCATCAGGTCAGCAAAGCTGGGCTCGTCGAGCGCGGTTGCCACATACCACGCAGCACCCGAACCGAAACGGTTGCGAGTGATGGCCGGGCCACCAGGAATGGGGCCGGACGCGAACTCGGCAACGACATCCGCTGTGGTGGGGCGGACGTGCTCGGCCCAGATGCTCGCGTTACCGCCGTCGTTCAGCATGAGGCGCGTTTCGGGCTTCACAGGCATGAACTGCTCGGTCCAGACACCAAGCATGTCGCTGAACGCACCGGGAGGGGTCTCGCCGGTGGCATCGAGGCGGATGCCGTCGGTTTCGTCCACGATGCCGGAGAAGAACGTAACAACGGCGTTGCCACCGCCCGCAACGTAATCGCTGATGACGGCCGCACTCGCGTCGTCGACGAGGTAGAGGCTAGGAACAATGACGAGCTTGTAGGCGTCGAGCGCAGCACCCGGGGCGACGATGTCCACCGTGACGCCGTTCGCGCTAGCAGCGTTGTACGCCGCGTGAACCTGCTCGAGGTAGCGCACGGCAGACGATGGCTGCGAGTCGCCCTCGGCCGCCCACCAGGATTCCCAGCTGAAGACGAGGGCAACGGACGCCTCGACCCGAGTGCCCGCGAGAGTCTCGAGGGAGTGGAGTTTCTCACCCAGGTCGAGGGTCTCGCGCCACACAGCAGTGTCAGTACCAGCGTGAGGGAGCAGAGCCGAATGAAACTTCTCGGCGCCTTGTCGTGACGCTCGCCACTGGAAAAAGCAGACGGTGTCTGCTCCCCGAGCAACGTGCGTCAACGTGTTGCGAAGCATTTCACCCGGCTGCTTCGCCAAGTTGTATGGCTGCCAGCTCACCGCGCTGCTGGCCTGCTCCATGAGCATCCACGGCTCGCCCTGGGCAAGCCCACGAGTGAGGTCGGCAGCAAACGAGAGTTCATTGTTCGGATGCGGCAGCCGGTGATCGAGGTAGTGATCGTTAGCGATGACATCCATTTCGCTCGCCCACTGCCAGTAGTTTTGGCTGCGGATGTGCGCGGTCACCATGAAGTTCGTGGTCACCGGGATGCTGCTCTGCGAGCGCAGCAGTGTCGCTTCGGCCTTGTAGTAGCCGAGGAGCTCGTCGGAGCTGAAGCGGTTGAAGTCGAGGCGTTGCGCAGGGTTCGCCGACGAGAGCGTGGCGCGGGGCGGCAACACTTCGTTCCAGTCGCTGTAATGCTGACTCCAGAAGGTCGTGCCCCAGGCGGCGTTGAGCCCATCGATGGTGTCGTAGCGCGACTGCAACCAGACGCGGAACGCGGCAGCAGAAGTGTCGCAGTAGCAGTGCGCGTTGTGGCATCCGAGTTCATTGGAGACGTGCCACATCGCGAGGGCGGGGTGGTCGCTGTAGCGCTCGGCGACTTTAGCTACGAGGCCGAGAGCCGCAGTACGGAACTCGGGAGAACTCGGGCACCACCCTTGGCGGCCGCCCTGCCAGCGACGGGTGCCATCGGCGGCGGTGGGCAGAATATCGGGGTGCGCCGTCGTAAGCCACGCGGGCGGCGATGAGGTGCCAGTGCCCAGGTTCACCCGGATGCCGGCAGAGTGCAGCAGATCCATGATCGCGTCGAGGCGAGTGAAGTTGTACTCTCCCGCTCGCGGCTCAATCTCGGCCCAGCCGAAGATGTTGATCGCGACGAGGGTGACCCCGGCCTGCTGCATGAGGGCGACGTCTTGCTGCCACACTTCTTCGGACCACTGCTCGGGGTTGTAGTCACAACCGAGCACGAGGGATTCGGGTGACCAGCTCGCGACGCGATCTGCGCGGGGTGTGGTCACGCGTGCCTCCTTTGGCGATGGGTGCAGCTGCTGGGTCAGCAGTTCTACTCACAATTGTCCGAGTTCTGTGAACGTGCACAGAACCTCACCCACAAAAATTGGCGACAATCTCTGGGAGCGTTCACACACTAAGCGAGCCTTATTCGTTGTGTCAAGCGGTCGGCGTGTCTGTGAGCGTGAACAGTCCCGCGAAACGGGGCCAGTGCCGCACCCGTGGGAGCGCTAGCATGGGGTTATGGCAACACCTGGGGCACGACCACGCCGCGCGACAATCTTCGACGTCGCGGCCGAGGCCAACGTCTCCCGTGGCACCGTCTCCCGCATGCTCAACGGCGAACCGTACGTTTCTGACTCCGCGCGAGAGGCCATCGAGAAAGCCATCGCCAAGGTCGGCTACGTGCGCAATATGGCGGCCCGCAACCTTGCCACCCAGCGTTCCAAAGCAATTGCGCTCATCGTGCATGAGCCCCACTCCGTCTTTCTCGAAGATCCCAACATCGGCGCGATTCTTCTCGGCACCAACGATCGTCTCTCTGAAGACGACTACCAACTCGTCTGCCTCATCATCGGCTCCGACCGCGACAGCGCCCGCATTGCTGACTACCTGCGCGGTGGCTTCGTCGACGGCGCCGTCATCGTCTCCGCCCGCGAACACGACCCCATCGCCGACGCCATCGCCCACATCGGCCTCCCCGCCGTCTTCGTCGGCCACCCCATGAGCGCACCAGAAATGCCCTACGTCGGCATCGACAACCGCGGTGCCGCCCGCGACATCACTCGCGAACTGCTCTCCACCGGCCGCAAGAAAATCGGCATGATTGCCGCAGCCCTCGACCGCGACTCCGGTAGCGAACGACTAGCCGGCTTTCGGGATGCCCTGGGCGACCAGTTCGACGAGAATCTGGTTGTCGATTTTCCGCTCTACTCGCGCACCAGTGGCGTTGAGGGAATGAAAGCCCTCCTCGACCGCGCCGGCGATATCGACGGAGTTTTCGCGGCATCCGATGCTCTCGCTGCTGGCGCCATGGATGTGCTGCGCGAACGCGGGCGCTCAGTGCCAGGCGACATCGGCATCGTTGGTTTCGATGACAGCGACTGGGCGATGCGGTGCCAGCCCCAACTCACGACGGTGCGCCAGCCAGCCGACCTCCTGGGGCGCGAAGCGGCATCCATGGTGTTGGAGCTCGTGAACGGCATCACGCCCGAGTCTCCCGGTCGCATTCTGCCGACCGAAATCAAGCTGCGCGGCTCAGCCTAAAGCAGCGTTTCTTCTCGCGGACGCAGAACTTCTTCTCGCGGACTCAGGGGCCTCTTCCGTCCGACGCAGAGAACCCCTGCGGTCAGCCGCTGAGGTTTACGCCGAAGGGGTTGTCGTTGCCTGAGCGGCTACTTTGGCGCGCTCTTCGGCTTCGATCTTGGCGTAGCTGTCACGTTCGGTGCGGTCAGAACGAATAATGGCCGACATGACGATCCAGAAAATGGCGCCAATAGCAATCGTCGGGATGACGGAGAAGAGGGCGTTCGACCAATATTCTTGAGGCACCTCTCTAGCCTAACCGTTCACGAAGGTGACAATAGCGATGAGAACCACAAGTCCCACGAGAGTCACAGTCATGATGAGCCGTGAAGATTTACGATCCACTACTGAGCCTTTACGAGTACGCCAACGAGGCCAGTAAGCACCATGAAGAGCCCTGCGCCCGCCACGAGCACCCACAGCGCGATGCGCATCGGGGTGATCGTCGACTTCTTCGGCGTCTCAGACGCGTCCGAAGTCTCGCCGGGAACGGGATCAGTCATTGCCGTACTTACTTAACCAACGGAAAAAGGATGGTTTCGCGGATGCCGAGGCCAGTGATGGCCATCAGCAAACGGTCAACGCCAACACCGATTCCACCGCTCGGCGGCATGCCGTGCTCGAGCGCGCGGATGAAGTCTTCGTCGAGTCGCATCGCTTCGACGTCGCCTTGGCTAGCCAAGAGTGCTTGCTCAACGAAGCGTTCACGCTGGATAACCGGGTCGACGAGTTCGGAGTAGCCGGTGGCCAGCTCGAACCCACGAATGTAGAGGTCCCACTTCTCCACAACACCTTCGATGGTGCGGTGGTCGCGCACGAGCGGGCTCGTGTCGACGGGGAAGTCCATGACGAAAGTCGGGCGGTCGAGGCCCGGCTTCACGTAGTGCTCCCACAGCTCTTCAACGTACTTGCCGTGGGTGGGCTGCGTGACCTCGATGTCGACGGCATCCGCCAACACCTTCAGCTCGGCGGCGGGCGTCTGTGGGGTAATGCTGAGCCCGGCTGTCTCGTTGAGGGAGTCGTACATGGAGATGCGCGCCCAATCGCCGCCGAGGTCGTACTCGGTGCCATCGGAAAGCGTAACGAGCGTGGAACCGGTGACGGCAACCGCCGAGTTCTGAACAAGCTCCTGCGTGAGGTCGGCCATTTGGTTGTAATCGCCGTAGGCCTGGTAGGCCTCGACCATGGCGAACTCGGGCGAGTGCGTGGAGTCCGCACCCTCGTTGCGGAAGTTGCGGTTGATCTCAAACACGCGCTCAATGCCACCGACGACGGCACGCTTCAAGAACAGTTCCGGCGCGATACGCAGGTAGAGGTCGGTGTCGAACGCGTTCGAGTTCGTGATGAACGGACGAGCGGATGCCCCACCGTGCATCGTCTGCAGCATCGGCGTTTCGACTTCGAGGTAGTCGTGCGCGGCGAACGTTGCGCGCAGGCTCGAGTTGACCTTGGCGCGGGCACGCACCGTGAAGCGGGCCTGTTCGCGAACAATGAGGTCGAGGTAGCGGCTACGAACGCGCTGTTCGTCGCTCAAGTCTTTGTGGAGGTTCGGGAGGGGCAAGACGGCCTTGGCGGCGATCTTCCATTCCTTGACCATGACCGACAGCTCACCGCGACGGCTCGAGATGATCTCGCCGCTCACGAAGAGGTGGTCGCCGAGGTCAACAAGTTCTTTCCAGAGAGCGAGCGACTCGTCGCCCACTTCGCCGAGAGAAACCATGACCTGGATGCGCTGGCCGTCGCCCGATTGCAGCGACGCAAAGCACAGCTTGCCGGTGTTGCGGAGGTGCACGATGCGACCAGCAAGGCCGACAACATCGCCCGTGGTGTCATCCGCTTCAAGCGACGGATACTTCTCGCGAACCGCCGGAATGCTCGTGGTGATGGCAACGCCGACCGGGTACGCCTCAGCGCCCGAATCGATGAGTCGCTGACGCTTCTCTAACCGAACAGCTTTCTGTTCAGAAACTTCGGCCTCGGTAGGGTCTGGAGTGTTAGCGGCGTCATTCACGCCCTCAATCGTAGCCGGGATAACGCCACGCTGTAGCGCCCCAAATTGCAGGCGAAAACTAGCCGACGTAAAGGGTCCAGTTGTCGATCAAGCGGGTGTCTCCCACCCGCGCTGCGATGAGTGCGATTGCCGGGCCACGGTAGCCATCGGGCACCGGCATGAAGGTCTCAGTGTCGACAATCGTGAAGTAGTCGAGTTCGACCCCGGACTCCCCCATGAGAGCTCCCTGCGCTGCGGCGATGACGGCATCGAGGCCGCTATCGGCGGCCGAGCTTGCAGCCTTCAACGCCGTCGACAGTATGACGGCTGCGTGGCGCTGGCTGGCATCCAAGAACTGGTTACGGCTCGACAGCGCGAGGCCATCTTCTTCGCGCACAGTTTCGATGATTTCCAACTGAACCGGGATGTTCAGGTCGGTGATCATGCGGCGAACGAGAAAGAGCTGCTGGGCATCCTTCTGGCCGAAGGTCACGAACTGGGGAGTCGTAATCGCGAGCAGCTTGGCGACCACCGTGAGCACTCCATCGAAGTGGCCGGCGCGGCTCTTGCCCTCAAACATCGCGCCGATCTGACCGGCAGAAATGGTCGTAGTGGGAGCAGACGGCCCCTTCGGGTACATCTCCTCCACGCTGGGGGCGAAGACATAGGGCACCCCCAGTTCGCCGAGCAGGTCGAGGTCTGCATCCATGGTGCGCGGATACTTGTCGAGATCTTCATCGGCACCGAACTGGGTGGGGTTCACAAAGATCGACACAATGCGCACGTCAGCGAGCTCTGCGGCACGCTCAACGTGAGCGAGATGACCCTGGTGGAGGGCACCCAACGTCGGCGTCAGAGCAATGCTGCGGCCGGCGGCACGCTCGTGCGCTACTACGTCGCGCATTCCGGCGACGGTCTCAATAACTTGCGGGCGGGGGTGTGAACTCACGAGGGGTCCTCCTGTGAATGGGGCCTCGGCTCGGGGTCGAGCAAGGAAACATCGATGCTAGTCGCAGTTGCGCGAGTGAGCGCACTCTCGACCGAGGAACGCAGCAGCGGCCCTAAGACGCGAGCGGGGTCATCCACCCCAACACTGCCGAGCAAATCTAAGGATTGGCCGACAATCGCTGCTGAGAAGCTGGTGGCGGTACTCACCGCTTCTGCCCACGACGCTCGCTCGTTTTCAGCGATCACAATCGGCTCGGCACCCATCTCCACGACAAGCGCTTGCGCGATCGGCAACACCGGGGTTGGCGCGCTGACAGCGCAATACGCTTCGTGCAAGCGCGTGAGATCGAGACTCGTTCCCGTGAAGACCATGGCCGGATGCAGCGCCAGGGGAATCGCTCCCACTGCCAGCACCGACGCCAAGGCCTGATAGCCGAGCCCAGGCGCGGTGTGCAGCACAAGTTGCCCCGGCTGCCACACTCCAGCATCGGCGAGACCCTTCGCAAAGGACTCGATCTCGGCCTCAGGAATCGCCAGAATCACGAGCTCGCTGCGTTCCACGAGAGTGGGGATATCGAGCACCGGAACGTCGGGGAGGATCGCGCTAGCGCGCTCAAGGTTGCGCTCAGACGTCGCGGCGATGCCCACAATCGCGTGGCCAGCGCCCGCGAGCGCTGCGCCAAGAATGGGGCCGACTTTGCCCGCGCCAATGATGCCGATTCCGAGCCGGCCCGCCGCCTGCGCCATTACGCCTGTCCCTCAGGGGTTGTTGGTGCCGGGGACTCGGTGTTCGCACCGGCACTGCGCCAGCGGTGACTCGTGTCTACTCCGGCGGCATGCACTGCTGCGTGCTCAACCTCATCGAAGAAGCGCACAACATCGTCGCGGTCGAGCGCACCGATGGTGGCCGAAATCGGCCCAGCGACCGTATGAATCCGCAACTCGGCGAGCCCCATCCGGCGCAGCAGCGGACCCTCATTCATGCTGACGCTCTGCATGCGGGCTTGCGGCACAAGCACGAGGGAACGCCAGATGGCTCCCTTGCGCAGCGCTACGGCATCCGAAATCAGCACGAAACCGTTGCGGCGCCAAGAGAACCAGCGCAACCAGGCCGCCCGCTTGGGCGAGGTGACGTAGTCGTCGTCGTGGGCTCCAGCGGCGAGGCCGCACTCGAGCAGTTCACGCGACTTGTCGTCAGCGAGGCTCGGCAGAATGAGTTGCAGCACGCGGTGCACGTCGGCCATATCTCCGACCGGGAGCAGTGTGGTTTTCGCGGTTGCGCCGCTTGAGCTTGCCGCTTGCGAGGCGGTGTTGATCTTGATTTCCCACCAGCCGGCTGGACGCCACATCAGTGGCTGCGAGACTTCAACGGCGTGAATGCGGCCGGGTGGCAGCGTCTCGTTGGTAGTCGAGAGGAGGCCGTACCCAACTCGGATGCCGTCTGCAGTCGACGCGATGGAGTATCGCAACGACCGCGTGAGCCGCGATCCGAGGTAACCGGCGAGCCCCAGAAAACCGGGAAGAATAATGAAGATCCAGCCGACGTCGCCCGTGGTGATAACAGTGGTGATGATGCCGATAGCCGCCAGAATCGCGAAGACTGTCGGTCCGCTCAGGAGAAGCGAACCGATGAGCCGCGGAATGCCGATGCGCACGATCGACTCGGGCGGTGCCGTGTTCGGGTCGAGCTCGGGGGCCAGAAGTTCGTTGACCCGGGATTCGACGAGGCCACCGACGCCGGGGAGTGCGGCTGGTCCTGCAATTGCGGCCGCTTCGGCCGCACGCGTGCCCGAGGCAAGCTGCAGTATCGCGAGGCGCAAATCATCCGCGCCCTTGGAGCCCAGATACGCCAACTCAACGTTCGCGTCTTGACCGGCCACATTCACTTCAAGTTTGGCTGCGCCGAACAGGCGGGCCAAGAACGGCCGCGAAATATTGATGCCCTGGATGCGGTCGAGTCGACCGCGACGGTTGGTGCGGAAGAGGATGCCGCTGCGCACCTCCACAAGCTCATCGGTGATGCGGAAGGTGTGCATCCGCCACGACAGATAGAAGCCGCCAACGCTCAGAAGCAAGATGACGACTACGGCGAGGATGGCCAAGATGAGGAGGCTGGACTCGGCAAAACGTTCAAAGAACCGCAGCTCACGGCTGCCGCCACCAAAAATGACGTCGAGAAAGACATCGCGAGCGTTCACGACAATGACACCGATAATGGCCACGAAGGCGATGCCACCGCGCAAGAACGGAGTGGCCGGGTGCAGGCGATGCCATTCGCCATCGGCGAGGCGACGGGCGCTCTCGGGCACGTTCAGCTCAACGGGGCCGAGCGGTTCGCTTGGCTCCAGAGGGACGCCTGGCTCCAGAGGGACGCCGGGCTCGCCGGGGTCGAAGGGATCGCGCGGGTCGCTCACAGTCCGGCCCTGCGGCTTTCAGCCAGGGCGACGAGCCTGTCTCTCAACTCCTCAGCGTCCTGCTCGGGCAGGCCGGGGATGACAACCCCGGTGGATGCCGCTGCCGTCACGAACTTGAGTTCGCTGAGGCCAACGGCGCGATCGAGGGGTCCGCGGTTGATGTCGACGAGCTGCATGCGGCCGTAGGGCACAGCAACCACGCGGCGGAACATCAGTCCGCGCCGAAAGACTAGGTCATCTTCGCGCAGCATGTACCCGATTGCCCGCACGCGTCGCGGTGTGAGCGCGATGTTGATGATGAAGATGATGCCAAGCGAAACGGGAATCACGGCAAGCCACTGAATCCCGGTCAGGACGGTGGGGATCGAGGTGGCGACGGTCAGCACGATGCCCGTAATCAGCAGCCCGACCGCTTCCACGATCGTGTACTTGCGGGAGACGCCGCGCCACTCGGCGCCGGGGAGATCGAGTCGCTCGGTCACGCTGCTCCTTGGGGGTCCATCGGGTTCCGCGATGACGGGTCGTCATCATCTGGCGGGATGGTGCACAAATATTCGGCAACCAATCCTGCGATCAGCAACACTATCGCGCCAGCCGAAACGACAAAGCTCGTGGCGATGGCGCCAGTTTCGGGAGAAACGGTGCGACTCAGCAGGTAGACCGCGATGCCGAGGGCGGTTCCCCCGAGTAGAGCCCCGGCGAAGCTCGATGCTTTCGCGAGCACGACAACACGCAGGGCGAAGAAGGGATTCACACGTTCTTTACGCAGTCCGCGTGATGAGCGGTAGATCGGTACTGCCAGCACGACCACGATCACGGCGATCAAGAACAGCGACACCGCCAACGCGACCGAGGGGGTCACAATCGGATTTCCGGATGCGGTGAGCACGACTTCGAGCAACCAGCCGACGACGGCTCCCGCCGCGGCTATGGTCACCAAGTGCACGGCTGACGTGCGGGCTACCACAGGGGCGCTGCCTCAAACTCGGTGGCGTCGTTCTCGATGCCCGCGAGGGCGTCTGCCGCGCTTCCGATTCCGGCGAGCTGCGCGTGCGGGTCAAGCTGAAGCAGCGGCACAAGCACGAACGATCGTTCCGCGGCCCGCGGATGCGGAATCGTCAACAATTCGTCATCCACCTGCAGGTGCGCGAAAGAAATGATGTCGATATCGAGGGTGCGGTCGCCCCAGCGTTCATCGCGCACACGGCCATGCGCGGCTTCGACGTGCTGCAGTTCGGCGAGGAGGGCGTGGGGCTCCAGCGAACTGCGCGCTAACACCACCGCATTGAGATACGCGGGCGCAGAGTGGTCGATGCCCGAGAGTTTCAGGGCCGGCGTCTGCACAATGCTGGAGGCGGCATCCACTGTCACACCGTCGATGCGGTTGATGGCGTGCACCGCATCGCGCAGAGTAGTTTCGCGGTCGCCCAGATTGCTGCCAATGGCAAGCATCACCGGCAACTCGACGTGGAGTCGTTGCTGGCGCATCATCGCAGTGGCTGCGGTTCTGCGCTGAAGCCGGCGGTCTGGGCGCGAGCTGCACGCTGGCGCGTGATCGTGACCGAGACATCAGTGAACGGCACCGTGATGGGCGCTTCTGGTTTGTGCAGCGTGATCTTGGTGCTCACTGCGGCCTCATGCGCGAGCACCGCGGCGGCGATGCGTTCAGCAACCGTCTCGATGAGATCAACGGGATTGCTCTCGACGGCGGCGACGATCTCTTCGGCCAAGACACCGTAGTGAATCGTGCGGTCGAGGTCGTCGGTGCGCGCAGCAGCTGCGAAGTCGAGATACACGGTCGCGTCGATCACGAAAACTTGGCCGTCGCGACGCTCGTGGTCGAAGACGCCATGGAAAGCCGTGGCGCGCAGGCCAGTGAGAGTGATTTCGTCCAGTGCGGGATTCATCGTTTCTTGCCCTTCTGCATCGCTCGATAGACGGAAAGCGCCACCTGCGTTGACGGGACATCGTGCACGCGCACGGCCCACATCCCCGCTTCGGCGGCAACGTTGCTGATTACCGCGGTAGCAAGATCGCGGTCGGCCGGTGGCGCATCGGCGGGGAGCATTTTGGCGAGAAAGCGCTTGCGTGATGCCCCAATGAGCACCGGATGCCCGAGTGATGCAATCTCGTCGATGCGCGCTAGCAGCGCCCAGTTGTGGCGCGCGTCTTTCGCAAAACCGAGACCCGGATCGAGCACGACCCGTGTGGGCTTCACTCCCCACACCATCATCTCGGCCAGTCGAGCCTTTAGCTCGCTGCGCACATCCGCGACGACATCGTCATAGTGCGCGAGTTGCCCCATCGTGGTGCTGTGCCCCCGCCAGTGCATCGCGATATAAAGCAGATCCGTTTCGGCAACCGTGCGGTACATTTCCGGGTCAGCAAGCCCACCGGAAACATCGTTGATAATGGATGCTCCCGCTGTCGCCGCGGCCAGTGCAGTCTCGGCATTCATGGTGTCAACGCTCACGGTCACGCCTTCAGCCGTGAGGGCCTTGATCACCGGGATTACGCGCTGCTGTTCCGCCGCGGCAGACACCCGCTCCGCACCAGGGCGAGTCGATTCGCCGCCGACATCGACGACATCCGCGCCCTGATTGCGCAGTTCGATGCCACGCGCGATTGCGGCGTCAACGTGTTCGAACTGGCCGCCGTCGCTAAAAGAATCAGGCGTGACATTCAGGATGCCCATAACTTGGGGAACCGCCACGCGAGGGTTTCTACGCATCGCCACCTCGGCCGATGAGCGCCATCACTTCTGCGCGCTCCACGGGATCGCTGAGCACACCGCGAGAGGCCAACGTGACCGTGGAGCTTGCCGTTTGGCGTGGTCCGCGAGCAGACACACAACCGTGAACAGCGTCGATCACGACCAGCACACCCCGCGGCGACAAGCCCTCGTTGATCGCGTCAGTGATCTCCTCGGTTAACCGCTCTTGCAGTTGGGCACGCGCGGCAATGGTCTCCACGACCCGAGCGATATTGCCCAACCCGATGATTCGTTCATCCGGAACGTAGGCGACATGCGCGACGCCCAGAAACGGCAACAAGTGGTGTTCGCACATTGACCGGAACTCGATGTCGCGCACGAGCACCAATTCGCCGGTCTGGTCTGCCTTGGCAGTGAACTCGATGCTGTCGGAAAGGTGCACAAGCGGGTCGATCGCGTTGCCCGCAAAGAACTCGGAGTACGCCTCGGCGACCCTTCGCGGGGTGGCGGTGAGGCCTGCCCGGGCAGGGTCTTCGCCGACTGCAGCCAAAATCTCGGCTACCGCAGCTTCAATGCGTGCGAGGTCGATCGACATGGTGTCCCTAGGCCGTTGCTACCCCGGGCGACTTACGTGGCCGTGGGGTGCGTGCCGGCTTCGAGGGGGTGCTTTCGTCGCTGTCGCTAGCGTCAGCCTTCGCCACCTTCTTCTTGGGGACCTTGATGGGAGGCAACTGCGACACCGGACGCGCGTCACTCGAGAGCCACTGGGGGCGCTCGGGAAGCTTGGCGATTCCCTTGAAGATCTTGTCCAGCTCGACGTGGTCGAGAGTCTCTTTCTCCATCAGCTCAAGCGCGATCTTGTCGAGCACCTTGCGGTTCTCGTTGAGCATCTGCCATGCCTCGTCGTGAGCTTTCTCGATCAGCAGGCGAACTTCTTCGTCAATGATCTTGGCGAGCTCGTCGGAGTATTCGCGGCTCGAACTCATATCGCGACCCATGAAGGGTTCACTCGATGCACTGCCCAGCTTCACGGAACCGACTCGGGCACTCATGCCGTATTCGGTGACCATACGGCGAGCAATTGAGGTGGCTTTCTCAATGTCGTTGGATGCACCGGTCGTCGGGTCGTGGAACACGATTTCTTCCGCAACCCGGCCACCCATCGCGTAGGCGAGCTGATCGAGCAACTCGTTACGCGAGACGGAGTACTTGTCTTCGAGCGGCATGACCATCGTGTAACCGAGGGCACGGCCGCGAGGAAGAATGGTGATCTTCGTGACGGGGTCGGTGTTGCGCATCGAGGCGGCAGCGACCGCGTGACCACCCTCGTGGTACGCCGTGACGAGCTTCTCTTTGTCGTTCATGAGTCGCGAACGACGCTGAGGGCCAGCCATGACACGGTCAACTGCCTCGTCGAGGGCCCGGTTGTCGATGAGCTGCGCGTTGGAGCGCGCAGTCAGCAAGGCTGCTTCGTTGAGCACATTCGCGAGGTCAGCACCGGTGAAGCCTGGCGTCTTACGAGCGAGCACTTCAAGGTCAACGCCCTCGGCCATGGGCTTGCCCTTGGCGTGCACTTCGAGAATCTGTTTGCGGCCGATCTTGTCGGGAGCATCCACACCGATCTGACGGTCGAAACGACCGGGGCGCAGAAGCGCGGGGTCGAGAACGTCCGGACGGTTCGTTGCAGCGATGAGGATCACGTTGGCGTTCACGTCGAAGCCATCCATCTCAACCAGCAACTGGTTGAGAGTCTGCTCGCGCTCATCGTTGCCGCCACCGATTCCGGCACCACGGTGACGACCGACAGCATCGATCTCGTCGATAAAGATGATTGCGGGAGCATTCTGCTTGGCCTGTTCGAAGAGGTCACGAACACGGCTTGCACCGACACCCACGAACATTTCAACGAAGTCAGAACCAGAGATTGTGTAGAACGGCACGCCAGCTTCCCCCGCGGTGGCCTTGGCCAGCAGGGTCTTACCGGTTCCGGGAGGGCCGTACAGCAGTACGCCCTTCGGAATGCGGGCGCCAACAGCCAAGAACTTGGCCGGTTCCTTCAGGAAGTCTTTGATTTCTTCGAGCTCTTCGATGGCCTCGTCAGCACCAGCGACATCCGCAAAAGTGGCCTGCGGGCTGTCTTTACCGACGAGCTTGGCCTTCGACTTGCCGAACTGCATGACCTTGCCGCCGCCACCCTGCATGCGGCTGAAGATGAAGAAGAAGATGATGCCGATGATGAGGAACGGCAGCATGATCGAGAGGAAGGAGACGAAGAAGTTCTCTTGAGGAACTTGGTCGTTGAATTCGGAGACGTCAGCACCGTTGATCGCCGAGACAATCTCGGTGCCCCGGGGCGCTACGTAGTAGAACTGCACCTTCGTGCCGTTGTCGCCGTCGGCTTTGGAAAGCTCGAGGTCGACGCGCTGCTCGCCGTCGATGATCGTGGCGGAGGACACCGTCGATCCCTGAAGAAGGTCGAGACCCTCTTGCGTGGTGATCTCTTTGTAGCCCTCGCCGAGGAGAAGGCTCGCGGCGATGGAGACGGCGGCGATACCGATGATGATGTACGGAATGGGGCCGCGGAAGATGCGCTTAAAATCCATGATGTTCCGGGTCGGGCGACCCAGTGCCTCTCTCTGAAGAAACGTGCTGCAAGGTTACCGTTATCGCGCTGCAAGACCACTGCATGTTTGCCCTCGGCGTAATGCGGTCCGCGCGAGGTCTCGGCGGTTAGTCGGTTTCGGTGGTGACTGCGAAGGTTTGCACGCGGGGTGGCAGTTCGGGGCTCATCAAGATGTGGCACTTGATGCGACCGCGTTCGCCATCGATCGTCCAGTTGGTCACGGCAGGGGTGTCGCTGAGGGTGCGGGGCAATTCAGTGAGCGGCGCACCGGTGAGCGGCCCCACCTCAGCAATCGCTTTCGCAATGCCAGCGATGCGCTCTTCCCACGGAACATCGAGCGCAAGGTTCACAGCCGCAAGCGCATTCGCGGTCGGGGTATCCCACTCGTGAATGAGTCCATCGAAGACGTCGCGAGCGGCCAGAGTTTCGGGCCAGGCCGGAGCTGGCGTCGTCAGCTCGCCGTACGCATTCAACGCGGCCTGCAAAGCCTGAGTTGCCGGGATCGAGGATGCGGCAAACGTGCCATTCTCGAATGCCACGATGCCGAGCCCGGTTGGCGCATGCCAGCGCATGTGGGCACTCACGCCGGGGTAACCGCCCGAGTGCGACACGATCTTCGTCGTACCTTCATCGATGAACAGCCCGTAGCCGTACCCGTGCGCGGTCGGCTCCGAGAACTCGGCGGTTTTCGACAGGCCCGTCGGCACGGCACGCTGAATCTGCTGAAGTTCGCGACGGCTGGCAGCAGACAGCGGTCCGTCGGAGGCGTCTTCGGGATCGAGGGCGCCCGCGAGCCACAGCGACCAGCGCACCAGGTCTGTCGCGCTGGAAAACAAACCACCCATGGAGGAGAAGACTCCGGGCCCGGTGAACGGCTGAACTTCCCACTGCCCATCCGCGAGCCGGTAGCCGAGGGCGGTATCAGCATCCGGATCTTCGGCAAAGGTCGTCGAGGTGAGACCGAGCGGCGCGAGAATTTCGGCCGCGATCGCCTCGATGTACGGGCGCCCCGTGATCTCGGCAATGACTTCACCGAGCAGGGCGTAGCCGAGGTTCGAGTACTCAAAGCGAGTGCCGGGCAAGCTGGAATAGCGGATGCCCGCCGCCATGAACTCGTCGAGTTCGGCCCGCGTCATGTCCTCCACGCGGTCGCCCCACGGGTTATCGGTCGGGAACCCCGCCGACATCGTCATGAGCTGACGCACACTCGGAGTCACGGGAGCCGCCGCTGGCTCAAGCGGAGTGAACGCCGGAACAAAGTCAGTGATCGGCGCATCGAGGTTGAGCTGGCCACGATCGCGCAGCATCAGCAACATCGTGCACGTGAAGCTCTTGGTGCACGACGCGATACGGAACACCGTGTCGCGGTCGGGAGCGTTGCCCTCGCCGAGAACCTTCTCGCCGTAGCCGCCCTCCAACACGATGCCATCGGGTCCGAAGACCGCGAAGAATGATGCTGGAGCCTTTTGCTCGGCTACCCGATTCTCGAACAGCCCAACGATCTCGTCGGATGCCTGATCAATTGCTGCCTTCGCCCGCATTCAGCCGGCCCTACGCGTACACGTGGGGAGCGAGTACTGCGATTCCGCGAAGGTTGCGGTACTTCTCAGCGAAGTCGAGGCCGTAGCCCACCACGAAGGCGTTCGGGATGTCGAAGCCAACGTACTTGACGTCAACTTCGACCTTGGCGGCATCCGGCTTACGCAGCAGGGTGCAGATCTCTACCGAGGCAGCGCCGCGGCTGCGGAGGTTGCCGAGCAACCAGGAGAGCGTGAGGCCCGAGTCGATGATGTCTTCGACGATAAGAACCTTGCGGCCCTCGAGGTCGCTGTCGAGGTCTTTGAGGATGCGAACGACACCCGAGGACTGCGTGCCGGCGCCGTACGAGGAGACGGCCATCCAGTCCATCTCGATGGGCAGAGCCAATTCGCGAGCCAGGTCCGCCATCACCATGACGGCACCGCGAAGCACGCCAACCAGCAGCACCTTCTCGCCGGCGTAGTCGATCTCGATCTGACGCGCCATCACGGCGATCTTCTCGTGGATCTCTTCCTGGGTCAGAAGGACCTCGCTGAGGTCTCCTTCGACATCGCTAAACTGCATCGCGTTCCTCACTGTGGGCCGAAAAGTGGAGAAGGTTCTCTCGTCGTTCAACCCTAACGCCGGGAACGTCGATCGGTCCCTGCCCCTTCCAGTCGGTGACAAGGCGCGCGATCTCCAGAGTGTGGGTGCGGCTGAGCGACACATGAAACTCGCTAGCGACCGCCAACCTAATCAAACGCTGGCGAAGAGCGGCAGGATTGGCCGCAAGCGCGCGCACCGGCAGCGAGATTCCGGCCTCCGAAATCTCGGCCAAATCTTCGGCCATTTCTTCGGCAAAATGGTCGAGTGCTTCGGCATCTTCGCGCGCTTGGTCGGCCGTGCGCACTAAAGCGTCGCGGATGCCGGGCCCCAGTTCACTCTCCAGCAGCGGCAAAACAGTCTGCCGAACCCGCACTCGCGTGTACGAGGTATCGAGGTTGTGCGGGTCATTCCACGCCACGATTCCGGAGTCTTCGCAGCACTGAACGGTCGTGGTTCGCGGCACAGCCAGCAGTGGCCGCAGGTACTGGCCGGTGTCGATTGCCATGCCTTTGAGGCTGCCCGCTCCGCTGCCGCGGGCGAGGCCCAGCAGCACGGTTTCGGCCTGATCGTCGAGCGTGTGGCCGAGCAGCACGCGGATGGCGCCATGCTCGGCGGCGGCTTCCGCGAGCGCCGCGTAGCGCGCGTCACGGGCGGCAGACTCGGGGCCTCCGGCGTCACCAACGAGTACCGAGCGGATGTCAACGGGGTCGAGCCCGAGGTCGCGAGCCTGCTGTGCGGCGGCGGCTGCAACATCCGCAGACCCGTCTTGGAGGTTGTGATTGACGATCACGGCACCGGCTCGCATGCCGGCCTTGGACGCTTCGAAGGCCGTCGCCGCCGCCAGCGCGAGCGAGTCGGGGCCGCCGCTGAGGGCGACAAGTACGAGCGGTTCTGCGCCCGCAGTGCCCGCCGCTGAGTCTGCGGAGACCGGTACCGCGCCAAGCGCAGTGCGCACAGCACGCCGAACATCAGCAATTGCGGGCGTAAGACGGGGGCGCCGTTCGGAGTGCATCCAGTAACGTTATTGCAGCAACCCCATAATTTTCTTAGGAGCACCTAGATGGCCGCATACGACGTTGTCGTTGAGATTCCGCGCGGAAGCCGGAACAAGTACGAAGTTGACCACGTAACTGGTCGCGTTTTTCTTGACCGTTACCTGTTCACGACCTTCGCATACCCCACCGACTATGGCTTCTTCGAGAACACTCTCGGCCTCGACGGTGACCCCGTAGACGCCCTGATTCTTCTCGATGCCCCCACCTTCCCCGGTGTTGGCATTTCGGTTCGCCCGGTCGCTGTGCTCAACATGAGCGACGATGGCGGCATCGACTCCAAGGTCATTTGCGTTCAGGCGAAAGACCCGCGCTGGTCGTACATTCAGGACCTGAACGATGTGCCTGAGTTCACGCGCAAAGAGATCGAGCACTTCTTCGAGCACTACAAAGACCTCGAGCCCGGCAAGTGGGTCAAGATCGACGGTTGGGGCGACGCCGCAGAAGCTGAGGCGATCGTTCTCGCTGGCTTCGAGAAGCTCAAGGCCGAAGGCCACTAGGCAGCACCAAGCACTCCTCGCGCACCGTGCTTACGTACCGCGCGCGTCACCCCGATGGCGGATGCTCAGGCATTCGCCATCGGCGTTTAACCGAGTAGCGCTGCTCAGCGCCCGGCTCGCTCAGCGACCGGTGAACTCGTCCATCGAGTTGTAGACCTTGAAGACTCGACCAGCCACGAAATCCCAAGCGCGCGTCGGCAGCAGCCCTTTGAGCCCGCGAGCGAGCCCCACCGTCCACGGCTTCATGAGCAGTGGTTTGCCGCGGAGCATCGCCGACCACGCTGCGGCGGTGGCTTTCTCGGGAGTCATGATCGGGGTCCACAGCGGGCCTCGGACGCCGGCAAACATCCCGGTGCTGATGTAGCTGGGCGCGAAGGTAGTCACCGCAATATGGGCGTGGCCCGCTTTGATCAGTTCAAGGCGCAGCGAATCGCTCCAGCCGATCATGGCCCATTTGGATGCCGCGTAGACACTCATGTTCGGATTCGAGAGAGTGCCGGCCGCCGACGCAATGTTGAGGATGCGGCTTGACTCTCCACCCTCGATCATCGCCGGCAGCAGTTCGCGCGAGAGGTACATCGCCGCGAGGGTGTTGATCTGCATGGTCGCTTCGATATCGCGAACAGCGTCGTGCTCCCAGAAGTAACCGCTGCGTACGATGCCCGCGTTGTTGATGAGCACGTGTGGGGTTCCCACTTCGGCGCGGATACGGTCGGCGGCGGACTCGATTGCGGTGCGGGACGAGAGATCGACAACGTAACTGCTGACGGAACCGCCCGCAGCGCGCAGAGCGGCTGCCGCGACATCCAGAGCCGTGGCATCGACGTCGAGCAGCACTACTTTCGCGGCGCCCTCAGCGACAGCGCGCTGAGCATAGATCTCGCCCATTCCGCGGGCAGCGCCCGTAATCACAACAACGAGTCCGGCGACTGAGTGCATGGCGTGCTCCCTCTGCGAGAGACCTCGTTGCCTCACGCGTGTGGTCAGACTTTAGCCGAGGCTAACGCCCTTACCTGACATGAATGTGACGGGGTTCGTAGTGTCCCAGCCGTTGGGACGAACCTCAAAGTGGAGGTGGCAACCGGTGGAGTTTCCGGTCGAGCCCACGCTGGCGATCTTCGTTCCGACGGCCACACTCTGACCGTACGAGACGTTGATTCCGCCAGCAACAATGTGACCGTAGGCAGTGCGCACTCCACCAGCGTGTTCGATGATGATGTAGTTGCCGTAGCCGCCATTCCAGCCATAACCGGCATAGACGACAGTCCCGCTTGATGCGGCGTAGATCGGTGAGCCACAACTGGCACCGATATCGGTTCCCTTGTGGAAGCTCGAACCGTAGTTCGAGCTGTAGCCGTACACCGACGTGATGTAGCCATAAGCGGGCTTAGTCCAGCCGTTGGCGCTCGAGGAGCCTGAACCTGAACTTGCACCACCGGTAGAGCCACCGCTCTGAGCGGCTGCAGCAGCAGCAGCCGCGGCGGCAGCAGCAGCCTTCGCAGCAGCTGCCTTCTCGGCGGCGATGCGTTCTTCTTCGCGTTTCTTGACGCCAGCCTGGTAGTCGGCTTCGGTTACTACGCGCTCGGCAGTGAGCGCAGCAAGCTGGGCGTCGAACTCAGCCTTGCGTTCCTGCTGCTCAGCTACTGCGGTTTCCGCTGCAGCTGCTGCAGCTTGAGCTTCCTCAAACGCTTTCTCGGCGGCGATCTTCAGAACTTCGAGTTCGGCGCGAGCCACTTCGGCAGCATCGCTCAGCGACTGCGCCGTGTTACGAGCTTGAACGGCACGATCAAACAGAGCGGATGTCTGCTGCGAGATCTTCGACGACATCCCCAGGTTGTAGAGCAGCGCGTCTGCGTCCTGCGAGTTGGCGAGGAGGTTCGTGGTGACGTCTCCGCCACCGGCACGCACGAGCCGCGCAGCAAGCTCACCGATGCGCTGCTCAGCGTCATCGGCTTCGGCGCTTGCGTCATCCGCTTGCTCTTGCAGAGTTTCGGTCTGTGCGGCCTTCGCTTGGTACTTCGTGTCTGCCTCTTGCCAAATGTTGCCTTTTTCTTCGGCATCCTTTTGAGTGGCGACGGCGTGAGCTTCGAGTTCAATCAGTGCGGCCTTGATGCGGTCGACGACCTTTTGAGTCGCCGCTTCGTTGTTTCGGGCCTCAGTGACTTCGCTCCACGTGGGGTAGTCATCGGCGAAAGCAGCCTGGCTACTTCCCGCAACAACGCTGACACCGACGACAAGGCTGAGCGCCGCGACGAAACTGATTACCCGAAAAGATTGTGAGCGAAGCGTACGCTTTGCTGCGGTCCCCCGACTCGCATGCATGACCTTCAATTGTTCCCCTAAACATTATTGAGCGCCGACTAATGGCCATTAGTCACACGAATAACATTGACCACACTAACAACATGCGACCCAAAAGTCTCAACCTTTTGTTGAATGCGCGCTTCGCAAGGTTTTCCTCAGCGGGAGCGCGTTCTGAGGCTTTAGCCGAGTTGGATGCCTTGCCCGGCCATGAACGGCACCGGGTTCGTCGTATCCCAGCCGTTGGGGCGCACCTCAAAGTGAAGGTGGCATCCGGTGGAGTTTCCGGTCGAGCCCACGCTGGCGATCTTCGTTCCGACGGCCACACTCTGCCCAGAAGAAACCTGAATGCCGCCGTCGACGATGTGGCCATACGCGGTGCGCACTCCACCAGCGTGCTCAATGATGATGTAGTTTCCGTACCCGCCATTCCAGCCATAACCGGCATAGACAACGGTTCCGCTCGACGCCGCGTAAATGCCAGCACCACAAGCAGCACCGATATCGGTTCCCTTATGGAATTTGGACCCGTAATTCGAGCTGTAGCCATACACCGACGTGATGTATCCGCCGGCGGGGCGAGCCCAACCGCTCAGACTGATTTCACCCGCGTCCAAGTTCGGAACCTGTGCAGCAGCTGCTGCAGCAGCACGGGCAGCTTCGCGCTCACGCACGCCCTCTAGATAGCTGTCTTCAGTTGACTTGCGCGCAGAAGTCAGCGCGGCGAGTTGAGCGTCAAACTCAATCTTGCGCTCCTGCTGCTCGGCGAGAGCTTCCTCGGCGGCCTGAGCGGCGGCTTGAGCCTCAGCAAAAGCCTCTTCAGCAGCGATCTTGAGGATCTCGAGCTCAGCGCGAGCAACCTCAGCAGCATCCGTCAGCGACTGCGCTGTGTTGCGAGCCTGAACGGCACGCTCAAATAGAGCGGATGTCTGCTGCGAGATCTTCGACGACATCCCCAGGTTGTAGAGCAGCGCATCCGCGTCCTGCGAATTGGCCAAAAGGCTAGTGGTCACGTCGCCACCACCGGCACGCACGAGCCGCGACGCAAGCTCACCGATGCGCGTCTCAGCTTCGTCAGCTTCGGCGCTTGCGGCATCCGCTTGCTCTTGCAAAGTTGCGGTCTGGGCTGCCTTGGCCTGGTACTTCGTATCGGCCTCTTGCCAGATGTTGCCCTTTTCTTCGGCATCTTTCTGGGCAGCTGCAGCGTCAGCCTCGAGTTGAACGAGTGCCGCCTCGATGCGCTCTACAACCTTTTTGGTTGCGGCTTCATCATCGCGGGCCTCGGTGACATCGCTCCAGGTGGGGTAGTCATCGGCGAAGGCAGCCTGGCTCGTGCCGGCAACGACGCTCACGCCGACAACGAGGCTAAGCGCGGCAGTAAAACCAACGACGCGGAACGCTATCGAGCGAAACGCTCGCGTTGCCGTGGTTCCCCGACTCGCATGCATGACCTTCATTATTCCCCTCAGCGTTATCGGTCGTGGGTTGAGAGCCCGTAGCCACACGGGGAAAGTGCACCCGCGCTAACGACACCTGGCCCAAAAGTCTCAACCATTTAATGAACGTAGTATCTGAACGCCTCAGAGTCAGGTACATTTAAGCCTGTTGGGAAAAAGCGTTTCGCGAGATACAAAATAGTTTGCTTCTCAGTTTGGTAAATCACGAAACGCACCGTATGCTTTTCCCTCGGTAGCTAAGAAGTTCTGTGACTTCGAGGCCCCATCGTTTAGTGGCCTAGGACACCGCCCTTTCACGGCGGCAGCACGGGTTCGAATCCCGTTGGGGTCACCAGACACACACAGAATTTAATAGCTTGGCCCTGTAGCGCAGTTGGTTAGCGCGCCGCCCTGTCACGGCGGAGGTCGCCGGTTCAAGTCCGGTCAGGGTCGCAAAACAGAAAGCCTCTTCGCAAGGAGGGGCTTTTTCTGTAGCAAGGGGCAACTCTTGCGCGTAGGAGGAAACTCTTACGGCTCTGTAGCTCAGTTGGTAGAGCGCACGACTGAAAATCGTGAGGTCACGGGATCGACGCCCGTCGGAGCCACTTGACCCTTTCCCGGGCTTCTACCGGGCGAGGGTCATTTTCGTTTTCGAGCGCTCAGGCCAGCCTTCGTCAGAGCTTGTCGTGCATTACGAAAAGTTTTGGTCGCGCACGAACTCGACGAAGGTGTAATTCGACGCCAATCCCTTTCGCTCTAACGACTGCGGAGAGCGCGGGCCACTCTGGCTCCCGTAACAGCAGCACGCACACGACTCTCGTCGAGTTGACCGCCGGAAGCTTCCACGGCATTAATCACATCTTTGACTGTGGCGCCTGCGAGGGTTCCTATCCGCCCGAAGCCTGCCGCGCCTAAAACATCGGCATCCGTCTCCGATACGGATGCCAGCCCGACCACGCCACTCGACATAAGCGCGCCTCCGCTACGATCGGCGACATCCGCCCGCAATACAGAGTCGCGCAGCGAGTCCCTCTCGGAAGCGCTCGCGCCCGCCAACACCCGTTCCGTCACTAGGTTGACGAGGCCCGCGTCGGTGAGACTTTCACTTTCCGAGACCCCGTCGGTGAGGGCGACGACCAAGGCGTCGCCGTTGGCCCGAACGGAACCAACCGTACGTTCACCAGCCACACCGCCCAGCCGTTCTTCGACAATGGATGTAAAGCGATTGAGATCCTCAACCGCGAGGGGACGACCTGATGATGTGGCGAGACGATCGGCATTGATGACAAGACTGTCCGCAGGCATGACAACTTCGCGCCCATCCGTATCTATAACGAAGCTGCCGAGACGACCCGGATCGACCGGGAATGGCTCTGTTCCCGCAACAACCGTCGCCGACCCCCCTTTGAACACTTTTCCCCCCGTGATCATCTCCTTTTGCACCTCGGACATCATGATCTCGTCTCCAAGCCGGGAAACGATGACGGATTGTTCTCCGATATTTGCACTGCCCAGGTACTCCCACGCGCCCGGTCGAATCGTCGCGGTGTTACCTGTGCTGGATCCAGACTTGAGGTCCTGGATCTGACGATCCATGTCAGTGATTTTGGCTTCAAGCTCACCCACGACTCCGACCAAATCGGCTCGTAGCGCCCGAACGCACCCTGACAGTGCAGAGAATTGTTCGGACACTCCATCGAGGTCGGCCTCAAGGGCATGAAAACGAGCGTTGAAGCCGAGTTCCTCAGGGGTGAGTCCCGCTTGGACCCGGCTGACGCCATCTACCCAATCGGTGTGTTCAAATGACCGCTCGAACGTAGCCCTGCAGCGCTCATCGGTGGCCTCGACCTCCGTGGTGAACCGAAACGCGGGTTTCCCTTTGCCCCCGACGTAGCCCACGAGCATGTGCCCGATGAGGTTCATGACCTCGGTGTTCTGCATCCCCGCCGCGATTAGCCCATCGGCGATAGCGACGGTCGATACGCCGTCGACGAAAATTGCTTCTTTGTTTATCTCGATGGCCATCAGGTTCTCCTTATGGTGTGCGATCGGCCGAACGGCGCGACCAACGGACTTGGCGGTATTGGTGGTAACTGCGGGAGGCGCGAGAAGTAAGCCACTCGGACTCGCCGTCGCCATCCGCGTCGACGTGCGCACGCCGCAGGTCGAATGTGTTGATCTCTATTCCTATGGGGCAAAACGCCCCCAACAGGTTCATGACGTAGCCGTACTGCTCTGCGGTGAGCAGCGCTTCGGGGTCCGCGAGGGTGATTCGCACCCCATAGGGATCTGCCAAACCGACCCGATGGTAGCCAACGACAGCGACGAGACCGATCCCCTCAGCGCGTGCGCGAACCCGCACAGAAGTAGATCCGTCAGCGGATATTCCACACGGATGTCGCTGTACAGAGTGTGGACCCGAGATAATCGCTGTCTCTGTCCACCAGTACGCAGCAGCTGGCGGTTCGCCAGGGACCGAAAGCGACCCAGGTAGCTGGGCGACGGAAGCAACCAAGACAAGCGAATCACTCGAGGCACTCGACAACCCAACGACCGAGGAAAAGCCACCGTCGGTCAGCACCCGAGACAGCTCCGAGACGTGTTTCACAAGGCTGTCGTCACCTCGTGTGCCCACGACCTCTTCGCGCTTCCAGAGAAACGCAACGGCAAGGTCGAGGTCCGCCGCGCCTAAGAGGCTCGTTGCCTGAGCGGCGCTGTCCCTAGCTACGATTCCGGCCTTGACCAAGGGCGCGAAAGCAACAGGAGCATCAGGAGCATCACCAGCGATTGACTCGACGATCTCTGTCAGTTGTGCCCCGTCGACGATCGACATCAGACGCAGCTGCTCGCCGACCGCGAAAGCACCTTCGACCCGCTGTCGAGCCTGTGCCGCCAAAACGTGGACGCCTCCGCTAGACGCACTGACATAGCGAGCTCGAAGCCTCACCGAGTCGCCGGGGTCGAGCCTGCCGGGCCCCTCGATGCTCAATCCATGCATCGGGAATGGAGACAAGAGGACTTCCTTCGTGGAATGCTCGACGACAGTAACGAATCCACACGCATTGAAGAACCATGCCCCTAGGGGATCGTCCTCGACCGGCCGAGGGTGCATATCTGCTGCAAGGGCAACATTGGGGTCCTCGACACGTTCGGATCGTGCGACTTCTGGAATTCTTTCGACAAGCGTCTTGAGCTGCTCCTGCGTCAACTTCCCTGCGACGATTCCTAGCCCGAGCTCGAACTCGGACCCCGCCTGAGGATCATGGGCTTTGTTGAGCGAAATCTGATCCGAAATGCCGACTCCTCGCATCAACCGCACAGCACTAGCGAGACAACGAGCCGCACCCGGATGAAGGTATCGAGCGGAATCCCCCGCGGGAACGATAACTTCAGAGCGAATAGTTGCGCGATCCGCTTCCCATTCAACCCGTCGCGCGGGAGGAAGTTGCGTTGGCGCCCGATGCAGAAGGTCGACGAGATGGTTCCGGCGCAATTTCTTATGAAAGTCGTTGAGCGACGAGCCATCGCCGACCTCAACGAGTTTGAGGGCAACGCTGAGCGGGTTGATCTGCTCAATAATGTCGAACCGGTGCTTGACGCCAGCTAACGCAGGAAGCCCTCGGTTGGCACCTTCAGGATCTCCAGGACCATTGAGCGCATTCGCGAAACCGCCGGGAGTCGAAAGCCGGAATGCTCTAAAGATCGCCAGACGGGCGCGGTAAGCGTCATCCGCTTCATCGATGTCGGTCCGCCTGGGAACTCCGAGTTCCACGCCAAGCACATCGAGGGAATGGCGCCGAGCAAGATCCAGCGAACGGCTCGCAGCGACTTCGCGGGCCTGCGCAATGAGCCGCTGTTTCTCTAATGCACCAATCACAGCGAGCTTGCCAAGCACTCCCGTGACTAAACGTCCCTCAAGAAGCTCCTCGACATCCGGAGATTGCAGTGCGGGCTCCTCCGGCGAGGTACCCGAGAAAGCCGCATCGCCGCCCTGATATCTCACGGTTACATGAACGCTGAAAGGTCCCGAGAGATCCGCAGTCGTAGTAGGGGCCACGGCCGGCAAAGCGGTTCCCTCGTGGCTATAAGCGCCGAATACAACATCTGGGTGACGCTGTTCACCCACCACGATAGAGACGACAAGGCGTTCGTCAACAAGCGGTCGACGAAGGCAGAGCAACAATGTGGGGTGGCGATGCGACGCGGTAACGGCAAGGGTCCCGTCAACGATGGCGATCGTATCGCCGCCGACGCCGCCGTTGTAGGGCACAGGAAGTGCCGCTTTCGCCGACGCGAAAACGTCTGCGTCGAGTAGCCGCGTCATCAGAGAATCCGCAGTGGATCAAGGTCCTCGACGAGAACCGCAACTTCAGACTCGCCGATTGACAAGTCACTCCCGCATGCCGCGATATCGAATGTCTCAGCAGTGGTGGAGCCGACGCTGGCAGGGAAGCGCCGCAGCCGCAGGTTGGTACAGTTCGTGACGCCGGGCTCCTCCATGATTGCCCACAAGACTTCGGCGAAGCGCACTGCCTCCGCTATTTGCAGCCCTGAGACGTAGCGTCGGATTCGGTTGAGTATGCGCTGTTTGAGCGCCTTAGCCTGCTCACTCTCGTTGACGGCTGCAGGATCGCCCGAAGGTACAGGAAGTCCCTCGACAGCCAAGTCGCAGGTCAGCGACACAGCAATCTGGCTCGCTTCCTCGACCCGGGGGAAGATGCCGATGGGTCGAATTTCATCGACAGCTGCCTCAACGCGAGCTTTCAACTGGCTCGGTCCTAGCCAAATCGCTCCATCCCCCGGCGCCACGACGATGGTAAAGAAGTACGGTGAAGCCAGTGACCTCTCCTGCGAGAAGAGTCGCTCAACAAAACTGAAATTGCCGAAGATCGACTGGTTGATGTCCAGCCCTCCGTAGAGGTCTTTGACAAGTACCTGACGTACGCCGGGAACAAGCGAGACAGCGATCCTAATCGCGTCCGGGCTCCAGATGTTGCGGGGGTAGGCCAGAAGGAGATCACGATATTCCTCATCGGACCACACGAGCTCGCCCCCCGTTGTTGGTTCGCCATGATCAATCTCCACGATCGGCTCACCAAGCCTCGACTCGATGGAACGGACTCTGTCGCTCCGATGATCGTATTGGTTGAACTGCGCAATAAGTTGATCAGGACTCGAAGCATTGAGATTCTGCGCCGGACCCGGGACGAAGGCAATAACGGGGACCAGCGCGGAACGACGGGTATTCACTAGCTCCACACGTTCCCCGATGAAATAGTCGTGCCCCCCGCCGCTAAGCAGTCGAGTGCCGCGCTCGAGCACCAACTCAGGATCGGAGCTAGGTAAGTCGGTTGCGAGTGAGATGGTGACGGTGCCGACTGCACGCCGGTACGGCCGAGAAATGCCCAATTCCTCCCCCAGCCCGCTGAGGAAGCTGCCCTCGGCTGTGACAACACTCGTGTTTCCGGAATAGGAGTCGAGATGCTCCCAGCACCTCAGTTCCTCGACACACATCAGCTCAAGAACCTTTCGGACCGCTGACCCGGCTGTGAGGTCGATGTCATCTCCGAAGAGGACCCGAGCGGCCGCGAGCTTCTCGTCAACGAGTCTCCCGAGGGGTTTCGGCACGAAACCATTCGCCGTAATCCCGAACTCCTTACCCCGCTCGCTTGAACGGACTAATGCCTCCAGATCGGTAGCTAAATCAGCCATCAGAACCCACCTCTTCCCACGTCACATCGATCACTTGATCAGTCACAGTCCGCGCTTGCACTACGATCCGCCACAACCGCCGCCCAGGGTCGTCACGGACAACCCGAACATTGAGCACGGCCGCAATACGTGAGTCTGCGGCTATCACTCGCATGGTCGCTAGGCGCAACAACTCTTCGCTGAGCCGTGCCCCGCCACCTCGTGTGAGGGCTGTTAGCCCCTCAAAACCAAACCGCCGATGAAGCACATCGCCGCCAAGCGGCGTGAGCAAGGCAACTTTGAGGTCTTGGGCCAGAGCGTCGGCGCCCGTTTCGATCCTGAGGTCGCGTCCGCCGGCTGTCGAATCGAGAGCGAGATCGAGTCCTATTCGCGCTCCGGGCGCTACCTCTTCGAGACCGAACGTTCTTCCGAGCACTCGGGCTTGCTGGGTGGAGTCCATGATCTATACCGTCCTGAGCTTGGATTGCTTGGCGTCACTCACTGAGAAATTGGTGGCGGGAGGAACGACGACGGGCAGGCCATCGGTGATTCCTGCGGCGGAATCAAACAGCACAGCAAGCCCTCCCACGGTCAGCTTGGTGGCTGCGCTCCCTGCCGCGACTGTCACAACTATCGTGCAAGGCTTTGTCGTGTTTGAGGTCGCTTGGGTGCACCCTGCCACGCTGGCCCCAACGAGGTCTCCCACCAGGAGAGCGGGAGATCCACCGACGATAAGAGACGACGCTAAACCGTTGTTCGCGATACCCACCCCCGGTGTCGGGTGGGAGCACACGAGCAGCGAACTCTTCGTGAGGACCAACTTGCCCATCAGATCACCTCGAACTTCGTTGCGACGTGAGCCTCGATAGTGTCCGCTCGAAAAGTGAGTTTTGCGTCAGTTGCAATCTCTATATTTCCGCTCTCATCGATGGTTATTCGAGCGTTTCCTTGGTCGTGCGTGATCTCAAGTCGGCCCTGCGGCGGATCCGTTGGGCGTTCCCCCAGCGGTGGCATCGAGCTTTCACCGATGGTGATCCGAAAGCCCGCTACGTGGATCGCCCGCGCACCGTCGGCGTCGATGAGGTCATGCGACCCTCGCATTGTGTCTGGCGGATCCGCGACCCGACTCGCATCGTCAGTCGAGTCGATCTCGCTGACTCCGGTAGGCAGGCAAAGCCACCAATCACCGTTGTGGGCTGGAGGCTCATATCCTTCTGGCCACAGACAACCGGCGATTGCCCCCACTTGAGTAAGACCACGGTAGTGCAGGTCGACAACACGAGTGCCTGGGTAGTGCGGCATAACTAGCCCGGCCTTCTTCCAGGCGAACGGGGTCAAGTACGGCCGCGCGAGCAACGGAGTCGCGTCGCGGTGAAGGTGCGCATCGACGATGCGATTGTCTGACACGCTCGGTTCCAGCCCAGCCTCGATGTTGCGCCGTTGTGCGTGATAAGTCCGCCCGTCCGATTCCTCGGTATTGGCAAACTGCTTGGACACAACTCCGACTTCCCACATCCGCAATTCGATAGAGCGCCGCTCAGCCGACATCCTCGAGGCGATCGCACGCGCGGCGCTCGTTTGATCGTGCTGACTCCTCGTCGGTTCCGTCGGATGCGGCGCAACGTGCAACCGTGTAACAAAGCCAGAGTCTGGCCCGAGAGTGTGTTCGACCGAGACGACATCGAACACAGGTTCCGAATCTCCCCCCGGCAAAGAAAAACCAACGGACTCGATAACGGAATCGACACCCCCTCCGCCCGTGAGCTCGTCAATTTCGAAGGACACTACGTCTGCGACATCAATATCCGCACGGCCGAGGAGAACTAGGTCATACTCGAGCGCAGCGGCATCCTGAGCGGCGAATGGGCTCCCTTGGTTTCCTGGCGCACGCTGAGCGAGAACTGGGGAGACCTCGGCGAGACCATTTCCCGGTTCGAGGTGGTGCGCTTCCGCGAAAGGTTCCGCCCAATGCCCGACGTGGAGGATCTCTACAGCGGGATCATCATCCGAGTCCAGCCGGAAGAACACCGGCACCGTGCGGTCGTCTCCATCCGCATGTCCGCGGGAGGCCAAATCGGCGACGGCATTCAAAGCACTGGCATCCACCGCAGGAGCTTGCAGTTGAACGAGCGCCGGAAGGTCTCCGTCGCCGTGCGTAACCACCCTGTCGAGCAACGGTGCCGCTATCGCGTTGATCGCTTCGACTGCCGTCCAGCCGCTACGCAACTCGACGTTGAATGCTCCGGCTCCCGCTAGTCGATGAAAGCCTTCACCGATCCCCCGGAACGTCGTTCGGTCGAGGAAGTCGCCCGCGCTTTTAGAAACATCAAGAATCCTGCCGACAACGACAGTGCGCAGCGTTCCATCGCCACTGTTGAACATCGATTCGATAGCGGCCCCGAATGCCCCTCCCGCCGTATCCGCAACGTCACGCCACCCTAGAGAGATCTCAACGAACATCCGCTCTTCAGAGATGATCCTTCCGAAGACTTCGCGGGAGAGGCCGTCCACGGTCAACTCGAATGTCGCTGCACGCAACGCCGAGGTGCGAGCGACCCTCACCTGAGCGTCATATCCACTTCGTGTCAGCGTTAGCGGTTCAGCTTCAGTGCGATCGGGGCGGCCAGAGAGATCCTTGAAGAACACCGCCCGCCACCCTGCATCAAAACCGATTAGCGACCGATCCGTTCCACTAGCGAAGGCTGTCATAAGGGTCCTTCCGTGCGCCCTCCGACGTGGGAGAGATACTGCCGACAGACACATCACGCACACCGATATTGATCTCGGCTCCGACGTTGGCCGGAGCGACGAGAGAAGCGCTGCGGAGTTCGCAAGCCGCGATGGCAATGTCAAACAGATGCCCTGCGCCCGCGCTCTCAACAACGTGCTGGATACGCCCCATGACGACAGGTCTGGCCCAGAGCACTCCGGTCGCCGACACGACCACAGCTGTGGGGCGTATCCCTTCTGGCATCGATGCGGCTCCCGCATGCAATGCCGAGGCAATGTTGGAACTTCTTAGGGCGCTCGGCACTCGGCGCTCGGCTCCGTCGAACCATGGCGAGTCCAACGGCCGGGCCACAATCCCGGCAACATCATCGGGTGTCGCAACGAGGATGAGGCGAAACGAGCCTGCGTTGACGCGTACGGTAGCGGACAGCGGTAGCGGCCGACGCGCATCGATGGCGAGCCGAGTAAAACCCTCAGGCAGCGTCGCATTCATAGGAACTCCAATGTTGTGCTTGCTGCAGCCGCCCCCGCGTCGACTAGGAGATGCTGCATTCCCGGTCGCGGCACGTGTTGTAAACCGATGGAGACTTCGAGCGCGTCGCGCCGTTGTGCGGAAGCAGTGAACGTCAGGCTCGTTACTTGCATATCGAGCTTCACCGCCATTTTCGTCACGAGGAAGAGCCCGTTGGTTGCACCCCCCGAAAGCATGCCGAATGAGCCACCGCGTCGAGAAAAATCCGCCAGCAGTTCAAGCCTTTGCTTCCACGCAAACCGCAGCTCGCCAATGAGCAAGCCCGACAGCAGCACCTTGTCATCCGAGTTTCCCACTGCGGCGCGAAGACCCGCGCTGCCCACCGGCGGCATCCGGTACGTCTCAGTAAGACTCATCCTCTCGACCGCAAACAGAGGCACCCAGACGACCAGATCCGTGAGAATGGCAGAGGGCGGTACCGGGTGGTCTGCCCAGAAATCCTCCCAATTTTGGTTCAGCACATCGGGGGAAGCGACACCGGAAATGAAATCGTCAATCCGCGTACGGTTGCTCATCGTGCATCTCCATTCGCTGGCCTGAAGTCAATAAGACCAGGGAGGCCGGATCCTTGCGGAGGTTCAAATCCCGCGATTGTGCTTGGCCCAATACCCGGAATCTCTAAAAGTCGATCCAGCGAGGTAATGGGGCGCTCACGGCGAACGAAAGCGACGATACGTTCAGCTAATGCATCCCCAATACCGGGAAGTCGCTTAACCTCCCGCACGTCAAGATCCCACTGGTTAATGTCGACGGGATGGGCAAAGGCTGGATCATAACGCCCAGTGGATGGGTCGAAACGCCCGAAAGACGCGTCAGGACGTGGCGGAAGCTCCACTCCTTCCACTTCAAATCTGCTGTCGGGCCCGACCATGTGGTGGTCATGTGAGGGAGCATCGACTGTAAACCGGCCCTGAGTGTCGACATCGATTCCTACGGTGTATTGCGGTTGCCGTGTGCCATCGGGGAACTCCAATACAACGTGGTACTCGACACGCGCCAAGGCATCACCGACGAATCCTGGCGGAAGCCCTCGGGCTCCTGGTGGATGCGATACCGCGCGCGCTTCGACGAGCAGCCGGCCGCCCATCGCTCTCGCCTGCTCGGCGCTCTGGCGGATAACTCCTTCGACACCGAGATTTTGCAAGATCTGGTTGACTCCACGCGGCGCATACATAATGCCGTCTGCCGCTTCATCTCCGAATCCTGGGCCCCACAGATGCGCTCGCTCATAACCAGGCAAACCAACTCGTCGCGCTGATTCGAGACGATTTTGGTAGTTCGGAGCTTCCGCGCGTGGAACCGATTTGAAAATTTCCCCCTCTACGACGTAAACAGTCGCGCCATTGGCGTCACGTGCGCCATGGATATTCGAGATCCCGTTGGTGCCCGCGGTCTGGCCAGACATGATGACGCCGCCACGGGCCGTAACCGAGGCTGCGAGATCACGCGATCGACGAGCGCTCGCTCTGGCTGCTGGCGAGCCGGCAAGGTTTACGGGGTTACCTTGCGCGACCGCAATCCCCAGTGCATCAGCGATCTCATGTCTGAGGCTAGCCACGAGGGGCCCATTGGTATCAGCCAACGCCTCAGTGACGTGCTGCCGAAGGGTCCGAACATCAGAAAGTGCGGTCGAGAGTGCTTGCATGTCTGCCGCAACGGCTTCGGGTGCACGCCCTCCTCCTTCCCTGCGACGCCGGAGAGCCGCGACGTCGCCAAGAAGCTTCCCCAAGCTTGAGTCAATGATCGACATCGTCCCGTTCATCGTTTCGCGGTAGTCGCGAATCACAGCGCCGATAGCGTTATCTGCGATATCTCCGAGTGCAGCTCGCCCCTCACCCCTCGGCGGAGCAAGCATCCCATCGAGGGCATCAGAGAGCGCTCGCCACTCCGGGCTGCGGTCAATGAGAGAATTCACCAGAGGAGCTGCGCGCCCACGCAATCTAGGAATATCAAGGGGAGCAAAGCGCGGCCTAGTCATCGCGTCCCGCTTTCCTCGGCCGCGAACGCTGTATCCGCCTCGCGCATCGAGTCAATCGCCTCGCGCGAGTCAGGATCTGCGGAGATCATCGAAACATCGATCCCGGAAGTCTCAAGAATTCCTGAAACGTCGACGTCGAGACCGTGTTCAACCGCCGCGCGTTGTCCAACTTCGGCGATTACGGGGGCCAGTACCACGGGCATGAGCTCAGACATGATGACCTGCATCACGACATCGGTTGCTGCTTGACGAATCGCATGTTCGAGAGCCCCTTCTGCGAGATTGCGCAAGACCTTCTGGTACTCGAGCCGAATGGTCTCTCGAGTCCCTCCCCGCACGGCACTTTTCAACGGCACGACTCCCGCACGCACTGCCCTGCCGACGGCTGCAACGTCAAAAATTGAGAAGGCTACGCTGAGCGTCGCCATCATCCATTCGAGCTGCACCTCCTGCCACGACAGAACCGCCTCGGGGTCTTCCAGCGATCGATAGAGCTCTTCGCGGTCGGCAGCATTAAGTACGTCGCGCGCAGCAAAGCCGAGGCTCGCCATTCCCACAATTGCGCCTGCGGCCACCGCTCCGAGAGGGGCACACACCACAGCAAGCACGATGATGAAGCCGGTCTCGAGAATCGTTCCTGCAAGATCGTGCCGCGCTTTCCGCCCCACGGCCAAGTCAACCCCGCGGTTATAGATGTAGCGCGCTCTGCCGATGTGTAGGCGTAATTCAGAATCCGCAAGGCCGTGAATGCCGTGCATCGCGTAGCGAGTACCGAGCTCGCTATAGCCTCCCTGCGCCTCTACATATTGAGACGTCTCCACGGCAAACCACATTCCATCGTCCGCATCGCGAACTTCAGCCGCAATATTCGCGTTCGCGCGAACGAGCCGTCGAAGCAATTCGACGAGGTACGGACGGGCACTGCCATCGCGAAGCACTCGCGCATGCACAGCCACCAGATCATCCACTTGAAAGAAGAGGGGGTCTATTTGATTGAGGAATGCGCGCTGGCGCTGCTTGTGCTCGTCGAGGTCGGCGTGAGTCCACAGCCGATCGCGCCATTGGATCCGACGGCCTTCGGTCTGCTGAACAACGTGCGCACCATCGACCAGCGCGAGTCGCTCTGCTTCGGTTATTGGAGCAAGCACGTAGGGACGCGGCGGCGAATAACCGATCTCGGAGTAGTGGTCTCGTGGCGTTGGAGGCACAGGAGCACTCAGAATGTCCGACGCACTTCCGGTTCTCCCCAGCTGGCCGCTTCGGCGCAGGGCTCGCTGGAGAAGCTCAGTTGCGACGATACGTTCACCAAGGATGCCAAGTGCAGAATCAAAGTGCCGAACGGTGTCATCGAGGCCAGAACCGCTCCGGTTGGCCAAGGTCTCCCTCGTCGACTCGAGTTGCTGCATGAGCACCACTCGGCAGGTTTCAGCGAAGAGATGCGCGCAGCTCGCCTCAAGACTGTCGCTCGCTTCGATTAGAAAGTCGATACCCCAGCTGGTCGCGTACTGCACAGCCCCTCGATCTCCCATCCCTGTATACAGCGAGTGCACAAGCTGGTAGAACGCTTCTACTTCAGCGACCAGATCGGCGAGCGCCTTGAGGTACAACAGCCCTGGGGTCACCTCGACTTCGATATCGATAACGCCGTTATTACCTCCGCCGTTAGGCCGTGCAATGACGGTAGCTGTGCCCGCATTCTGTCTGGCAGCCAGCCCGATACTGTGAGCAATCGCTCCGATCGCACGCGCGGCAGATATCGCGAAATGCCCGGCATAGTTGCACTGGTCAATCTCGAGCGCGCTGGCGATGGCGACAATGCGTTCAGCGAGGCGCGCACTGATTTCCGGCCGCGTCGCTGCTATTTGTTCTAGCGACTTCTCTTCTTCGTAGGGCTCGCATCGCTGGCTCTCCGCGCTACCCCGCCGAGGCCACCGTGTTCTCTCTTCCTCTGGGTTGCTTGCGTCGCCAAGCGGACCACCGCGTCTGCCACCGTCTGTTCCGTCGCCGGTACCCGCAAAGCCGCCGTTGACCTCGTCGCCGTTTGCCGTCTCAGCCGCACCACCAGAGCCTGTCCCTTCGCCTTCGTTCTCGGGAATTTCAGTGTTCCCTACTGCGACGTGGATATAACGGGACGAAAAGATGGCGCCACCAACAAAATTTGACGAACCAGCGGAACTGGTCACACGAACCAATACGCTTCCTTGCGTCCGCTCTGATACCTCTGCGATAAGCAGTCGCCGACGGTCCGCGAAAGCTTCAGCTGTCAGCCGCTCTCGGTCTTCCGCACGGAAACCAACAATGCCTCTCGAGATCGCGGCGTCAACAAGAGCTTCTGCATCGATCGGGCCCCGCGACTCCATAGTCACGGTGTCTCCCGGGCTCCAACTGGCGCGCTTAGAGGAATCGCGAACACTGAGGGAATCTCCCGTCCAATTCAGGTCTAAAAAATCGGTCTGCCCTTCCCAGAACTGCTCGATTCCCGTCGTGCCGCAATACCATGTCAGCATCAATACGATTCCATTCGGGGTAACCACGCCACCGTAGTAACCCGGGTGCGTAACCCCGTCCGCCACTCTTTGACGCAGAGCCTGACGGACTTCTGCCCGAGTTGGAAAATCGCTCGTGCTCCGCTCGACCGCTTCTACCTCGCCGTCTTCACCGTCGTCGTAGAACGGGATTAGATAGGAGCTTCCATCGTTCTGGACTCTGTCTTCACGGCGCTTTTCGCGCACAGGCCCACTACCGCCCTGTGTCGAGGACACGATCTCGAGCTTTGCCGCGACTGAGTGGGCAATATCACCGTGCCGAGCAAGCCCGCTGCGAACAGCAGATTCCACTGGGGCTTCCGGCCTCGCCGAAAAGGCCGGCCTGAAAATCACGCGATCTCTCGCACCACCTCGCTTCTGCAACTGCCGAAGTGCAGTCGTGGCAGCCTTCGCTATACCGTCCTCGATTGCCGCAACCTGTTCATCGTCAGGATGCGCCGGGATACGGAGCAGAATGGGCATGCGGGCGAGCATTTTTCAGCGAACCTCCGCATCGAGGGCATCTCGCAGTTCGCCGAGCACCAGATCCGCAATCGCCCGACGATCTGCATCGCTAACGGGCATCGAGATAATTATCTCGATCGGTACTTCTACGACGATGCCGGGCTCTGCAGCGGAGAGCTTTGCTGCGGCACCTTCAGCGGGCAGCACCCACTCCCCCTCGTGCACGACAGCGAGTCCGGTGGAATCGACATATAGCGCCGGCCTGCTCTCACCAACATCGCCGTTCAGAATATTGATCACGGCTCAAACACCGGCAGCGACACGGCATCCGACTCTCCGACTAGCGTTGCACCGGCCTTACGCGCCACACCCGAGAAGGTTGCGTTGGGCGCTCCGTTCGTTGTCGCGTTCGACGGATTTGCCGAAGTAATGATGCACTTTTCCAGCAAAATTTGCTCGAAGTCCCATTCATCAGGAGAAGAATCTGCTTGACGGTAAAGCCCGACCGAGAACTCCGTGCCTGTCATCGCTAGGTTCATCAGATGCGCCGCACCTCCACCAATCGCTTTGACCGATACGGAGAAAGTGAACGACTCTGGGTTCGCGACGTAGCCGACATGCGTGGCTTCGAGGCTATGTATCGTCTCGGTGTTCAGCGAGAACGACGGTGTAAAAGTATCTACCGGCGTGATCATTGTGGTGCCGACGAATACGGCAAGACGAGTGTTCTTCCAAGTGGATTCCATGATGACCTCCTCAGGCCTTGAGTGCGAGCTGGACGTCGAGCGTGTGGATGGAGCCGGCGTAGGTCACTGACAACAAGACCTCCACGGTTCGATTAAGACGGGTGTCGGTGAGTACCGTCGCTTCTCCAGGGGAACGATCTGCTTCTTCTTTGGCGAGTGTGGGGACTATCGGAATGTAGATCGAGTAGTCGTCGATAACTCGGCCTGACTTGAGCGGCGCAAGGATGCCGTCCAGCCGACTCGTGAGCGTCTGAATACCAAGGCGGTCGATGCGGACATTGCCGATCGCGCCGATTAGCCCCGCTTTGAGTCGGTACTCGATGTCGTCGAGAACCCGCACGATGTCGATATAGAGCTGCTCCGTGTTGGAGGTGTACGCTCGCCCCGCTCCGAGATAGAGGCCATCCCCGACGATGAGTTCCGGGTCGATGATCGGCACAATGAATCCTTCCGATAACTGCGAGATATCAGAAGCGGAGAATTGGTCTTGAAGCGCAATATCGAGCCCGCGCACTTGCTTCATGAGGATGCTGATGTGAGGGGCGTACCCCGCCACCGTGCCACAGGCTGCGGCGGCCGCGTCACCGTGCACTCCGTCCGCATCTGTTCCTGTGCGCGCAGCTACGAGCAACATGCGAGACGAATCCGACTTGATCGAGCCGTACTCCGCTTCGACCCCCGCGGCGTAGTTATCAGCGCCTGAGGTATCGAGCTCGGGGTCAACGGCAGCAACAGCGATCCGTCGTTTTCCTGAGTTGCTTACGTTCTCGACGTGATCAGCTAGAGCTCCCAACGCATCGACGTCGTACTCTCCCGCGAGAAGCACGAATTGCACGTCGGCTGCTTCAAGTGCAACGAGGGCGGATGAGTAATCGGGGGTGCCTCCGGAATCATCGGTCGGAACTGCGTAAACACGACTGGGCGCCGGATCCTGACGCAGAAGCGTCGCAACCGACTTATACAAACGCCCAGACGCCGCAATCGCGCCCGCAGGATTCGTAGTTGCAAAAGCAACTCGAGCATCCTGTTCAGATGTCACCAGAAGTGGCAGGTTGGGCGTCGCCGATCCAGCGCCGCCGGTGCTGCCGACGATACCGATATTGCCGACTGCCCGCGTGGCCCGCGGTTGGAGCCCACGGGTATCGATCGTTACCTTGATATAGGGGTAGGCCGCCAGGACCATGTGACTTCTCCTTTGATGTCTTCTTCGTTGGTTGCGCTTTTCGGGGGTGACTGGTTAGACGGGTACGAAAGCCACGCCTGCGGATGCCAGACGGTCGTTGAGCGCCTCTAGTCGGGCAGTTCTCCGCCCAGCCGCACTCGTCGGGTTCGCCCCGGCGAGAATCGGCAAATCAGCGTCATCAAGAGCGCCGCTTTCGAATACCACTGCAACAGGAACGGGTCCGCGCAATACTGCGCCCGCGACAGGTTCCGACTGGCTGGCACTAGCGGCGAGCGCGCCGCGACAGCGGCGAATCGTATCGATGGTGCTCCGCAAATCTTCGAAGGGCGAAGGAACAACGAGCACACTCAGATCTAAGGTGAAGTCAATCGACCTCGGCGCGGCATCCGGCTCCACAACAAGATCGATAGCTGCCGCGAGAGTGGCTCGCGGAGAACTGTAGCGCTCGACCACTTCAGTTAGGTCACGCCCAGATTGTTCCCTCCAAAAGTGTTCGGCGTCCCAGTCTTCGGGGCGTTCGAAACGGTCGAGAAGCACAGACACGAGCGCCACACGGCGACGTTCTTCAAGGGCACCCGGGTCGGTCGGCAGCGCGCCATCATCTGCCATGATTCTTGAATCGACCGCTCCCATAGTGAGATCTGCGGACAAGTTGGTCGTGCGCACATCCGTGACCGCGGTTGTTGCTGTTCGAGCGGAAGCGGAGATCACCACTCTCAGTTCTGAATCGAATGCTGGCGCCGACTCGTCGCGCAGTATCCGCAGTTGACCCTCCCACGACCCACCCTGGCCCGGGACCGTCACCGAGAATTGACCCTGCGCACCCAATGGCGTCGCCCCCAGAACGCTTGCTCGTTTCACACGCACGAGATCCACGGATGAGACGGCTACACTCCTCAGCGAGTATGCCGCGTGCAAGATTGATCGTGCCCGCTCCGCCGTGAACAGGCTTTCGGCGCTTGCGGGAGAGGCGAGCGCAAGCACTTGTTTTCCGTAGAAGTCCACGCGTTCATTGTGAGCGTGACCGTTCGCGCGGGTCTATGACAAACCCTGTCAACCAGCCGCCATGTGGTGACTCGTAGGCGCCAAAATTGACATCCTCAGAGACATGACCGCGATGAAGGCCCCCAACAGATTAGAGTTCAGTCCTTACATCGGAATACCGACACGAGCTAAACTCGCACCGTGGGGGAAGTCCACAAGACGAGGGACGCCACCGAAATCAGGGGGAGTTGGGCTCATGCGGACTGTTGTTGGCGTGATTGACCCGCTGACAATGGTGCGGCGAGAGCTCGAAGTTTCGCTGGAGGCGGAAGGCTTCGATGTGATCGACAGCCCGCCTGACCCTGCTTCATTTCTCCGCGGCAGTAGCGACCGAGCGCTCGTAGTCTCCCTGACCGGCACCTTCGGTTTGTCTGATCTTGACCGAGTCCGGCGCGGTAACCTCGCAGCTCCGATCGTGGTGCTCGTCGACTCTGCATCCGTCGATATATTCGCCGAGCTACTGCGACGCGGTCGGGTCTACCCTGTAAGGCGCATGTCGAGCGCTGCCGCGATCACTCGGTGCGTGACCGCCTCACTTGAGGACATGTGCCTACTTCCGACCGCAATCGCTCGTGACCTCGCCCGCAATGGCCCCGACTTGGAAGAATACGGAATCACGGCCGAGGAACTCTCTTGGCTTCGACGGCTCGCCGGAGGAGATAGCGTACAGTCGCTCGCCTCGGATATCTGTCTATCAGAGCGCTCTGCCTACCGCCGACTTGGGTCGATTTATGCCAAGCTCGGCGTGCGCACGCGCACGCAAGCAATCACGCATCTCGCGAGGTTCGGGTTGCTCACTAGCTTGGGGCAGCACAGCTACAGCACAGTTCATTCTTCGAAGCCGTCGTCTAATCGAATCTCCAGCGAGTAAGAGTCACGCCCAGAGCAGGCCGCTTCGGCAGCAGCAGCAATTGATTTCAGACGTCAAGGCAAAATCAACGTCGCGGACATCCAATTGATGGCTGGCTGTTCGCTACTAGTCGGTCACTAGGCGTGGTGATTAGATCCGCTACTTCCTCGGAGAGGTAAGCCCCGCTACGCATTGCGGCGCATCCACCGTCTGGCGGAAGAGAATCGTGTTGTCTTGCGTGAGGCTTGTTCCCCCGATGAGTTCTGCTGAGGAATCCCAGGAGACCTCGTTATAGCCATCCTTGGGGCTGACCTCGGCTGCGCTGAATACACCCGCGGAGTTCCAGGAGCGGGAATCGAAGTCAGTCGCGAACCAGTCGTCTGCGACATCCGTCACTTGGGCAATCAGACCACCATCGCCCATCTGCTGATTAGCGAGACCGATGTACTCAATACCGGAGTCGGTCTCCTTGAAGTCTTTCGCCTCAATCACGATCGTCAACGAATAGCTCGCCGTGAAGGTGAACGTCTCCTTGTTGAAAGAACGCTCAGTGGTAATCGGAACCGAGTCTTCGCCAACGAGCTCACATTCACATACATCTCAAACCAGTTATCGGCCCAGACATCGGCAGTGAACTCCTGCAGTTCGCCAGATGACTCCGCCGTTTCGGCCGGCGCCGCCGATTCGACCGTGGTTGTGGCGGTGTCCGATACCGAGCTGCCGGAACACGAGGCCAATGCCAGAACACTGACCGCGACGGTAGCGGCGAAGGTGAGCGAGCGAGCAGTGTGGCGCATGATGACATCCAAACCTCGAAGGGCGAGTCTTCGACGCTATGAGGCATGTCTATGGGGCATGTCTATGGGCTGGCTGAACGCATCAACGCACCATCAGTAGATTGTCTACCCCTCGACTTGGGGCGACGCCGGAGATAGCACCCGCGGTTGGCACATGGAAAGATTCGAACGTGACAGACACGACTCCCGAACCGACGTCGGAAATAGCGGCGGATGACGAGGGCTCATTCCCTTGGTTGCGCGTCGCTATCGCCACTCAAGTAGTCGCAATCGTGTGGGGGTTCTTCCCTCTCAACGATCCGGAAGCCGGATTGATCACCTCCGGCGTGATCGGGCTTTTACTGCTTATTCAAGTGGGCCGCGGGAACGAATGGGCCCGCAAGGGTTTTCTGGCTATCAACATATGGGCGCTCGCACTTCGGGGGCTTGTCGCCTTCGCAGCGCAGTACTTTCCGAAGGCGGAATACGAGATCAACTGGGTGAATATGATTCTGAGCGTCGTTGCGGTCTACGCGATTCTCAAGCTTCCGCGGCGAACCCCGGCGGCTCGCCCAGCGGCTCCCGCTCCCGCCCCGGAATAAATCGCAGGCTACGAAACCCCACGGGCGTAGGCTGGAACGATGGATGACGCTTCAAACTCAGGCTGCGGAGACAGCTGCACCTGCACTCCCCAGCGTAGTTCCGCAGCACCTCTCGGTATGCCGCTGGCAGCACGGCCCGCGTCATCCTCAGCAGTAACCGCCGACCCGCCCGCCGCATCCGCGCCACTGACTTCCGAAGCCGGCGACCGCCTCATCAAGCAGGCCGCAATACCCGCCGGCACCTTCGTGATGGGCGACTCCTCGGGCGACCGCAACGCCGCCGATGGCGAACTGCCGCAGCATCCGGTCACCCTGAGTGCTTTCTCAATCGATGTCACGAGCGTCACCAACGACGACTTCGCACGATTCGTAGAGGCCACGGGCTACCTCACCGAAGCCGAAACTTTTGGCAATTCAGCGGTTTTTCATCTCGCTGTCGACGCCCCTGAGGAAGACATTATGGGGCGGGCCGCCGGAGCTCCGTGGTGGTTCGGCGTGACGGGTGCCGACTGGAAGCACCCTGGCGGGCGCAATTCTTCCCTCGAAGGTTTGGGCGATCATCCGGCCGTGCACATCAGCTTCAACGACGCCGAAGCGTATTGCGCGTGGGCCGGACGCCGCCTCCCCACCGAAGCCGAGTGGGAGTACGCCTCTCGCGGAGGTCTCGACCAAACCAAGTACCCCTGGGGCGACGACGAAATGGATGCCGGAGGCTGGCGCACCAACATCTTCCAGGGCGATTTTCCCCGCACTAACACTCTCGATGATGGTTACCTCACGACTGCCCCAGTGCGCACCTTCGAGCCCAACGGCTACGGACTCTTCCAAACTGTAGGCAACGTGTGGGAGTGGTGCTCCGACTGGTACGACGCGAACTATTACGCGACGCTGCCCGTCGATGCGCCCACCGCGAACCCCAGCGGCCCGAGCGAGGGAACCGTGCGCGTGCTTCGCGGCGGCAGCTACCTCTGCCACATCTCGTATTGCAACCGCTACCGCAACTCGGCTCGCTCGCAGAACACGCCTGACTCATCGATGGGCAACGCGGGGTTCCGCACGGTGTCGCTCTAGCTCGCTATCGCTTTACCGCCGAGCCATCCGCTCCGATATCCTTAGAGCATGACTTTTATCTCCACCATCACCGTTCTGGGTAAGGCAGTGCTCATTGTGACGGGCGTAATTGTTGCCCTGACCGGTGTCCTTCTGCTCGTGAACCTTGCTGTGCCTAGCCTGCTCGCCGGCTTCAACTAAAACGCACCACTACCGCGCACCAAGCGCGATTGTGGAACGTCCGATGTCCGACGTGCGCACGCGCCACTTTCGCACGCGCGATTGCTGTGCGCACCCTGCATGACTTGCCATCTTCATCGCGCACCGGCACCTGAGTGACACCCACATTTCAGCGATTCTTCGGTTGACTCCGCCTCAGGAGTTCTAGGCTTAGAGCCAACTGAAGGAGAACGTCATGCGCGAATCCAGAGATGTAGTCCGGCAAATTACGGTGGCGGCGAGCGCGACCTTTGCCCTTATCGGAGCGTTTGTTGGCTCCGGAGCATATGGTGGAACTCCCGTACAGGAAGTCGCGGGTGGAGCACTCAGTGCTGATGCGACGGTAATTGCGCCCGCCGGCTCCGCTTTCACGATCTGGAGCGTCATCTACTTTGGGCTCGTAGCCTATGCAGTGTGGCAGATGCTCCCCAAGCAGACCAGCACCGAACTTCACCGCCGCGTTGGCTACTGGGTGGCCGCATCCCTCGTACTCAATGCCGCGTGGATTCTGTCGATCCAGTTCGACATGCTCGCGCTCAGCGTTCCCGTGATCATTCTGCTGCTGATCGTGCTGATTCGCGCCTACCTGATCACCGTGAAGCTACCGGCGGCAGGCGCAGTGGATGCGATCATCACCGATGGCACCGTCGGTCTTTACCTAGGTTGGGTGTGCGTCGCGACAGCAGCCAACATTGCCGCGTGGCTCAACGCGATCGGCTTCGATGGCTTTGGCATCTCCCAAGACGTCTGGGGCGTTGCCGTTGTCTTCGTGGCTGGCGCCGTCGGAATCGCGCTCGCCGCTCGCGGTCGCGCGCACTTCGCCCCGTCACTCTCGCTCAGCTGGGGTCTCGCGTGGGTTGCCGTGGCACGTCTCACCGGCGACCTGATCTCACAGCCCACCGCTATTGCCGCGATAGTGGCTGTTGCGGCAATTCTCGTGAGTTCCGCAGTGTTCGCGATTACACGACTTCGCGCTGAACAGAACATCTAGTGAACGACGTTCGCGCCTCCCGCAAGCGCTGGCTAGGGCTTCTTTTCATCAGCATTGCGGTGGCGTTGATCATCGTGGACTCCACGATCGTCAACGTGGCGATCCCCTCGGTTGTCGAAGATCTCGACCTCAACTCCACGCAGGTGCAGTGGGTGCAAGAGAGCTACACGCTCGTCTTTGCTGCCCTACTGCTCGTGTTCGGCACGCTCGCTGATCGCTACGGTCGCCGCCGCGTTCTTCTCATCGGCGTCGTCATCTTCGCGCTCTCGTCGATCTTGGCGGCGACGGCGACGACCGGCGAGTACTTGATTGCCTCCCGCCTCGTGCAGGGCATCGGCGGGGCGATGATCCTCCCCTCGTCGCTGTCGATCATCAACGCCACCTTCCGCGGTCGGGAACGTGCCATCGCCTTTGCCGTCTGGGGTTCCACGATCGGCGGAATGGCCGCTGTTGGCCCGCTCCTCGGCGGCTGGCTCACGACCTATTACTCGTGGCGCTGGGCCTTCGGCATCAACGTGCCCCTCGGCATCATCATCGTCATCGGCGTTCTGATCTATGCGACCGAATCGAAAGAGCCGTCTGCCCAGCGACGAGTGGATGTCGTGGGCGCGCTTCTCTCCGTCGTGCTGTTCGCGTCGCTCGTCTTCGCTCTCATTGAGGGCCGCAGCTACGGCTGGTTCTTCAGCGACACCCCTCCCGATTTCTGGACGTTGGATGTCTCCCCCATCCCGTTCGCTTTCGCGCTCGCTCTCGTGAGCGGCGTCGTGTTTGTGCGCTGGGGTTTCGCTCGCGAACGTGCCGGCAAGTCCACGATGCTCGCGTTCGGGCTGCTGAAGATCCCGTCATTCCGCAACGGAAACATTGCCGCGATGATCGTCGCGCTCGGCGAGTTCGGCATCATCCTCTCGCTGCCGCTGTGGTTGCAAAACGTGCTCGGTTACGACGCCCTCCAGACGGGCCTCGTCATCCTCGCTCTGGCCATTGGATCGTTCGTCGCGAGCGGTTTCGCAGGCGCGTTCGGCAACAAGGTCACGCCCGTCACGATCGTGCGCGTGGGCATCGGCGCCGAGATTGTGGGCGTGCTGATTGTTGCTTTCGCGCTGAGTCCCGACGCCGTGTGGTGGCACATCGCCCCCGGCCTGTTCATCTACGGTTTCGGCGTCGGTCTCGCCACAGCCCAGCTCACGAGCGTTGTGCTCAAAGACGTGCCGCTCAGCCAGTCCGGTCAGGGTTCGGGAACCCAAAGCACCGCCCGCCAGATCGGTTCCGCGCTGGGCATCGCGATTCTCGGCACCGTGCTCTTCTCGAGCCTCGGCACGGGGCTCGACGCCAAGCTCGCCGACCGCGCCGACATCCCCGCCGAAGCCCGCACTCAGATTGTTGATCTCGTCGTCGACTCCGCGGGCACCGGCATCAGCGCGCTCGATGCTCAGTCTCCGGATGCCGCAGCCGACGCCCGTCAAGCCTTCACCGACTCGACAAGGTATTCCGCATTCGCGGCTGCCGGCTTCCTGGCGTTCGGGTTCCTCGCGAGCCTCCGCCTCGACAGCGGACGTCGCGGCGACGACGATGCTGAGGGCGACGGCGAGGCCCGAGCCGAGACGTCGCCCGAAAAGTCCGGCGAGGCCTAACCTGCGTGACGCTGACGCAACCCCGGCAGCAGATGGTCGTCGGTGTTGACGTCAACGAAGGCGATGTGTCAGAAAATGGCGACATCAAGTTGGACAGTGTGCGCAATACGATTCTGACGATGGGCCAGATTGATTCGCGGGGTGGCGCAGATGAAGCCGTGATTCGAGTGGCGCACACAACATCTGTCCCGCCAGCATTCACATTGGTGATCCCCAGCACCCAAGAATGGAACCCTCTGGGAAGCTTAATCCCCAACGATGCCATGGGTAACCTCAACATCATGACTGGCCAAAGCCGCTTATTGGACGCATCCTATAAGGCTCTCACCGCCAGCATCGACGCGTACTACTTGGAGAACCCGGATGCTCCTCGCCCCCCAGCGGTGATGGTGGCGGGATTTAGCCAAGGCGGCATCACTGCGGGTGCTTTTGCCGAGCTCTACGGCGAAGATTTGAACGTGAAGCAGGTCCTGACCGTCGGAGCAGAAATCGGCCGATTCGATATCGATTCAGATGTCAATGTGGTGGCGTACGAGGCAACGGGCGATCTGGTTCCTAAACTTGGCGGAGCTCGAAACCCGGCAGAGTGGGAGACCATCGAGGCCGACAACGGCGGCGGGACGATTACCTCGCACAAGGCTGTTCTCTATGCTGGCATGGCCGACGATCTGCCCCCGAAGAGTAGCGCATCGTTTGACCAGTTCTTTGATTCCAATAGCGTCATTGAGGATTACCATGCGAGAAAATAAGGATACGCACGAGATGGTCTCTGGATGTTGAAACGCTATTTCGCGGCAACCGTCGTGCTCATACTCGGAACAGCGTCATTAGGAGGCTGCACAGTGACTCCACCGAAACTAGGCCAGTCCGCCGAACAACTCAGCAACATCACCGATCTCCCCGACGGCGTAGTAGATGCTTCCGCAACATATTCTTCTTCGCTCAGCGGTTTCACCCGCAGCTACTTCCTTGAGGTGCAAATTGAGATTGCCGATGATGTTGTCGTGGCAGATGCCGCAGACGAGGCTGTGCTGCAATGGGCCTGGCAGTTGGGGTGGTCAGTCAACGACCACGACCCAACCGGAGTCTATGTTCGCCTAGTTTCTGCGTCCGGAGCGCCGGTTGAATGGGACTACGAGGGCGCATATGAAGCTGTGGGATTGGACCGAAAGCTTACGACCATCCCCAATGGAGACTCTCCCTGGATAGGCGCAAGTGCACGCGATCTGGAATCGCTGTATGGAGCATGGCCGGGCTCCGTTCCCGTTCCCCCTGCGTCCCTCTTCACCCCGGCATCCTAGCCGTGTGAGCGTGCACTGAAATTTCGGTACCGCTGCTCTGCCTCAGCACAATGGCACTAAGCAGTTGCGACGTGCCCGAAACGCCGTCAGGAATGTTTACTCCGGCACTCTAGGGATACCGATTTCGCTCGATGGGCACGACTGAAAACAAAATATTCAAGAACACCGTCGCGCGGTACCGCACCCTCCACCGCAGCAATATGCCGGAAGGGTGGATGATACAACGAGTTCAAGCTGCGGAGACAACTGCACGTGCACACCTCATCGAGCAAGCTACCGTCCCCGCCGGAACTTTTGTGATGGGCGATTCGTCGGGTGACCGCAACGAAGCCGATGGCGAAGTGCCGCAACATCCGGTGACCGTCGACGCTTTTTCGATCGATGTCACGAGCGTCACCAATGATGACTTCGCCCGTTTCGTGGATGCCACCGGCTACCTCACCGAGGCAGAAACTTTTGGTTACTCCGCGGTGTTCCACCTCGCGGTCGATGCCCCCGCAGAAGACATTATGGGGCAGGCCGCAGGGGCACCGTGGTGGTTCGGCGTCAACGGTGCCGGCTGGAAGCACCCCGGCGGGCGCAACAGCTCCATCGATGGTTTAGGCGATCATCCGGTAACTCACGTCAGCTTCAATGACGCCGAAGCCTATTGCGCCTGGGCTGGCCGACGCCTGCCTACCGAAGCGGAATGGGATTATGCTTCCCGCGGTGGGCTCGATCAAGCCAAGCACCCGTGGGGCGATGACGAAATGGATGCTGGCGGCTGGCGCACCAACATCTTCCAGGGTGATTTCCCCCGCACCAATACCCTCGACGACGGATACCTCACTACCGCGCCCGTGCGCAGCTTCGAGCCCAACGGCTAGGGACTTTTCCAAACGGTCGGCAATGTTTGGGAATGGTGCGCCGACTGATACGACGCTCGCTATTACGCGACGCTCGCTGTCGACTCCCCCACCGAGAACCCGGTCGGCCCCCGTGTGGGCACCGTACGAGTGCTGCGCGGCGGCAGCTACCTGTGTCACATCTCCTACTGCAACCGGTACCGCAACTCGGCTCGCTCGCAGAACACGCCAGATTCTTCGATGGGTAACGCCGGGTTTCGCACCGTCTCGCTGTAACTCGAGCGGCTGAAAGACACGAATAGCCGTGAGACGGAGCACGAGAAAAGGCTGCCGCCCCACACCTGCTGTGGGACGGCAGCCTTTTCTGCCAAGCAGCGCTGTTAGCGGCGCTTCTTCTGCTTCAGGTCCTTCTCGTGCACGGGCTCTTCGCCCGACTCCCGGCGCGCGGCGTAGTAGTCGCGAGCCTCGTTCTGGCGCTTGGCTTCGATGCCCGAGGCGATCGGTGCGCGCACCAGCTCGTCGGTCAGACCGAACGCGGCCACGAGATCCAGAGCTTGCGGACGCAAACGCGGCAACAGACGGTCATCGATGTAGTCGGTGATGGCTTGAGCGCGGTTCGTGGAGATGCGCCCGTGCATGAGGTACCAGGCCAAGTTCTTCTCGATGAGCGTGAAGCCGAAGAGGTCGCGCAGCCACGTCATGACCTGAGCGGTGTCCTTGTCTTTGATCTTCTCAATAGCGCGAGTGAACGCTTCCCACTGCAGCAGCTCGCCGTGCGCGTACGCGGTCAAGATGAGCTGGTTCTGGTGGCTGTTGAAGAGAGCGGCAGCCTCAGCCTTCGGAAGCTTGCTGGCCGGACGCAACTTGCCCGCGACATCCGCCACCATCGTTTCGACGCGGTCGGTGAGCAGCTGGCGCTGGGAGTCTGTGTCGCGAACGTAGCCGATCGAGCGGGCGGTGGAACCGAAGTCCACCACGTTCTGAGCGAAGCGGCGAAGACCCGTGCGATTGACGGCAGCTTCGTTGACCTGATCGGCAACGTAGTGAGCCATCGCGCCAGCATCCGCCCCCGCAAATTTGCGCGAGTAATCGGTGAGCAGGCGCTTAGCCACGAGCTGAAGCAGCACGTTGTTATCGCCCTCGAAGGTGGCATAAACGTCGAGGTCAGCGCGCATCTGCGTGAGACGGTTCTCGGCCATAAAGCCCGAACCGCCGCAAGCCTCGCGAGCCTCCTGCAGAGTGTCGAGGGCCGCCCACGTGCTGAGCGGCTTGAGCGCCGCCGCGATCGTTTCGAGATCCTGACGGTCAGCATCGGTGTCGGTGCGGCCCGAGAAAACGCCATCGAACTTGTCGAGGAACTCCTCGTGCGCGAACGACATCGCGTAGGTCTGAGCCAGGCGCGGCAGCAGGCGACGCTGGTGACGCTGGTAGTCCAGAATCACTTCTTCGTTCGTGCTGCTGGATGCCGTGAACTGGCGGCGTTCCGAGCCGTACTTGATGGCAATGTTCAGAGCCAGCTTGCTCGCGAGCACCGCGGCGCCATCGAGCGAAACGCGGCCCTGCACGAGCGTGCCGAGCATCGTGAAGAAGCGACGGCCGGGGCTGTCGATGTCGGAGGTGTATTCGCCGTTCTCGTCAACGTTGCCGTAGCGGTTGAGGAGGTTGGTGCGAGGAACGCGAACGTGGTCGAAGTGAAGACGACCGTTGTCGATTCCGTTCAGACCACCCTTGAGGCCATCGTCTTCGGTCGAGATTCCGGGAAGTGCGCCGTTATCGTCGCGCAGCGGAACGTAGAACGCGTGAACGCCGTGGTTGACGTCCTTGGTGATGAGCTGGGCGAAGACCGTTGCTGCCTTGCCGTGAAGTGCTGCGTTGCCGAGGTATTCCTTCCACGCCGCGCGGAAAGGGGTGTTGATGACGAACTCGTCGGTGTCGGGGTCGTAGGTCGCGGTCGTGGCGATGCTCGCGACATCCGAACCGTGGCCGATTTCGGTCATCGCGAACGCGCCGGGAGTCTTGAGGCTCATGATGTCGGGCAGCCACTTGTCGTGGTGCTCCTTCGTGCCGAGGTGAACGACGGCAGAACCAAAGAGGCCCCACTGCACGCCAGACTTGATCTGCAGCGACGGGTCGGCCAGAACGGTCTCTTCGAACGCAGCGATGTTGCCGCCGTGGTTGTCGTCGCCGCCGAGCTCAACCGGGAACGCCCGGTGAACTGCTTTGTTATCGACAAGCAGAGAAAGTTGGTGAAGAACACGTTCGCGGTGATCTTCCATCGAAAGGCCGTCAACGCGGTGAAACTCGGGGTTCGACATGAGCGTGCGCGACTCTTTGCGCTCCTTCGCCCACTTGCCGAGAAGGTACTCGCCCAACCACTCGACGTTGATGGCGGGGGCCGTGGCGGCAATATCGGCCGTCGCTGCAGCGGGGGAAGTTGCGGCGTCGTTGGCGGGGGTGGATGACTCCGGCGCCGACTCGGTCGCCGTGTGGTCGTGAACCTGGGTCATGGCTATCTCGATTCTCAAAAGTTCGGTAATCACACGCTACGACTGCCGCGCGCGGGCTCAAAGTGCCTCGTGCACCATCAATGAAGCGAACGCCGGACCCACCGCATCCGTTTGTGCGAAACCGCAAAACAGCCGCCGTAGCGTTGTGGGATGTAGTGCGAAACTTGTTCGTCAGGCTTCGGGAATCTTTCTTCAGGCACCGTTGTTGGGCTGCATGAAAGGATGTAACTATGTCGACAATCACTCTCACCTCAGAAGACTTTGGCCAGGCGGTCACTAAAGACGGAATCCTCCTCGTGGATTTCTGGGCCGAATGGTGTGGCCCCTGTAAGCAGTTCGGGCCCATTTATGAAGCCGCAAGCGAAGCCCACCCGGACATCACGTTCGGCAAGGTAGACACCGAAGACCAGCAGGAACTCGCTGGCGCAGCAGGAATCACGTCGATTCCGACGCTCATGGTTTTCCGTGAAGGCGTACTCGTCTTCTCACAGCCCGGAGCGCTCCCCGCTCCCGCTCTCGAGCAGGTTATTGAAGGCGCCAAGAACCTCGACATGGTCGAGGTTCACAAGCAGGTTGCTGAGCAGCAGGCTGCAGCAGCATCAGGCGAAGCGCCTACTGAGCACTCGCACTAACCACTAGCCCCACCGCAGACCACAAAGGCCCCGCCGACGTCACGTCGGCGGGGCCTTTTCTGTGCGTGAACTAAGGCCGCCTACGGAGCACCAATTGAGGCAGCCAGATCTGCCACGAAAGTATCAACTGCCCACGGCACGGAGAGCGCAGTGGGCGCGATCATGCCCAGAGTCGGCTCATTGAGGAATCCCGGATAGTGAATGACCCCGTCAGCCCCCGTAGCACTCGCTTCAACGAACGTTACCCAATAGGGCGCACCGACCGGGTCCCCGATATAAATCAGCACATCGGTGTCGAGCTGTTCGACATCGTCGGCCCATAAGTAGTACACCTTGCCGTTGTCCGATTCTGAGTTGTAGGCGACAGTTGAGTCATCGGCGTAAGTGAAACCGAGTTGCTCGAGGAGAGCCGCGACCGCAGTGTTCGATTTACTGTAGGCAACAGAGCCTCCTTGGGGCGAGACGACCGCGATGGTCTTTCCTGCGAACTCAGGATGCGCCGCAGCGTGCGCCGCCAACGAATCGTCGATAGACGCTAGGTGAGCCTCCGCCTCAGGCACTTGACCAACAATCTGCCCCATCTGGAGGAGGGTTTCGCGCCACGAGTTCGAGGAGCTGAATTCGGGAGAGTCGAGGGCTGACAGCGCTGGGCGGATAGTGGGCGCTACGTCAGGGAGAGCATCATAAAAGGCAAGCCATGACGTCGGATCCATGTCGAACGGATGAAAAGGCAGCGCCGTGACGATAACGTCTGGCGAGACTGCTTCCACATCGGCAAGAGTGTCACCGTCGAGAGGATCGATGGTCGGCACCGCACCGGCGCCGAGCGAGCCGATCGCTTCCTCCTGCCAAGGACCAAGCGAGCCGCCGCCGGAGGCGACCGGCGCAATACCCAGCGCTAGAAGCGAATCCGTCTGCTGAGCACCGAAAGTGAAGATGTGTTCTGGGGCAACTTCGAGCGTAGTTTCACCCCCAGAGTGCACGACCGTAGTGGGGAACGCGGGCGCAGCCGTCTCCGTGGGAGCGGGTCCACCCGCTGGTGCGGCCGTAGGTTCGGGCTCTGCGGGCGGGCTGCAGGCGCCGAGCAGCATGAGCGCCGTTACTCCTACCGCCGCGATGGACACGGTTCTTCTCAACACTGTAGACATCTGCATCCCCTAACGAAAAGTGAGCAAGTTCTCACTTCACGGTAACGAGCGAGGCGCCTACCTGCCCTTCTGGTCCCAAAGTTTGGCCTGATCGTTATCCAGGGGTGGTCGAATTGCCTATCTAGCTATCAGCTCAAAGAGTTAGCGAGGTCGCGCACAAGGGTGTCCGGAGCCCACCGCACCCCAAAGCGCAGTTTGTCGGGCACCCCGGGCGACACAAAAGCGGCCACTGACGTTGATGTCTGTGGCCGCTTTCGAGAGGTGATTCGCGTGGTGGTGCGTTAGTTCAGAGCGCCAGCAATCGCATCCACGAAGCTGTCGATTCCCCAGGGCAGCGAGAGCGCCGTGGGAGGCGACACCGAGGCCACGAGCGACGCACCGTTGACCGCAACGAGACCACCGTTGGCAACGGCCGGGATGCTCTCCGCGTAAGGCTGGCTGGCGAAAGTATCGCCAACTTCATCCGTCTCCGCGTACGCAATCAGCAGGTCGCTATCGAGTTCATCGAGCTTCTCGTAGCTGAGCGTGTAGAAGAAGGTGGAGTCACCGTTCGAGAGGGCGTCAACGGCGGGAGCGCTCTCAAGACCGAGGTCGATTAAGAACTCCACGCGGGGGTCTGCCGGCTTGTAGACGTAGAAGGTTCCACCGACGTCGAAGGTCGCCGCAACGGTCTTGCCCTCAAACTCGGGATGCTCGGCCGCCTTCTCGGCGACGAGAGCGTCGATGTTGGCGAGCACGTCATCCGCGGCAGCAGTCTTGCCGAGGGCGATGCCCGTAGTGCTGATCACGTCGCGCCACGGGGTAGCCCACGGCAGCTCGGGGTACGCAACGACGGGAGCGATCTCACTGAGGAGGTCGTACTGCTCCTCGGTGATTCCCGAGTAGGTTGCGAGGATCAAGTCGGGAGCGGCTTCCGCGATCTGTTCATAAGCGGGAGCATCCGTGGTCGCAGGGACAATGATGGGGTCGTCGCCACCGAGTTCGGCGAGAGCATCCGCTGCCCACGGCAGCACGCCGTTCTCATCGCCACCGTAGTTTTGCGCTTCCATGCCAACCGGAACGACGCCGAGAGCGAGAACGGCGTCGCCGCTGCCCCAGCCGAGAGTGAGCACGCGCTGCGGTTCGCTCTCGATGACCGTTTCACCGAAGGCGTGCTCGATCGTGACGGGGAATGCGTCGGAGGCTGCGGGCGCATCCGTTTCATCTTCGGACGTTGAAGCGGCACAACCGCTCAACGCGATGAGGGCGGCAGTGGCCGCAGCGAAAGCTGCAAGGCGGGAACGGCGTGACATTGATCTCCTCGATCGAACCATAGGTACAGAGTAAGGATAGGCTTACCTAATAGCGTTGCGCAAGCGATAACGCAAGCTAGCGACGCCCCAGTGGGATCACCATTGGTGAGCCAGAAACCGGATCGGCCATAATCTGAGCCTCGAGCCCGAACGCCTCGCGCATCCGCTCTGCTGTAACCACCTCGGCAGGGGTGCCCTCCGCGATGATCTGCCCCTCGCACATGAGGATCATGTGCTCGGCATAGCGCGCGGCCAAGTTGAGTTCATGCAGCACCATCACGATGGTGGTGCCTCGCTCACGATTGAGAGTGGCAAGCACGTCGAGCGCATCGAGCTGATGGCGCACATCCAAGAATGTGGTGGGTTCGTCGAGCAGCAGAATGTCGGGATCCTGGCTCAGGGCCATCGCTATCCAGACCCGCTGGCGCTGCCCACCCGAGAGCTCCTCGATGCGCCGCGATGCCAACTGGGCGGTGTCGGTCGCTTTGAGCGCGTGCTCGACAGCCGCCTCATCCGCCGCGGACCACTGCTGAAACCAACCCTGATGCGGGTAGCGCCCACGAGCCACGAGGTCACGAACCGTGATGCCTTCCGGCGCAATCGGCGACTGTGGCAAAATGCCCACAACTTGCGCAACCTCTTTCGATGGCATCGAGTGGATGTCGCGGCCGTCGAGCATCACGTGACCCGACGCCGGTCGCAGCAAGCGCGACAGCCCGCGCAGCAGTGTCGACTTGCCGCAGGCATTGGCGCCCACGATCACGGTCACCGTGCCGTCGGGGATCGTGACGCTCACGTTCGACACAATGTCGCGGCCGCCGTAGTTGAGGGTCACGTTGTCGGCGCGCAGTTCGTGCGGTGGGCGCTGGGGTGTGTCAGCTGGGGTCACGATGCACGTCCTTCGCGGTTGGTGGTGGAGATAAGCCACAACAGGTACGGGGCACCCACGATGCCGGTGACGATTCCGGTGGGCACTTGGGTTCCGGTGGTGATGAAATGCTGGGCGACAAAGTCGGCGCCGAGAACGAGCACGATCGCGACAAGAGCGCTGGGGACGAGCGCGAGGCCTCCCCCGCGCACCAAGCGCCGAGCGATCGGGGCGGAGACGAAAGCGACAAACGCGAGCGGTCCTACGAGGGCGGTGGCGATCGCGACGAGAGCTACCGCGACGATGATGAGCGCCAGCCGCGAGCGTTGCACGGAGACGCCAAGGCCCGCAGCAAGATCATCGCCGAGCTGGAGCATCCGCAGCTTCGATGCCAGCAGAAAGACCGCGGGCAGCAGGATGGCGAGGCTGACAGCCATGATGAGGATGTCGTCCCAACTGGCTCCGCCGAGCCCGCCGACCATCCACACGAGAGCTTGTTGCGCGTCGCGCACGTCGCCGCGAGTGATGAGATAACCCAGCAACGATTGCGCCATGAAGGCGATGCCGACGCCAATGAGTACGAAGCGCATGCCGTTCATGCCCGAGCGCCACGAGAGCAGGTAGATCGTGAATGCCACGAGCAGCGCGCCCCCGAGCGCGGAGAGTGACACAACGAGTCCGGTGGCTCCGAAGACGAGCAGGCTCAGCACGGCGGCGACACTCGCTCCCCCGCTGATGCCGATGATGTCGGGGCTCGCAAGTGGGTTGCGCAGCAGGCTCTGGAACAGGGCGCCAGCGAGGCCGAACCCGACAGCAACCAGCACGGCAAGGAGCACTCGCGGCAGCCGCAACTTGAAGACAATGAACTGGTCGGATGAGGTGCCGCCGCCAAATAGCGTCGCGATCAGGTTGGGCAGAGTGAGCGTATATGCTCCCACCGTAATACTGACGAGGATGAGTGTCAGAGCAATCACCGCGAGAACGATAGAGACGCGCCACGTGCGGGTCATAGCCCGGCCAACTTCACTCGGCGCACGAGGGCGATCATGACGGGCGCACCGATGATGGCAACGACGAGACCCGCTTCGAGCTCGGAAGGTGCGACCACAAGACGGCCCACGATGTCAGCGATGAGCAGCAGACTCGGGCCGACGATCGCGGAGACCGCAATGATCCAGCGGTAGTCAGGGCCCGTGAAAGGGCGCACGATGTGGGGCACAACGAGACCGACGAAAACGATAGGGCCGGCAAGCGCGGTGGCGGATCCACAAAGCAGAACGACGGCTCCGGCAGCGACCGCCCGAGCAACGTAGACCCGTTGACCGAGGCCCCGGGCGAGGTCATCTCCGAGGGCGACAAGGTTGAGCATCCGCCCCGAAATAATCGCGAGGAGTGCGCCCGCGACAACGAACCCGATCGTGAGGCGCACGGCCTCAAGGTCGCGACTGGCGAGCGACCCGACCGACCAGAAGCGGAAGGTATTGAGGGTGTCGGTGTCGGAAATCAGCACGAGTGAGATGACGGAAGTGATGCCGGCGGTGACGGCTGTTCCGGCAAGAACGAGCTTGACCGGCGTTGCGCCTTCTCTGCCGAGGGAGCCGACCGCATAGACGGTGGCGGCAGCGCCCGCGGCTCCGGCAAAGGCGAACCAGATGTAGCCGGTGGGGTTGGTGATCGACAGCACGCTGATCGCGAAGACAACCGCGAGTGAGGCGCCCGCGTTGACGCCGAGAAGGCCGGGGTCGGCGAGCGGGTTGCGGGTGACGCCCTGCATGACAGCCCCGGCGACGCCGAGAGAGAGCCCAGCGAGCAAGCCGACGATCGTGCGCGGCAACCGAAGCTCGCGAATTACGAGCTGATCGTTGTTGCCCGCCTCGGGGTCGAAAAGCGCCTGCCAGATTTGCGAAAACTCCACGCCGCGAGCGCCGAGCGCGAGACTCAGCACAAGCACAACCGCGAGCAAACCGAGGGCCGAGCCGAGAGCGATCCAGCGCCGAGTGCGGAGGCTCAGCCGTGCGCGCGAAGCCGAGGCGGTCTGGGTCATGGTCGGGGGCGGTGCTGCGAGCTACTGAGCTTCGGACTTGCCGAGACGCCAGTACCCCATGAACGCAACCTGCTTGCGGTCAACACCGGTCTCGCTCACAAGAAAGCGGCGCAACAGTTTGATGGTGCAGGCTTCGGCGGCAAGCCAGGCATAGAAGTGCTTTCCGGATGCCTCCCCCGGCGAATCCCAGAGAAGCTCGGTATCCACGTCGATATCACCGAGTGGTTGCGCGGCTGGCGAGAGTGCGGGTAACACGAGTGCGGCGTTGGCTTTCGTCCACGCCCGAACGGCGGGGTCGAGCGCGGAGCCTGCGGGCTGCGTTCCCCGCGGAAGCCACGTGAGGTGGCAGTTGCTCGTGAGGTTCAGGGGCGGCTGGTCTGCGGCATCCGGGATCTCGATGAAGGCGTGAGCCTGCACGCTGGGGTCGAGGCGTTCAAGGATGTTGCAGATGGCGGGCGCAGATGTTTCATCGCCGGCCAGAAGCACGGTGCGGGCGGGGCCAGGGTGCCAGTCAATACCGATGCCCGAATGGATGCTCGCCGCGTCAGGCCCGACGATGACGACCTCGTCACCGGCTGTTGCGTTCGCGAGCCAGTGTCCGGCGGGGCCGTTGGCGCCGTGGAAGACCATGTCGACGTCGATCTCGCGGAGCTCGGGACGCACGGCACGGATTGTATAAGTGCGAAACGGGTTGCGGGCCTCATCAGGCAGCGCACGCCAGCGGGCGTACCAGGTGCCCTCGGCGATGGTCTGCGGATCGTGCGCGCCGATGTCGCTCAGGCCAATGCCCGGCAGCGGAAAAACGATCTTGATTCGCTGGTCAAAGCCGTCAGTGCCGAAGGTCTCGAACTCAGCGCCCGTGAAGGTGACGCGCCTAAAGTGGGGCGAAAGCTCACGGATGCGCTCAACGCGGGCGGCGAATGGTCGATAGCCCGGTCGGGCATCCTTTGCAGTCTCGCGCTCCAAGGTAAGCATTACCTAAGTATGGCATACCTAACCTGAGACACACAGGGCCAGCTGCACCTGACGAGACGCCCACCCTCGAACGCGTCCCGCGAGTTCAGCACGCGCGCCACCTGATCAACCGCCAAACGCAGCCAGGTGCTTTTCGGATGCCGCGAGCAGTCGTTCGTAGACGACGATTACGTCAGGCGCCGTCGCGTCATCCGCTGCGGCTGCAAGGTCTCGGATATCGGTCTCTTCCACCGTGCGAGCTGCTTCGTAGGCACCATCTCGGCTCTCGGAACCTTGCGCGAGGAGTGAATTATAGAGCTCCTGCATGCTCTCCGAATCGAATTCGCCCACGGCTTGCCCAACGGTGGGGTCGGACAGCTCATAGCGTTCGAGTAGCGTCTGCACTGCCGACAGGTGGTTGCTCTCAGCATTAGCGATGTTGTCAAAGACCTTGTCGCCATAGAGATCACCGAACGCGATGTACAGATCGTGAGCGACCTTCTCTTCTTCGGCCATCAGCGAGAGCGTCGCTTCTTGTTCGCCCGTCAGCGTGCCACTGTCGAGGGTGCTTTCGCCCATCTCTTCGCCGTCGGCTCCGTGGCCGTTTTGGCCGCCACGTTCCGATCGCGACGAGTTCGCGCCTTCACCCATGGTGCGATCTGACCGTTCCAGAGAGTGGCTGCTTTGACCAGACCCCGCGGATGTCGCGACGCGGCCCATTTTCGTGCCGACAGCAAAACTGGCGCCGGCTACGAGAGTGACGGCGAGTACGCCGCCGATGATCGAGGTGGTGATGATGGTTGCCTTGCGCATGTGGTGCTCCTGTTCCTTGTGTAGAGGTACACAGTGCGCTCACGATGTGCAGGTCACGATGCGGTCGTGTGGAGATGGTGTGGAGACTGCATTTTCGCGTCGTGGAATAAGGTGAGGTATGCCAACTGTGCTGGTCGTCGAAGATGAACGGGACATCCGCGAGGTGCTCCGCCGCTATCTTGAACGCGCCGGATTTTCGGTGCTCACGACGGGCTCGGGTGCCGAAGCGCTCAAGTTGTTTGCCTCAGCTGATCTCGTGCTGCTCGATCTCGGACTGCCCGATATCGAGGGCACCGACCTGCTTCGTGAGATTAAGGCTCTCGGCAAGCTTCCTGTGATTGTCTTGACCGCTCGAAGCAGCACCGAGGAACGCATCCGTGGTCTGGAGCTCGGGGCCGATGACTATGTCACGAAACCGTTCAGCCCCCATGAAGTTGTTTTGCGCGTTCAGGCGGTGCTGAACCGCCGCGGTGGCTCGAGTGATGACAACGACATTGCTACCTTCGGCGGCAACCGACTACGAATTGATGAAGGCTCCCACCGAGCGTGGTTGGATGACGTGGAACTCGATCTGACTCCCACCGAGTGGGGGCTATTGTCTGCGATCGCCGCAGCCGCTGGCCGAGTCTATTCTCGCTACGAGTTGGTGAATCGGGTGCGTGGCTACGAATACGAAGGCTACGAACGCACTATCGATTCCCACATTAAGAACCTTCGCCGCAAGCTCGGAGCTGACGGGGCACAGGTCGTCGAAACCGTGCTCGGTGTTGGTTATCGTTTGGGGTTCACTCGGGATGAGGTGCGACGATGACCCGCGGCTCCGGTCTTAATCTCTTGGGACTCGGCGCCCTCGGCACTCGCATTCTCCTCGCCTTCGTTGCCGTTGCCGTCTCCACCGTGCTGGTGCTCGCGGCCGCAGCCCTCATCGGAGTCGACCGTGGAGTGCAAGCCGGCGAACAGGCCGATCGGCAAGAGGTCGCCGACTCCATCGCCACTACTGCGGCCGAGGCGTACCAGCGTGCGGGAAGCTGGGATGATGCCGACCTCGCCCGCGCCGTTCGAACCGGCGAAGCGGCATCCGCTCGCCTCGTGATCCTGGATGCGGCCGGAACGACGGTGATCTCGAGCGGAGTTCCCAACGAGAATTCGCCAGGCGGAGGTGGGGCGCTGAGCTCCTCTGCCAGCGTCGCCGAGATCACCGTTGATGGCGCGTCGGTGGGCACTGTGCGCGTTGCGCTCTCCGCTGCGACCTCGTCTCGCGTGCTCGATATAGCGTGGAAATGGATTGTGATTGCCGGGCTAGTGGCCCTCGCTATCGCGTTCGCAGCCAGCTGGCTTGTCACCCGGTTTCTTGTCGGCCCGCTCCACACAGTGACGGATGCCGCACGCGCGTTCACCGCAGGCAACCGCACGTCGCGGGTCGCGGGCAACGCTCCGGGAGAGCTCGGTGAACTCGCCGCCGCGTTCAACGGGATGGCTAATGAAGTCGCGCGCTCAGAACGGGACCGTCGCAATCTCACCGCCGATGTCGCCCACGAATTACGAACTCCCCTTGCTGCGCTCCAAGCGGGCCTCGAAGAACTTCGCGACGGATTGATTGCCCCCGATGCTGAAAGGCTTGCTGCGCTGCACGATCAATCGCTCAGGCTCGGACGCATCGTTGCGGACCTTGCCGAATTATCTGCCGCCGAAACCGCCGGGGCTCTGCCCCACGAGAGCCGAGTGGATCTGGCTCAGATTTCCCAAGAAGAGTTGGCCTTGCATGACGCCCAACTTCGAGCGGCCGGGCTTCACGTCATCACCAATCTTCCCGAGCCAGTGTTTGTGCAGGGCGATGCCGACCGGCTTCATCAGGCGGTCGGCAACGTTATCGCCAATGCTGTGCGCTATTGCCGCGACGACGACTCGCTGACGGTTGCGCTGGCCATGCAGGGTGACGAGGCGGTACTCACGATTTCTGATACCGGCCCCGGCATCCCCGTGGACGATCTGCCCTACGTTTTCGATCGGCTCTGGCGGGGCACCGCAGCCCGCGACGTTTCCGGTTCCGGTATCGGCCTCGCGGTCGTGCGCGAGGTTGTCGCACAGCACGGAGGCAGCGCCGAAGTCGAGTCTGCTCTCGGAGAAGGAACCCGGATCATCATCCGGCTCCCCCTCGCAACGGCCTAAAACTCAGGCGGCCCGTCATAGGGAGCGTCATCATCCGAGTAGAACGGGATGTCGTTCTCGTCGCCGGGAACGGATGCTGCCGGGGCGGGCGTTTGGCGCTGGGCCGGTCGAGAAGCAGTCGACTTGGATGTGGCAGGCCGAGATGCCGCTGGGCGAGATTGGCGTGACGGCGCGGAAGTCGACGCGCCAGTAGCGGGCGCGGCAGCAAAGGCCGGCGAAGCGGCAGCCGCCGGCGCCGCAGCAGCAACCTCGGGCGATTCCCCCGCAACAACCGCGAGCACGGCAGCGCCGTACGTCTCGAGCTTCTTCTCGCCAACACCGCTGATCTCCGACAGCTCGGCCAACGACTCTGGTTTGGTGACGGCAATGCCGCGCAGCGTGGCATCCGCGAACACGACGTACGCGGGCACGCCGTTATCGCGCGCAACTCCCGAACGCCAAGTGCGCAAGTTCTCGAACAGATCGGTCGCCGAGGCGGGCAGGTCGGTCATAACCTTGCGCTTCGCCGCACCGCCGCTGGCACCCGAACCGCGGGCCTTGCGCGGCGCTTCCTTGCGCAGCTTCACGGTGCGGTCGCCGCTCAGCACCGACGCACTTTCGGGCGTGATCGCGAGCGTGCCGTACTCCCCCTGCACCGTCAGCAGAGACTGCGCGAGTAGTTGCCGCACGACCGAGCGCCAGTCTTGCTCCGAGACATCCGAACCGATACCGAAGGTCGCGAGGTCGTCGTGACGTTGCTGCGTAACGCGCGGCGTGGTCTTGCCAATGAGGATATCGACCAGGTGCCCAGCGCCAAACTTTTGGTTGCGCTCTCGCTCCAGTCGCACAATCGTGGACATTAGCTTTTGGGCCGCAACAGTGCCATCCCACGACTCCGGCGGAGACAGGCAGGTATCGCAATTGCCACACGCCGTGGACTCTTGGCCGAAGTAACCAAGCAACTGCACACGACGGCACTCGACGGTTTCGCACAGGGCGAGCATCGCATCGAGGTGCGCGCTCAGGTTGCGACGGTGAGCCAGGTCGCCACCCGACTGATCGATCATGCGGCGCTGCTGCATGACATCCTGCAAGCCGTAGGCCAACCACGCGGTCGCAGGCAGACCGTCACGACCGGCACGACCCGTCTCTTGGTAGTAGCCCTCGACGCTCTTGGGCAGGTCGAGGTGCGCGACGAAACGCACGTCGGGCTTGTCGATACCCATGCCGAACGCGATCGTTGCAACCATCACCATGCCCTCTTCGCGCAAGAAGCGGCTCTGGTTGCTGGCACGAATCTTGGAATCGAGACCCGCGTGATACGGCAGCGCGGGGATGCCGTTCTCGACCAAGAACTGCGCCGTCTTCTCAACCGAGGCGCGTGACAGGCAGTACACGATTCCAGCATCGCCCGAATGTTCTGTGTTCAGCAGCGTGAGCAATTGCTGCAGCGGCTGCGCCTTCGCTTCAATGCGGTACTGGATGTTGGGCCGGTCAAAACTAGAAACATACTGAGTGGCGTCAGTGAGCTTCAGTCGCTGGGCGATCTCTTTGCGAGTGGCTTCGGTCGCGGTCGCGGTGAGCGCGATGCGCGGGACGCTCGGCCACAGGTCATGCAACACATCGAGCTGCAGGTAGTCGGGGCGAAAGTCGTGGCCCCACTGCGACACACAGTGCGCCTCGTCGATGGCGAAGAGCCCGATCTGGCCCTGCTTGAGCAGTGACACGGTGGACGAGACGCGGAGGCGCTCGGGCGCGAGGTAGAGCAAATCCAGCTCGCCAGCCCGGTACGCGTTTTCGACGCGAGTGCGCTCGTCGGCGGACTGGGTGGAGTTGAGAAACTCGGCACGCGCGCCGACGGCGGCGAGGGCATCCACTTGATCTTGCATCAGGGCAATGAGGGGCGAAATGACAACGCCAGTGCCCTCGCGAACGAGCGCCGGAATTTGGTAACACAGCGACTTGCCGCCGCCGGTAGGCATGAGCACGAGGGCGTCACGGCCCTGCACGATGGTGTCGATAATCTCGCCCTGCTGCCCCCGGAACGAGTCGTAACCGAACGTGGACTCAAGAACAGACTGGGCAGACACCATGCCGAGAAGTCTAGGCGCAGCCACTACCATTGGCATGATTCGTCCCCATAGCGACAGGCACCATGTTCACCGTATTTCTCGGGCTCTCTAGCGCGCTCACATTTGGTGCCGCAGACTTTTTCGGGGGCATCGCCGCCAAACGCATTAGCCCCATTTTGGCCACCGCCATCGGCGCTGTTGCTGGACTCGCTGTGCTCCTGCTCATCTTTCCGTTCATCTCGAATGTGTGGTCGACCGAAGCAGTTCTCTACGGACTCGTTGCCGGCGTCAATAGCGCGATAGCAATCGGCCTGCTTTACGCCTGCCTCGCGATCGGGCCCATGAGCATCCTCTCTCCGGTAACGGCGGTCATGTCGGCGATCGTGCCCGTGACAGTCGGCCTATTGCGCGGAGAATCGCTCGGCTCGTTCGGTCTCATCGCCATTCCTGTCGCGCTCATTGCCGTGGTGCTCGTGGGATTCGTTCCCGAGAAAGGTGCCGTGCGACCAAGCGCCAAGGCACTCGTGATGGCGGTCGGGGCTGGCAGTGCGATTGGGCTTTTCTTTGTGATTCTGGATGCCGCCCCCGATGACTCGGGCATCATCACTGTTATCGCCAACCGCGTCGTCAATGCGGCACTCATGTTTACGCTGTTCTTTGTCCTGGCGGCATTAGCTCAGCGCCGCCGAGCCGGAGCACCAGCCCCCGCCCGCTCGCCCCTGTGGCGCCGCGGACTCTATTTCGCAATGATCGGCGGCACCCTCGACGTAATCGCTAACATGGCGATCATCACGGGCGTGCGCATAGGCGACCTTTCGGTCATCGCCGTACTGACCGCCCTGTACCCCGCTGGCACGGTGCTACTCGCAGCAATCGTGTTGCGCGAGCGCATCGCCCCCGTGCAATACGTGGGCATTGCGCTGGGCATCGCTGCGAGCATCCTGCTCGTAGTGGGCGGCTAGCGCCCAGCCATCACGGCTAGCGCGCCAGCCACACGTCGCCTAGTTGGCAACGCGTGTGCTTCGACCGGACTACCCCTTCGTCGAACCCGCGAGCAATCCGCGCACGAAGTAGCGCTGCAGAGCGAAGAACACGATGAGCGGCACGAGAATCGAGATGAAGGCGCCGGCGGTAAGCAGGTTCCAGTCTTGACCACGGCTACCGGTGATTTCCGCGAGCAGTTTCGTCATCGGCGCCACTCGTCCGTCGGCAAACACCAACGCCACGAGCAGGTCGTTCCAGACCCAGAGGAACTGGAAGATCGCGAACGACGCAATGGCCGGCATCGTGAGCGGAAGCACGATGCGGAAGAAGACCTGGCCGTGGCCCGCGCCATCCACTCTCGCAGCTTCGATGAGCTCGGAAGGAATCTCGGAGACGAAGTTGTGCAGCAAGAAGATGGCCAGTGGCAGCGCGAAGATCGTGTGCGCAATCCAGACCTGCGAATACGAGTTGGAGGCATTGAGACTGGAGAAGATTTCGATGTCACCGATGGACAGCCCACGAGAGAACAGGCTCAGCAGCGGAACAAGTGCCATCTGCAGGGGAACGATCTGTAGCGCGAAGACGCCGATGAACATCCAGTTGCGACCGGGGAACTTGATCCACGCGAAGGCATACGCTGCCAGGCTCGCGATAACGAGTGGGAAGATCGTGGCCGGCAAGGTAATGGCGATCGAGTTGATGAATGCGCCAGCCAGATTGAGCTGGCTGTTTCCGGCCGCCAGCACCTCGGTGTAGTTGTTGAGAGTGAAGCCGGGGTTCTGGAAGATCGTCCACCAGCCGTTACGCAGAATCTCCTCGGGCGGGCGAAGCGAAGAGACGAAGAGCCCGAACGTCGGCGTCGTCCACAGCACCGCGATCACTAGTGCGGCAAGCGTGGCTCCGCGACTCGTGAGGCGCTTCTTGGTGCGCTTAGCGGCGCCGTTTTCACCACGGGCCAGTTGCTTCTTAGTCTTCTTGTTCAGTGGAAGCTTCGCGGGCACTGTCGCGGTCATCGGATCTCCCTCTGCTTAGCAATCTGTCTCGCGTTGTACACAACAATCGGCAGCACCATGATGAACAGCACGACCGCGAAGGCGGCAGATCTGCCCACCTCGAAGCCCTGCCACTGCGAGTACATCTCGTTCGCGATCACGCTGGTTTCGTTCGCACCAGCAGTCATCGTGCGAACGATGTCGAAGACTTTGAGCGAAGCGATCGAGATCGTCGTCAACACCACAACGAGCGAGCTGCGGATGCCCGGCACGGTCACGTTGATGAACCGTTGCCACGCGTTCGTTCCGTCGAGCTCCGCGGCCTCAAGTTGCTCGGCGGGAACACCCTTGATCGCGGCCGACAGGATCACCATCGCGAAACCGGTCTGGATCCAGATCAGCACGACGATGAGAAAGAAAGTGTTCCATGGAGAGTTGGAGATCCAGTCGACCGGTTGCCCGCCCATCCAGACCACAATCTGGTTGAGCAAACCAATCTGCTCTTGGCCAGCGGGGCGCACGGCATAGACGAAACGCCAGATGATGCTCGCGCCCACGAACGAGATAGCCATCGGCATGAAGACGAGCACTTTGAAAATCTTCTCGCCGCGCGACTTGTCGATGAAGACCGCGTAGGCGAGTCCAAAGATGGTGGAGACCGTGGGAACAATCAGCACCCACACGACCGTGTTGAGAACGGTGCGGATGCCGGTGTCTTGAGTGAAGATCCAGATGAAGTTTTCGAGGCCGACGAAACGGGTTCCACGGCTGTTCATGAAGGCTTGGATGGTGGTCTGAATCGTCGGGTAGATGAGACCAATAGCGAGCAAGAAGATCGCCGGGCTCATGAAGCCGACGAGCTGGAAGAGGTAGCCAGCGCCCTGCTTGGAGCGGTAGTCGAGGATGAAGAAGAGCCCACCGAAAACAGCTGCTGCGCCCGCTGCCCAATACACCGAGCCCAGTGTCAAGAAGATGAAGGTGGGGATGAGCACGCAGGCCGCAGCACGGATGATCGTGTACTTGCGGCCACTGCGCGGAGCGATCTCGATGAAGAAGATCAGCAGTGCGATGACCACGAAAAATGCCAGAAGCACGAGGGGAATCTGAGCGAGCGCGGGGAGCGTGGCTATCCACGCGAGAAAAGCTGACATTAGCGACCTTTCGAGTGCATCACTGGACTCTTCACTTCACTGGCATTTCTGCTGATTCGACTCTACCGAGGCGTCGGCACGAGTGGGAGAAAAGTAAGCGTGGGCTGGAAGCACAATCGTCCAACCCACGCTCACCGTTGAAGGGTGTTACTCAGACGGCCATGACGCATCAATGGTCGAGAGCACTTCTTCGGTTGACTTGCCGTTGACCCAGTCGACCATTCCGGTCCAGAACGATCCAGCACCGACAACACCCGGCATGAGGTCGGAAGCGTCAAAGCGGAACGTGGTGTCGGGGTCCTGCAGAATCGTGATGGCTTCCTGCAGGATGGGGCTGCTCGCGCTTGCCGGGTCAAGGCCATTGTTAGCGCTAATGACGCCGCCCAGAGCTACGCGAGAGTTTGCCCACTCGGGGCTCGACAGGTATTCCTGTACTGCGATGGTGTCTTCGTCATTGGAGAAGGCTCCGACGATTTCGCCACCACCGGTGACTGCGTTGCCACCCGCTTCAGCGGAGGGCGTGACGAAGGCCCAAATGTCAGCATCCGGTCCAACCGTGGCGTTACCGTTCTTGGGGTCCTGAATGAACCCGTCGAAGAAGGATGCCTGGTGGTGGAGGGCACAGGTGCCGTCGCCGAGGGCGCGAGCCGGGTCACCAAACGGGGTGGAGTTGATCGACTTCACGTCGCCGAATCCAGCATTCACGTAATCCGGGTTCAGGAGGATGTCGCCCACCGAATCGAACGCCGAGACGATCGCAGGATCACTGAACGGGATTTCGTGCGAAACCCACTGGTCGTAGACGTCTGGTCCCGCTTCGCGCAGAACGAGGTCTTCTACCCAGTCCGTTCCTGGCCAACCGGTTGCGGCATCCGAACCGAAGCCAGCACACCAGGGTGCGGTTCCGGTTTCGTCGGCGATTGTCTGGGTGAGCGTGAGCAGTTCGTCCCAGGTTTCGGGAACTTCGACGCCCCACTCCTCGAATTGCGAAGGCGAGTACCAGACGAAGCCCTTGACGCTGGCCATGAGCGGCGCACCGTAGAGAGTTTCGCCCGTGGTGGCGTACGCAGCCCAGTCCTCTGACCAATATTCTGCGACGTTGGAGGCGACGCTGTCGGGTGCTGGCTGAATGTAGTCGCGCGAGGCAAGGTCGGCGAGAAGACCCGGCTGCGGGAAGATTGCGATGTCAGGGGCGTTGCCGCCCTGAGCGCGGATGCTGATCTGCGCTTCGAACTCTTTGCTCGATTCGTACTGAATGTCGATGTCATTCGCTTCTTCCCAGTCAGCCCAGGATTCTTCGAGAAGTTCAGCCTCAGTGTCGGCGATGGTGCCATAGATGGTGACTACGCCATCCGCTTCACCAGCATCGCCGGGGCCGCCTGTGCCACCAGAACCGGAGGCGCAGCCCGTAAGAACCATGCTTGCGACGCCAAGAGTGGCGATGGGCAGCAAGGCCCGTCGAAAGTTGTGAGAAATCATACAAATCCTCCTCGTCGAGGTTTGCCCGCAGGCCGAGCAGCGTGCGGGGGAACAACTGCAGCTCTGAACTCGCTCACTCAGTGCAGCTCAAGAGAGCGTGTTCATGACTCACGCTAGGCGACGATCAACGGTTTGTGCAAGCGCTTGCGCTACAGAGCTGTCTACCGCAACGCGAATGAGACATGACGGTCACCACCTCAGTGCACCTGGAGGCAATTTAGGCAAATTTGAGTATTGCTGCTTGCGGGTGTTGACTGGCGAGATGGATCAAGGATTAGTAATCGACTGGACACAGATGCCCACCTACAACACGATCATGGCGGTGGCCGCCGGTGCGGGACTGCTCAGTCTCGTGTTGTTTGCTCGCAAGCTCATGGCGGGAGCTGACGTGGAGTTCCGCGGTCACGCCGTCAACTTCGGAGTGCTGGGCCTGATCCTCACCGTCACGGGCGCACACATGACACTAACCTGGCCCTTCGCTGCCTACTTCCCCTTCGACAACATCATCTTCGGCGAGCCGAGCCTTGCCTTCGGCGTGCTGCTTCTCGCCGCGAGCTTCGTGCTCTGGCGCCGCGCATCCGTGCTCGAAGAATCCAAGGATGCCGCCCGCGCCGTCGCCCGCACCGCTGAGCCCCTTGGCGTGCTCATCTTCGGTCTCGGCCTCGCGCTCATCGCGATTGCTTTCGCCGGAGTCATCTTCCAGCTCTTCGCCGCTCCTCCCGAGGAGCCCATCTCTGGCGCCTTCGCCGAATGGCCCTGGGTCGAAGCGATCTTCATGTCAGGTCTCTTCGCGCTCGTAGGCCTCGGAGCATTGCTCTTCCCGTTCGCCACCCGCAGCTTTGCGGTTCGCAGCACGCCGACCAAGGTTCAGTGGGTTACCGGGGTCGCTCTCGCTCTCGGCGGCATCGCGTTTCTACTCTTTGGCGCGCTCAACTTCTTCACTCACATTGGGCTCATCGTCAACACGATGGGCTAACGCCGCGAAAGCCGCGTTCTAAGCGATACGGCTACCTCGGGCCAACTTTGCCGCTGGGGTCTTGGTACGAGCCCAGGCCCCAGCAAGCAATGCTCCTGCGAGGATGACATGCGTCGCTAGCCCGACAGCCCAGCTAGGAGTCGTGGATTCGATCACGCTGCGAGCACTCGGGGAATCGGGGAATTGGTCGAACTCTCCCACGATGCAGGTGTTCACTGAGTAGCTAGCGTCCTGCGGAATTTGAGCCATTCGAGTCGTCAGCTTGAAGTAGCCAAAGAGGTCCGTGGGCTGGTCGTTCGAGTCGTACGTTGTGGGCACGGCATCCGCCAGAATCACGTACGGGTTAGCCGCTAACGCACCCCAGAACAGGTCGAAGCGTGGCGTCTGGTACTCGAACTCTTCGGGAGTCGAACACGACGTCGGTTTGCCAGAACTGTCGTATTCGATTCCGTAGCTCGAGACCTGAGTCGCGGTGGTTTGCAGTGCCAGCCCGCCAAGAGTGAACGCGATAATCGTGCCAACACTCAGCGCCGCCACAACCAGATATGTCACGACGATCGAGAACAGCGGCCGCGACATGAGCCCAGAAAGCCCCACCCCCACCGCAGCAACGACGCCCAGCTCGAGCGCGAGCACAACGATCGACACGATGATGGTGCTCGCACGAAGCTGGCCAGCGAGGGCTGCATAAACGAGGAACGGGATAGCGGCCGCCAAGAACGCGAGAGCCGTGATCCAGGCCGAGAGGAATTTGCCCACGATCAGCTGGCCGGTCGTGATGAGCGTCACTTGCGTGGTGGCGAGGGTGCCAGCATCCCGATCACCGTTAATGGCGTTACCGCTCAGGGCCGGCGCCACAAGGGTGCCCAAGAGCAGCACGAAGTAGATGACGGTGGAGTAGACGCCGGCTGCACCGTTGTCTACGCTGCCGAATCCGTATAGGGCGAACGACAGCAACACCGTCACGATGAAGATGAGCGCGACGAAGACCGCAAGAAGGATGTACCAGCTCCTCGTACGCACACGCTGGCGCAGCTCGAGGGAAAGAATCACTCCGACGCCGGAGATGAAGGGGCTCATTCGCTTTCCTCCGAGCTCAAGTCGATAAAGGCATGTTCGAGATCGCCCACAGCTGGCGCAAACGTGCTGATTACAACGCCTGCCCCGACCAGTCGAGCAAGAAGTTCGGATGCTGCCGCTTCGCCGTCGAGCGCAACGAGCAGGTCAGTACGATCGGTCGCAATCGCTTCATCCGCGATGCCGTCCGCAATGAGTGCCGCCCTCAGTGCCGTCACGTCGCTCGAGCGGATGCGCCAGGGTCGAGCCGTGGCGCGACTGCGCGCCAACGCCTCCGCCGACGCCGTGACGCCCTTCGAGAGGTAAACGGCACCATCGGCCATTTCATCGAGTTCGGAAAGAACATGACTGGAGACGAGAAGGGTCTTGCCCTCGGAGGCAAGCCGACGAACGAGGGTGCGTAGGTGCGCGCGCGCCACCGGGTCTAAGCCCGAAGCAGGCTCATCGAGCAACAGCACTGCAGGGTCATGCACGAGTGCTCGGCCAAGACTGAGCCGCTGCTTCTGCCCTCGCGAGAGAACGCGGGTCGGGCTGTCGGCGAGATCGCCCAGATCAACAAGCGTGAGAATTTCCGCTGCTCGAGCCGCCGCTGTGGCTTTGTCCATCGCGTACATGCGCGCCGCGTAGGTCAAGGTGTCGCGCACGCTGATCGTCGCCCACGATCCGAGTACGTCGGGCATCCAGCCCAACCGCGAGCGCACCGCGGCCGTCTCGCCAAAGGGGTCGTAACCGGCGATGCGGATGCTGCCAGCATCCGGTTTGAGCAGAGATGCCAGCATCAGCATAAGAGTGGTCTTGCCCGAGCCATTGGGGCCGATAAGACCCGTCACAGTTCCGGGCACCGCGACGAAACTGGCGTCACGTACCGCGTGGATAGCTCCAAAGGATCGGCCGACGTTCTCGACGACGATCCCGGAGTGCGGAGGTTCTGAGTGCAGTAGCTCGGTGCTCACCATAAGGGTGAGCATAACTTACTGTTACGACTTCTCGGGGCCTGCGAGAAGCTCTGTCCCGTCGTGGCTAAATGTAGATCGCGGGATCGATGTAGTTGAAGCCGTCTTTGGGCGCTTTCGTGCCGCCCTTGGGGCGCGCCACGGCGGGAGCGCCAACGAGAAGAGAGTCGGCGGGAGCATCCGCCACCACTACGGCACCGGCGCCCACGACCGAGCCAGAGCCGATCGTGATGTCGCCGAGGATCGCAGCGCCGGCGCCCACGACAATCTCGTTGCCGAGCGTCGGGTGGCGCTTGCCGCCCTGCGAGCTCGTGCCGCCAAGCGTGACGCCGTGATAGATCAAAACGTCATCGCCGACAATGGCGGTCTCACCAATGACGACTCCGGAGCCGTGATCGATGATGACGCGGCGGCCGATCTGCGCGCCAGGATGAATCTCGACGCCGGTCAAGAAGCGAACGAATTGGGAGACTACGCGGGCAAGAAAGAATGCCCGCGCAGTCCACAACCAGTGACTCAAGCGGTAACCCCACACGGCGTGCATCCCCGAATAGGTCAGCCAAATCTCGAAGGCACCACGGGCTGCGGGGTCACGTTCGCGCACGGCAGCGATGTCTTCACGAGTTCGAGCAAACAATAGAGGGATCCGTCGTTAGTGGTGGTTAGCGGCGTTGAGTTGAGGTGACTCGGTCTTAGTCGACAAGCCCCTAGTCGACAAGGTCTTCGTAGAGAAGGGTCGACAGGTAACGCTCGCCAAAGCTCGCGATGATGACAACAATGGTCTTGCCGGCGTTCTCGGGGCGCTTGGCCAACTCGATTGCGGCGTAGACGGTCGCACCCGAGGAGATGCCTGCGAGGATTCCCTCTTCGGCCGCAAGGCGACGAGCCATCGTGACGGACTGGGTGATGTTGACGTCGAGCACCTCGTCATAAACATCGCGGTCGAGAATTTCGGGCACGAAGTTGGCGCCGATTCCCTGAATCTTGTGGGGGCCGGGAGCTCCGCCATTGAGGATGGCCGACTCTTCGGGCTCAACCGCAACAACCTTGATCTCGGGGTTCTGTTCCTTGAGGTAACCACCAGCACCGGTGATGGTTCCGCCGGTTCCGATTCCCGCAACGAAGATGTCGACGGCACCGTCGGTGTCGTTCCAGATCTCAGGGCCCGTGGTGGCACGGTGAATAGCCGGGTTTGCAGCGTTGGCGAACTGCTGAGCGGCGACTGCACCCTCAGTATTGGCCACGATCTCAGCGGCCTTCTCAACGGCGCCACGCATACCTTCGCCGGCGGGAGTCAACACGAGTTCTGCACCGAACGCGCGCAGCAGCATGCGGCGCTCCTTGCTCATGCTCTCGGGCATCGTGAGCACTACGCGGTAACCGCGGGCGGCACCAACCATGGCGAGCGCGATACCGGTGTTGCCACTGGTGCCCTCAACGATGGTTCCGCCAGGCTTCAACGCGCCAGCTTTCTCGGCCGCATCAATAATTGCGACACCGATACGGTCCTTCACACTGGCCGAAGGGTTCTGAAATTCGAGCTTTGCCAGCACGGTAGCGCCAGCACCGTCTGTGACGGAGTTGAGCTGAACCAACGGGGTGTTACCGACGAGTTCGGTGATGTTCTTATAGATACGACTAGCCATGATTCAGGGGTTCCTTCGCAGGTTGGAGATCGATGGGAGCTTGCTCACCATAGTTAGTAGCAATCAGCAGGCCAAATTTATTTCATCGATCTGCATAATTCTGTAACAGGCATGAGGTGAAAGCACTCGCAGAGCACTCCGGCAGAGCTACCGATCAGGCTCCTGGCAACGAAATCCGTTTGCTCGCCACACCGCACCTATAAGTGAATGAATCTCGCTATAATTGAGAAATGCGCCCCACTACCGCTATCGCCATGATCGCCCTGCTCTTTACCGTTGGTGGATGCGCGACTGACTCCCCACCTTCTGCCGAGCAGTCGACCGCTGCCGCCACCGCGGAAGCATTACCGTCGAGTAGCGCCACTCCGTCCCCTTCCGACGCGGCGGACGAGGAAGTTAGCTTCAGCTACCGCTGCTATGTAGAAGATGAATCATCCGGGATTCGCACAGAACTTCCCATGGAGTTCACGAGCTTCGAAGAAGTGTGGGAATACCGCCCCGCCGTCGTCTCGTGTCTGGAGATCAAACACGGCACCGTGTATACCCAAGCGCAACTCGACGCTGTGGAGATCGCCGGACCAGTGCTGTCGAGTGGTATCGAACAGGTTGGCGCCCTCTATGCCCAGTGCGCAATCACCGACAATGGCTACCTCCATCTCACCGATCTCACCCCGAGCCAGAAAACGGACGTACGCGCTTTTCTCTCGCTTTGCCCGGATCGCCCCGGCGCCGACTATCTCACGTCGCTGCTCTAGCCAACGCTCAGAGCTTGCGGCCCCACAGCATCGCGCGGGTTTACTCCGTGATCGTGTAGCCGCAGGACGCAAACGAAAGAGGGCCCCGCGTTGTGCGGGACCCTCTTCGCGTTATGCAGCTAGCTGCCAGCTTTCGCCTAGAAGACGAAGACCAGTCGCGGCCAGCTTGTGCTGGACTCCACGAGGTCGTTACCGGAGTACTCGACCGAGATCCAGTGGATGCCGCGGCTCAGCTTCGGCAGCTTCAGCGAGGCATTACCGCGCTTGTCTACCGCGCTCGTGCCGACAGCGGTGCGACCGTCGTAGAAGGTCACCTCGCCTGCGGTCGTGCCATCCTTGCCGACCGAGACGCTGGCATCCGCCGTGACGGAGCGGTTGCCCCACACGAACCAGGAGGAGAGACTCGAGCGAACACTCGAGGAGATCTTCTCCACCGATTGTGCGTCCGATTCTGCGACACCATCCGAGTAACCATCCTTGCTGGCCGTGACCTGCACGCTCAGTTCGGTTCCGATGTCGTCGGTCGTGATGCGGTAGCGGCTGTCGGTCGCATCAGCAATCGGTGCGCCGTCGCGCAGCCACTGGTAGCTGTAATCGGCCGAAGCCACACTCCAGTTACCGTGCACGGCCTTGACTGTCTTACCAACCTCGACCTTGCCGCGGATGCTCGGTGCCTTCGTGTTCTCGATGGCTTCAGCAGTCGTCGCGACCTCGATGGGCACTACGACCGCAGTGTCGGTTCCCGGAACCATGACGGTCAGCGCGAGCGTGCCCGAAGGTGCGCCGGCGGGGATCGTAACGGTCACGCTAGCGCGGCCCTGCTCATCCGTGGTGTCGACGATGGTGCGGTCGATCGTTGCCGAACCGAGCACGTCTCCATCAACCGAAACCTCGACCGTGGTGGCGTCTGAGCCGCCGCGGCTGAAGGTGAGCGACGAGAGGTCGAGCGTGACGTCATCTCCGGGGTTGTAGCCGTCAGCATCCGGAGCTGAAACAACAGCACCAATGGCGCGCTGTTCGAGCGGCGGATCAGCGATCGTGTTCTCTTCGAACCACTCGACCATGGACTGCAGGTCGACGCGGCCGCTGTCGGCGCGATCGGTTCCCTCGGCGAGAGTAGCGAAGTTGTCGCCACCGGCCGCGAGGAAGGAGTTAGCAACCACCGTGTAGCTGGCTGCAACATCCACCGGAACACCGTTGAGGTACATCGCGGTTACTCGCTCACCCTGAGCCGCGGTGGGGTCGTACGAGTACGTCAACCCTTCCGAAACTCCGAGCTTGAGGAACGGACGCTGAGCACCTGCGGGTTGCCACTGCTCTTCGAGGACCGACTTGATCTGAGCACCGGTCAGCGACATCGTCGTGAGCGTGTTGCCGAAGGGCTGCACGTTCGCAGCCTCGCGGTACGTCACTTCACCGTCACCGTCGCCAGCACCCGATGCTTCGTAGACGAGGTCCGTACGCAAACCACCCGGGTTCATGAACGCGATCTCGGCGCCCGAATCGGATGCGGCCCACAGTTGAACATCGGCGACGAAGTTGCCGAGGGTCGATTCTCCACCACGGTTCTCGGGGAACGGAGTTCCATCAACCGGAGTCTGCACCGCGCGGTACATGCTGTCGGAAATCTCTCCGACCTTGGCGTTGCCCAGTTCAGCCGCCGCGGCCGTAGCCTCGTCGACAATCGCCTGCACCGCAGCATCCGGCTCGAAGCCCTCAATCGGCAGAACCTCAGCCTCGAAGTCGAGGATCTCCTTCGTTGCTGGGTCGACGTTGAGGTCGAAGTGGCCGTAGTTGGCGCCGTACTGTCCGGCCGAAACGACCAAGCGAGGGCGGTCCATGCCGGGAACAGTGACCTCGTGGTCGTACGCGAGGTGAGTGTGACCCGAGACGATCGCTTCGACCTTCGGGCTCAGGCCCATCACGATCTGGCCAAAGGCCGAGTCGTCAGTCGATGCTGCGATGTCGGTGGATGCCGCACCTTCGTGAACGAGCAGAACGAGAACGTCTGCTTCGCCATTGGCGTCACTTCCATCGGTGAGGTAGTCCGCAACACGGTCAACCTCGGTCACGATGCTGCGGATCTCGAGCGACTCGATGCCAGCAGGGCTGACCAACTCGTTGAGGTCTTCAGTAACGGCACCGATGAACCCGACGGTCACGCCATCGAACTCCTGCAGGAAGTACTCGTCGTAGGCCGGAGCGTTGGTATCCCGGTCGTAGAGGTTCGCTGCGAGGTAGGGCCAGTCGGCGGCATCCAGGATGCGGTCGTCAACATCGGCACGACCCTGGTCGAATTCGTGGTTACCGAAGGAGCTCGTGTCGAGTCCGATTTCGTTGAGCACGTCGATCGTGGGCTGGTCGTTCTGGATGAACGAAGTGAATGTCGTGGCTCCGACGAAGTCACCGGCACCGACGAACGTGGTGTTGGGGTTCATGGCTTCCCAGTAGTTCACCATTCCGCCGAGCTGAGCTGCACCAGGAACGCCGAAACCGGGCTCCAAACGACCGTGGAAGTCGTTCGTCGTGAGGATCTCGATCTCGACCGGCGCTGCCTCAGTGCTGAGGCCAATGCTGATCGGGTCGTGGTCACTCGAACGGAACACCGTGCCAGCCTCGGCTGCCGCGTAAGCGTAACCGCGGTCAGACCACTCAGGCGAATTGATGTTCCAGACGGCAGCATCGGTCACGTGCTCAGCAAGCGACGGCGAGACGATGATGTGGTCGAGCGATCCGAGTTCACCATCGAAGGTGTAGGTGTACTCGTTGTCGCCTTCGGCGGCGAGAGTGTCAACGAAGCCGGCCTCGGTGAAGACCTGAATGGGGTCTTCCTCGGAGTAGGCATTGAAGTCACCAACGAGCACAACCTGGTCGCTCTTGGCTTCATCAGCTGAGATCGAGTCAACGAGGTCCTTGACGGCATTGGCCTGCTCCACACGCTCCGTGTTGAAGAAGCCCTGACCGTCGGTCGGCTCGGTTCCCGATCCACCCTTTGACTTGAAGTGGTTAGCGACAACGGTGATCAGTTCACCGTTGGACTCGAAGGTTTGAGCGATCGGCTCGCGCGCGATGTCCCAGACGGTCTCGTCAACCTGCGTGAAGCTGTCGCCCACTGGCGTAACAGCGGCCGGCTTGAAGATGATCGCGTTTGTGATGAAATCAGTGATGGCTGCATCGTTCAGGTCTGCTGGCGTGCGAACGTAGTCCCACGTTCCGGCTCCGGCAGCAGCGTTGAGCGCACCGACGAGATCCATGAGCGCTTCGTCGAGGTCGCCACCCAACTTGATGGAGTTCTCGATCTCCATGAGACCAACAACATCCGCATCGAGCGAGTTAATGGCGGCGACGATCTTCGACTGCTGGATCGCGAACTCTTCAGCGGTGTCTGCGCCGCGGGCGTCCGAGTCTTCACTCGTCAGTGTGGTGAAGTAGTTGTAGACGTTGAAGGCCGAAACCTTGAAGTCTCCACCCACAACGGGAGCCGACTCTTCACGCGGGTTCGTGGACTCGAACGTGGGCAGGTATTCCGCCGGGCTCGCGTCGTTGATCGCGATGGTCGGCTGCAAACGCCAGTCGTCGAACCCATAGCTCAGAACGTAGGGGTTGGCCGGAAACTCGACGGTGTCGCCGTTGCGCACAACGGTGTCGGCCGAGAAGTAGGGCTGCTCACCGGGGTGAGAACCATTGGAGATCTGGATGCTGTAGCCATCATCGAGGAAGATGCGGCTGGCACGGTTAGCGGCGGCGATCGCGTCGGCGTCGGCTCCGGCATCCGTAGTCTCGGTGCTCTTGACGGCGAGCTCTTCTGGGCTGAGCCAGAGGGTACCGAAATTGTAGAGCTGGTGGCTCGAGCTGACGAGGTAGTCGCCGGTGGGGGTGACGAGCATCGACTCGAGGGATTCGCGGTCGGCGCCAACAACGCTGGCATCGAGAGCGGAGGCCTGCACGGCGTCTGCCGGGTCGAGGTCGGCGGCGGCGGTGACCAGCTCGACGGCCGAGACGGAACCAAGCTGGGTCAGACCGTAGTACTCATCGACGGCGCCGGTCGCGGTGACCTTGTCGCCGAGAGAAACGGCGGGGTTTGCGCTGCCGAGGTAGACGAAGATTCCATCGGAAGCGCCTGGTGTGGCATCGATCTCGCCACCCGATCCGGGAGTCTGGATGACAATGCCGCGGTAACCAGAAGCTCCCCGGTAGTCAGCGGTGACAACACCCTCGACGGTGACGGTGTCGCCGACCATGGTGCTCGCGGTTGAAGTGCCTTGAACGTCGGCAATAGTTGCTGTTGCTTCGGCGGCTAGGGCGGCCGGAGCGGTGATCGCGGTCAACGCGATGGCGCACGACGTGGCAAGAGCCCCGATCGTCAGCCGCGTTGGCCTGCTGCTTCGTGGATACATAGCGGGCAGTCCCCTTATGAATTGTGAAATCTACGGTCTACCCCATAACAGGGGTATCTGAGACGATAGCCCCACCCACAGCTCATTCCAAGGTTTTAAGCGAAATGCTCATGTGCGCGTAACCCGTTGTTCTTGTGCGAAATGCGCGCACCAACACTTCGGGGGTTTGCTCGCACGGAGCACACGCCGACGCCGTCGTCAGTGAGCGCTATTACGCGCAAAAGCGTGCGCCCGCGCCGCCAAAGTGCGCGAAAGGCGACCGAAGAGATCGATGCTTGCTCGCCCCGGCCAATCCTCCGGCAGCGCCGAATCCGGCAACCCCGGATCGACGTACGGGATCACACGCCACTGATCGAGAGCATGGATGTAGCACGCGAACGCCTCGGCATCGGTCGACGCCGGACCCACCAGAGCCGAGTGCTGGGCGAGAAAACTGTCGTGCAATTCACGCAAACGATCGAGGTCCCACCACTGGGCTACGGCATCCGCAAACGACTGAGTCGTCTCGGGCCGGCCCGCAATAAACAGCGTCGCGCACTCGCTCAGTTCGAGGTTTTCCAGAATGCGCAACACTTCTGGCTTAAGGTGGGCCGGGCAAATCCAGAGGCCGGTGGCGACGGTGCCACACCCGATCCAACCGAGTCTGCGACGAAGCTGGTGGCGTTCGTCGCGGCGTGACTCCGGTATCGAGAACGAGATCAGACACCACGGATCATCTTCGCGTTGCTGCCGAAAGCTAAAGACGCGGCGATCGCCGCTCTCGAGCATCGGCACGGCATCCGCGTTCACTCGGTAGCCCTGCTGGCCGTCGACCATTTCGGGCACAAGAAGGCCCTTTGATTTAACGCGGGCGATGGCGCTGCGGGCGCCATTGGCCGATACTCCCAGCGCCTCCATGACGCGCACGAGATGCGCCGACGAGATCCAGCCACCCAGCTGACGCAACTGCGAGCCCACAAAGGTTCGGAGTAGGGCCGTTGCACTTCCGGGGCGGGAGTCGAAGTCATCCAGAATCATGGGCGGCTACTTGGTGAGCTGCTCGTGAATGGCCTCGATGCCCAGCTGCACTTCAGCGAAGGTCGTGCTGAGCGGCGAGAGCCCGAGACGGATTCCGTGGGGCCGACGGAAGTCAGGAATGATCCCCTGCTTCCAGAGTTCGGCATTCACAGCGGCGAAGCTCTCGTGGTCGATCGTGACGTGGCTGCCTCGTTCAGCGGCATCCCGGGGCGAGCTGAGGGTGACGCCGAGCGGCACGAGCAGTTCATCGACGAGGGCGAGCGCGTACTCGGTGAGGGCGATTGACTTGGCACGGATCGCGGGGATGCCGGCCTCTTCGATGAGCCCGAGCATGTCTTGCATCGCGAGCGAGCCGACGATCGAGGGCGTGCCACTGATGAAGCGACGGATGCCGTCGTGCGGCGCGTAGCCGGGGCCCATTTCGAACGGGCTGTTGCTGCCCATCCACCCCTGGATCGGCTGGGTCATGGCCTCGATGTGCTCGGCGCGCACGTAGCCGAAGGCGGGGGAACCCGGGCCTCCGTTGAGGTATTTATACGTGCAGCCGGCTGCAAGGTCGACACCCCACGCGTCGAGTTCGGTTTCGACGACGCCGGCGGAGTGACAGAGATCCCAGAGCACGAGCGCACCTGCGTCGTGCGCGAGGGCGGTGATGCCGGGCATATCGGCGAGGTGGCCGGAGCGGTAGGCGACGTGGCTGATCACGACAAGGGCCGTGTTCTCGTTGAGCGCGTCCTTTACTTCGGCCGCGGTGACTCCCCCGTCGCTCGCGGGATCGATCCAGCGCAGCGTTTTGCCGAGCTCGGCGGCGATCCCCTCGACCAGATAGCGATCGGTCGGAAAGTTGCCGGTGTCGATCACGATCTCGCTGCGCTCGGGGCGCGCGCTCAGCCCCGCGCGAATCAGCTTGTAGAGCACGACGGTGGTCGAGTCGCCGATGAAAGTTTGACCGGGGGCAGCGCCGAGAGCGGCAGCGCCGAGACGGTCGCCGAGCGTTAGCGGGAGTTCGTACCACGCTTCATCCCAACCACGGATGAGACGGCCGCCCCATTGCTCGTCGACGAACTCGGCGAGCCGCGCTGCGCTCGCGATGGTGGGTCGCCCGAGCGAGTTTCCGTCGAGGTAGGCCCGCACTTCGGCTGATCGCACGAATTTGGCCGGGTACTGCTTCAGCGGGTCAGCGGCATCGAGCGCCGCGGCACCCGCGGCGCTCGTGTCGATGGGTGCGCCAGCATCAGGGTGCGCACTGGTTGATGCGGTGATTTCGGTCATAGGTCGATCCTCCATGTGGTCGGGATGGGGGTTGTTGCGGCAGGGACGACATCGTCGCTGTTCCGAGCAGAGTGCGCAGCGGCTGCGGCCTCCGCAAAACTGGGGTGAAGCAGCTCGCGCGCAGTTACCACGGTGGCGGTCATGAGCCACGACGCGAGGTCGGCATCCGCGCGCGGCACGGTGGGGAGGTAGCTCACGGTGCTGCCGAAACCGGGCAAGCACAGCGCCCGCAGCAGGGCGTCGTAGCGCACGCCGGCATCCTGCAGTGCGGTCAGTTCGCGGTGGTTAAGGCCGGGCGGGAGGTCGCCGTTTCCCAGATCGGTGCCATAGCGGATGATGCCGCCGGCGGCATGAAAGCGCTGCAGGTTGTCGCTGGCGGTGGCGAAGTCACGGCCGCGCTGACCATAACCGTGGATGTCGAGGGTGCTGATCCACGAGTGACGTCCAGCAAGAAAGCGGGAGTTCGGCTGCGCCATCTCCTCGATCAGGGAATCGCTGAGTTTCTCGGTCCACGGCGTGTGCGCCAGGCGGTCGGCCCCGGCAGCGAATGCTCGCCGGGCTTGGCCAGTTCCCTGCACGTGCACGACCACTTCGGTTCCCCGACTGTGGGCGTACTCGACGAGGGCGCTCAAGGTGTCATCGTCGATCACGGGCCCCTCTTCAGCATTGAGCGCGACTTTCACGAAGGTGGCCCCTGCGGCCAGCTGTTGCGCGACGGCCGCCATCGCCTCCTCACCGGTCTGCACTTCAGCGACAGCGAGGGTCGCCGCCCAGGCCCGGTTCGCCGGGTACGTGTGAGGCGCGGTGATAAAAGCTCCCGCATGGTGCAGCTCCGGAACCGTATCGTCGGCGGCCCACTCCTGAAGACGCTCAGGGTGCCCACCCAAGTCGTCGACGGCGGCGAGGCCGCCAGCGATGAGAGCGCGCGGCTCAGTCAATCCGAGGTGAACGTGCGCGTCGCGAAAGCCCGGAAGAAGCACTCCCGGAAGACGGTGTGCGGTCGGGCTTGCGGTATCCGCAATCACTCGGATGCCGTGGGGGCTCACTCGAACGGTGGCGGGGCCGTGCCATTCCCGCAGCCAGTAGCCGTCGACGGCGTAATCCACGGCGAGCGCCGACTCCGGAGTCTCGTGCGGGGTTGGTTGTTCGCTCACGAGCGGCCAATCTCGGTGCGCACGGCAAAGAGTTCGGGGAAGAAGGTGAGATCGAGCGCTTTCTGGAGAAAGCCGACGCCGCTCGAGCCGCCCGTGCCGCGTTTCGTACCGATGATGCGCATGACGGTTTTCATGTGACGGAAGCGCCACAGTTGGAAGTTGTCTTCGAGGTCGACGAACTCTTCGCAGGCTTCATAGGCGAGCCAGTGTTCGCTTTCGTTGTCGTAAATGTGGCGGAAGGTGTCGATAAGCTCGTCGTTTTGCTCGTAACCGCGAGTCACGTCACGGCCCAGCACGGCGTCGGGAATGTCGTAGCCGTGGCGGGAGAGGTAGCGCAAGAACTCGTCGTAGACGCTGGGCTCGGCGAGCAGCTTGCTGAGCAGGGCGTGGGCTTCAGGCTGCGATTCGAACACTTTGAGCATGCCGGCGTTCTTGTTGCCGAGCAAAAACTCGACAGCACGGTACTGGTAGGACTGGAATCCGGATGAGCTGCCCAAGTAGTCGCGGAACTGCGAATACTCACTCGGCGTGAGAGTCGCGAGCACCGACCACTGCTCGGTGAGGGTTCGCTGGATGTGCTTGACGCGTGCAATGCGCTTGAGCGCAATAGAGAGGTTGTCGCTCGCGATGAGATCGCGGGCCGAGGTGAGTTCGTGGATCACGAGCTTGAGCCACAGTTCGGTGGTCTGATGCTGGATGATGAACAACATCTCATCGTGATGCTCAGGAGTGCTTTGCGGAGTCTGCGCGCTCAGCAGCGTGTCGAGTTCCAGATACGAGCCGTACGACATCCGCTTACTAAAGTCGGTGACAATCTCGTCTTCCAGGGCACGCTCGCTGTGGTTATCAGACATGCCGACACCCTATTGCACTTTTACGACGGCCGCCACACTTATGTTCGCGTGTTTCTGCACAACTGCCCTGCAGGAGTGCACATGAGGTCTCCCACGGTTGCCGCCCCGAGGTCGAAACCGGGACCGAGACCTACGTATCGGATAATGACCAAGTGATAGTCGACGACTTCCTGACCAGCCTTGCAGCACTCCCCGCTTCACCCGCCCGCGAGTCTTACCTCTCCTTTGTCAGGGCGGGTGGCTCGGATGCGCTCGCGCGTGATGGCGGGCCAGAACATGTGACCGCATCCTGCTTCGTGTTTTCCCCCGACTTTGAGCGCGTGCTGCTGTGCTTTCACCGCAAGGGACAGTTTTGGGTGCAATTCGGCGGCCACATCGAACCACAGGACGCCTCGATCGCGGATGCCGCACTGCGCGAAGCGCGCGAGGAGTCCGGAATCGCCGAGCTCGCTCTGCGCTCCGAGGCGATCGTCGACCTCGACCGTCATGAGTTACACGGCGGCTTCGCGTGTGCTGCCCACTGGGATGTGGGATTCGTCGCGATCGCCGCCGCGGATGTCGACTTCGCGGCCAGCGACGAAAGCGAAGACGTGCGGTGGTTCACCACGAACGCTCTCCCCGAGAATGTTCCCAGCAGCTTCCCGGCGAGAATCGCCGCTGTTGTGAACAGCATCGCTGGCAGAGCCTCCAACGAGCCAAGCGCCGATTAGCGCTGGTGCTTCGGTACTGCGGTACTGCGGTACTGCGGTGCTGCGGTGCTGCGAGCACACCACCACGGTCACTGAACGAGAGCGCTCAGTCTCCGGAAACTTCGTGGTCGCCGACGCCAACAACAGCAGCAGCGGAATCGGAATCGGTATCGGAATCGGCGGCAGCCCGCACAGCCGCCCGCCGTTGACGCTTCTCGTTGGCCGTGGCAAGTGCCTTGCGGGCGAGGGCATTCGCTTTGCCGCTCGCTTTCTTTGCCATCTCAAATTCGGTACCGAGAAGAGCCAACCCGCCAATGGCCACGAGCGAACCTGGCCCGGGCAACGGGATCAACACCACACCAAGAGCGACCGTCGTGCCGCCGACGACACCGACAGTCGTGCGATAGACACGGTCTGCCTTGGGGTTCTTGCGGATCGCCTCGCGCGTTCCATGAGCAGCGGAACTTGCCGCGTGCCCTACCGCCACGCCTGCACGCGCGGCGACTGTTCGTTTCTGGCTCATAGGTTGATTCTACGAGTGGCTGCTGCTGTCATTCGTTCAGCGACGCCAGAAAATCCGCTTCACTAATTCGGTCGTCACGACATACGCGATAGCGACGAGGATCACCAACACCAGCAGTTCAAACGGGATGGGCACCAGCTGCAGCAGCGTCGCGACTGGCGAGTAAGGAATCGCGATTGCCACGATCACGACAGCGATGCTGGAGAGCACGAGCCAGCGACTTGGCCTGCTGCGATAGAACCGCCCGCGCGTTCGGAGCACAAACAACACGCCAACCTCGGTGAGGATGGAAGCGAGGAACCAGGCACTGCGAAACTCCGGCGCCTCAGCATCAAAGCCCCACCGCAGAATCGCAAACGTTGCCAGATCGAACACCGAGCTGAGGGCTCCGAAGACGAACATGTAGTTGCGGATGAGCTTCACGTTCCACCGTTGCGGTCGACGCAATTGCGCCTTGTCCACAGAGTCTGTAGCGATGAACGTCGCCGGTAAGTCCGTCAGCAAGTTGATGAGCAAGATCTGGCCAGCCAGCAATGGCAGGAATGGCAACACGAGAGCCGCGATCGCCATGCTCAGCATGTTGCCAAAATTGGCGCTCGTGGTCATGAAGATGTACTTCATGGTGTTCGCAAACGTGCGACGCCCCTGAAGAACCCCATCGAGAATCACGCGCAGATCTTTGTCGAGCAGCACAATCGCCGCAGACTGTTTTGCAACGGGAACAGCAGTGTTCACCGAGATGCCGACATCGGCAGCGTGCAGCGGCGGCGAATCATTGATGCCGTCACCGAGATAGCCGACGACCTCTCCCGCGGCCCGGAACGCACGCACAATGCGCTCTTTCTGCACCGGGTTCAGCTCGCTAAAGACCTTCACCGGAACAACGGCGGTGGCCAACGCAGCATCATCAAGGGCATCGATATCGTGCCCCGTGAATACGGTCGTGACATCGAGCCCGACCTGGTGCGCAACATGGGATGCCACGAGTCGGTTGTCTCCGGTCACCATCCGCACCGACACCCCGCTGGCGCCCAAGTCCGCCAAGGTGCTTGCGGCATCCGGCTTCACGGGATCCGCAAACGTTAGCAATCCAACGAGGGTCATCCCCGATTCATCGCCGGGCGTGGCTTTTTCGTGGTCGGAGAATTGGCGAGTCGCGATGCCCAACACCCGGAAGCCTTGGGCGCTTAACTCGGCGAAGCGCTGCTGGATGCCCGCGAGCACTTCTGCGATCGGTACCGTGCCCGCCGCCACTGCGGCGTGTGTGCAAACCCCGAGGATCGGATCGAGTGCACCCTTGGAAATCAGGATCGATTGCTCAGCTGGCCCGCGACGCACCAGCACGCTGAGACGTTTGCGCAGAAAATCGTAGGGAATCTCATCGAGCGCTATCGCCGTCGCCGGAACCGAATGCGCAGCGACGATCGCAGCATCGATCGGGTTCTTCCACCCGAGTTGCAGTCCCGCGTTGAGGCTGGCCAACTCCGCCACGGAGACACTGGTCGTACCCTCGAGGTCCATCGCGCTATCAAGCTCAATCTCGCCCGCGGTCATCGTTCCGGTTTTGTCTGAACACAACACCGTCATCGAACCGAAATCCTCAATAGCGTCAAGACGACGCACGATCACTCGAGTGCGCGCCATCATCTTTGCGCCCTGAGCAAGGCTGATGCTGACAATCGCCGGCAACAGTTGTGGCGTCAGCCCGACCGCGAGCGCGAGGGAGAACAGCGCCGAGTCAATGATCGGGCGCTGCAAGATGAGGTTGATAGCGAAGATCACGATGACGAGAACGACCATCAGTCTGGTCAGCAGAACGCCGAACGACGTCATCCCACGTTCGAACCCATTCTGCGGCGGCCGAGAATTGAGCCGGTCGGAAATCGATGCGATCTCTGTCGCGCCGCCCGTGCGCACCACCAGCAGCGTCCCCATGCCGCTGGAGACGTGGGTGCCGAGGAACGCCGCATTGCTGCGCCCCGTCAGCGGTGTTCCGACTGGAACAATACCCGGCACTTTTTCGGATGGGAACGTTTCGCCCGTCAACGCGGATTCATCCACGGTCAACGAATTCGAACTCAGCACAAGACAATCGCCTGGGATGAGATCGCCAGCCGAGACGATCGCAATGTCTCCGGGCACGACCTCGCCGACCGGGATATCCGCGTTCGTGCCATCTCGTGTGATCACAGCGGAGACCTCGACGGTGGCCAACAGCACATTCATTGCCCGACCAGCGTTGCGCTCCTGAGAGAAACCGAGCAAGCCCGACAACAACAGAATGACCAAGATGATCGCCGCATCCGTCCAGTCGCCGAGAGCACCAGAAAGGATGGTCGCCGCAATCAGGATGAGTTCGATGGGGCTAATGAATTGCCTGCCCAGCAGACGCCACACTGAGTCCTCGGCGCGAGTGTTGAGACGGTTGGGGCCTACGCGTTCGAGGATGCTGGCGGCTGCTTCTGAGCTCAAGCCAACCGGACTGCTGCCGAGACTGGCTTGCAGGCTCTCCGCATCAGAAGCCCAAAACGGGGATGCCGACTCAGGCTCAGCGGCACTCGCGTTGCCATCGGAAACGCTCTGGTTTGACGCTGCAGTCATGAAGGGTTCCTGAGGCTACGGTCGTGCTCGGTGCGGGGCGGCGCGCTGTTGGCAGCGTGGTGTTTGAGGGCGGCCCGACGGTGGCGGCTCAAGCGCAACGAGAGGTAGGCGCCAGCTCCCACCGGGATGGGTAGCCAGTACTCGAACACGCGCCATCCAATTACTCCGAGCAGGGCGGCAGCCTGTGGCACCCCGAACCCGACCAGCGCGGGCACCGTGATTCCCTCGACCAAACCAATCCCGCCCGGAGTCAGCGGCAGCAGCGCAATGATGCTCGCCACTCCGTACACGGTCAGGAGTGGGCCGAGAGCTAGCTGATGCCCGAACGCAGCAAGCATCACCCACAGCGAAGCGGCGTCAAAGAGCCAATTGCCGAGCGCAAAAAGCACCGCCAACACGAGCCTGCGCCGGTCATGGCCGAGGGTGCGGAGATCGCCAGCGATGGACCTCACGAGCCCCGAGAGGCGATTGCCCACGAACGGGAAGCGGTGTTCGAGCACCGTGGCGAACCGCGCCACGCCCTCGGTGCGGGCCATCAGGAGCCACGCTCCGCCCACCAGCGAACCCACCAGAACTACGACGACGACACCGGCGAGCACATAGTTGCTCGTATCGCCCTGAATTTGCGCGAGAGCAAGAACGATGCCCGCACCGAAGACCATCGTGAGCGCCACGTTAGAGATCGCGACCTGCACTGCAGCAACACTGAGCGCGCGTTTGGCCGGGATGCCCTCCGCCGTCAGAAAACGGAACCTAGCGACGGCCGCTGTAGCGCCTCCCCCGGGCAGAGTGTGGTTGAGGGCGAGGTCCGATAGGTCGATGCGGAGCAGGGTGCGAAACCGCAGTTTTCCCCATCCGAGCACAGTGCCGCTCAACGAGCTATACGACACCAGCGAAAGGATTTGCAGAAGCAGAGCACCGGCGATCAGCCACGGTGACACATCCTTCACCGCCTCAAATGATTCTTCGGCATCAGAGAACTGCGGGATCACAAAGAACCAGAGCACCGGAACCAGAACGGCCACCGTCAGAACAATTCGCAACCACAGCGGCACCCGCTGAGGGGGAAGCCCGCGACGATGCGAAGAAATCGCCCCCGGAGTGATTTCCCCCTCAGACTGCGGATTCACAGAAGACCTCTTCTGGTAGCGAGAAACGGCGTGGCCCGTTTCAGTCGCTACATTACTCCGCAGTGGGAAGGTCAATTGTTGACCAGCTTCAGCGACCTTAAAGCCGCCGATCTGGCGACAGGTTGCCTACTCGCGAGCTGCGATCACACCCTCAAAACCAGCGATGCGCGTCGCGACAACCTCAGCAGCTTCCTTGGCCTCGGCTTCGCTGGCATCCATGAGTGCCGACTGGTAGCGAGCAGTGAGGTCGTACAGCGTCTGGATCGCGCCGGTCTCAACATTGCAGGTGGCCTGAATCACGGCGATTCGTCGGTTCTCGGCGCTGTCGCCATCCGACTCGTAGTCGAACTGAGGCATCGGTGAGTCGGCACTGAACTCTAGCCCCTGCCCAACCATGCACTCCTTGGCCACAGCGAGCGCTGCTTGGCCTGGCTCCGAAGCGAAGGCGGCATCGTAGGCAGCGTCCGCGACCTGCGCATCGAACGAGTAGCCGTCATCCAGATTGAAGCGTGTTTTCATTTCTTCTTTGGATTCATCGAGGCAGCGTAACTCGTCATCGGTCGGAGTCGGGGGCACTTGGTCGATGAGGGCCGCAATCTCGAAACCGTACTCCTGAGCGAGCGGGACGCTCCACAGCCCAAAGAGCCGATCCTCTTCGATCGACACCGTCTCTGACCGGCTGTAGCCAGGCAGCCCACTCTCGGCGAGGCACGCGTCAGTCAATACCTGCGACGCTTCACGCCGGAGTTCATCGACCTGCGGCGCATCCCGGTCAATGGCATCCACCGGCAGAACAACGGTGCCCGCCTCGAAGTCGAGCGTGGCGGTCACGTGTGCATAGGGCTCGATGTCGATGCTTGAAGACGCCAACCCGACTGGGCCGGTCGAGCATGACGACAGTAGAAAACTGGCAGCGATGAGCAGAACGCCCGCCGGGGTCGCGATCCGAGGAGTGTGTTGCGATCGAATAAACATCTGTGGTTACCCAACAATCTTGTTATTTGAGATTTAATCGCAACAGCGCGTGCGCTCCATAGAACCACGGGATGCCACGCCCGTCAACCACAGCGGGCGCATGCAGAAAGCCCCGGATGCCGACCACGCGAGTGGGGCATCCGGGGCTTTCTTATGCTCGAGTGAGCGGGGTGCTTGTTAGAGCGCAGCCAGCTTGTCGACGAACGAATCGCCAGGGGCTACGTCGACCGACTCTGCATCGATCTCGGCGCGGCCGAGGAGTTCGTCCATCTTGCGACGACGGTTGCGCGGGATGAGCGTGACAACGGTTCCGGCCTTGCCTGCGCGACCGGTACGGCCAGCGCGGTGCAGGTACGTCTTGTATTCCTCGGGAGCATCGGCCTGAATGACGAGGCTGATGTCATCCACGTGGATGCCGCGGGCTGCAACGTCGGTCGCGACGAGCACGTTAACCTTGCCGCTCGTGAGCATCTGCAGGTTGCGGGTACGACGCGACTGGTTAAGGTCACCGTGAAGGCTCGTGGCGGGGGTTCCGCCCATGCTCAAGAACTCAGCCATCTCTTCAGCGAATGCACGCGTGCGGGTGAAGACGAGAGTCTTGCCCGTGCCTGCAGAGAGCTGCTTGATGATGGCGCGCTTGTCACGCTGTTCGATGAGGAGAACCTTGTGGTCGATCGTGGATGAGGCTTGGTCTTCACCAGCAACCTCGTGCACGGCCGGGTCAACCAAGAACTCGTTGACGAGCGTGGCAACACCCTTGTCGAGGGTTGCCGAGAACAGCAACTTCTGGCCGCCCTCGCTGGTTTCACGCAGGATGCGCTGAACGGGCTCAAGGAACCCGAGGTCGCACATGTGGTCTGCTTCGTCGAGAACAGTGACCTTCACCTGGCTAAGGTCGAGACGACCCTGCTCGATGAGGTCTTCAACACGGCCGGGGGTCGCGATGATGACATCGACACCACGGGTGAGGGCTGCAACCTGCTTGTACTGAGGAACGCCACCCACGATGGTCGTGGTGAACAGGCCAACGCTGCGAGCGATGGGCTGAATGGTGCGGTCGATCTGCTGAGCAAGCTCACGGGTCGGAGCGAGGATGAGGGCGCGCGGCTTGCGGCCCATCTGACGATCCTTGCCACCATTGTTTTCCATGAGGCGCTCAACGAGAGGCGCACCGAAAGCGATGGTCTTGCCCGATCCAGTCTTGCCGCGGCCGAGAACATCCTTGCCGGCGAGAACGTCGGGGATGGTTGCTGCCTGGATGGGGAACGGCGACTCTGCACCCATGGAGGCGAGCTGACGCGAAATGTTCGATCCAATACCGAGGTCGATGAAGGACTTGCCTTCAACATCACTGGCGGTAACGGTCTTGGCTACGAGACGCTCAAGTACAACGTCTTCCTGCTGCGAGTGCGACGACTTGCCATCGCGGGCCGGGTAGTAGGCGCTTTCGCGCGGCTCGGAACGCTGCGGGCGGTCATTGCGATCGTTGCGGTCGCTGTACGACGGGCGCGAGCCACGGTCAGGGCGGTCGCCATACGAGGGACGCTCTGAACGCTGCGGGCGCTCGTTGTAGGCGGGACGCTCGGAACGCTCGGGGCGTGAACCGCGGTCGGGACGGTCACCGTACGCGGGGCGCTCGGTGCGCTGAGCACGGTCGTTGTACGACGGGCGCTCGGTGCGACCAGCGGATGCGCCACGGTCACCATACGAGGGACGCTCAGTGCGGCCAGCGTTGCGATCGTTATAGGACGGACGCTCGGTGCGATCGTTGTAGGAGGGACGGCCACCGCGGTCGGGGCGGTCACCGTAGGAGGGACGCTCTGAACGGCCTCCAGCATTGCGGTCATTGTACGAGGGGCGCTCGTTACGGCCGCTCGAGTTGCGATCGTTGTACGACGGACGCTCACTGCGGCCGCTCGAGTTGCGATCGTTGTACGACGGACGCTCACTGCGACCGGCGTTGCCGCCACGGTCGGGGCGGTCACCATACGAAGGACGGTCATTGCTGCGCTGCGGGCGCTCGTTGCGGTCATTGCGGTCGTTGTACGACGGGCGCGAGCCGCGGTCAGGACGGTCGCCGTACGACGGGCGATCGTTGCTGCGCTGCGGGCGCTCGTTGCGGTCGCCATACGAGGGGCGTCCGCCGCGCTCGGGGCGGTCACCATAGGAAGGACGGTCATTGCTGCGCTGGGGACGGTCACCATAGGCGCCACGTTCGTTGCGCTGCGGGCGGTCACCGTAGGAGGGGCGATCTCCGCGGCCGCCGGCCTCGGGGCGTCCACCACGGGCAGGCTTTTCGCGAGGAGTCCAGTCGGGGCGACGCTCGTCGCGTCCGCCACGGGCTCCGCCTGGCTTGCGGTCTCCGGTGCGAGCGGCACGGTCATCCGCGCTCCAGCGACGCTTGGGGGCATCGCCCTCATCGGCACGGAATCCGCGGTGACCTTCGCTGCGTGAACCGCCACGTTTGGGCGCTCCAGAGTTGAAGTTTTTGTTGCCACGACCAGTGGCAGGCTTATTGAAATTAGGCATAGTTCTTTCCGGGTTGTTCTTAGATGGAACACATCTAGTGCGTGGAGCACGCGCGCACGCCAACACTCACCATTTAGTTAGCGAGACACCGATTGGTTAGAAACCGATTGGCTGTCTTCTAATTAGCTTGAGCATTCGTACGCTGCACTACTGAACCCGGGCAGTCTTTGACCGAGGCCGTCACATACATTCGTGTGATTGTCACCAGTTGGATGGACTGGCAAACCGGCCCGCAAGACTTACAAACCCATACGCGAGATTTCGCGCTGTCTTGAGCCGACTTGACTACGTTACTCGATCGAGGCCCTAATAGCGAGGTTCGAGCGGATGCCGCTACTGGCCGCTTCGCCGGCTCACTAAACGTTGTGGTTGTAAGGGAAGTCCCGGAGGTCAGTCTGCTGAACAGGCTGCGGTTGCGAATTCACCTTCGACTCGCGACGCTCGAGCCACTTGTGGTGATCGCGCAGTGCTCCGACTACGGCGGCTCGAATAATGCCGTAAACCAGCAGCACCCCCACAAGAAGCAGCACAACGGGCAGCAGTATGGCGAGAGTCGTGAACGATGACATGTTGTCGAGCATGAGTGATCCGTTTCTATCCGCGGCAAGCCAGTTGCAATAGTGACAGAAATTCTGTTTCCCCACGGCAGCTGAACCGGCGTGGGGAAACTAGACCACTCACGGATTACTCTGCGGTGGCAACCACCGGAGTCTCGCGACCGGCTTTCTTCGCCGCGCGACGACTCTTGCGATCGGTGCCGGCAGCCTTCTTGTCTTCGCGACGCTCCTTGGCTCCCTCAACGAGGTAGTAGAGAACGGGAAGCACCACGAGGGTGAGGACCGTCGAGGAGACGAGTCCACCGATCACGATGATGGCGAGCGGTTGCGAAATGAAGCCGCCCTGACCCGTGACACCGATGCCGAGGGGAAGGAGCGCGAAGATTGTCGCCGCAGCGGTCATCAGGATGGGGCGAAGTCGACGCGATGCACCCTCGATGATGGCTTCGCGAGCACGCATGCCCTTCACGCGGTACTGGTTGATGAGGTCAACGAGCACGATGGCGTTCGTCACGACGATACCGATGAGCATGAGCACACCGATGAGCGAGGCGACACCGAGTGGGATGCCCGAGATCACCTGAAGCGCAATGGCACCGGTTGCCGCGAAGGGCACCGAGACCAGCAGCAGCAACGGCTGGCGGAGGCTCTTGAAGGTTGCCACCATCACGACGTACACGATGAGAATTGCGACCAGGAGCGCGAGGCCAAGCTGCTGGAACGCATCCGTCTGCTCAGTAGCGACGCCGCCCAGTTCAGCCGAAGCGCCCGCGGGCAATTCTGCTTCGTCAACAGCGGCAGCAACCAGAGCGGATGCCGTTCCCACGTCGTCGCTGCTCGGCGTCACGCTCAGGGTCGCACTGCGTACGCCCTTCACCGAGGTGATGCTCGCGGGGCCGTCGTCAACGGACACTGTGGCGACATCCGTCAGCGGGATGAGTCCGGTGGCACCCGGGATCTCGAAGTCTTCCAACTCTTCAATCGTGGTGGGCGCAAGGTCATTGAGAATGTAAATCGAGAGCGTCGATTCGTCGATGACGGCGCTACCGACCGCATTCGGGTTCATCGCACCGGTCACAATTCCACCGACTGCAATCTCGCTCAGCCCGACTTCGGCGGCCTTGTCGCGGTCAACAACGATCGAGATGAATGGCTGCTGTTCCGACAGGTTGCTGGTGGCTTCGGCAACGATGTCGAGGTCACGCACCTGCTCGAGCAGGGCATCCGATGCTTCACGCAGTTCGGAATCGCTCGTAGCGGTGAGGTTGATCTCGATGTCACTCGATGCGAAACCACTGGATGCGGCAGCCAGAGTGATCTCGCCGGCATCCTCGATGCCAGCGACAGCGTCGCGCACATCTTCTTGCAACTGAGTCTGGTCCAGATCGGGGTCTGTCGTGAGCGAGAACGCGTTGGCGCCGCTGCCGGAGAATGCGGCCCGCAGCGAGCCGCCGCTGGAGCCGATCGAGAGCTGTACGGTCTCGATGCCGTCGAGATCCATGAGAACCTCTTCTACCTTCTTGGCGGCTTCGTCGCGAGCTTCGAGGCTTGCACCGAGCGGCAGGGTTTGGTTGACCGTCAGAGTGTTTTGTCCGCTGTCGCCAATAAAGTTGGTCTTCATGAACGGCACGAGTGCCACTGTTCCACCGAGCAGGAGAACAGCCGTCATGAGTGTGGCAACGGGGCGCGTGAGCGTCCACTTGATCACGGGCAGGTAGCCACGCTGCAGGGCGTTGGTCTTCTCTTCCTGAGGCATACCCGCTGCGTGCGCGTGCTCGACAGCGTCTTCGGTGTGGCGCGGTACAGCCTTGTTGCCGAGGAACCAGTAGGCGAGCACCGGCACGATGGTGAGCGATACGAAGAGTGATGCGGCGAGCGCGATGGCGGTCGTCAACGCGAACGGGCGGAACAGCTCTCCCGTGATGTCGCCGACAAGAGCAAGAGGCAAGAACACGGCAATGGTCGTCACGGTGGAGGCCGTAATGGCTCCCGCAACTTCCTTCACTGCCGTCTGGATCGCCTGAAGCTTCGGCTCCCCCATCGAGACGTGTCTCTTGATGTTCTCGATGACCACAATCGAGTCATCCACCACTCGACCAATCGAGATCGTGAGGGCTCCGAGGGTGATGATGTTGAGGGTGTAGCCCGACACCTGCATACCGATGAAGGTAATGAGCACGGATGCCGGGATCGAGATCGCAGTCACCAGCGTCGAGCGAATCGACAGCAAGAACACCAGAATCACGATCACGGCGAAGACGAGACCGAGCAGTCCCTCAGTGGTGAGGCTGTCAATCGACTCTTGGATGAAGGGGGCTTGGTCGAAGACGACCGTGAATTTGGTGTTGCTTCCGAGGGCGCTTTCGAGTTCAGGAATTGCTTCAAGAACGGCCTCGGAGACGGCGACAGTGTTGCCGGCGGGGCTCTTGGTGATCGCAATGGTGAGTGAGGGCTCACCATCCACGCGAGAGATTCCGGTTGCTGGGTCGTCAATCACCTCAACGGTTGCGACGTCAGCGATCGTCACGATCTCGGTGCTCGATCCCCCAAGCAGAGGCAGTTCGGCAATGCCGTCTGCCGTCGTGATGCGCTGACCGGCCTGCACGGTGAGGGTCTGACCGTCTTCGGTGATCTCACCGGCTGGCAACAGCACGCCGTTGTCGTCGAGCGCAGAAATGATGTCCTGATTGTTCAGCCCGTTGAGAAACAGTTCGTCTTGGTCGGGAGTGATAACCAGGCGCTGAGTAGACGTACCCAGCAGGCTTGCGTCACTGACGCCATCCAACTTATTGAGTTCAACCAGAGTGGATGCTTCGAGCTTGCTGGAGAGCTCAAGAGGGTCGAGATCGCTCGAGACTGCGATCTGCACGACCGGAAGATCGGTGAAGTTGAAGGTGAAAACTTGAGTGTCGGCGGAGTCAGGAAGCTGGCCGGAGATGCGGTTGATGGCGAGCTGAATCTTCTGCTCAGCAGTGGCGATGTTGGTGCCGTATTCGAAGGATGCCGAAATGTTGGCGAAGTTCGAGTTCGAGGTTGCGGTCGTCGACTCAAGCCCCTCAACACCCTGGATGGCGGCCTCAAGCGGGCCAGCCAAGTCCTTATCAACAACCGCCGGAGATGCGCCCGGGTAGGTCGAGACTATGAAGATCTGCGGCAACGACAGCGACGGAATGAGCTCTTGCTTGAGCGACGTCAAAGCAACGCCACCGAAGATTCCGATAACGATCGTCACGAGCGCGATGAGAGCGCGGTTACGCAGGGAGAAGACAGAAAGCAGATGCACGAGGGAACTTTCGTTGCTGTTAAACGCGGGCGCGGTCGCAAAAACCACTTCTTGGTTAGGTCAATTCTCTCAGCACGCTCAGTATTCCGCGTACTCTCGCGAGATTACATCTACGTTAAAGGTGCGAAGCCGAAATGACGCTCTCTCCGTCGTGCGACTTAGACGACGTTCGCGAATTCACTGCTCGCTGGCGAGAACGGATGCCGCATCACCGTCGACCACGCTGCGGCGAGCGCCGAGACGCCCTGTTCCAGGTCGGCCGCGCCCCCGCTGAACGGAATGCGCAGGAAGCGTTCGAAGGCGCCATCCATGCCGAACCGCGGACCAGCCGCGATCACGAGCCCTTCGTTGCGGGCGGCGAGCACGAGCTGCGAGCTGACGGGTTGGCCGAGATTGATCCACGCGGTCATTCCGCCGGGGGTGTGCGGCACCTGCCAGGACGGCAGTTGCTCGGCGAGGAGGGTGGAGAGGTGCTCGCGGCCGGCCCGAAGAGACGTGCGCCGAGCATCCAGAATCGCCGGATAGCTCTCAAGAATGTTGGTGACGACGAGCTGTTCGAGCAGCGGGGTGCCAAGGTCACCGGCGGAGCGAGCACGAACGAGCTGGCGGATGGTGGCGTGGTCGGCGCGGATCCACCCTGTGCGCAGCCCACCCCACACTGTCTTGCCGACCGAACCCACCGAGATCGCGTTGCCGTGAGCGGCGAAGGGCAGCCGGACGCCGTTGCCATCCAGATCGAGTTCGGCCATTGTCTCGTCGGCGATGACTGCGGTGCCGTGGCGTTCCGCGAGGGTCAGTATTTTTTCGCGCAGCTCTTCGGGCATCGACTGACCGGTCGGGTTGTGAAAGTCGGGCATGAGGTACGCAAGCGAGGGGCTCGTGCGCTGGATAGCCTGCTCAACGGCGATGGCATCCCAACCGGTTTCGGTCGAAACACCGACCGGCACGAGTCGCGCGCCAGCCGCCCGGAGCGCATCGAGGGCGTGCGGGTAGCTCGGGTTTTCCATGAGGGCGCGGTCACCGCGTGACATGAGGGTGCGCGAAATCAGCGCGATGGCGTGCTGTGCGCCGAGCGTCACCATGATCTGGTCGGGGCTCGTCGGCAGGCCGCGGTCGGCATAGCGTTGGGCAATGGCCTCACGCAGCGCCGGGATCCCTACCGGGTCGAAGCCAGACTCCCCCAGGTAGGCCGGCAGTTGTTCGGCAGCACGGCGGGATGCCTCAATCACCTCGGGAGCGGCCGAAATGGTCGACTTGCTGAAATCGAGCATCTGCGGGGCAGCGGAATCAGGGATCAGGCTTGCGCGATGCGGCAACTGAGCAACACTGCCTGAGCCACGCGTGCTCTCGACGTAACCGCCCTCGCGGAGCGCCGAATAGGCCGCCGTCACCGTGGTGCGGCTCACCCCGAGAGCGAGCGCCAACTCGCGCTCGGCTGGCAGGCGCGTCGAGGTCAGAATGCGGCCATCCATGATGAGGAGGCGGATGCGGTCAGAGACGGCCAGATAGGCAGCGTTCGATCCACTCGCACGCCACTCGCCCATCATCACAACCAATGCGCGGGCAGAAAGGCTATTCATGAGGCCACAATACCGCGATTGGCCTCTTGTTCCGAGTCCAATTCCGTAATTGGATACTTACATGACTCCTCGCCTCACCATGACACGACGCATCGTTCAGCTCGGCACCGGCCTCTTCTTTTACGGCTTCGCCATCGCGCTGATGATTCGCGCCGAGGTCGGGGTCGCCCCGTGGGACGTCCTCGGGCAGGGCGTCTCGCTCAGCACCGGCATCCCCTTTGGCTTTGTGACCAACATCATTGGCCTGATCGTGTTGCTGCTGTGGATCCCGATCCGCCAGAAGCCCGGCATCGGCACCGTCTTCAACGTGGCGCTCGTGGGCCCCAGTGCCCAACTCGGATTGTGGATGCTGCCGGAGATTGAGGGACTTGCCCTGCGCATCCTCGTGTTCGTCGCGGGCTTGCTCTTGCTCGGCATTGCCACGGGCCTCTACCTCGGAGCACGCTTTGGGCCCGGCCCGCGCGATGGCCTCATGACCGGCATCCACCACCGCTACGGCGGCAAAATTTGGATCGTGCGCAGCAGCATCGAGCTTGTCGTGCTCACGATCGGCGCGATCCTCGGCGGCAACCTCGGTTGGGGCACGCTCGCGTTCGCGCTCTTGATCGGGCCGATTGTGCACTTCACGATTCCGCGCCTCATGGTGCCGGCCGCCGTCTCTGGCGAGAGCGTCGAGACGCCGGAGCCGATCCCCGACGTCACCGTTCCGTAGCGGCGCCGCACCCGCGCAGCGCGAGCACCCCCGCAACCCGCCCGCAACCCACCCGCGTGCGACAGATCAGCGGCGCGGACTAGCTCCAGCGTGCGGCCGCAAATGCAACCATGGCCGCGCGCACGAACTCGGCACCCGCCTGCCCGCCGTAATTGCGAGCGAAGCGGGGATCAGCGACATACAGGTCGGCAAGCCCGAGGTAATACTCCTGGGGCGGCCCCGCTTTTCCTTCGCTCGGAGTGCCGGGGATACCGACAAGCGCGTCGAACTGACGCTGCGCGAGCACCTGAGCGGCGTCGCTCTCGGGGTCATCGCCGCGCTCGGCAGCAGTGGCCCAGTCGGCCGCCAACTGTTTCTGTGCCGCAACGAACGCTGTTTGGTCGGCCGCACTCATCGCCTTCCACCAGGTGTTACTCGCCGCATACGAGTCAGCGCCCCAGCGCTGCTCGACTTCGTCCTTATGGGCGGCGTGGTCGAATCCGTCGAACATTTCTTCCGCCATGAGTGGCTCTCCTTCTGTGAGTTTATGGATGGTGGTGCTCACCGACGCAATGAGCCGATCGATTCGCTGCTTCTCGCCTTCGAGCAGGCGCACATGGTCTCTGAGCGCAGCCGTGTCGTCCAGCTGCCCGGCGAGAACCTCGGCAATGGCCGGAAGGCCGAGCCCCAGTTCGCGCAACAGCAGAATGCGCTGAAGGCGAGCGAGAGCATCCGCGCCGTAATAGCGGTAGCCATTGGTGCCGACCCGGCTTGGTGTGAGCAGCCCGATGTCGTCGTAGTGCCGCAGCGTGCGCGATGTCGTGCCGGTGAGGCGGGCGACGTCGTTGATCGAACGCTCGGCGAGCGGTGGGGTGTCGTGTGCCATACCTCGACGGTAGAGGTTGACGTTACGTCAATGTCAAGCGCGCGGCGCTATTCGGTGAATTTCACCGGAACGTAGACATCCTGCACCCGGTCATTGAGCGCGGTGTGGTCGTTGCGGGTGAAGATGCCGCACTCATTCGTGATGCAGTCAGCATCTTCGCCTTGCGGGTCGCCGAGCTCGAGGTAGGCCGTAAAGGTGCCGGTGGCGGTGTCGTCATAACTCCGAGCGCCGAAGAGCCGCCACGCCCAGTCGGCGTTGATCCAGTTGCTCGGGGCCCACTGCACGGTGCCTTCGGCCACGTTTTCTTGCTGCTGCGACGGCACTCCGCCGATGCAGGGCCCTGGCTTGCCCGCGGGTGTTTCTGGGATGACGCACACGGCAACGTACACACCCTGCGTGCCGTCGTAGCCGGTTCCCGTCACGACCACCCTTTCGTCACGAACGAGTGCTTCGGTGTCGATGGGTTCGCCGTTTTCACCGGCGACGCTGAGCGTGCGGGTTCGCCCGTCATCCCCCTCGGCGGTGACAGAGAGCGGCCATTCGCCGGCGGTGAGTTCTTGGTTCGATTGACCCGCGCTCTCGTGCGTGAGAATCGGCACGACGATGATAGCGATGGGCACGAGCAACACCACAACTACGGCGAGCACGATCCACGGCCAACGGCGGCGGCGCGCAGCAGTTCGGGTCATGGCTTCAGTCTAGGACTGCGCGCGGGGCGCGGGGCAGCGCCCGCTTGCCATAGGGTGACTGTATAGGCAGTACAGACCCGAGAACTGGCATTTGGAAGGCAGCGCATGATCCGTGAAATCGCTGCTGTTGCCGTAGGCGGTGCCATCGGCACCGGAATGCGGTTCGCCCTCGATCTTGCCTTTGCCACCGACGATGGGCTGTTTCCCCTCTCCACCCTGATCGCCAATATCGTCGGCAGTTTCGTGCTGGCACTCGTCGTTGCCGAGCTGTGGACACCAGCCCCGGTCTGGGCCCGTGCCGGCTTAGGCGCCGGTCTTCTCGGTTCCTTCACTACCTTCTCCGCACTTGCCGTCGCCGTCGTGCAACTCATTGGTGCCGACCAGCTCATCCCTGCCCTCATCTACCTCGCCGCCACCATGGTGCTCGGACTCGCCGCGGCCGCACTGGGCCTGCGCCTCGGTTTCGCTCGCGCACGCCGTCCTGACTTGGTGAACGAATGACCGCGGGCGTGGTGTTTGCGATCCTGGGCGCCGGAGCCGCCGGGGCCGTCTTGCGCTACCTCACCGCACGCGCGTTTGTTCCGAACAAGCGGTTCCCGTGGGCCGTGCTCGTCGTCAACATCATCGGCTCTGCCCTCGGCGGCACCTTGGCTGGCATGGCGCACATTGGCACGATCGACGCCAACCTCGAGCTCGTGCTGCTCACCGGACTCTGCGGCGGACTCACCACCTTCAGCACCCTCAGCGTTGAAACAATGCAGATCGCCACCATGAAGCGGCTCCAGACCGCCATCGCTAGCGTTGCCGCCAACCTCGTCCTCGGCATCGGCGTCGCCGCCGCGACCTACTTCGGCCTCATCGCGCTCGCGACTTAGCCTCGTCGCTCGGCTGCGTCGCCAGTGGGGTTTACCCCGCCGTTCAGACGGCGCGAACAGCCGCCACGAAAGCATGAATCAGTGCGGGATCCTTCACGCCTCGGCTCACTTCGACGCCGCTCGACACGTCAACGCCTCCCGGCTGCATGATGCCGACAAGCTCGGCCACATTCTGCGGGGTGAGGCCACCGGCCAGAATCCAGAAGCCGTCAGGCGCAGCATCCGACAGCAGCGTGGGATCAAACGCTGCTCCGCCGCCCGGCGTCACCGCGTCGATCAGCAATCGGTCGTCGGCGCGCAGCACTCCGTCACGGCTGAGCTGGCGATAATCATCGATAGACAGGGCGCGGATGGTGCCGAAGCCCTCTGCCCGCAGCCGGTCAAACTCTGCTTCAGTTTCGTCACCGTGCAACTGCACTGTGGAGATACCGGCCGCCTGCGCGGTGCGGAGCACCGTCTCGATCGGTTGGTTGCGAAAGACGCCCACCGTTTCGAGCGTGGACGGTAAGCCCGCGATGAGAGAACGCGCGTGCTCGGCGCTGACCTCACGGGGGCTGCCGGGAGCGAAAACGAACCCGATCGCATCGGCACCGCTGTCGGCGACCGCCGCTGCCGCATCCGCAGTGCTGATGCCACAGATCTTCACGAAGAGACGTGTCACTTCGACGCTGCTCCGGAGGATGCTCCCGGCGATGCCAGCACGAGCGCCGCGGAAGCGTGACCGCCCACACACGCCTTCTGCAGGTCTCTGCTGGCAAGGTACGAGGTCAGGAATCCTGCAGCGAAGGCATCACCGGCGCCGGTGAGGTCTCGGACCTCGGGAACCGGTGGCACAGCAACCGTCAGCGGCTCCCGACCAGGCGCGTGAACGAGGGTGGGATCCGCTCCCGCCTTCGTCACGATGATGGTGTTGGCGAGTCTCGCAGCGACAGCACCCGGCTGCCCGTCGACGACGACTCCAAGGCATTCCATTTCGCTGGCGTTGCCGATCAAGAAGTCGGGGCTGAGGTCAGCCATGAGATCGAGGAAGCGGTCGATGCCGTACTGGGCGAGCATGCCGGTGGACGAGACGTCGATCGAGACGAGAATCCCGCGCTGCTTGGCACGACGAATCACGTCAATCACGGTCTCGCCCACGGGTGCACCGTTGAAGGAGTAGGCCGAGACGTGCAACAGCTCAAGCCCGTCGAGCCACTCATCAGGCACCTCGTCGAGCATTGTTGCAGCCGCGCGGTTGGGCACCATGCTGCGTTCGCCGTCTTGGTCGATCAGGATGATGACGGTGCCGGTGACGTGTTTGCGCTGCACGCGCACGTCAACACCTTCGGCCTCGAGACCCTCGACGAGCAGGGTGCCGAGGTGGTCGTTGCCGACACAGCCGATGAAGCGCGTGGGGCCGAGTCGCCCAGCAAAACTGGCGACGTTCGCACCGCTACCGCCGCGGGTGTGAAAAATCTCCGCCGCCGTATCGGTGCCGTGCCTCAGCGGTTCAGCCAGCCAGACGACAACGTCTTCAACGAGGTCGCCGATGATTCCGAGCACGAGGGGCTCGCCGCTAGCGGGTGAGCGCCGTGGCGACGAGTCCGCCGAGAGCAACGTTGCCGCGGTAGACCTCAACGTTGACGTCGAGGCTCAGCCCCTTGGTGTCCTTCTGGATGAAGTCGAGAAGGAACGGGGTCGAGGCATTTCCGCTGATGCCCTGCTTGTCGGCTTCGGCCCAAGCGCGAGCGAGGATGTCGTCGAGCTGCTCCGGAGGAAGCTGCTTATCGGCGGCAACGGGGTTAGCCAGCAATACGGACTGCGGCAGACCGAGCTCATCGCGAGCGGTGACGACCGCGGCGACCTCTTCGGGAGTGTCGACCGAGTATCCGATGCTGAAGCCTGAGTCGGTGACGTAGAAGCCCGGGTACTTGGTCGTGCCGTAACCAATGACGGGGATGTTGAGAGTCTCGAAGCGCTCGAGGGTGGCGGGGATGTCGAGAATCGACTTCACTCCGGCGCTGATGACGAGGATGGGGATCTGCGCCAACGTGGTCATGTCGGCCGACTCGTCGAAAGTTTCGGAGGCTCCGTGGTGCACGCCGCCGAGGCCGCCGGTCGAGAAGACCTTGACGCCCGCGTGGTGCGCGAGGAACGCGGTTGCTGCGACGGTAGTGCCGCCGTGGATGCCGAGAGCGCGAACGACAGGAAGGTCGCGCAGGCTGGCCTTGGCGATGTTGTCGGTGTTCGAGAGCTCGGTGATCTGCTCGGTGCTGAGGCCGACCGTCGCTACGCCGTTGAAGACACCGATCGTGGCGGGCGTCACGCCCTGAGCGCGCAGCCCCGCTTCGGCTTCAAGAGCAACGTCGAGGTTGCGCGGGCGAGGAAGGCCGTGAGTGAAGATGGTGGACTCGAGGGCGACCACGGGGCGGTTCTCGCGAACAGCATCCTGAACTTCCTGGGAAACGTGGATGACGGGAGTAGACATAGTCAATCTCTTTCTTCGCTGATGCTCGTCGCTGAGGCTGCGCCGGAGGCGTGCCGTTACTTCAACCGTAGCCAGTCAATTGCAAAGAAACCAGAAAGAGTCGATGCGGGTTAGATAGCCTTAGCCTATGAAAATTACGCTGCGTCAGGTGGAGATCTTCGTTGCCGTGGCCGATGCTGGACACTTCGGACGAGCCGCCGAGGCACTGCAGATCTCGCAACCGACCGTGAGTCAAGAAGTGAGTCGGCTCGAACGCGCTCTCGGGGTCGGCCTGCTCGACCGATCCGGCCGTTCAGCAAAGCTCACGCACGCCGGCGAGACAATGGCGACCGAGGGCCGCCAACTGCTTAGCCACGCCAATCAGGTGGTTCGCGAGGTGCAGCTTTACGAGCCGAGCCGCATCCGCACGGCCCGCATTGTGGCCTCCCCCAGTGTGGTCAACCGACTCCTCCCCGCCGTGATCAGTCGGGCCGAGCACAGTCTGTCTTCTGTGCGCATCGAAGACGTTCTTGTCGACACGGGCGGCGTCTCCACTCGTCTCGTGAGCGAACACGCCGATATCGGCCTCGGTCGCTTTCTGGATGCCGCCGAAGGCTACGAAACCGAAGTGATCGTGCGCGAACAAGTCTTCGTCGCGCTCAGCCGCAACCACCCGCTAGCGAAGGCTGCCCACCTTGAACTCCCCGAACTCGGCGATCTCCCCCTGCTGCTCTGGCCGCGCGAACAAAACCCCGCCTACTTCGACTACCTACTCGAAATCTGCACCTCGCGCGGGCTTACTCCGCTGCTTCTCGTGAGCCCGCCCCGCATCGTCGGATCGCGACTGTACTTGCTGTCAGAAGCTCGAGCCTTCTCGCTCGTTTCCGCCGCACTCATCGGCCACCTACCCGAAGATCTCGTGGCGATTCCGCTCGCACAACCCGCAACACTGGCACTCGAGATGCAGTGGCGGGCGAGCGACAACCGGCCCCAGCTCGGCGAGCTGCGCGACCTCATTCGCGAGGTGGCATCCGCTGGCTAGCGAGCGCCGCCGCACAACTGACTAGCGCTTCGGCCAACTCCACGCGGGTTCATCCAGCATCCCTTGCCCGTCAACCGCGGTTTCACCGTCGACTTTGACGAGATGGATGCGGCTCGCTCCTGATTCGTCGAGTTGCTCAACAAGCTCAGAGGCGTGCGACACCACCACGATCTGAGTCTGCTCGGCTGCCGCCTGGATTAGCTCCGCCAGGGGTGCAAGCAACCGGGGATGCGGACTCGTCTCGGGCTCGTTTAACACGAGCAGCGCGGGCGGGTTGGGCGACAACAATGCCGCAACCAGCAGTAAGAACCGCAGGGTGCCATCCGAGAGCTCGTGGGTATCGAGCGGCCGCAAGAGCCCGGGTTGCGCCATCACGAGCGAGAACAACCCGTCGCTGGATTGCACCTTCACCGAAGCGCCATCGAAGGCTTGCGCAATCGTGCGGTCAAGCAAAGCGGCATTGCCGAACTCGCGAATCGTCTGCAGTGCGGCAGCAAGGTTGGTGCCGCTGTGGCTCAGCACCGGAGCACGAGTGCCCAGCTGCGGCTGCCGCACCGGCGCGTGCGGGTCGGTGCGAAAGTGGTCGTAGAAGCGCCATGAACCGAGGTTTTCGCGCACCGTCAGCAGTTCAGGGGTTGTCGACGGGTCCGCGAACGCGGCCACCATGCTCTCGGTGGGCCGCAGCCGGTAGTCGTGCGGTACCCATTCGCCCGAATCACCCCGCACGCGCACTGCCCCGTTGCGCCGTTCCGTCAGCGCGGTGGCAGGGCGCAACACCGAGCCGTTGAAGACGGCTTCTGCCTTGATCTCCGGGTCACGAGCAAACATGGTCCGCTGATTGGTAGGCAGCCCGAAATCGACGGCATAGCCGAAGTCGCTGCTGGCGTAACCGAGCTTGAGTGCGACGACATCGCGACGCATCGTTCCCTCGACCGGATGCCCGGAACGACGTGCCGCAGAGGCTCCTGCCTCTGGACCCGCCCACAACAGGGACTGCACGCCGCCTTCTCTCGCGAGCGCCGCAATGGCACCGGACTGGGCAACCTCAGCAAGCAGGCGCAAGCTGCGGTAGACGCTCGACTTTCCGACGCCGTTAGCTCCCGAGATCACCGTGAGCCCGGTGAGGGGCAGCACTATGTGCCGCAAAGAGCGGAAACCTTCAATCGCCAGCGTCGTGATCATGCCGCGAGCCTAGACTCAACAGCCGTCATCCGATCAACTGCCAACTACAAACCTGCCGCCTGGTCTGCGCAACAGCAGCGCTCGCTAGCGCCCGTTCTTCATGGCTTGAATCTTGCTGAGGGTAGCGATGGCCTGGCGGGCGATCATCCGCCCCGCACGGTTGGCACCGATAGTGGATGCTTGCGGCCCATACCCGGCGAAGAAGATGCGCGGGTCTTTCCACGCCACGCCCTGCCCGACGGCCACGCCGCCCTCTTTCTCGCGCAATTTCAGCGGAGCAAGGTGGCGCAGTTCTGGGCGGAAACCGGTGGACCAAATGATGGCATCCGCCTGCTGGAAGGCACCGTCTTTCCAGCGCACCCCACCGGGTTCGATGCTGGAGAACATGGGGCGCGGCGTCAAAACGCCCCGCTCGATGCCGGCTTGGATGCGACGGGTGCGCGGAACGCCCGTGCCGCTGACGATGCTGGGGAGGGCTCGGCCTGCCCGTGCCGCCTCATCCTGCACCAGCACAGCTTCTTTGCGCGCTTCAAGGTTGAGGCCGCCGTCTTCGAGGAAGTCGATGGGGCGGCGGCTCACCCAGGTGAGATTGCTGGCGATGTTTTCGAGTTCGAGCAGGAACCCGATCGCTGACGTTCCTCCGCCGACCACGACAACACTCTGGTCGGTGAACTCGCGGGCGCTGCGGTATTCGCTGGTGTGAAGGTGGCGGCCCTCAAACGACTTGAGCCCCGGGTACCACGGGATGAACGGGGCGCCCCAGGTGCCGGTGGCATTGATCACTAGCATCGTGCTCACCGTTTTGGTTTCTTCGCCATCGAGGGTGAAAGTCACATTCAGATGTTCGCCGAGGTTATCGACGGCGATGACATCCGCATTACGCACGACCTGAAGGCCATAGTGCTCTTCGTAGGCGCGGTAGTAGTCGGCGACAACTTTCTTGGCCGGCATATGTTTGTCGGCGGTCTCAAAGCTGAGCCCCAGCTCGTCGAGACCGGGAAGGTCGTTGATGCGGTGCGCGGAACCAATGCGCAGTGCCTCCCAGCGGAATTGCCACGCGCCCCCAGTATTGGGGCCACGGTCGAGGAGCACAAAATCATTGCCGGGGTCGAGGCCAAGTCGCCGCAAATAGTAGGCAACAGAGAGGCCCGCTTGGCCAGCACCAATAACGACAACAGAGGTGTCGGTTTCAGTGGTGGATGTCACGGGCTAACGTTACCCGTGAACAGGCCACCTGTGCATCGCCCACGAAGACCTTTCTGTCCATCGTGCTAAACTTCAGGTTAGTTTTCATCCATCCCTGTTCGCTCGTTCGCTGGCCACCGTCAGTGCACCGGGACAGAAGTATGAGGGGGTCTCGAATGGGACGCGGCCGTCAAAAGGCAAAGCACACCAAGGTGGCGCGGGATTTGAAGTACTTCAGCCCAGACACCAACTATGGTGCACTCGCTCGCGAGTTGAGCGGGTCAGAAAGCGCTGCTCCGGTGTCGGAAGACAGCGAAAAGTGGCCGGAGTACTCCGCTGGTAGTTCATACAGCGACGAATACGACCGTGAAGAAGATGACGAGGACGACGAGGAAACTCGTAGCGCCTAATAACGCACCTTCTACACATAAGGCGAGCACCAGACCCTCCGGGGTCGGATGCTCGCCTCGTGCGTTAACGTGGTGCCGGGCTAGCGCTCGCGCGACCACTCCACGAGAGTCGGCACAGCGTCTTCGGCGAAACGCTCATAGTCATCGGCAGTGTTGTAGGCGTGCGCCGAAAGCCGCAGATAGCCGGTGTCACGGAAGCTAGTGACTTGAGTCTCGAATCCGAGTTCGTCCGTGATGCGTTGGCGAACAGCTTGCGCATCGTCATGGCTTGCGCCGAGGCTGCCGGGGAGCCGCAAGAGGGTCATTCCCGGAGCGGGGGCTGCGACATCCACCCGCGACTCTTCACCAGACGCAGCATCGAGCGCATCGGCAACAACGTCGGTCGAGTAGTCGAGTAGTGACTCGATGTAGCCGCGAATGGAATCCCAGCCAATCCGGGCTTCGAGCCCCGTGATGGCGTCGACGCTCGCGAGATACGGCGTGTAGTCGAACGTGCCCTGGTGGTCGAAGCGAGCGGGGAAGGGGTCATCCATTCCCCACGAATCGATTACCGGGTACAGGTTTTTGGCGAACTTCTTTTCGGCCACGAGCACTGCGCTTCCCCGAAAACCGCAGGCAAACTTGTGTAAATTGCCCACCCAAGCGGATGCCGCAATACCCTCGGCTGGGCGGTGCTGAATTCCCGGGGCGTGGGCTGCATCCACAAGCAGAGGCACCCCGTGCTTCGTGGCCAACTCGGCGAGCGCCGCGACCGGGAACTCGCGCGCGGTGGCCGAGGTTGAGGCGTCGATGATGAGGCCAGCCGGCTTCTTGGCGAGTGCTTTGCCGAGAACGGTGAGGATGTGCTCGGGCGTGGCATCGAGTTCGATGGGCACGGTGCGCACTTTGGCTCCGCGCTGGCGGGCTTCGCGGCGAGCCGAGAACGCGACCGCTCCGTAGGCGTGGTCGGTGATGAGCAGCTCGTCGCCGGCGTTGAGCATGAGGGCGCGGATGGCGGCCGTCATTCCGGCGCTGGCGTTGGGGACGAACCCGAAGCGGTCGGCATCCACGCCAAGGAAATCGGCGAGACCTTCGCGGGCCTGAGCGAGACGCTCGGGTGCGGCCATGAACCAACGCTGCGGTGCGCTCTCGGTTTCTTGCAGGTAGGCGAGGCGACGCAGTTGGGCAAAGACGGGGACCGCCCCGAAGGAACCGTGGTTGATGTGGCGCCAGCGGGAGTTCAGGCTCCACAGCGCGGCGGCCGGGGAACCATCGCGGGTCAGCAGCGGTTCGGGGCGGTTTGTGGCGCCCGCTTGATCCGCGTCGGCGTCGTCAGTGTCGTCGTCGTCCTCGGCGTCCTGCTGCTCATCCACCACGGTGTGCTCGTGTTCAGGTTCTGTGAGTTGCTCGTCGTTGTCGACGTCAATCGAGTTGTCGGGCTGCTTAGTTGCCATAGCGCCATTCAAGCGCACGGCACCGGATTCGCTTCGGTGGCACCCGGGTCACAGCGAAAACACTGCTGCGGCGAAGCGGTTTCCTAGGTGACGGTGCGCCCGTGGCGACGGTGCAGTAACCCGGTGGTGATGGCGACGCCGAGAAGCAGCATCGCTCCACCAATGACTTCGATCACCGTCGGCACCTCGTCGAGCGCTAACCACGCGGTGGCCATGCCGATCGGCGGAACAAGCATCGTGAAGGGCACGACGGCGGATGCTGCGTGCCGGGCGAGCAACGTGTTCCAGATGCCGTACCCGACAAGGCTGGCGAGCCACGCGGTGTAGGCCGTCGAGAGCAGCTGCGGAACGGTGAGGTGGGTGAGGGCGAAGCCGACAGCATCCGCCCCATTTATCGCGAAGGCGAGTGCGAGCATCGGGATCGGTACGACCAGGGCCGACCAGACAGTGAGCGACAGCCCGGCCAGTGGCGAGGACGTGGTGCCGATGCGCCCGACCCGGCGTGCGATGACATTGCCGATGGCCCAGGATGCAGCAGCGGCCAGGGTCACGAAGAAGGCCAGAACGGGAGTTTCTACCCCGCGCCCGCTCCCCACGACAACAAGGCCGGCTGCCCCGAGTGCGACGCCGACGAGTTGACTGCGCGTGGGGGTTTCACGCAGTGCGAGGGCGGCGAACACCACCGTTAGAACCACCTGCGCTTGCAACACGAGTGAGGCGAGGCCGGGCGGCATGCCGATGGCGAGCGCGGTGTACAGCAGGCCGAACTGCCCGAGGCTCATGAACGAGCCGATGAGCACTACGTCGCGAAACCTCGACTTCGGCCGCGGCACGAAGAAGATAGCGGGAACAATCACCACCATGAAGCGCAACGCCAGAAACAGCGTGGGTGGCATGCCTTCGAGGCCTACGTCGATGACGACGAAGTTGAGGCCCCAAATGACGGCAACGAGCACTGCAGCGAGGATGGAACGAAGGGGCATGGCTTCAACGCCTCAGAACAACGTCAGGATCACGAATGGTGGGCGCTGCGGGCACCCACCGAAGGTAGCGCTAGTTCGCGTACGAACCGCTCAGGCGCACAGCGCCACCGTTGACACCCTTGGCTCCCTGTTCGAAGCCAGTGAAATCGCGAGCGGCCATCGAGACACGACCGACTTCCCACGAGGGGATGCCGTCGGCGGTGAGGGCGGCGATGGTGGCGTCGGCTGCATCCGCAGCCACAATCGCGATCATGCCGATCCCGAGGTTCCAGGTTCCTTCGGCACTTTCGAGGCTGGAACCAGCCAGGTCGGAGAGCACGCGGAATACGGTGGGCGGCGACCAGGTCGAGCGCTCAACTTCAACCCACGAGCCGACAGGCAGCACGCGCGCGAGGTTAGCGGCGATGCCACCACCGGTGACGTGGCTGAGCGAGTGCACAGCACCGGGCTGGGCGTCGAGCAGGTTGAGCAGCGGCATTGTGTAGAGGCGGGTCGGCTCGAGGAGCACTTCGCCGACGACTCCACCGAGTTCGTTGAGGTGGTCACCGTAGCCGACCTTGTTGTTCGCCAGAATGTGGCGCACAAGCGAAAAACCGTTCGAGTGGATGCCCGAGGACTCCATCGCGATCACTACATCGCCATCGGCCACGAGGTGCGGGCCAAGCTGCGATCCGGCTTCAACCACGCCGGTTGCCGCACCGGCAACGTCGTAGTCGTCAGGGCCGAGAAGGCCGGGGTGTTCTGCCGTTTCGCCGCCCACCAGCGCGGTGCCGGTAGCCGAGCATCCGCGAGCAATACCCGCAACGATGTCGGCGATGCGGGAGGGAACGACCTTGCCGCACGCAATGTAGTCGGTCATAAAGAGGGGCTTGGCGCCGACCACAATGATGTCGTCAACGACCATGCCGACGAGGTCTTGGCCGATGGTGTCGTGCTTGTCGAGAGCCTGAGCGATCGCAACCTTCGTGCCCACGCCATCCGTCGATGTCGCCATCAGCGGGTGCTTGTAGTCCTTGAAGAACGAGGCGTCATAGAGGCCAGCGAAACCGCCAAAACCTCCGACCACGTTGGGCCCATGAGTGGCACTGACGGCCGCCTTCATGAGTTCGACGGCGCGGTCACCAGCAGCGGTATCGACACCGGCTGCGGCATAGCTGGAAGAAGAGTTCTCGGTCACGGCTCAAGCGTACCGGTCTGCGGGTTTTACGCGCAGCAGCACCCCCGCTCCCCGGCAGCAACCGCACTGCCAGATGTGAGAAGCTAGACCGTACTCACACCGGGTACGCGCTCTACGACCTCAGGGAGCCACGCGAAAGCATGTGCGGCATTGTCGGTATCGTCTCTTCTCAGCCCGTCAACCAGCAGGTTTATGACGCCCTGCTGCTCCTGCAGCACCGCGGTCAAGACTCCACGGGTATCGCCACCGCCGACGGCAGCACTCTGCACTTGCAGAAGGCCAACGGGCAAGTGCGTGAGGCCTACCGCACTCGCGACATGCGCAACCTTGTCGGCACCTCCGGCCTCGGCCACGTGCGCTACGCCACCAAGGGCAACGCCTTCAATGAGAATGAAGCCCAGCCGTTCTATGTGAACGCGCCCTACGGCATCATCCTTGTTCACAACGGCAACTTGACGAACACGCAGCAGCTCACTGATGAACTGTTCCGCATCGACCGCCGCCACCTCAACACCACGAGCGATACTGAACTGCTCGTCAACGTGTTGGCCAACGAACTTCAAGAGCAGGTTTCGGGGCTCGACCTCGACCCCGAGCAGGTCTTCACCGCCATCGAGCGCGTGCACGACCGCGTTGAGGGCTCCTACGCCGCGATCGCACTGATCGCTGGCCATGGTTTGCTCGCCTTCCGCGACCCCTTCGGCATCCGCCCGTTGGTGTTGGGCCGCCGCCAAACTGGTCTCGTCGGCTACGAGTGGATCGTGGCATCCGAATCTCTCGTGCTCGAGAGCGCCGGCTACGAACTGGTGCGGGATGTTGCCCCCGGCGAAGCGATCTTCATTACACCCGACGGCGAAATGTTCTCCAAGCAGTGCGCCAAAGCACCGGTGCTGATCCCGTGCTCGTTCGAATACGTTTACCTGGCCCGACCCGACTCGATCATGAACGGCATCTCCGTTTACGAAGCTCGCCTGCGCTTGGGCGACAAGCTCGCCGACACCATCTCGAAGTACACCCCGATGGGCGACATCGACGTCGTCATGCCCATCCCTGACTCCGCTCGCCCCGCCGCGATGCAGGTCGCGCAGAAGCTCGGCGTTGAATACCGCGAAGGTTTCTACAAGAACCGCTACGTTGGCCGCACCTTCATCATGCCCGGCCAGGCCGAACGCAAGAAGAGCGTGAAGCAGAAGCTGAACGCGATGGGCACCGAGTTCAAGGGTAAGAATATCCTGATCGTGGATGACTCCATCGTGCGTGGCACCACCTCGAAAGAGATCGTGCAGATGGCTCGCGAGGCTGGCGCCAACAAGGTCACCTTCACCTCCGCTGCACCTCCCGTGCGCTACCCACACGTGTACGGCATCAACATGCCGACGCGCGCTGAACTCGTTGCCCACGGGCGCAAGATTCCCGAGATCGCTCTGGAGATGGGCGCTGACGCTCTCATCTACCAAGAGGTCGCCGATATGCAGGCTGCGATCACCGAAGGATCCGACGTGTCAGCTCTCGAAATGAGCTGCTTCACCGGCGAATACGTTTCGGGCAACATCACGCCTGAATACCTCGACTGGCTTGAGCTCACGCAACTGAGCTAGCACGACGCATTTCTCGGGGTGAACTTCCGCGGGGTGAACTCCCTCGCGGTGAACTCCCTCGCGGTGCAGCTCGGTGTTATTCGAGCGTTCCTTCGTAAGCCTCAGGCTCTACGGTCTCGTGCTCGGCGGTTGCTGTCTTCGCGCGACGGCTCGACACGCGATCGAGAATGAGCGCAAGAACGGCGCCGAGGGCGACCCCGGCAGGAATCCCGAACAGACTGAAGTAACCAAAGAGCGCGCCAAAGCCGACCGACCCGTCAACGGGGAACGACATCGTGAGAATGAAGGTCACGATGGCACCAACGCCTCCACCAACCGTCATGAACGCGCCGTATTTCGGAACACGGCGAATGCTCACACTGCCAGCCTCGACCGTGGTCTTCATCGCAGGCTGCTGCGGGGCGGATGCCGCGGGGTCGTGTTCTGGCGTAATACTCACGGCACTATTCTCCCTCACACAACTGGGAGGTATTCGCTGAGGTCGGCACGCGACCCCGAGGCACTGATGTCGCCGGAGTCGAGGGCCTCGGCCCACTCTCGCGTTCCCGTGGCGAGCGCAATCCAGGTGGCGGCATCCATCTCGACCACATTGGGCGGGGTGCCGCGGGTGTGGTTAGGGCCCTCGATGGCTTGAACAGCGCCGAAGGGCGGCACGCGAACCTCGACCGAATTGCCTTCGGCGTTCGTCGCCAACACCTGCAAGAGGTAGCGAACCGCTGTGGCGGTAGCGTCGCGATCTGCACGACCGTCACGCACCATCCGGATGCTCGCTTCGCCCGCGATGGGGGCTATTTTCAGCTTTGCCATGCCTGAACGCTAGCAAGTTGGGCTGAACGCTAACAACTGTGGCGGTGGGCTTCGTTAGGCTGTCGTTGTGCGAATTCTTGTTCTTGGATCCGGTGCCCGCGAGCACGCCATTGTGACGTCACTTCTCAGTGAGGAGGAGACGCACGAAATCACGGCTGCGCCCGGCAATGCCGGCATCGCGTCGGTGGTGGAAACGGTGGCGCTCGATCCCACGCGTGGTGACGTTGTCACCGAGTACGCGCTCGACAACAACATTGAGTTGGTTGTTATCGGGCCCGAGGCCCCCCTCGTTGAGGGCGTCGCTGATGCTCTTCGCCGCCGCGGTATCGCCGTGTTCGGCCCCGGCAAGGCTGCCGCCGCGCTAGAGGGCAGCAAGACTTTTGCCAAGCGCATCATGGATGCCGCCAACGTGCCCACCGGTCGCGCCCATCGCGCCGGCTCGCTCGAAGAAGCCACTGCGGCTCTTGACGAGTTCGGCGCCCCTTACGTCGTAAAGGCCGACGGCCTCGCAGCAGGCAAGGGCGTTCTCGTCACGGGTGACCGCAACGCCGCCGTTGATCACGCCAAGCACTGGCTCACCTACGGCAGCGTGCTCGTCGAGGAATACCTCGCCGGCGAAGAGGTCTCCCTCTTCCTGTTGAGTGATGGCCACAACGTTGTTCCGCTGTCGCCCGCGCAGGATTACAAGCGCGCCTACGACGGTGACGACGGACCCAACACGGGCGGCATGGGCGCCTATTCGCCGCTCACCTGGCTCCCCGACGGATTCGTTGAGGAAGTCATTGACACCATCGCGTTGCCCACGGTCCGACAGCTCGCCGAAGAACAGACACCATTTATTGGACTGCTCTACTGCGGCCTCATTGTCACTCGGGAAGGCATCCGCGTAATCGAATTCAACGCCCGCTTCGGTGACCCCGAGACTCAAGTGGTGCTCCCCCGCCTGGTTACACCGCTGAGCTCGCTGCTCTACGCGGCGGCGACCGGCGGCCTCCCCGACCACGCCACCCCCGAGTTCTCCGACGACGTCGCCGTCACGGTTGTGCTCGCGAGCGAGGGCTACCCCGAGAACCCCAAGATCGGTCGTCCGATTACCGGACTGGATGCCGCCCTCGCCGTTCCCGGAATCACCATCGCCCACGCGGCCACCGCCAAAAAGGGTGACGAGTTCGTCGCCACCGGCGGACGCGTGCTGAGTGTCGTCGCGACCGGCGCGACATTTGCGGTCGCCCGCGAACGTGCGTACGAAGCGCTCGGACACATCCACCTTGAGGGCTCACACTTCCGCAGCGATATCGCTTTGCGCGTCGCCCAGTGAGTGACGCTGTGAACGGTGTTGCGCCGGCGGATGCTGCTGGCTCTGACTCTGCTTCGGCTGATGCTGCGGCGAGCGCCTGGACGCTGACGTATTCCGGCAAGGTCCGTGACCTGTATGTGCGTGCCGACGAGCCACAGCTTGTGCTCATGGTGGCCAGTGATCGGGTGAGTGCGTTTGACCATGTGCTGGAGCCGGGCATCCCGAGCAAGGGCGCCCTGCTGACGCAACTGAGCACGTGGTGGTTCGCACAGCTTCCTGACGTTCCCAATCATTTGGCGGATGCCGCTGGTATCGAAGCGCCCGCTGAGCTCGCTGACCGGTCGATGATCGTGAAGCGCTTGGAGATGTATCCGGTGGAGTGTGTCGTTCGCGGCTACCTGTCGGGCAGCGGCTGGCTGGAATATCAGGAGTCGCAGAGCGTGTGCGGCATTGCACTGCCTGCCGGTTTGAGCGATGGCGACCGCCTGCCCGAACCGATTTACACCCCGGCGTGGAAAGCGCCGATGGGTGAGCACGACGAGAACATCAGCTTCGAGCGCACTGTCGAACTCGTCGGTGCTGAGGTTGCGACTGCGCTTCGGGATGCTTCACTCGACATTTTCGCCCGCGCCTCTGCCATCGCGGAAACCCGTGGCGTGATTCTCGCGGACACCAAGTTCGAATTCGGCGCTGACCCCGAGACCGGTGCTCTCGTGCTGGCCGACGAAGTGCTGACAAGCGACTCGAGCCGTTACTGGGATGCCGAACTTTATGCCGCCGGTGGTCCCGGTCGCCTAGCCAGCTTCGACAAGCAGATCGTACGCAACTGGCTCTCCGCCAACTGGGACAAGCAGGGCGTTCCGCCCGAGCTGCCCGCCGACATCGTGGAGCAGACGGCGGCGCGCTATCGCGAGCTGATTGAGCGGCTTACGGCGTAGTTCAGTGTTACCTTGAATGAATCACGATCAGCCCGCTCGCCTCACGGCTCGGGCTGATTTTCTTTAAGGCTGCGAGTTCGTCGACGCCGTTCGCGGCAGCCGCAGCAGCATCGTGTCGGAGCCACCGGAGCGACCGACCACCTGGAACCCGAACCGTGAGTACAGCGAGCGGGCGTGGTTGCCATCTTCCACGCTCAGGCTGATGCCGGCCACGCCTCTCGCTGTGGCTTCCGCGAGGAGTTGCTCGAGAAGCGCCGAGCCGATGCCTTGCCCGCGAAATCCTTCGAACGTCGTGATGCTCAGCTCGGGGATCGCCGCATCGACGAAACCGTAGCCGGGGTGCTCTGCGGGGAAGAAGACCAGCCAGGCGACTGCGCGGGCGACACCGTCAGCTTCATCCAGCATCCCGAAGTCGTTCTCGCCCGGGAAGTCGGAGTAGTAGTGCGCGAGTTCTGCTGACTGGTCGAGGTCGTCGAAGCTGAAACGCGGCCCGCACCAGTTCATGTTGGCCAGCGTCGCTTCTCTCAGAAGCGGCCGATCAGACGCATTCAGGAGGCGGTTCGGCATGCGCCAATACTAAGTCGGTCTGAGTTATCAAGTATCGTCCCAACCACAGGTTGTGAAGTAATCTTCAGCTATGAGTCGGTCAGGTGCCGCTGAAGGGATCGGAGGATCATGAAGCGGGCTACGTGGGTCGAGGGCTTTGTGCTCATCACGATGGGCATGATCGTTTTGGGCGGCGTGCTGCTGAACCTCGGCTCGAACAATTACGAGGGTAAATGGAGAAACTGCACTGACCACACATCTCGCCCTGACGCGCTGATCGGGGCCGGCGAATACCGGATCATTGCATCACTCTCGCTATTCCCCCTCGGTTTCAAGTGCGAATACTCCCCCTTCGACGCTTCTGAAGAGCCCGCTACGGTCTTTCTCGACCAAGGGACCGTGCCCGCGATCCTCGGCATCGCGCTCACGTGGATTGGTGGCGGAGTGCTCGTAGGCGGCGCGATTCTCAATCGCCGGGAATCCTTGATACCCGGCCGGCTCCCAGCAGACGCGGCGCGCCCACAATAAGAGGGGTTTAGCCGCCGTTGCTCCCGCCCTCGGGCCGAGCGAATGCGAGCGCCCACGACTGCTCGCCCTGGGCGGTCTCGACCCAGCCATCCGCTTCGATCTCGTGGCGAAGCTTCGCCAAGGTTTCGGCCATGCGGGGCGCGTACGCCTCATCCGGGTTCATCGGGTCGAACATGTGATTCGATGAAAAGGAGCCACTCGTATAGCGGGCTTCATCGCCGACGCGACCGATGAACCGCAGCGTTTGGTTCGGAACACCGGTGGAGAGCGTGGTGAGCATGCGTGCCAATCCGGAGATCTCGACTTCTTCGATTTCGATCTGAAGCGACTCACTCTGTGGGCTCATGAGTCCCATAGTGCGCCTGAATTGCGCCGATGTAAACGGGTGGTGGCGGGATCCCCGCCACCGATCTACTGGTAACCGTAGGTGAAGTGCCCGGCGTAGCGGAACCAGTCGCCCAGCAGCGGGGTGGTGAGCCGAACATCCACGTGCTGACGGCCGTCGGCCCAGGACTCGTCGACCGTGACAGTGGCGAGCGCGGGGATGCGGAGGCGCAGGCCAGCCAAGTGCAGCCACTGGCGATCGGAGCGCAACCGCATGCGGCCATCGGTAACGCTCAGCGCCATGCGCACTTCGAAGCCACCTCGTCGCCCCAAGAAGTCGTGCAAGTGGCCGTCGAGGACGCGCATTTCGTCGCGCAAGGTGCGGTCGCGAGCGGCGAAGTGGAACGTGCGCACCGCGCCGAGGCGGCCACCCCCGGTCGGGGTGTTGATGACGTCAAACGGCACGTTGTGGGCATATTCCGGGAAGAGGATGCGCTGCCACGCCATGAACGCCAGCACCGGTTTCAGGATGCGCAGCGGCGACCCAGCAACGTCGAAAACGCCGCTGCCGACGCCGACGCGCTGCCCGCCGTCGAAGTAGGGGCGAAGCTCGGGTGCTAGCTCGTCGAGTTCGGCACCGAGCACGCGACGATAGACCGACTCGCTCACGATCGCGGCCGTGATCCGGCCTGCTGGGCAACGGATGCCGGTTGCTCGCGCAGCGATGTCACGCACCGCGAGAGGAGATCCCCCAGCATCGCTTGCTCGCCCGCGTTCAGGGTGGACTTCATCCGGTCTTCAACTTCTTTGACGGCCGCACTGGCAGTGGCCAACTGGCCACGACCCTTCACCGTGAGTTCGGCCGGCAGAACGCGCCCGGCAACCGGCTGCTCTGCTCGAGTGATGAGTCCGTCGCGCTCAAGGGACTGCAGCAGCACGTTCATGGCTTGGCGTGTAACGAAAGCTCCGCGAGCAAGTTCAGAGTTCGAGAGGCCGGGGCGCTGGGCCAGCAGTTCGAGGCAGGAGTAATGCGTGATGTTCATCCCGTGCGGGCGCAGCACGGCCTCCATCGACGACCGGAGGGCGCTGGAGGCTTCCTTCAGGAGGTAGCCCAGCGAGGTTTCAAGATCGATTCCGGTCGCCTGTTGCGTCATGTCAATATTCTGACATAGAGTGTGCAGTGTCAACTAATTGACATGCATCCAAGGAGGACCATGACTACCGCATCCGGCCCCGACTTCATCTCACTGCAGGTTCGCGACCTCGACGCCGCCGGCGCCTTCTACGAAAAGTACCTCGGTCTGACCCGCCAGCCAGGCCCACCCCACGCGATCGTTTTCGGCACCACCCCGGCCGCATTCGCCGTGCGTTCCGCTGCCCCCGGCGTTGACCTCGATTCGGTCACGCAACTCGGGCTGGGTGTCGGCATCTGGATGCACGCTCCCGACGCTCAGGGCATCCACGACACTCTCGCTGCCGACGGCATCACCATCACCGCGGCACCCGTCGATGGTCCGTTCGGTCGCACCTTCACGTTCGCCGACCTTGACGGTTACAACATCACGCTGCACGACCGCGCCTAGCGGGCAGGGGCGCGGCGGACAGTCGCGGGCCGAGATCAGAGCCGGCTAGCGATGAGCGGTGGCAGTTACGAGACTTGCACCCCAACACGGTGCCAACCCTCGGCACCGTCGGGCACGACGGGCACGGGGTCTCCGGATTGAGTGGTGCCGCCGGCATCCGTCGCGCGTGATTCGATGATGTGGCTGCCGCTCGTGGCTTCCCACGGGTACACCCACTGCACCCACGTGTCGGCGGAGATTGCGGTCGCCAGCTCGGCGGCCTGCCACTCGCCGCCGTCAATGCGGACTTCGACGCCGGTGATTCCCGTGTGCGGAGCCCAGGCGACACCCGCGACAGCGACGCTACCTGCGGTGACCGTGGCGCTTGAGCTCGGCACATCGATGCGGGACTGAGTCTTGACGGGGCCCTTGGCCGACCATCCGCGATCGGTCCAGTAGGCGGTCGCGTCAGCGAAGCGTGTGACCTGCATTTCGACAACCCACTTGGTCGCCGACACGTAACCATAGAGACCGGGGACGACCATTCGCACCGGAAAACCGTGCTGCTGCGGAAGCGGTTCGCCGTTCATCCCGACCGCCAAAATGCTCTCGCGGTTCTCGTCTTGCAGCGCTTCGAGCGGCGTGCTCGCGGTGAACCCATCGATGCTGCGCGAGAGCACCATGTCGGCGCCGGCCAACGGCTTCGCCTTTGCCAGCAGATCCCGGATGGGGTAGCCGAGCCACATAGCGTTACCCACGAGGTTGCCGCCGACCACGTTCGATACGCAGGAGAGCGTCGCGGCGGTCTCGACGAGGGGAAGCTCGAGCAGTTCGGCAAACGAAATTTCGATCTCGTTTTCGACCATTCCGGTGATGCGCAGGCGCCACTCATCCGCGTCGACGTTGGGAACGACGAGAGCGGTGTCGATGCGATAGAAGTTGGAGTTCGGGGTGATGAGCGTCGAGATGCCGGGCACATCGAGACTCGCGCTGGCAGGGATAGCGGGGGCCGCAACCGCGGGGGCAGGCAGTTTGAGAGCGGTGCGCACGGCATCCACGACGGTGGCGCTCGCGTTGACGACGCGCGCGCCGACTCCCACAAGCACCGCACCGACGGAGGCGACGCCGACGATGCGCAGAAAGTCGCGTCGCGAGGCGGCCGGCACACGAGTGGGAGTGGCGGATGACCGTTGAATGCTGGCGGCACGCGCGGCCGCTGCGGTACCGGCGGGCGTCGTGGCCGGCGCGACCGGAATGGAACTGACCCAACGGCGCAAGCGAATCATCGTGATGCGCAACACGAGTACACCGGCAACAACACCGAGAACGGTGGGCATCGGCCAGCTTGCGGACGCTTGGGCGCGGGTCGTGACCGCGATCGTCGCGACGACGCCGATGAAGACGAGCAGGATGACACCCCAGCTGGGCCGCGCATACTCCACGAGGCCAACCGCCACAGCGAGAATGAGCACCAAGAGCCCCACGCAGAGCAGCAGCACGATCTTGTCATTGGTGCCGAAGAGCGCGATCGTGAGGTCTTTCAACCACGGCGGCGCGAGGTCGATCACGAGCGATCCCACGGCAAGCACCGGGCTGCTGGCGGGAGAGATGAAGACGGCGAAGAACTCGGCAACGGCGAGCACGACGGCGGCGCTGAGCACACCCAGCAGTGCCGCCCAGCTGCGAATGCGTTTCACACTGAGAGCGGCGGGCGGGGCAGTCTTCGTCGCGGAGGTCACAGGTGAATCGCTTCTTCCTTAGTAAGACGAGAGACCGTGGGTCTAGACGCCGGGCTGGAGTTCACCCCTCCACTTCCAGAGCCGCGGAAGCGGGAGGCTTAACTCAGACTAGACGCGGCTCCTGTATGCATGGCAGCGAGGCTGGAGATAAGTCAAAACCGTAAGATTTGGCAGATTGGCTGCCGGAAGAACTCGACGCGAAGAAAACAGCGAAACCAAGGCGACCGGACTCAGCCTCGGCACGCTCTGCCCGAGCGCGCACAAAGCTGGCCGCTTTCGCTGAGCGTCCGCTGCTTTTAGCTGCGTAGCCCCTCCTGCCAACAAAGCAGAAGCGCTGTGCCACCTAGACCGATGTATCCATCAACCGCTACATTCAATGTACCTAAGTGCTAGTACATTCACGATCTGAGGAGCGCAATGACCACTCTCACCTTCGTCCTCTGGTTCGGGTTGCGCACCGCAATCATCGGCCTTGCAATCGCGGTGGCCTGGTGGGCTATTGGGGGCCGCAAAGACCGGTTGCCGACGGGGGCCGTCGCCACCGCCACGCTCAGCGCCGCGGGATTGGCGTTGGTGCCAATGATGTACTTACTCGCGGCAAGCGTGGGGTTTTTCGGCCCGCGGCCCCTGCTGGTCGAACAGTTTTGGTACTGGGTGTTCGAGCGACGCATTTCATGGTCACTCGTATTAGGCGCTGTTGCGATCGCAGTTCTCACCGTGCCCATCCACACTCGCGTCGCACGCGGACAAGCAACCCTCACCCACCGCACGCCCTTCAGCTTTGGACACCGGTGGTGGTTCGGTGGCACTGCCAGCATCATCGGCGCAATAGTCACGGTTACTGTTCTCGCCGGGCTCGCTTCCGAACCTGACCCTGAAGGCCTCTGGCGCAGCTTCACCGTTGAGGGCGCAAACGGATCGACCTTCGGAACCACCATTTATGGCTGGTACTACTCATTGCCCGCCTTGGCACTGCTCGCAGCACTCATCGCTGTGACGCTGACCGCCCTGTGGATCATCGCCCGGCCGCCAATCAGCGCCGGCCACTCCAGCGATGTGTGGATGCGGCAACTCAGAACCCGAAACGTTCTCGCCGTCGCTTCCGGCGCCCTCTCGCTCCACCTGGGGATGATCTTCAACTCTCTTGCGTCCACTGCCACACTGCGGGGCGGGGAGACCGTGGGTAGCACCGGCTGGGCTTCGTGGGGAACTCCGTTCGAGGCGATGCAACCGGCGCTCACATTTTTGGGGCTCGTCGCGATGTCGTTGGGGTTCGCCCTCTGGTTCGGCATTCTTCTCTCAGCAATCCCGCGGCGGCGCGGTAGCGCACCATCGGTTCAATCATGATGATCTCGCTGGCGGGATCAGCCCCCGCCGCTGAGCAAATCCGAGATCAGATCCGCGGGCTAATTGCCGCGGGAAACCTCGGGGCTGGCGAACGCATCCCCTCTGTACGACAACTCGCGAAGGATTTGGGCGTCTCCCCCGGCACCGTCGCCAGAGCCTACAAAGCGCTGGAGTCCGAAGGCCACCTGCGCACCCACACCGGCGGCGGAACCAGGGTCAGCACCACAGCATCCGCAACGCCGAAACCCGTCGCGGAAGCTGCTCGCGTTCTCGCCGACACGAGCATCCGTTCCGGAATCGACCTCGAAGAGGCGACCCGCGTGCTGCGCGCAATTTGGGCTTCCCGTCACAGCGACAGCTAAAACAAAGCCCGGCGCGAGTCGAACTAAATCCAGCTTCGCGGCTCGCTCGATACGCCCTCTGAGCCCACCAAGACCTTCGTGCCCGCCTGACGCACAGCGGCACCGAGCCGCTACGCCGAGACGGGCTCGTGCGTTCCGCAACTGAAGCGACTGCGGTAGACGCTTGGGGTGATGCCCAGGGTGCGCGCGAAGTTTTGGCGCAGCACGGCGGCAGACCCGAAGCCGCTTTCGCCCGCTACCTGTTCGAGATCAAGCTCGGTCTCTTCGAGAAGGCGTTGAGCATGGAGCATCCGCTGTCGCCCGAGCCACGCCGCGGGGGTCGTGCCGAGATCAGTTTTGAACCGGCGGGCGAAGGTGCGGGGCGACATCTGGGCACGGCGGGCAAGCTCGTCGACCGGCAGTTCATCGCGAAGGTTCTGCAGCATCCATTCAGTGACGGCTGCGAACGACTCGGACCGAACAACAGGCAGCGGCTTGCTGATGAACTGCGCTTGGCCGCCATCGCGTTGCGGCGCGATGACCATGCGACGCGCGATGCGGTTGGTGATTTCTGCGCCGAGCTCTTGTCGCAGAAGGTGCAAGCAGGCATCGATACCGGCTGCCGTTCCCGCGCTCGTGATGATGCGGCCATCCTGCACATAAAGAACATCGGGGTCGACATCGATTTTCGGATACATCTCGGCGAACGTCTGCGCGTACATCCAGTGCGTGGTTGCACGGCGACCATCGAGCAAACCGGATGCCGCCAAAGTGAACGAGCCGCTACAGATGGCGAGCACCCAGGCCCCGCGCGCGACCGCCCGCTCGAGCACTGCGGAAACACGCGCATCCACGGTTCCCCATACGGCGCGAGGAATCGGGGTGAGCACAATAACGTCAGCCTCATCAGCGAAGGAGAGGTCGTCCTCGACGTTCATCGTGTAGCCGATGCTGCTGCGAATGGCGCCGGGGTCAGCGGTGAGCACCCGGAAGTCGAACGACTGGATGCCGTCATCCGTTCGGTCAAGGCCGAACGCTTCGCAAGCGAGCCCGAACTCAAAGGGGGTGAATCCGTCTTGCACGATGACTGCGACGCGTTCCATGAGAACCTCAACTTTTCGGGGATCGTGCCCTAACCACATTTGGCAGTATTCATGCGACGGACGGCGCAACTGCCACTGTTGGCATGATTTATACGATCGTAGCGTTGGTGCCATGTTCATCGCAATCATTATCGCCACCGTCTCAGCCCTCGCCATTGTGGGCACCATCCGCGAACTCCCGCAGGGAGGTAGCCGCCGAACCCCCACCGACTGGACTCGGCTGCCCTAAGCGCTGCCCCGACATGCTGCGATCATTGGCTCATGACAACCGTGAGCGTCCACGCCATGACCACCAGCGAGTTCGATGCGTGGCAACGCACAACGACGGCAGAGTTCGCCGCCGAGCAAGTCGCGATAGGGCGCTGGCCTCTCGAAGGTTCGGTCGAGCGAGCCATCGCCGACAACGCCTCCCTGCTGCCATACGGCATCGACACTCCCCGCATGCTGTTCCTGCAGGGAACGGACGCCGCCGGCGCGACCGTCGGGCACGCGTGGGTCAGTCTCGACCACCCGCAGGGGTCACCCGACCTCGCCTATCTGTTCGACATCCAAGTGGCGGAAGATCGCCGAGGTAGCGGACTCGGTCGCGCTCTTCTGGCCGCGGTCGAAGCTGCGGTGCTGGATGCCGGCGTGCCAGCCCTCGAGCTGAACGTGTTCGGGCACAACACTCCCGCGGTCTCGCTGTATGGCTCCTCGGGCTACACCGTCACTACGCAGCAGATGCGGAAAACCCTCAGCCCGAACCCCTAGTCGGAGCATCTTCTCAGGGAGGAATAGTGCACGCCGGTTGATGTTGAATTTGATACGACCGACAGAAAGAGATCCGCTGTGAACCTGTTTTCCCCCACGACCCTCGGCGACCTGAACCTGACTAACCGCTTGGTGATGGCACCACTCACTCGCACCCGCTCGGGCAAAGACGGCATCCCTGGCCCGATGGTCGCCGAGCACTACGCGCAGCGCGCCTCGCTCGGTCTGATTGTGTCCGAGGGCACCTACCCGAGCCATGCTGGGCGGGGTTTCCCGGGCCAGCCCGGATTGGTCGAGCCCGAGCAGCTCGAAGGGTGGAAGCACGTGACCGACGCAGTGCACGCGGCGGGCGGCCAGATTGTCGCGCAAGTCATGCACGCCGGGCGAGTGAGCCACGAAGCCACGAACGGCGGACTCACCCCGGTTGCCCCTAGCGCGATCGCGATCGAGGGCGAAACTCGCACCTACGAGGGCAAGCAGCCCTTCCAGGTTCCCCATGCCCTCACCGACGGCGAGCTCGCCGGCGTGATTGACGAGTTCGTCACGGCCTCGCGCAACGCTGTTGCGGCGGGATTCGACGGCGTTGAGCTCCACTCCGCCAACGGCTATCTACTGCACGAGTTTCTCTCCCCCGCGTCCAACCAGCGCGAGGACCGGTATGGCGGCTCCCCCGAAAACCGCGCTCGCTTCGTGATCGAAGTTGCGACCGCCGTCGCCGAGGCGATTGGCGCCGGCCGCGTGGGCCTCCGCATCTCGCCAGCACACAACATCCAAGGTGCGCTAGAGACAGACAGCGCTGACGTACTCGCGACCTACGGCGCTCTCGTCGACGGTCTCGCCCCGCTCGGCCTCGCCTACCTCAGCATTCTGCACGCCGAACCCACCGGCGCCTTCGTGCAAGAGCTGCGTACCCGCTTCGGCGGACCCGTGCTGCTTAACAGTGGCTTCGCGCAGATCACGACTCGGGATGAGGCTCTTAGCCTGGTGAGTGACGGCCACGCCGAAGGTGTCGTCGTCGGCCGCCCGGCCATCGCAAATCCCGACCTGGTGTACCGCTGGCAAGAAAACCTGCCGCTGAACACCCCCGATGCCGCCACCTTCTACGGAGACGGCCCCGAGGGCTACACCGACTACCCCACCTTCGAACCGAGCTAGCGCGCCGCGACGGTGACCGGCTCGCGTCCGCTGGCTTAGCTCGCGAACGGATCCAAGCCGGTCGCCTTCACCGCGACAGCCCACAACTTTTCGGCAGCCTCGGGATCGATCGCCCATGATTTAGCGCCGCCGATCATCATGTCGGTCTGGTCATCCGCCACGACACCCTTGATCGAGCAGTCCTCGCAGTACGCGCCGCCACGCTCGGCCAGCTCAGGAGCAGTTGCCGCCCAGAGGCCGGTCGACGCACCTTCAGCCGGCGTCTTGAACAGCGGATTCGGATTGCCGTCTTCGTCGATCCACTGACGGGCAAGAAGTTCTTCGCGGGGCATGTTGCGCTGCAGGTCGGTCATGATTCCGCCGGGGTGCACCGAGAACGCGTGGATGCCGCGGCCGGCCAGGCGAGCATCCAGAGCAACAGCGAACAGGGCATCCGCTGTCTTCGACTGGCCGTAGGCAACCCAGGGCTCGTAGTCGGTGGTGTCGAAGTTGATGTCGTCGAAGTTCACGGGCGAACGCCAGTGGCCGATCGACGAGTACGACACGATTCGCGCGCCATCCTGCAGCAGGGCTTCGAGGCCGGCAACGAGAGCAAAGTGTCCGAGAAGGTTGGTTCCAAACTGCATTTCCCAGCCCTGGGGCGTGCGCAGTTCGGGGGTTGCCATGACTCCGGCGGCGTTGATCATGATGTCGACGCGGGTGCCGGCTTCGCGCATCCCAGCGGTGAAGGCGGCAACAGAGTCGAGGTCGCCGAGGTCCATCTTCTCGACGCGAACGTTCGCCAGGCCTTCGAGCGCTTCGGTCGCCTTCTCCGGTCGACGGGCGGGAACGATCACGGCAACGCCCGCTTCGGCGAGCGCCTTCACCGTTTCGAAGCCGAGGCCTGAGTAGCCGCCGGTGACGACGGCGGTCTTGCCTGCGAGGTCGAAGCCGGCGATCACTTCGGATGCTGTGCTGCGGTATCCGAAGTTCGATTCGAGGGGTTGCTGGCGGGCTGTCATTTCTTCGAGGGAGATCATGGTCCTGACTCTAAGAGTTGGAGTGCACTCTAGGTCAAGGCCGCCAGCACACTCCCAGATTCAATTCGGGAATAGACCATTCGGTAGGGACTGGCTCTACCACACGAAACACCGCGAGGGTTCAATGTATACATTTCAGATATGCTGACGTTATGGTCAGGCCTTCCTCAGCGCACGCTCCCGCCCCCGTCAGTCCGACACAAGCCAGCGCGATCGCTGACGGGCAGCTTCCCGCTCCCGATCGAGTAGCCGATGGAGTCTGGTCGGTGACAATGGAAATGCCTGGCCCACACTTGCGATACAGCTTTTGCTACGTGATCGTCGGCTCCGATGACAGCCTGCATGTAATCGACCCGGGTTGGGGAACGAAAGAAAATGCGCTCCGGCTCGAGTCTTTCCTCCCGGAGATCGGCTCCGACCTCTCGCAAATCCAGTCGATCGTGGTGACGCATTTGCATCCCGACCACTCCGGGCAGGTGGAGCAACTCCGTGATGCTACTGGCGCATCGCTGATGGTGGGCGCCGATGAGTTCACTGCATCCGTTGCCGCTGCAGCCGGTCGCGATAAACGCTGGGACCTCGGGTCTTGGGGTATCCCCGCCGCACAACTCCGTGAGCTGAGCCAGCTGGAGGGTGCCAAGCCGCCACTCGCCCCGACGCCCGATGTGCTGCTCGCTGACGGGGAAGAACTCGCAATACCGGGACGTCACATTCGCGCGATGCACACCGGCGGTCACACCACCGGACACCTGTGCTTTCACGATCCCGAAGCCTCGCTCGTGTTCACCGGCGACCATGTCCTGCCCCGGATCCATCCGGGGTTGGGGCTCGGTGGGAAAAGCCAGGAGAATCCTATGGCTGCGTACCTCAAGGGACTGCGCCGCACAGCCGAGCTAGACGGGTGCGAAGCGGCCCCTGGCCACGAATATCGCTTCCGCGGCTTAGCGAAACGTTCCGAGTCAATGGCGGCTCACCACCTCAGACGCACGAAGGAAGTTGCGGATGCTCTCGCGACGAACGGTGAGTCAACGGTCTGGGAGGTCGCTTCCCGACTTACGTGGACTGCTGGCTGGGAGAACCTTGCTGGGTTCTATATTGCGTCGGCACTCCTGCAAACTGAGATGCACATGGACTTCGTTCGGTCTGGTGCCGCCGAAGCGTTTCTCGGTGGAGATTCGACCACGGGCTAAGAGCGGCAAGAAACGCCTCGGGCTTTCGCTCAACGCCTACTCTGTTATTGCGGCCCGCAGGGCCTGAATCGCTCTCGTGATGATCAGACCGGGTTGACGCTAATGCATACAATTGGATCAAATTGCGCTCGTTTTAGTTGACGATATTTGCTTCATTGACGATAATTGCATACGAAAGCCCATCTTGAGAGCTTTGGATGTCACGTCTGCCCGCGCATGATGTGCTCGCCTTCTCGAAGAGTCGTGGGTCTCGCCGATGAGCAATCCGACTCGGCCAAAGAATGCGGGGTTCGATGTGACACACGACCGAAGCCTTCTTCTCGAGGTCTCAGGCGACGTAGGAATAGCCACCCTTAATCGCCCTCACCGAATCAACGCGCTGGATCTGAATCTCGTCTCCCAGTTGATGACCGCACTTACGCTGTGGCGTTCGGACCCGGCGGTTAAGCTCGTGGTGCTCCGCGGCGCCGGCGACCGAGGGTTTTGCGCTGGAGGGGACTTACGATCAGACGGTGCGAGCGAGGGCGAGGGCGACCATCACTTCCTGCGAGCGGAGTACGCGCTAGATTTTCTGATCGCCACCTACCCCAAACCCGTGGTGGCTTTGATGGACGGCATCGTGATGGGCGGAGGCTTCGGTCTCGCTGGGCATGCATCGCACCGCATCGTTACGGAACGCTCTCGCCTGGCGATGCCCGAGACCAAAATCGGGCTTACCCCTGATGCGGGAATGAGTTACCACCTCGCGCGTGTACGACACGGATGGGGAATGCACTGGGCTCTCACATCCTCAACCATGGATGCAGCGGATGCCCTATTTTGTGGCCTCGCCGACGATTACGTGCCGCATTCCGCACTCGACAGCCTTGTCTCCGCGCTCTCTGCCCGCGGTGAAAGCACCGTCCAGGACGTCATTAATAGGTTTGCTTCCCCGGCGCCTGCGGCCACCGTGGCAGAGCAAAGCGTGATGGCCGAGTACTGGTACAACGCTGACAGTGTTGAGGATATGCTCAATCGCCTCGATGCGAGCTCGTCAGGTACTGCCATCAGCGCGGCTGAAAAAATACGTGTTGCATCGCCGTTTGCAGTGAAAGCCACCTTCTCCGCGATTCGATCCGCCGCCGATCTAGATCTCTGGGGGTGTTTGCAGCAGGAGTTTCGCTACATGGTTGGTCTCAGTGCGCGCAGCGACCTAGCCGAAGGTGTCACCGCGACGCTCCTCGAAAAACGAGCGGCGCGCTGGGAGCCTAGGAATCTCGCGGATGTCAGCGAGGAAAGTCTCCGCGACATTGCCAACTTCCCCGTCGATTTGGGAGCCGAACCGCGGCACTCCCCCACCCCGAGCCAACAATCATCTCCCTGACTCGTCGTCACGATGATCAGGCCGGCGAACGAGGAGAGTACGAATGATCAGCGCCAGCGAACAGATACACACCGCAAGCGGTGGCTTGGTAGTCACCCGGGTGGAGGGTCACACCCTCGTCGTGACGCTGAACCGCCCCGAAGCACACAACGCGATCACCCAGGGAATGGCGCTGGGAATCGGCATCGCGCTCGACTTCGCTGACGACGATCCTGCCGTGCGAGCTGTCATCATTACCGGAGCGGGCGAGCAGAGTTTCTGTGTGGGGGCTGACCTCAAAGAAGCATCCGCCGATGTAGGACTTCCCCGCGACCCACGGCTTGAGGTCTGGGGTTTCGGGGGCTTCGCCCATCACGAGATTTCTAAGCCGATCATCGCGGCGGTGAACGGCTACGCGCTCGGCGGAGGCACTGAACTCGTTCTAGCGAGCGACCTTGCCGTGGCTGCTGAACACGCCACATTCGGGCTGCCCGAGGTGCGAAGAGGAATCTTGGCGGCCGCGGGAGGTGCCTTTCGCCTCCCTCAGCAGATACCACGCAAGGTGGCCATGGAGGCGATCCTCACCGGTGAATCGATGAAAGCTGACACGGCGTTACGCCTTGGCCTCATCAACACCGTGGTGCCGGCGAAGGACCTGATGCCGAACGCGCTTGCGCTTGCTCAGCGAATTTCTGCGAATTCCCCTCTGTCAGTTCAGGCCAGCAAGAGAATCGCAAAAGCGATCAGCCAAGGCACCGCCATCGAGGAGTCAAGTTACTGGGCACGATCGAACGATGAGATGGCGAGGCTCAGAAAGAGTCACGACTCCGGCGAAGGCTTGAGGGCTTTCGTCGAGAAGCGCGAGCCAGAATGGACCGGACGATGAACGGCTCCCGCAGGGCTCTGAACCCGACGATCGTCGGCCTGGGCATGACCCCTCTCGGCAAGGTCTACGGGTCCACTGCTCGGGATTTTGCGGGCGAGGCGGTGCGCGCGGCCACCGTCGACGCCGGCCTCAACCTCGGAGATATCGACGGGCTCATTGTCTCCGGTGGGCTCGACGACTCAGTCGGCCTCTCACTCCAAACTGACCTGCAACTCAAGGATCTCCGTCTCCTCACGAAGATGCAAGCCTTTGGCTCTACCGCCGGCCAAATGATTCAGCACGCTGCGATGGCCATAATGTCGGGTACGGCGACGACAGTCGCCTGTGTGTGGGCGGACGCTCCGCTCGTCAGCGGAGCAAGCTCGGGGGCGTCCTACAACAAAGTGGCCCCGACCTTAACGGGCTGGCCAGGGTTAACGGCCGCGAGCGGCATCACCTCACCGACGACCATGTACGCCCTAGCAGCACAGCGCCACATGAACGCGTACGGCACCACTAACGACGACTTCGCGGCTATCGCCGTAGCTCAGCGGCGATGGGCAGAACTTAACCCGCACGCCCAATTCAGAACGCCCCTCAGCCTCGAGGAGTATCACGCCTCGCGGTGGATCGCGGAGCCGTTCCACCTCTTCGACTGCTGCCTAGTCTCCAATGGCGGCATCGCCGTAATTGTCACGTCGGCCGAGCGAGCACGATCACTCAAGCAACCTCCGGTGGAAGTCCTCGGCTGGGGCCAAGGCCATCCTGGCTCGACAGGGCGGCGCAACGATAGCTTCGGACTTGTGACCGGGGCCGCACAATCTGGCCGCAGAGCGCTCGAAATGGCACGCACGAACCTTGACGAGATCGACGTAGTTGAACTCTACGATTGCTACACCTACACGGTGCTCGTCAGCCTCGAAGATTATGGCTTCTGCGACAAAGGTGAGGGCGGGGCGTTTGTATCGGAGCCCGGAATGCTCGGCCCTGGCGGTCATCTCGCGCTCAACACGGGCGGCGGACAACTCTCCTCCTACTACATGTGGGGGATGACGCCACTCTCAGAGGGCATCATCCAGGCACGGGGGCAAGCAGGCGAGCGGCAGTCCGTCTCTCACGACCGGGTTCTGGTTTCGGGCAACGGCGGGATCCTCGACCACCACTCGACCCTCATCCTCGGAACTAACTAGGAGGCACAGATGAACCATCCCATCGTAATTCGCGACGCCGCATCATCAGACTTCTTTGAAGCCTTGAGCCGCGATGTGTTCCTACTCACCCGTGATCGAGAAACGGGCCGAGTGCTTGACGTGCAAGAAACCCCACACATGGATCCGGACCGGATCGAACAGTTTGCGGCATCGGGGTACGCCACCGTCGTCAGTTCATCCATCATCCACATTCGCGGGGCGGGCGGCGTACCGAGCCGCGACTTCGTCGGAATCGTCCGATTGGATGAGGGCCCATGGTGGTGGACCCGGTTTGGCGAAGTGGATTCGCTCCTGCCGGAGGGGGCGCGGATGAGGGTCGCGTTCGACAAGTCCAGCGTGGATCGTGGCGGGGAAGTGATCCCGTTCTTCGTTCCGCGCATCCCGTGATGCGCGCAGTCACTGCATAAAACAAAGACCGTACGCGGGTGCGTACGGTCTTTGTTCGTTGTGGGGCTTCTCTACATCTGGTTAGGCAACCAGGTAACAATCTCTGGGAAGAAGATCCAGATGAGAACCACGATGATCGCCATCGGCAGGAACAGCATCACGGCCTTGAACACGTCCGTCAGCTTGAAATGCTGGCCCAGATTGACCGCCGGATCCTGAACGATCTTGTGGATCACAAAACTCAGCATGCCCACTGGCGGTGTGAGAATCGCGAGCTCACCCATGAAGACGGCGAAGACGCCAAACCAGAGTGGGTCAACACCGAGCTGATTTAGTACAGGCATCAGAATGGGAATGGTCGTCAGCAAAATCGCGAGCGGATCCATGAACATGCCCAAGAGGATGTAGATGAACATGACGAGGATCAGGAATTCAACGCGCCCCATCCCGGTGTTCGAGACAAAATCGGAGAACAATCTCCCCAGACCTGAGACGGCAACCAGCGAGCCGAGTATGTGCGCGCCAGCGATCATCAAGAAGATGGAACCCACGCTGCTGACCGTCTCCACGGCCGAGGTTCCGACCTTTGCCAACGGCTTGTTCTTGCGCTGGAACCACACACAAAAGATGAGTGCACCAAACGCGCCCGCGGCTCCTGCCTCGGTGGCGGTAAACACGCCCATGAACATGCCGCCGAGAACGACCAAGATGAGCACAGCTACCGGCCAGATATCGGCTAGCGAACGCCAACGCCCGCTCCAGCTAATGGTCGGCCTCACCGCGGCCGTTGCTCCGCGGCCAGCCCACTTCGGGATGAACACAGAAAAGACGACGATCATCAGAGAGAAGAGGAGTGCCACCGTAATGCCCGGAATGAGCCCCGCCATCAGCTGAGGGCCCACAGGGTTCTCAAGAAGTCCGGCAACGACCACAAGGAAGATACTGGGCGGAATTAGCTGCCCGGGAAGTCCGGCTACGATAACCGAACCGATAGCGATCGGCTTCCCATACCCGGCCTTGAGCATCTCAGGGATTCCAATGCGGGCCAGCGCATACGTCGTGCCCATGGTCGACCCCGATACAGCAGCCAGTCCTGCGCCTGCCATGTTCGTGCCGACGCCCAAGCCGCCGGGCAGCCAGCCCAACCAGTTGCGCGCAGTTTCGTACATCTTGGTCGTGATTCCTGACTGCCACAGCAACAGCCCCATCAGCACGAACATCGGCAGCACGCTCAGTGCCCACTGTGAGGCCGCGATAAGAGGCTCTCCCTTAAGTAGATTTGCCAGCGCGGCAATCCCGTTGAGCGAGTAAACACCGAGGAGCCCAGGTATCGCCAGCGCGAAAGCGATGGGGATTCTCATGAGCATCAAAACGAACATCAGTAAAATCGCGGAGAGTCCGACGAGCTCACGAGTTGGAGCAATGAACACGCCACTCAGGGGGACGGCGAGAGCAAGGGCAATGCCGACCCGATAGGCCCAGAGGCGGCCGGGACTCGGGTTCTCTTTGGTAAATTGTTGCGCCACAGCTGTGCTACCCACGGCGACACCGGGCTCGAACACGCTGGTCTTTTGATCAGTCATAGCTGGGTCCTAACCTATCGCCGCATCTGTAAGGGCTTCTTCGGTGAAGTCCTCTTTGTCGAAACGGCCCCGGATGGCGCGAAAGGCGTCGAGGGCGAACAGAACAACTAGCACCGCAAAAGCGGCAGGCACGAACCAGTAAATTGGGGCGATGAAAACATCGCTTGCCGGGGCACTCTTACCAATTTCGTTTGCGTGAATTGCCTCGATCATGCCGTACCAGCCGAAGCCAAAAGTGACGATCATCGAGAAGATACCAGTGACAAACCGGACTTCACGTCGAATCTGCCTCGGGAACTTTTGGTAGACGATGTCGGCTTCGATCGTCGCGCCACGCACCTGGGCCACGACATAGCCGATGAATACCACTGCCGGGAGCAGGATGAATCCAACCTGTTCGTTTGTGCCCTGGATCGGTTGACCGAATGCGTAGCGGCTAATCACGTTCACCAGCACGATCAGCATCATGACGAAGATGAGTGCCGAGGCAATCACCTCAAGTATGAAGGTGGCCCGGTGCGCGAAGCGTTTCGCTGGCCTGTCCGGGAGTTTTATGATTATGCCGCCTACTGTCGGCGGCGACGCTGCGGATTGGGACATCGTTGTCGTTGCTCCTTTGGGTCGGTGGGTAGTGAGGGGTTGGCACGCGGACGAGCCTCGAGGGTTGCGAGGGCTCGGGGCCAGGTGGCACCGAGCCCTCGCAGGCAGCTCTAGCTGAACCGCTTCTGCGTGATCATTTCGCTCACCATGCTTGCCCACGGCTCCGAGTCGGTACCGATATACCACTCCGGGAATTCCTCGACGGGACCGTCTTCGGTATAACCGAGCTCAGTACCGATTTCCAGCCATTCGACGTTCGCCGCCTCGATGCGCTGTACCAGCGATGCTCCATCGAGCAAGTCCGAGTCAATCGCATCCTGGACGATACCTTCGTTGATCTCGGCAAGTCTCGCGTCGACCTCGGGGTCGAAGGCCAGTAAGGCCCCGCCATTGTCAGCGACGGAATCAGCGAAAGTAGTAGCGATACGACTGAGGCCAGACTCAATGGACGCTCCCCGCATGATGTCGACCGATTCAAGGATGAGCTGCTGCGCCACGACGGGGAGCGTCGTGAACACCGGCCCGGCGTACAAGTTCGACGGAGTCGACACGAAGCTCGCGGCAGTGGTGTGCATGATGAACGGAGCAACCTCGGTGTGACCGGCAATAACAGCAATTGCATGAGCTGACATCGAGCAGTCAAGTATCCCTCGCTGCAGTGCTTCATACACCTCGGTATACGGCATCGAAACCGGCACTGCACCCAGCTCTTCGATTTGACGAGACTGCGCGACTCCGCCGGCGCGAATCTGCTTACCCGCGAGGTCGGCAAGGGTGAGAACAGGCTCAGTACACGCGATGATGGATGGACCGTCGGCGCCCATGACGGTGAGGGGCGTGATCCCCTGCTTTGTGTACTCTTCCATTATCTCGGGAGTCTGAAGGCCTTCCTGCTGCAGCGACGCCATAATCGAGTAGTAGCCGGGCACAATCTGCGGGTCACGGAGCAGGGTCAAGTTCACGAGCAAGTTGTTGGCGGGGTACTCCGAGGCATTGTACTGTGGCCAGGCGTACCCAATGTCGATGCGGCCGTCGGCGAGAGCCTTGTCGACCTCAACCACGTTGGGCACGATTCCATTCGCCCAGGTAACGTCGAGTGTGATCTTGCCGCTCGAGTACTCATCGACACGCTCGATGAACTCCAACGTTGATACCGCGTCGGGGCTGTCGGCAGACGAAACAGTCGATTGAAAGACCAGTGTCGTGTCGGCCATGTCGCTCAGCGCTTCTTGAAAATCGGCCGCTGATGAACCGGCGGGCAGTGCGCTGCCGGTGGCTTCTTCTCTGCCTCCTGCGTCGGCGCGGGAGCAGCCGGTGAGCACAAGCGCAGAAACAACCCCCACTGCTACTGTCGTCGCCATGATCCGCCGGCGTGGTTTTGTTCCCATGTTCAACATGTAAGTCCTTCTCTGATGTCGTCATTAACATTGAGGGAGCCGGAATCAGCCGTGACTGGGCTGATGGACCGTCAAAGCGAGCCCCCCATTGGACCAGCTTGGTGCGTTTCGTATACATACTTCGAGTATTTCGTCGTTAAGTCAAGGTTATTGCGCCCATTTGACGCGATTTGTATACCAATGACGGTTTTTGTGACTCCCGACGTGCGCCAACTGTGGCCGAAACAGCAGCGCGGCCAGCACTTTGCCAAAAATGGCACCGCACACCCTCCCCTTGATTCGACAACGCCCACGTGGCCCATTTGGCGCAATGTATACAAATCGGCGGTGGCGATGTTACGGTGACCACAGGCGACACTAGGCTCAGCATGAGGCTGGCCGACAGCTTGACGCACGACACGGTTCACGAGGAAGTGAGAGACCATGGGGTGGCGTAACGACCGAAGAGGTCTCATCGACGAAAGTGGCGACAGTAGGCGGAGCAATGCCCTCAAGGTCGACACCCATCTGAACAGCCTTGGGCAAACGAAAGAGAGCACGTTGCTGGCTCAGCAACTCGACTTTGACGGCATCTTCGCCGCCGAAGTGACTGGGGATCCATTCGTTGCATGCGCCGTATCGAGCCAATACTCGGGAGATATGGACCTGGGAACGAAGATTGCTGTCGCGTTCGCACGAACCCCCATGACTCTTGCGTATGCCGCCCACGAACTGGGAGAGCTCACCGCCGGACGTTTTCACCTTGGTCTCGGCACTCAGATCCGCGCGCACATCACCCGCCGTTTCTCCATGCCCTGGAGTAAGCCGACCGCTCGCATGCGAGAGTTTGTGCTTGCGACGACGGCAATCTGGGATTCATGGCGCGAGGACACGCCACTGGCGTTCTCTGGAGAGTTCTACGAGCACTCACTCATGACTGAATACTTCGTGCCGCACACTCGGACGCCGGCACCACCGCCAATTTGGCTCGCCGCTGTGGGCCCACGCATGGCGGAGGTCAGCGCCGAGGTGGGGGATGGAATCGTCCTCCACGGGTTCTGGACCCGCGGTTATCTAGATGCCGTCATGATGCCCGCGATCGAACGCGGGCTCGCCGCTGGCGGTCGCAAGCGTGATGACTTCACGATCACGGCCGGTGGTTTCCTCGTTACGGGCGCCACTGAAGAGGAGCTCGTCAAAAATCGGGAGCAGGTCCGATATCAGGTCGCCTTCTACGGTAGCACCCGCAGCTACCGCCCTGTCTGGGAAGCACACGACTTGGGCGACCTCGGCGATCGACTCCACGCGCTGTCGGTGGAGAAGTCGAAAGACCGCTGGAGCCGAATGACCAAGCTCATAGGCGATGACGTGCTGGAGCTTTTCGCAGTGGAAGCTGAGCCGCAGGAGGTGGGGAGCGCCATGTTGGCCCGCCACGGCGACTACGCCGACAGGATTTCCCTCCCCCACCTGGTTGGAGATCCTGACGTATGGGCAAAGACCATTGCGACGATAAAAGCCGGCAACACCACACCAACGGGTGCCGTTTAGACGCACGCCAGAAAGCCCGGGCCGACCGAAGTCGACCCGGGCTGATCCCTGGTGCTAGTTCACGTGAGAGCTATTAGCCCTTGGTGATCTGGTAGTACAGCGGAACTGAATCCCAACCGAACTGAACACTCTCGACAGTGTCAGCCGAGACGCCAGTGGCGTTGGAGTACCACAGCGGAATGCTGGGCAGGTCCGTGAGCAGCACTTCCTGAGCATCCTGATAAAGGGCGGTTGCATCGTCAACGGTCTGCGCTGCGGCACCCTCCTTCAGGAGACCATCGAACTCAGAGCTGCTGTAGCCCTCATAGTTCGAGCCAGCGCCGGTCTGGTAGAGCGGTGCGAGGAAGTTGTACAGCGACGGGTAGTCGGCCTGCCATCCGGCGCGAGTTGCACCGGTGAGGGTTCCGGCAACGCGGTCTTCGAGCGACGACTTGAAGTCGGGGTACGACTTGCCGACGGCCTCAATGTCGAGAGTGTTCTTGATGCTGTTAGCTACAGCATCCACCCAACCTTGGTGTCCACCGTCTGCGTTGTAGGCAATGTCGAACGTGCTGTCGCCGAAGGGCGAGATCGCGTCGGCTTCAGCCCACAGCTTCTGCGCTTCTTCGGGGTTGTAGTCAAGAACGTCAGCACCGGCGAGATCGCTCGAGTAACCGTCGATCACGGGAGACGTGAAGTCGGTTGCCGGCGTGCGGGTTCCCTCGAAGATCACGTCAGTGATCTCGTCACGGTTGATCGACATCGAAATAGCAGCACGACGCAGCTTTCCTTCCTCGCCACTGAAGTGATCGAGGTAGTAAGGAATGTTGAAGGCCTGGAAGATGGCAGCCGGCTGGTTGATGGCGCGGTCGCCGAACTCATCCTCGAAAATGCCGAAAGCACTGTCGGGAACTGCATCGAGAACGTCAAGGTTTCCACCGAGAACGTCTGCGTAGGCAGCATCCTGTGAGGTGTAGAACTTGAAGGTGACGCCACCGTTGGCAGGCGTGCGCACACCGTCGTAGTCAGGGTTCGTGACGAGCGAGATCTGCACATCGTGCTCCCACGCGTCGTCGCCATCCAGCATGTACGGACCGTTACCGACGGGGTTTTCGCCGAAAGCTTCCATGTCCTCGAAAGCGATCGAGGGCAACGGCATGAAGGCCGTGTAGCCCAAACGCAAAGGCCAGTCAGCCTCAGGGGCAACAAGAGTGACATCGAATGTCAGGTCATCGACAACGCTGAGTCCAGTCAGCTCTGAGTCGGCTTCGTAGCTGAAGCCCTCAATGTCATCGAAGAAGTACGACGAAGCCTGGGCGTTGCTGAACGTCGCACCGTAGCTCCACGCGTCAACGAACGAACTGGCGGTTACTGCCTCACCGTTGGTGAAGGTCCAACCGTCGTTGAGAGTGACGGTCCAGTGCTGACCATCTTCCGACTCGATCGACTCAGCGACGTCATTGCGGATGCTTCCGTCTGCCTCGTACGAAACCAGACCCGCGTAGATGGACGTCAGAATTTTTCCGCCACCGGTCTCGGTGGTGCCGACGGTGACGAGCGGGCCCAGCGGCTCGCTTCCATTGGTGGTGATGATCTGGTTGACGTCGCCTGAATCTCCGCCATCGCTGCTAGCGCAGCCGGCGAGAGTGAGCGAGACCGCCGAGGCGAACGCAACAGCGCCCAACCCGAAACGTGATGTCTTCATGCTTCCTCCTGTGCAGTGAGCGCCTACGGTGCCAGCAGTGAGTGGCTCCGGGCGTTGGATTTACTTTAGGGCCATGAAACTGCGACCTAACGTAAAGTGTCATAATGTTATCTCGTTGTTAGGTTGTATTGGATAGTCGCCTTACAAACAATTTACAAAACCGACACATGACCTATCATTACGCATGTGGGGATGCCGTAAGGTTTCGCCATGACGGCATCCAGCCCCACCGAGCAGAGAAAGAAGTAGAGACGATGACGAGCGCACCAGTCCTCATGTTTTCGAGCACGCTGTCCGCAGATATGCGACACGTAATCACCCACGAGGTACACGATCCGTTCCTCTACATCGAGGTTGATGGCAAGCGGTACACCGCCATCAAGTCGCTTGAAGCGGCCCGGATGCGCGACGTCGACAACATGACCGTCTTCCCTCTCGAAGAGCTTGGTTTCGATGACTTCCGCGCCGCGGGACAGGGGCCCGACCTCGCCGAACTCAACTGCTTGGTTGAGGCATGCAAGCGCACCGGCGTCACGAGCGCCAGCGTCCCCTCCACTTTCCCGCTCGGCGTTGCCGATCACTTGCGTGCTGCTGGCATCGAACTGAACGTCGACAACCACCTCTTCGAGATGCGCCGCCGCGTGAAGTCCCCCGCAGAGCTCGCCGGAATGCGCCGCGCTCAGATCGCCGCCGAAGCGGGCGTTGCCCACGTCGCCACCCAGATGGAAGCCGCCACGGTCGATACCGATGGTGGACTACTGCTCGACGGCAAGCCCCTCACGTGTGAAGACTTGAAGACGGGCATCCGCGCCGCGTTCTTGCGCAACGGTTGCGAAGACGCGGGCCTCATCGTGGCTCACGGCGAGCAGACCTGCATCGGCCACCACGCTGGCTCAGGCCAGATCTTCGAGGGCGAGCCCGTCACGGTCGACATTTGCCCCCGCGACACTGAGTCCGGTGGAAACTCTGACATGACCCGCACCTTCGTCAAGGGCGAGATCAACGAAGAGCTCGAAACGTACTGGCGCATCGTCAAGGAGGCGTTCGACAACACGCTCGCGGCCATCCGCCCCGGTCTTCCCGTTGCCGAACTGCACCGCATCTCGTGCGTGCCGATCAGCAACGCCGGCTACCCCACGCAGCTCACCAAGAAGCCGGGTGAGGTTCTCAACGAGGGCTACTTCCACAGCCTCGGCCACGGAATCGGCCTCGAAGTTCATGAAGCTCCCGGCCTCGGCCAGAACGACGCCGTGCTGGTTGCCGGCGACGTGATCGCCATCGAGCCCGGCTGCTACCGCCAAGGCTTCGGCGGAGTTCGTCTCGAAGACATCGTTCTCGTCACCGAGGACGGCGCCGAGCGCATTACGGACTACCCGTACGAGCTCACCCCCGTCGCCATTTCCCGAGGAGTCTAATCGTGCGCGACCCCCGTATTGATGCCGAGCGTGAGCAGAGCATCCGCGAATGGCAGGAATTCTGTCGCTTCCCCTCCGTGGCAAGCGATCGCGTTGCCATCGAAGCTGCCGCTGATTGGTTGGAGCAGAAGCTTCGCCGGCTCAGCGAGCGCGTCGAGCGCATCGAGATTCCTGAATACGGGCCGGTCGTCGTCGCCTACTTCCCCGGAGCGAGCGACAAAACGCTCATGCTCTACAACCACTACGACGTGCAGCCTGTCGGCGACCTCGACCAGTGGATCTCCGGCCCCTTCGAATCAGAAATCCGCGACGGCGCCATGTGGGCCCGCGGTGCCTGTGACGACAAGGCCGATGTCACGAGCCGCCTGCGCGCGCTCGAACTGTTCATCGAGGATCACCCCAGCGGCTTGCCGTACAGCATGATCTACCTCGCCGACCCCTGTGAAGAGATCGGTAGCCCCGGCCTCGAAACGGTGTTGGCCGAGAATTCCGAACGCCTCAGCGCCGACGCCGTGCTGTGGGAGAGCTACCTTCGTGAAGACGACGGTCGCCCCGCAGTCGGCTTCGGATGCCGTGGCGGCATGGAGATCAGCCTGAGCCTGAACATCCTGGCTTCCAATCAGCACCCCTCGTATTCGCAGATTCTGCGTTCCGCACCGCTTGAGTTGATGCGGGCGATCACGTCTCTCACGACCGAGGACGGCCTCATCGCCGTTCCCGGTTTCACGGACTCTGCGTTGCGCCCGGATGCCGCGGCCAAGGCGCGCACGCAAGAGCTCTCGCTTCCCGGCGACGCCATCAGCCTGCCGGGCGTCAATCCTCTGAAGGATCTGCCCGCGGCAGAGCTGAAGGAGCGCTTCATCTTCACCCCGTCGATGAGCCTCTCGGGCTTCGACATTGACCCAAGCGTGAGCCACAGTGTTCCGGCGAAGGGCACAGCGAAGGTTCGCTTCGGGCTCGTTCCCGGCATGGACCCGCACGCCTGCTTCGAGACGGTGAAGGCGTTCCTCCGCGACACCGCGCCTGACATCCAGGTCGAGCTCATCCGCACGATGCAGCCCGCGTTCTCGCCGGTAGATACTCCGTTTGCCGTCTCTGTTCTGGAGGCTGCCGCTCAAGCCTTTGAGGCAGAACCTGTCGTCTACGATGTGATGACGGGTTCCGGACCGGGAGCATTCTTCCTTGAACATCTTGGGGCTCCCCTAATTTCGCCCACCGGAACGTTGCGACCGGAGGGAAACATGCACGGCTACAACGAACACGGCTACCTCGAGGACTACCTCACCCACATCCAGTTCACGCTCGACCTGCTCAACAATCTTGAGGCCAACGGGTTCGCGAACAATGACTGACGCCGCAGCCCAGGCCGCAGCGGAGTCGACAAAAGACGCAATCGCCTCCTCGACGACGATCATGGACCTTTTGCAACCAACCACGCCGCCGGTTGACCTCGACACCGTCGATCTCCAGCTCATCCGCCACTTGCACGAAGACTCCAGCATTTCACTTCGCAGCCTCGGTGCCCTGGTCGGCATGTCGGCGCCCAGTGTCGGAGAGCGCGTCGCGCGCCTCGAACGCACGGGCGTCATCCGCCGCCGCAGCATCGAGATGGACTGGTCGGCCATGGGCCGCCCCATGCTGGTCGTCATCCCGATCAAGATCACCTCAGATGCCCGCATGCCCAGTGTCATCGAAGCGCTTCGGGCGATCCCCTCGCTTACCGAGGTGCTGATTTTGAGCGGAACTTACGACATGATGGCGCGGTTCCGCTTGAAGGATCATGCCGAACTGCAGTCTCTACTTCTCGAAAAACTCGGAGCCGTGCCCGGGTTGCAGCGCGTGGAAGCGATGATCAGCCTTGGCCGCATCGAAGACACGTCGCCGCTCAGTCACATCCTCGACATCGACGAATAACCGCTCCAACAGAAAGAAGCTCCGTGCGCATTGATGATTCGTGGCGAGACCTCGCCGCTCCCGATTTTTCCCTCTATGCAGGGCTCGATCCCGAGACTCGGATCATGATGATGGGCGCGGATCCTTTTGCCCCAGACAAGTGCCTGCCGGATCACGTCATCGATGCCACCAAGCAAGCCCTCGATGACGGCAAAACGCACTACTCGCTCGACAACGGGTACGCCGAGCCTCGCCTGAAGACCGCGCTCGTCAATAAGCTGTGGGACTTCAACGGGATGGAGATCGACCCCGAAACGGAGTTGATGGTTGGCCCCAGCTCGGCCTTCACCCTCTTCCTCTCGATTCGCATCTGCATCCGTCCCGGTCAGGGCGATGAGGTTCTTGTCACAAGCCCCGGCTTCGCAGAGAACATCAACGACATCCACCAGATGGGTGCGGTGTGTGTGCAAGTTCCGACGTACGAAGAAGATGGCTTCGCCCTGCGGATGGATGAGTTCCGCTCGCGCATCACGGAACGCACGCGCGCCATCGTGATCACCAACCCCAACAACCCGACCGGCACCGTCTACACCCGCGAGAACCTGATGGAACTCGCAGCGTTGGCTGAAGAGTTCGACCTCGGCGTGATCATCGACCAGGACTTCGAACGCCAGGTGTACGACGGAGCAGAGTACGTGAACTTCGCGACTCTGCCCGGAATGCGCGAACGCACCCTCACCGTCTTTGGCACCTCGAAAGACCTCGGGCTCACCGGGTTCCGTGTCGGTTACCTCGTTGCCCCGGCCGAGATCATGCCGCTGCTCAAGATCGCGACGTTCAACTACGTCGGCCCCACCAACACCTTCGCTCAATACGGTGTTGCCGCCGCCTACGAGAACCCGGCCTACACCGATGAATGGTTCACCATTTATGACCAGCGCCGCCACGCCATCCATGATGCACTCCAGGGCATTCCGGGTGTTGGCGCGGCGTTACCTGCCGGTGGTTTCTACCACTGGGTCAACATCTCCGAGCTCGGCACCTCTCTTGAGGTCGTTAAACACCTCGTGAGCACCCAGCAGCTCGGCGTCTCGCCCGGCAACTGGTTCGGCGAGGTTGGCGAAGGCTACATTCGCGTCATGTACGGCTCGAACGGCCGCGATGAAATCTTCCAGGAGGGCGTCTCGCGCTTAGCTGCTGGCCTGCGCGAACTCGCGGAGCTCAAAGGCGTGAGCGCGGCCGCTTAGGCTCGCCCGCACCCCCTCCTGCCAGAAAGCTCTTCCGGAATAACGCTGTTGGCGGCAAGGTTGTAGGCATCATGACCGAACTGCTCGCACCCGACACCGCTATGGGCGCAGTGACGCTCAGCGTCGCGAACCTCGATGCGCTCACCGCGTACTACCGGGATGCCGTAGCCCTCACCGTGCTGAGCGAGTCTTCCGATACGGTCGTTCTCGGTCGCGGTACCACGCCCGTGGTCATCCTCAAGCACTCGCCCGCCCTCACGCACGCGAGCCCCCGCGATGCCGGGCTGTTCCACACGGCCATCCTGTTCGACACCGAAGAAGCCCTGGCGGCATCCGTTTATTCGGTAGCCACTCGCTATCCGAAGACCTTCACTGGCAGCGCCGACCACCTCGTGAGCAAGGCCTTCTACTTCACTGACCCGGAAGGCAACGGCGTCGAGTTGTACTGGGATCGCGACCGCACCCAGTGGAGCTGGACCCACGGCGCCGTCGAAATGGCGACACTGTTTCTCGACCCCAACGGCTTCTTGCAAGAGAACCTCACCGAAGCCGCCGTCGATCAGCCTGTCATCGGTGGCGCCCGCATTGGCCACGTGCACCTGCAAGTCGGTGACATCGCCACCGCGCGCGAGTTTTACGTCAATCGACTCGGCTTCGAAGCGACCGCCGAGATCCCCGGAAGCGCCGTGTTTGTCAGCGCCGGCGGCTACCACCACCACATGGCCATGAACACCTGGAATTCGAGCGGCGCTGGTCCGCGGCTGCCCGCACTCGGTCTCGCCCAAGTCGACATTGCGGTGCCGAGCGCCGACGACCTCGGAGCGCTTGGCGAACGGATGACGCACCACGGCATCCAGTTACGCCACGATGGTCAGACCCTCAGTTTCGATGACCCGTGGGCGAACACGATTCACGTGCGCACCACCGCGAACCAGGGCAACGGCCGGCGCGAAAAATAGTGCTTGCCAAGGCGACATTCGAGGCGCACACTGTCTCCCATGGACGCCGATCCTGTAGCAACGAATCCGGAACACTACTCAGTGGTGTTCGAGAATGACCGCGTACGAGTGCTTGAGTACATCGATGCGGCCGGCGACACCACGACACCGCACGAGCATCCCGACAGTGTCATGATCACTCTCAGCGATTTTCGCCGCCGCCTACACGCTGGCGAGAACCATCGCGATGTTGAGTTGGCAACGGGCCTGGCAATGTGGTTGCCCGCCCAACGCCACTCCGGAGAGAACATCGGCGACAGCCCCACCCACGTGATTTTCGTGGAGCTCAAAGGCACCGCATCAGAGACGGCGACGCCCGTTTCGCTGGGCCCAGCTCAGCCCGCGCCCTAGCGTCTTCTGGTGGCCGCAAGAAGACGCGACTCTTCGCCCCGTAAGAGTGTTACCCACCGAGGCGTTCGTCGATTTCGCGGATAACCGGCCACGCACCCTCTTCGGAGTTCGAGAGCACCACAACATCGAGACCTGCCTCGAGGTAGTGGCGAACAATTCCGGAGGCTCCCGGGCTCACACCGTCTGCGAAGTAGCTGCGCACGGTGCCGTCTTCGTTCATGTCGAACTCAAGCCCGAAGCCGTACCAGGTCTCTTCGTCGTACTGCACCTGCGGGGTGAGAAACTCTTCCGTAAATTCGGTGTCGAGAAGCTCACCGTTGCGCACTGCCTGAATGAAGCGAATGAGGTCGGCGGCAGTGACGTGGGCTCCACCATCGGGCAGACCAATGGGCGGGGCGCTGTAGATATTGGAAACCCAACGGCCGTCGATGTAGTCCCAGCCCTCGGCAACGCGCGGGGCGGCATCCCGACGGTCATAGAAGCCAGAGTCGACCATGCCCGCGGGCGTGAAGACCTCATCAAAAATGAATTGGCGGTAGTCGGTCTTGGTGACCTTCTCGAGCGCCAGACCGGCGAGCACGTAGCCCGCGTTTGTGTAGACACACTCGACGCCGGGCTCCGCCAGCGACTCCTTATTCACGAAGGTGGGGAGCTGGTCGGCGGGCTCAAGAATTGTGTAGGTGGGGAACTCCGCCCACAGGTCGGCGTAGCTTTCGCCCTCTTCTTCATCCACGTCATCCGCAATGCCGCTCGTGTGGGTGAGCACGTGCAGCAGCGTGACGGCCGGATCGATTTCCGTGTCAGCCAGGTCAACATAGTGGTGAATGGATGTCTCAAGGTCGAGGTCATTCTTGCCGACCTGCTGAAGGACAGCGACGCTCGTGAAGAGTTTGGTGATGGAACTCGAATCGAAGCGGGTCTCTGCCGTGTTCAGCACATCCCAACGTTGAGTGGCCTTGCCCGTGGTGGCCTCGAAAATGGTGGCGTTTCCGCGCTTGATCAACACAGTGCCGGAGAAGTCATTGTGCTCAAGAAATTCGTTGAGTCCTGTGGTGTCCATAGTGCGAGCCTACCGAGAAGTTCTGACCGAATCGTGGAATAAGAAGACACCGGTCACAGTTGCCCGTAGACATGACTACTTCTCTTGACACCCACACCAACTTCGCTGTCGGAACCTGGCAGCTCGACCCCACGCACTCCACCGTTGCGTTCACGGTCAAGCACCTCATGATCAGCAAGGTTCGCGGAACCTTCGACGGTTTCTCCGGCACCATCGTCACCTCAGAAGTGCCTGCCGAGAACTCGATCTCCGCCACCATCGACATGGCGACGATCAACACCAACCAGCCCGACCGCGACGGTCACCTGCGCACCAACGACTTCTTCAACGTGGAGGAGTTCCCCACCGCCACGTTCACATCGACTTCGATGGACATCGATGGCGACGACCTCACCATTGAGGGCGACCTCACACTTCGTGGCGTCACCAAGCCCGTCACGCTGAAGGGCGAATTTGGCGGCATCGCCACCAACCCCTACGGCCAGACTGTTGCCGCGGCAAGCGCCACCACCGTCATCAACCGCACCGAGTTCGGCATCAACTACAACGCTGCTCTCGAAACCGGTGGTGTTCTTCTTGGCGAGAACATCACTCTGACGTTTGACCTGCAGGCTGTACTTCAGAAGTAGTATCACGCGGCACGGGTGGTGTGACGGGCTTGGCTCGCCACACCACAAGCGCTGCCGCCGTAACAATGAGCACGAGCACGCCAGCGCCCCACGCGAGTCCGGCGTAGCCGACCACGATCAGGATGGGCCCGGCGAACCCGCCGCCCACTGCCCCAGCAAGACTCATGATGGTGTCGCTTCGACCCTGAATACGCAGCCGCATCGCTCCCGTCGAGAGGTCAGCAACGAGTGCCGAACCAGCAACCGTTGAGGCGCTCCAGCCGAGACCCAACAACACCAGTCCGACAGTAACGGCGGTGTTGCTCAGTTGACCGAGCGCAACGACCAACACGGATGCCGCAAAGAGCGCCTGCCCGATAAGAATTGTTGGGATGCGACCGAAACGGTCACTCGCCCAACCGAAGACGGGTGACAGCGAATACATTCCGGCAATGTGCAAGCTAATGGTGAAGCCGATGACGGTGAGGCTCGCTCCGTGATGGAGCAAGTGCACTGGCGTCATCGCCATGATCGACACCATGACTGCGTGACTAATGGCGATGGCAGCAATTGCGAAGACGAGTGGGCCACGACCGCGGACGATTCCGGCATCCGCGGCAGCTGCCGGCTCGACAGGCTTATTGCCAGCCAGAACGAGAGGATCGGGGCGCAGTGCCACGAGGTAGAGCGCGACAGCGCCGAGTTGCGCCGCAATCGCGAAAACGAATGAGCCTGTATTGGTTGGCAGCGACAGCCACTGCGCTATCGCTTCACCAGGACCAACGAGGTTCGGGCCGGCCACAGCGCCAATCGTTGTCGACCAGACCACGAGTGAGAGGTCACGGCCTCGGTGCTGGGGAGCCGCAACATCCGTCGCGGCAAAGCGCGCCTGAAGGCCAACCGCCGTACCGACGCCCAGCATCGCAAACCCCAGAATCAGGAGTGGGAAGAACCCGGCACCGACAGCAATGACAGTGATGAGCGAGCCTGCGGCGGCAACGCCAGCCCCGAGCGCCAACGCGGGGCGACGACCCCAGCGAGCGGCCAACCGCGCCAGAGGAATAGAGACGAGCGCAGCTCCGAGCGTGCTGGATGTCGCCGCCGCACCCGAGAGCGCCTCGCCGCCAAGATCGGCGGCCAGAATCGCACCCACCGCCACGGTCGCTCCGAGGCCCAACCCGGCGAGCACTTGGCCCGCAACGAGCGTGCGAACGATGCGGGATTGCACTGCGCGGTCGATGTCCATGAGGACAGTCTGCCGTACCGCCACCCTCCGCTAGACTTGGTGCAATCCGCCCGCGCGAAATCATGGAGTGATTCGGTGCCAATAATCGTCGTCGAGGTAATGCCCAAGGCTGAAATCCTCGATCCTCAGGGTAAGGCCGTAGCCGGCGCCCTCGTCCGTCTCGACAAGAGCGAGTTCAGCGCGGTGCGCATCGGTAAGCGTTTTGAGCTCACCGTTGAGGGCCCTATCACTGACGAGCTACTGGCTGAGGCCCGCGAGATCGCCAACGATCTCCTCGCCAACACCGTCATCGAAGACGTCATTTACGTTGGCGAGGCTCGCCCCGCCGACGACGCTCAGGGCGCATAGTGCGCGTCGGAGTCATCACCTTTCCGGGTTCGCTCGACGACCGTGACGCTCAGCGTGCGGTCAAACTGGGTGGCGGTGAGCCGGTAGCCCTGTGGCACGGCGACCACGACCTCAAGAACGTGGATGCCATCGTTCTGCCCGGCGGTTTCAGCTACGGCGACTACCTGCGTGCCGGTGCTATCGCAGCGCACTCGCCCATCATGAGCGAGGTCATCACGGCCGCGAACGCCGGAATGCCTGTGCTGGGCATTTGCAACGGTTTCCAGATCTTGGTGGAATCACACCTGCTTCCCGGCGGCCTCGTGCGCAACGATCACGGCGACTTCGTCTGCCGCGACCAGAAGCTGCGCGTCGAGAATGTCGACACCGCCTGGAGCAACGGCTTCAAAGAAGACGAAGAGATCATCATCCCGTTGAAGAACGGTGAGGGCGGCTACATTGCCGACCAAGAAACGCTTGATCGCCTTGAGGGCGAAGGCCAGGTCGTGTTCCGCTACCTCGAGGTCAACCCCAACGGGTCGGCGAACGACATTGCAGGCATCTCGAATGCTCGCGGCAACGTTGTGGGTCTTATGCCTCATCCCGAGCACGCGACCGAGCCTGGCTTTGGTCCAGACACTCGCGCGGCAATGCGTTCCGGCACCGACGGCCTCACGTTCTTCACGAGCGCGATCAGCTCGTTGATGGCCAACGCCTAATACTGAAAGTTCAGCCTCATGTTTGCGACCCCCAAGTCACTGTTCCGCGTTCTCGCGTTCGCTGAGGCAGTCACGTGGACTCTGCTCATCACCGGTCTCATCTTGCGCGCTACGGCGGGGCTGGATGTCGCGGTGTCGATCGGTGGGGCCATCCATGGTTTTGTCTTCCTCGCCTACGGTGCCACTGCCGTGTTGTTGACGGTGAACCAGCGGTGGAGCGTCGGCACCGCCGTTCTCACTATCGGTAGCGCGGTCATTCCGTACGCCACGATTCCGGTGGAGCTGTGGCTCGCACGCTCGGGTCGACTGAAGGGCGACTGGCGCAAAGAAGCCTCCGGTCATCCGCGGGATGCTGGTTGGATCGACCGCACAATGCGCTGGTTCTTGAACCACCCCTATATCTTGGTGGCGCTGATCGCCGGCGCGGTCATTCTGCTCTACGTCGTGCTGCTCATCGCAGGCCCTCCCGGCGGCAAAGAGTAACCTCGCCGGAGCGACGGCCCCGCCGATCGACAGCACGCCGCACCGCCTCCTACAGCAGGAAGAACCCGATCACTCCGGGGTTTCTGGCATGCACGATGACGAGGAACACGACCGCGTCAAACAGTAGGTGCACGCTCAGCACGTAGACGAGCGACTTCGTGGTCGAGTAGATCCAGCCCTGCAGCAGTGCGAAGGGGATAGTGAGCAGCGGACCCCACGACTGGTAGCCGAGTTCCCACAGGAACGCCACGAAGATCACCATCTGCAGCAGGTTGGCCTGCCACACCGGGAAGTGTCGACGGAAGAGCACGAAGACGGTGAGGATGAAGAACAGCTCATCCCACGTGCCGACCGCGTTCACGCCGACGAAAAGCCGACCGATCTCATCGGGCGTCGTGACGATCGGCCAGTTGAGATACACACCGCTCGTGATGAAGTAGAACGGCAAAATGAGCCAACCGAGAAAGAGCACGAGAAACAGGTAGCCCCACTGAACGCGGTTCCACGGCCAGCCGCCCCGCCACGGAAACCGGATGAGGCGATCCTTGAACACGAAGCGAGACAGCGCGTAGGGCACAGCAACCGCTGCAGCCAGCACAAACCCGAGCAAGAAGAAGTTGCCCCAGCTGATGTCGGCTTCGACCGACACCGTGGAGACGATGATCATGCCGACCGCGATGAGGAGCAGGTCTTTCGCGAGACCCTCGGTGTGCTTGTTGCGGTCGGTGAGCCAGGCGGCGGCGAGAGCCAATGCCACCACGACATAGCCGAGCAGTGGCAGTCGCAGTGAGAACAGGAGCACCGCCGATCCGCTCAACAGCGCTGCGGGCACCAGCCCCCAACTGCGTGAACTGAGTGGCGGGGAGCTGACAACGTTGTCGAGGCCGGGCATCCTGAATGACTCCTAGTCGTTGATGACGCGCTTGGCGGTGGACGACTGAGCCTCATCGGCATCGGTCTCTTCTGGGCCAATCAGGTTCTCGGGCACGTTGTCTTGAACCGGAATCGCTCCCGTGAATTCTTGACGGCGAGCATCCGCTTCGGCGCTACCGCTGAAGAGGCCGCGGTTTTGCGAAGCTGGCGATGACTTGGTGCGCACCGCTGCCTCATTCTCGACCATGAGCACTCGCGTGCGAGGAAGCGCAGCCGGATTCTTGGCCTGCAACCACGTGACCATTTCTTCGCGAACGTGCGTGCGCAGATCCCAGAGCGCGCCGGAGTCGGCGGCGCTAATCAGCACGCGCACTCGAACGAAACCACCCTTGGCATCCACGACTTGGATGTTGGCCGTGCGGCCGTCCCACAGCTCGGTTCGCTCGACAACTTTGCTGAGGCGCTCGCGCATCTGGTCGATGTTGACGCGCCAGTCGAGGTCGAAGTTGACCTCGCCGAGAAGTTCGGTGGCGTTGCGGGTCCAGTTTTGGAACGGCGTGGTCGTGAAGTAGGTCGAAGGCAGCACGAGGCGGCGCTGATCCCAGATGCTGACAACAATGTAGGTGAGGGTGATTTCTTCGATGCGGCCCCACTCACCGTCGGCGATCACAACGTCGTCCACGCGGATGGCGTCGCTGAAGGCAAGCTGCATTCCCGCGAACACGTTGCCAAGAGCGGACTGCGCAGCAATACCGGCGACGACGCTGACGAGGCCGGCTGAAGCGAGAACACTTGCGCCGAGAGTTTCTGCCCCCGGAAGAGTGAGAAGAATGGCACCAATAGTGACGATGACGATCACGGCCGCGAGCACGCGACGGATCAGTTGCACTTGAGTGCGCACGCGACGCGCAGCTCGGTTGTCGGGAACGTCGGTGGGGTACCGGGCGATGGTCCGGTTGAGCAGCACGTTGATGATGGCGATGAGCAACCAGCCGCTGGCCGCGATTACCGCGATCAAGAAAACTTGGTTAACGATGTCACTCAGATCTTCGACCGGGAGCGTGATAGAGATTGCTGCCCACACGGCGAGCAACGCCATGAGCACTCTCAAGCGCTGACGCGACTGAGCGAGAGTCTTATAGACCCCGGGCCGCAGACGTGAGATTCCTCTCACGATGAGAGAGATCACTCCGATGCCAATGACGACGGCGACAAGCGCAACCACTACGGCCACAGCGAGCCCCAGCCACGATACCCATTCAAACAATCGAGTGATTTCCTTTCATTCGCGTTGTTCCACCCTAGGGGCACGCGCCACACGAAGCCTGACGTGATTAACTAGGGCGACTGGAGAGGGATGTGATGAGCGAACTGGCAACACAGAGTGCACGCCGCAATTCCCTGCGCCGCTGGATTGCCACCGTGCGCGAAGGGATCGCCGCTGAGCTGTGGCCATTGCCCACGATTTCCATTCTTCTCGCCGTGATCTTGGGCATTGTGTTGCCCCTGATCGACCGCGCCGTTGACTCGTCGTTACCGGTGGGCCTCGAACGCATCCTGTTTGCTGGTGGCCCCGAAAGCGCGCGCGCCGTGCTCTCCGCCATCTCGGGTTCGCTGATCACGGCGACCTCCCTTACTTTCTCGCTCACCGTCGTCGCGCTCCAACTAGCCAGCAGCCAGGCTTCCCCGCGCGTGCTGCGCACCTTCCTCAAAGACCAGACGGTGCACTGGACTCTCTCGGTGTTCGTCGGCACCTTCGCCTACGCACTCACGGTGTTGCGCACGGTTCAGGATGGCGACGACAGCATCGACCCGATCGTGCCGCGCCTTGCGGTGACGTTGGCGTCGCTCCTGACCCTGGCGAGCGTTGTCATGCTCACGCTGTTCCTGGCGCACCTCGCGCGGCAACTGCGCATCGAGACGACGATGCGGCAGGTCTACCTCGAAACTAGTAAGACCATCGAGCTCGTGGCATCCACCATGGCAACCGGCGAAACGGAACTGCCCGAGTGGCCGCCCGCTGAACGTATCGAGCTAAGTCTCGCGAAGCGGTCCGGGTTTATTCGCTCTAGCGACCGCTCTCGGCTACTCACAATCGCCATCAAATACGACATCGTGGCGCGGGAAGAACACACCGTTGGTCATCACGTGGTCAGCGGCACCCCCGTGCTGCGCTGGTGGCCGCGTGACCCGATGCGCCACCTGGATGACGACGACCGCGACACCATCAACAGCGCGTTGGTCGGTGCCGTCAGCCTCGCCTACGAGCGCACGGCCAGCCAAGATATCGGTTTTGGCATCCGCCAGCTCGTCGATATCACGGCACGCGCCCTCTCCCCCGGAGTCAACGACCCGACGACGGCCGTGCATACCCTCGGCCACATTTCGGCGACGCTGTGCTCGATCGCCGACCTTGAGATTCAGTCTCGCGGTCTCACCGATGATGACAACCTCGTGCGCGTGATCATCAAGCCGCACAACTTCATCAACCTGCTCGACATCGCCCTGACTCAGCCCCGCCGCTATGGCGCGAGCGACCCCGGGGTGGTGGAGCGTTTGTACCAACTGCTGCAAGAGGTGGGCTACCGCGCGCAACGCACCGAGCAGTCCGAAGCGGTGGCGGCGCAGATCGACCGGCTCGAAGCATCCGTGGCCGCCGAAACGTACGACGCGGTGGAGCGAGAACGGTTCGCCCGCTTCGCCGAGGCTGCACGCGTAGCGACCTCAGAGCATCGCTGGCTCTAAGAAGTTTGCCGGGAACGGAACTGCACAAACTCCGGGCGCAGCCGCACCGGGCTCGACTATCATTTCCCCCATGCCAGAGACCCTCCCCGCTCATTCCCCCACTGCTGGAGGAGAGCGGGTGCTGATCTTGTCTGCTGGTGTCGGCTCGGGGCATAACAGCGCCGCCGCGGCAGTGCGCCAAGCGTGTGATGCGCGCAAGGATGTCGTCGAAGTAAAAGTGCTCGACGTGCTTCAGGTGAGCAGCACTCTGTACCGCGACGTGTTGGGCAAGGGCTACTTCGTGCTCGCCAAAGGTTTGCCGTGGGTGCTTGAGTGGGCGTACGACGTGAGCGACGCCCCTTTTTGGCGCAGGGGACCGATCGACCCTTGGACGCAGGCCAACTCTCTTCCCGTGATTCGGGAGATCAAACGCTTCCAACCCACCGCGATCGTCAGCACCCACTTTCTTCCCGCCCAGCTCATGGCCACGCTCCTCATGCGCGGAGTCATCGATGCCAAAACAGCGGTTGTCACCACCGACTACGATCCTCAAGGCCTCTGGCTGACCAGCGCGTTCCACTCGTTTAACGTGGCGCGCGAAGAAGGCAGGGTGGAACTGATGGCGCTCGGCCTGCCCGCCGATCGTGTAGCCGCCACCGGCATCCCGATCAGTTCGTATCCGGATGCCGAAACCGACCGCGTCGCCCATGACGTTCCCCACATTTTGATTTCTGCAGGCGCAGCGGGCGGGGACTACGCCGTCGCTGCGGTGCGGCAGACACTGCATATGCGCTCAGCCTTCACAGCCACCGTCGTGTGTGGACACAACGAGGAGACTCGTGACGACATTGAGAAACTCGTTGGCACTGACGATCGCTTCCACATTCTGGGATTCGCAACCGAGATGCCCGCACTGCTGAGAAGCGCCGACCTCTTTGTGGGTAAACCGGGTGGCCTCTCGGCCTCCGAATGTATGGCGGCGGGCTTGCCCATGGTGCTGGTGAACCCCATCCCGGGGCAAGAAGTGCGTAACGGTGACTACCTGATGGAACAGGGTGCTGCTGTTCGGTGCAACGACGTTATTACGCTCGGCTGGAAGATCGACCAGATTTTGCGCGAGCCCGGCCGCCTCGAACGGATGCAAGCAGCCGCGAAGAAAACTGGCCGGCCAGATGCCGCAGCGGACGTTCTTACCGGCCTGCTCGATGGCCCGCGCCGCCCGATCGTCGTGACCCGAGACGCTCAAAAAGCTATTCTTGCCGCCAGCGAAAAACGACTGGTGGCGAGCGATCTGCGCGGAGATTCCGCTCTGGTTCGACTGACCGACCCCACGGACAACAGCACGGTGGCACTACTGAAAGCAGACGAGCTGAAAGACCTGCAGAAGCGCTACGCGTCGACCGAGGGCGAGTTAGTGCTCCGCCCCGATCAGACACTTGCGTCGCTTCGCTGGGAGGGCCGCCGCTTGATCCGGGCCGTTCTGCGCCACGACGACTCCCTGCGTGTTCGCGTTGACCCGCTCCCGCACGCGGCTACCGGCGCTAGCCGGCGATAGGGCGCAACGGCACGGCGCCAGTCCAGTTCGAAGGACTGTGCTGAGCGGCGATCAGCGCCCACTCACCTGACCGCGCGCTCCACTGTCGAGAATTCGGATCCCGCTGCAACGTTGGCCCCGCATCGAGCGCGATCTGTACGGTCGTGCTTGCCCCGCGCTGCACCATCACTTTCTGAAAGCCCACTAGTTGGGCGACCGGATGCTCGGCCGCCACGTCAGCAGCGTAAAGCTGTACGACTGTGGAGCCGTCGCGGTCGCCGGTGTTGGTGACGAACACACGAGCGGTACCGCCAGCATCGGCGAACGTGTGGTCGAGTAGTTCGTGCGTGATCGTCGTGTAGCCCAGGCCGAATCCGAAGGGGAAGGCGGGAGTGCTGCCGGTGACATCGAGGTGGCGTTGACCCCAGGCGTCGTCATAGACCACCGCCTTTGCTGCACTATCGAATAGAGGCAGCTGAGCGGCGTCGCGCGGGATGACGAACGGCAACCGACCTCCGGGTTCGGTGTCTCCCGTGAGCATGCTCGCGAGGGCATGCCCGCCCTCCATACCGCCGTACCAGGCGAGAACCAGCGCGGGAACGCGATCCCGCCAGGCGTCGGTCACGATCGCGCTGCCGCCGATCAGTACCACAACGGTGCGCGGGTTGGCCGCGGAGACAGCACGAATGAGGCTCGCGTCCGAAGGACGAAGTTCGAGCGAGTTCCGATCGCCGCCGCGAACGAAGCGTGCCGCGAGGTGTGCCAGGCCGGTGAAGATGCGGCGAGATAACCCCGAGGTGAACGCGCGCCCGAGGATGCCCACATCGACTCCCCCGGTGACCACCGACTCCCCCTCGTCGTGCTGGTCGAGCCCGACGACGACGATAGCGATCTCTGCCTGCGCAGCGAGCGTCGCGGCAGCGCTCTCGTTTTGCCCGGTGGCGGTCGTGATGTGGGCCGCAGGGAACGCTTCGCGTACTCCTTGCAGCGGGGAAACGGTCGACGGCGGACGAACGCGCGAGGAGCCATGGTCGCCCAGGTTCGCTTCGTCAGCGAGCCGCCCGATGACGGCGAGCCGGCGTGTGGTGCGCGGCAACGGCAGCAGGGGCGTCTCATCAACAGCATCGTTCTTGAGCAGCACGATGGACTCGGCGGCAGCCTGAAGCGCGAGAGCCCGGTGCGCGGGAGACGCGATGACGGTCGCGCTCGGCTCCTGCTGCTCGCGCGTGGCCGCATGCAGAATGCTGGTGCGCAGGATGCGGTGGGCCGACTGCAGCACGGTCGCGCGGTCGAGCTCGCCGCTACGGAGAGCCGCGGGCAGGGCGCGAGCCCGCAGCATCCGCAACGGCATCTCGATATCCATGCCGGCTTTGAGGCTGGCGACGGCGTCGTGAGTGCCGAACACCCAGTCGCTCGTGACGAAGCCCGTGAAGCCCCACTCGTCGCGCAGTATGTCTGTCAGTAGCGCGCGATTGACATCCATATACTCGCCGCGCACCCGGTTGTAGGCGCTCATGATTGAGTCGGCTCCGGCATCCACCGTCGCTTTGAAATGGGGCAAGTACACTTCGTGCAGCGCGTGGTCGTCGACGGCGACATCCACTTCGAAGCGTTCGTTCTCCATAGAGTTGAGCGCAAAATGTTTCACGCAGGCCATCGTGTGCACCCGAACGCCGCGGGTGAGGGCCGAGCCCATCTGGCCGACGAGTACCGGGTCTTCGCCGTAGCATTCCTGCGCGCGACCCCAGGCCGGATGCCGCAGCAGGTTCACGCACACCGATGCCGAGTAGTTGGCGCCCCGCGCGCGGGTCTCAGCACCAATCGCTTCGCCGACTCGCTGCTCAAGTTCTGGGTTCCACGTTGCTGCCCGCGCCATAGTCACGGGGAACGCTGTGGCCGCGCCGATCACGACGCCCCGAGCGCCGTCGCTGAACCGGATGCCGGGGATGCCGAGCCGCGCTACCGCACCGGCCACGAATGGCCGCCGCCCGAGAAGGGCCGGGATGAAGGGGAGGAGTCGCCGGGGAGAGTCGCCGTCGAGCAGTCCAAGCAGCTCTTTGTCGGTCAGCAGTCTGATGAGTTGGGCTGAGGCCTCATCCGCATCGATTGTGCCGGCGCGAACAGCAGCCACCGCTTCCTCGAAGGCGTGGACTGAAGCCCTCAATGCGACGGGTTCGGCTACGTCACTGATCAGTTCTTCGCCACCGCGCTGCCCACCGCCGTTCGCATTCATCATGCTTCGAATTCTGCACCCTGTAGCTGTGTTCACCCACCATGGCAGGCAGGCAGAACGCCCGCTGCACCCCCATACTGGGGGCCGAGACCACTTGGGTTAACTGAGAGAACTTCGTTATGTTTGTATCAACCCGTGACGCATTACTGCGCTTCTCCTATGTCTGGATCTCCTCTTTGCCTTCAGCCTCCCGTACGCCGTCCCGTTCACTTCGACTGTTTGCAGGAGCAGCCGTCGCAGCCGTCATGCTTGCCGGCTGCACGAGCCAGGGCAGTTCTGCGGATGCACTGCAGAAGGCCTGCGTCGACACCACCGCCTCGGCTATCAAGCTCATTGACGCCGGCGACTCGTGCGGTGCCGGTTTTGTCGAAGCAGTCTTCATGACCGACGCTGCCGCGGACGGCGAAGACGGGAAAAACGGCACTGATGGTAGCGACGGAGCTGATGGCGCCGACGGTCTCAATGGCGCAACAGGACTCACCGGGGCGAACGGAGGCACCGCGCTCAGAGGACCGACGGGAGCCACTGGCGCCGCGGGTGCAGACGGCACTGATGGTACCGATGGTACTGACGGCACTACAGGACTCACCGGAGCGACCGGCCCCATCGGCCTCACCGGCGCCACAGGCCTCACCGGCGCAACGGGCACCAACGGCGCTGACGGCCCGGCCGGCCCGCAGGGGCCTCAGGGCGACGCGGGCCCAATAGGCGAAACGGGAGCTGCCGGCGCAACTGGCGCGACCGGTAATTCCGCTCTCTCCAACAGCTTCGGAAGTAGCGTTAATCGCGCGGGTGACGGCGGAACCTACGAATGCTATCTGGGCACCCTCTCATTGACAGCATCAAGCTACGCCGGTGAAGGCATCGTGGCCGATGGGCGTGAACTGTCAATTGCAAACAACACTGCACTCTTCTCGCTTCTAGGGACCACCTACGGCGGTGATGGTCGCACCACCTTCAACATTCCCGACATGAGCGCGGTCACGCCTAACAACATGACGTGGACACTCTGCCACCTAGGAATCTTCCCGAGTCGCAACTAATCACCGCCAACAGCGTCGTCGACACTTGGCGAGCTCCGTGTGACACGCAGACTAGAATTCTGACGTGGAAGACACTTACGAACTCGAACTCCGTAGCGTTCCCTTTGAGCACGCCGACTCGGTCATGCTGCGTTCAGCGCAGCGCGCTGAGCTCACAGCACGGTACGGAACCGAAGACAGCGAACCCGGCGTCAAGCCGAACGCGGATTCGGTTGTCGTCTTCTTGATCGCCTACGTCGATGGTGTTCCGGCTGGGTGCGGCGGGCTCCGCCAGCTCAGCGAAGAGATCTTTGAAGTGAAGCGGATGTACGTCACACCCGCCCAGCGCGGCACCGGCATTGCGGTCGCTGTGCTTAAGGGACTCGAGGAGTGGGCTCGCGCCCAGTCGGCGACGACCCTCGCCCTCGAAACCGGAACCGCCCAACCCGATGCCATGCGCTTCTACGAGCGCGAGGGCTACACCCCCATCGAGAACTTCGGCGACTATGTGGGCGAAGAACTAAGCGTCTGCTACGCCAAAAACCTGTAGCCGGGCCAGCATCGCCACTGTCTCGCGGCAGCGAGCCGCACTCTGAGCCTGCTCCGGTCTGGCGCAACCCCGGCATCCGCTTAGGCTAGGGCGGTGCTCGCTCTTGTCGCTCTCGCCGTCGTTATAGGAGCACTCTCCCAACGCATCACCGGCATGGGGTTCGCGCTCGTAGCGTCGCCGCTGATCGTGATTTTGCTCGGCCCCTTCGACGGCGTGCTCGTCGTGAACCTGTGCGGTGTCGTCTCATCGCTGCTCATCATCCCCCGCGTCTGGCGTCACATCGAGTGGCGCACCCTGGCGTGGCTGGCGATCCCGGCCGTCGCGGCCATCATCCCGGGCTCACTGCTCGTTACCCGCCTTCCCGGCTCCGTGCTGCAGCTCAGCGTTGGCGTGCTCGTGATCGTGGCTCTCACCGCGACGTTGCTCATCACGCGCGCGGAACATATCGTTCCGGCCCGCCCGGCGGCAATTGTGGCGGGGGCAGCATCAGGTTTCATGAATACGGCGGCGGGCGTCGGCGGCCCGGCCCTCAGCATCTACGCGGTGCTGATGCGCTGGCCTCAAGTGAACTTCGCGGCCACGCTGCAGCCCTACTTCGTGATCGTGGGTACGGCATCCCTCGTCACGAAGGCGTTCTTCTCGGGCGGCGTGCTTCCTGATCTAGATGTCGCCAGCTGGATCCTCATCATCGGCTCACTGCTAGTCGGGCTCGCGCTGGGCGAAGTGCTCACTCGCCATGTCAGCCACCGGGCTGCTCGCATCGCGGTGATTATCGTGGCCTATGTCGGAGGTACGGTCGCTGTGATCGACGGGGCACTCGGTCTCTCGGTTTAACGAACGGATGCCCGGCCCCAAGGTTCTGGGGCCGGGCATCCGTTGTTCGACGCCGCGTTAGCGCTGCCGCTTCAGCTCAGTGTTACTCGGCGGGGCCGACTCCGACGGGGTCAGCTTCCTCGTTGGCGGTGTCGCCATTGCCGGGAACCGTCTTGCGCAGGGTGGCGCCGAGTTCGGCATCCACGCTGCCCCAGTACCAGTAGAAACGCTCGAGGATCTCGGGAACGGTGATGCCGCGGCCCTGTCCGGTGAGGGTTTCGATGAAGCGAGCCTTCGACTCTGCCGAGAAGACATCGCGGTAGAGCGTTCCGGCCTGGCCGAAGTCGTCGTCTTCGGAGTGCAGGGTCTGAGCGCTGCGCATGAGTTCGCCGTCGCTTGCCCAGCCGCCTTCGCCAGCCAGCTCGGGCTGAGCTGCCGGTCCACCGAACGAGTTCGGCGTGTACGTGCGTGCTGCAGCGTCACCGATCTTGTAGTTCATGGCGCCTTCGTGCTGGTAATTGCGCGCTTCGGAGGCGTGAGGCTGGTTGACGGGGAGCTGGTTGTAGTTGGCTCCGATGCGGTTGCGCTGGGCATCCGGGTAGGAGAACACACGAGCCATCAGCATCTTGTCGGGGCTGATGTCGGTGCCGGGAACCATGTTCGACGGCGAGAACGCTGACTGCTCGATCTGCGCGAAGAAGTTCTCCGGGTTGCGGTTGAGCGTGAAGTGGCCAACCGGAATCAGCGGGTAGTCATCGTGAGACCAAGTCTTGGTCATGTCGAAGGGGTTGAAGCGGTAGGTCTTGGCTTCTTCGTAGGGCATGACCTGAACCGAGACATCCCACGTGGGGAAGTCGCCCTTGGCGATGGAATCGAAGAGGTCGCGACGGTAGTAGTCGGCGTCTTCTCCGGCGATGCGCTCGGCATCCGCGGCTTCCATCAGCTCTACGCCCTGGCGGGAGTGGAAGTGGTACTGCACCCAGAAGCGCTCACCGGCGGCGTTGATCCACTGGTAGGTGTGCGATCCGTAGCCGTTGATGTGGCGCCACGACTTGCTGAGACCGCGGTCGCCCATGAGGTACGTGACCTGGTGGGCGCTTTCGGGCGAGAGGGTCCAGAAGTCCCACTGCATGTCGGCGTTGCGCAGACCCGAGTCGCCCATGCGCTTCTGCGAGTGGATGAAGTCGGGGAACTTCATGGCATCACGCAAGAAGAAGATGGGGGTGTTGTTTCCGACAATGTCGTAGTTGCCCTCGGTGCTGTAGAAACGCAGTGCGAATCCACGAACGTCGCGCCAGGTGTCGGGCGAGCCCTGTTCACCGGCTACCGACGAAATGCGGAGGATGGTTTCGCTCTTAGTGCCCTTTTGGAAGACGGCGGCCTTCGTGAACTGCGACACGTCTTCGGTGACGACGAACTCTCCGAATGCTCCACCACCCTTGGCGTGGGGGTTGCGCTCCGGCACACGCTCGCGGTTGAACGCGGCGAGCTTCTCGACCAAGAAGCGGTCGTGAAGTGCGGTTACGCCATCGGGACCCGTGGTGAGCGAATGTTCGTCGCTCGCAATGGGTGCGCCGGCCTGGGTTGTCGTGGGTTCAGTCACGATGTCTCCTTTATGTGGGGGTGATTAGTGGCGAATTGAAGATGGGGCGACAGCGTAGACGGCTCTGTCTGTGTTGTTCAGTCTGCGCTCTTTTGGGTGAGAGCGTTCTGGCAATCGGGGCAAACGCCCCAGAAGTTCACTTCGGCGGTGTGCACGGTGAACCCGCCGGCATCGGATGGTGTGAGGCACGGCGCGTAACCAACAACACAGTCCACGTCGCGCACAGCACTGCATTCGGTGCACACGATGTGGTGATGGTTGTCGCCAATGCGGCGTTCATAGAGAGCGGATGACCCTGCCGGTTCGATCTTGCGCAGCAAGCCCGCCGCAGTGAGCGCCGCCAGCACTCCGTACACGGCTTGGAGGGAGGTACCGGGCACACTCGGCAGTACAGCCCCGAAGATCGTGTCGGCATCGGAGTGCGGGATGTCGGTGAGGGCGGTCAGCACAGCGACGCGGGGCTCGGTCACTTTGAGACCGGCCTCTCGCAGAGTGTCGGCGAGCGCCGCATCCGTCACTGTTTCCATGGGTACGACGGTATCAGTTGTTTTGAATAACTCAAGACAACTTGCGGTGAATTCGTAGCTCTCGTCGCGACCGAAGACCCCAAGAATCGATGACAAACTTTGCCATCGTGCGTACAGTGAAGGAATGGCAACGATGAATGTGTCCCTCCCTGACGCTTTGAAGCAGTTCGTTGAAGAACAGGTAAGTGAGCACGGGTACGGCACGAGTAGCGAGTTCGTGCGCAACTTGATCCGGCATGAGCATGCTCGCACGCAACTGCGTGCACTCGTCGTGGAGGGGATGACGTCGGGGCCAGGATCCGAACTCGATGATGCGTACTTCCACCAGCTTCGTGAGCGAATCAACAACCACGGCGTCGACACCCTGTGACGTCCCGCCGCGTCGTCACGACCAGACGCGCCAATGAGGATATCGACTCTGCCGTGGAGCACTATCTGGCAGAGGGCGCCGCTGACGCCGCAATGGCGTTTGTTGATGCGCTGGAGAAGGCACGCGACCTACTCGGGTCGCAACCGTCGATCGGGTCGCCGCGGTTCGCAGTCGAGCTAGGCATGCCGGAGCTTCGAGGGCTTGCGTTGCAAAAGTTCCCCTACGTCGCGTTCTACACAGATGACTCCGATGCAGTGCGCATCCACCGCATCCTTCATACTCGGCGCGATATCCCCATGGAACTCTCCGATCTATGACGCGACGCGTATGCAGTGGCGGGAGAACAGGCACGAAACGGTCGAAGTTTTCACTCTGACGACCTCCACTCGACCAGCGGCGCATCTTTGCGCACGTAGAGCGGATGCCGCGGGTGACCATCCTTGGTGAGTCCGAGTGTGTGCAACTGCGGCAGAACAGCCATCGCCTGAGCTACACGCTTCGGGGACGCGTTGGCGCCCCATCCCGCGACGACGGTTCCCGTCAGGTTGCCGAGCACGCTGTCATTTTCGGGGCCAACGGGATCAGCCGCCGCGAGCATCACCTTCGGGTCCTTGGTGCGGAACGCATAGAGGTTGAGAATCACCATCCCGCCATATCCGTCGCGTTTGGCAAAGCCAACGCAGCGTCGCAGCGTCGGATCGAGGTGCTCGGCATCGGCAGTGCTCGGATTGAGCAGCACGAACGTGATCGTCGGAAGCGTCGGATCCCAGACGCGAGTCAACGAATAACGGTAGTCGCCACGGATATCTGCAGTCGCAGAGACAAACTCGGTCATCGGGTCTCCTTCGGCCAATTCATCCTGTCACACCGCACTCTCCGGCCAGGCGCACTCACCGTCCGAGCCAACGCTGCGAACCCAACTTGTCTGAGGTGTAGAGTTTTGAGGCAGACAAAAACAGCGATCGGAGCACCTGCATGGCATCAGCAGTGCAACACGGTCGGCTTGCAGCGCAGGCAGCCGAAGTGCTACTCGGGCGCATCCGTGCTGGCGAATGGGCCCTGGGGCACAAGCTGCCGGGCGAGACAACGCTGGCCCTCGAGATCGGGGTCGGTCGCTCCACGCTGCGGGAGGCCATCCGTGAACTTGCCGGCAAAGGCGTGCTCGAAAGCCGTCAAGGCTCCGGCGTCTTTGTGATCTCGACCGACATCGCCGAGGACTGGGATGTCGTGCTGCGCCGAGTCTCCGTCGCATCCGTCCTCGAAGCTCGGGTTGCCATCGAGGCCGAAGCTGCCGCCCTCGCGGCACATCGACGCACTCCCTCAGACTTGCGTGCGATGCGCCGAGCACTCGCTCGTCGCTCGGGCTCGCACCACACGGCCGAAGAGTTTGCGGGCGTCGACATGGCGCTTCACCGGGAAGTCGTCGCGGCATCCCACAATGAAGTGCTGCTCGAACTGTTCGACGGCTTCGTGCCGCGAGTGCGGGAAGCGATGATCGAGATGCTGAAGCTGCGGCCCATCCACGACTACGAAGCAGACCAAGCCGCCCACAGCGCGCTGGTCGAAGCGATCGCTAAACGCAACCCGGCCGCCGCGGCCGAGCGCAGCCGGGCGCACCTCACCGGCGCGCATCGAGCCCTCTCATGAACAACAGCACCCTGATCAGCGAAAGCACCCTCGTGAACGAAAGCACCCCCGTGAGTCCCAACGACTCCGCGAGCGGCAACCCCATCGTCGTCGAGCTGCGCGGCGTCACGTTCCGCCGCGGCGAGCGCACCATCCTCCGCGAGGTCGACCTCACCGTGCGCGCGGGCGAGCACTGGGCACTCCTCGGGCCCAACGGCGCCGGCAAGAGCACCATTCTCGGCTTCGTCGGCGCCTCAGCGCACCCCACCTCCGGAACCGTGGACATCCTCGGGCAACGCCTCGGGCGGGTCGAACTGCAGGCGCTGCGTCGCTCGATCGGGCACGTCAACCCGCGTCATCCGCTTCACGCTCCCCTCACGATTCGGGATGTCGTGCTCACCGGCCTCACCGGGTCTCTCGAGATTCCCGCGCGCTGGGATCCCACCGCGCAGCAGGCAAACCGCGCGACAGAGCTCATCGAACAGATGGGCCTGGCCGGCAAGGAAGCCCACCGTTGGCCGACCCTGTCGCAAGGAGAACGCGGCCGAGCCCTCATCGCGCGCGCACTGATCGCCGAACCTGACCTGCTGCTCCTCGACGAACCCAGCACTGGGTTGGATGTCGCGGCGCGTGAGCAACTCCTCGAAACCGTCGATGGGCTCACCGCCAATTTTCCGCGACTGGCCTCGATTCTGGTGACGCATCACCTCGAAGAACTGCCCTCCACGACATCCCATGCCGCCTTGATTGCAGACGGCCGGATCTCACAGGCCGGGCCAGCCGAACAGGTGCTGACCACCGAAAACGTCACGACCGCGTTCGCGCATCCGATTCGCGTCGGCCAACACGACGGGCGCTGGTTCGCGCTGCCAGGCCGTAAGCGCTCGATCGATCTCGCCGCGGTCTAATCCGGCGATCATCTAGTCAGAATCACCGTCACGACGTAAGGTGAGCAAATGCCACGTCTACGCAGTGTCTTCGGCTTGTCGGTCATCGCCGTGCTTGTGGCGGGATGCGCAGCGGTAGCGAATGACAGCGTTGCCGCTCCGGAACCATCGCTATCCACCTCCCCGTCTCCCGCCGCCACGAAGGTGGATGCTGCCGCCGTCGCGAAGGCAGACTCGTGGCTAGATGGCGCGGTCCTGCCGCCCGACGCGGTCCCCTCCGAAAGCGCCCCGGCAACCACACCGCCGTTCGCCTACTCGTACTATGCGTGGCCGTGCTCGCCCATGGAGACGCGGACGGGATACTGGATAATCACGGGGGCCGACGTTGTCGATACCGCGAACTGGCTCAAGGAGCATCCGACCGCTGGGCTGATCGACCCCGGGGCGCTAGCGCTATCCGGCGGGCCGGAAATAGACAGCGCGACCCTCGGCAACGTTCCGGAACAAGACTCCCTCGAAGGCATCGCCTACACCGTGAACCGCACCGCAGACGGCGTCGCCGTGCGCGCGGAAATCGGAGTCTTCACGGAAGATACCGTCTACCCAGAACCTCCCGACGGTGGGCGCTGGGGCGGGCCTGGCCAGGGCTAACTGCTCGAACTGCGCACGCAGCACTCGACCGTCATCTACTTTCATCCACTCGCGGAGGACCCAACTATGCGAAACCGAATCTGGGCCGTGACAAGCGGCCTGTTGGGCGCGGCCATTCTTGTGGTGCTGTTTTTCTACGGCATCCAGTACGGCACCTGGATTGATGAAGCGGGGCCACTTAATGCGGCGCCTCCCTCATTCCTACTCCCCTTCATCGTTGGGGGCATTGCCGGAGTCATCATGATCGGGGGCTTCGTCGTCAGCTTGGCTGGGCTCAACAACGAGTCGCGCTCCGCTGAGTGACGCTTATGGTTTCCCCATGAAGACGCGAAAGCTACTGCCGGTCGCTGGCGTGATCATTGCGGTCATCGCCGTGGCGACCCTTTCGGGGCGTTGGCTCGACACCGCCATCTGGGGCGCCGACGGCGCTCGCGTCATCGACACGACGAAGCAGCTCATCCGCGCTGCAGCCTCGGGTGATCAAGATGCGCTCGCTTGCGAAGACTTTGCAGGGGATTTTGGCGACCCGAAAGCCTGGAACGGATTGAGTGCCGGAGAGCCCGAAAAGTTCGATGCGGCCACGTCCCTCGACCGACCGTCGCTCGACGCCTCGTGGAGCATCAACCTCGAAGGATCGAGCGAGACTAGCGACGTCAGCCCAAGTTTTGTCTTCTACCGCGAGGTCGAAGACGGTCTGTGCGTAGCGGACGTCAGATGGTGAACGACGGGCCTGAGCCACTTGAAGAGGAGTGGGGCACCGCCCTTGAGCCCGAAAGCGGAGATTCCCCTAAGGTATGAGACGGACGATCACTCAACTTATGGCAGGGGACTCATATGGCCTACATCCGTCAGTACGGCTTCTTCCGACACCTCCGCAGCACGCCAACGGCACATATCGTTCACCTCAAGAAGGGCGCAGTGGCCCACGAAGGCGTAGGCACTGCCTTCTACTTTCGCGCGTTGACCGCCGCCATTAGCGAGGTTCCGACCGCTGAGAGCGAGCTGCCGCTCGTGTTCCATGCGCGCACCGTTGACTTTCAGGATGTCGCCGTCGGCGCCACCATCACCTATCGGTATGCCGACCCCAGCCTTGCTGCGCGCAGCATCGACTTCGCCATCGACACCGAGACCGGACAGTGGATCTCCGATCCGCTCGCGCAGGTGTCCTCCCGCATCACTGAGCTTGCTCAGCAGTACGCGTTGGAGAGCATCGCCACGATGAAACTCCTCGACCTGTTGGCGGCCGGGTTGCCGACGGTGCGCCAAGCGATGACTGATGGGCTTGCCTCAGATCAGCGTCTCGCCAAGACATCCATTCTCGTCATCGGCGTTCGCGTGGTGAGCATCAAACCGCAAGCTGAACTCGCTTCGGCTCTCGAAACTCCAGTACGCGAACAAGTGCAGCAGAATGCCGACAAAGCGACTTTCGAGCGCCGCGCCGTCGCCGTCGAGCGCGAGCGTGCGATCGCCGAGAACGAGCTGCAGAGCAAGATCGAGCTGGCCAAGCGCGAGGAGCTGCTCGTCGGCCAAGAGGGTGCCAACGCGCTCAAGCGTGCGAAAGAGGCGGCTGCCTCCGAGAAAGTGAGATCGGAGAGCGCTGCGGAAAACGTCCGAGTCATGGGCGCCGCCACAGCTGACGCAGAGAAGGCGCGGCTTGCAGCATTTGAGGGGATCGAATCCGAGGTACTGCTTGCACTCGCCGCGAATTCGCTCGCAGAAAACCTCCCCGAGATCGGCACCCTGAACCTGTCCCCTGACGTTCTGAGCCAAGCGTTGAGTCGCATCGCAGGCACGCAGAAGAGCTAGCGATGGCGCTCGCGCCTCGGGTCGTGCTCGTTCATCGACGCACGGAATTCACCGAACTACTTCAGCGGCATTCCACGGTCGGGCAAGCCGAATTCTTTCTTGCCTCCCGCGGTCGCAGCATCGAGGAGGTCCGCGAGCGGCACGAAGTGCTCGCTTCCGCACTGGCCTCGGTCTCGAACGCGCTGCCGGCCGAGCTGCGGCAAGCGAGAGTCGAACGCGCTGATCTCGACCGTTACCCGTTTTCGCCGGAAGACATCGTGGTGATCATCGGGCAGGATGGGCTCGTCGCGAACGTCGCCAAATACCTCACCGGGCAACCAGTGATCGGCATCGACCCCGAACCGGCACGCAACTCGGGCGCGCTCTCAAGGTTCGCCCCCTCGGATGCCGTGGAACTCATCCAAGCGACAATCCATCGCCGTCTGCAGTTCAGTCAGCGCACCATGGTCGAAGGCGTGCTCGACGACGGGCAGCGGCTCGTGGCGCTCAACGAGTTGTACTTTGGCAACCGCGGCCACCAGTCGGCGCGCTATGCGATCACCCTCCCCAACGGTGCACGCGAGGAGCAATCCTCCTCCGGCATCATCATCGCCACCGGCACAGGAAGTACCGGATGGTCAACCTCCATCGCCTCGGACCGCGACTTGACTGCAGAGCTTCCGTCGGCGGCCTCTGACCACCTGCGTTGGTACATCCGCGAAGCGTGGCCATCGCCATCCACCGGCCGTTACCTCACCGACGGGACTCTCACCAGCAACGAGCACCTCGAAGTCGTCGTCCAGTCAGACTCCCTCGTGCTGTTCGGAGACGGCATCGAAGCAGACCATCTCTCCATCGGGTGGGGTCAGAAGCTCACCATCGGTAGGAGCAGCCGCACTCTCACCCTCGCGTAGCCGGTGCCTTCGATCTCCGTGATCTCCGTGTTTTCCGCAGTGAGCAGCCGATAATATTGCACGATGATAGGACCTGAGGGCGCGTGGGGAGCGGTGCTCGAAACGATGTCCTGGGTCGGACTCGTCCCCGGCGTCCCGCTGCTCATCTTCGGGTGGTTTCTCACTCTGCGGGCATGCAAGTGGATCGCGACCACTGCCGAAGTATTCGAAGCCGGCGGCTTCCAGGGCTTTCGCTGGTCCGATGGCGACGGCAGGCAGTACTCCATCCTTCACGAGCCGTCAGAAGTTCCCATCATGGATGTCGGCGCTCAAGTCGCTCTGTATTACGACCAGTGCCATCGCTCGCGATGGAGTCTCACGCGGCCCCGCCGCACGAACGCCGCCATCCTCATCGGCTCAATCCTCACCGCAATCGGCCTCCTGAGCATCGTTGCGGGATTTGCGCTGATGGGCTTCTGAGCCAGAGATCTAGCCGCCCCCTCAGCGTCGAGTCGGTGAGCTCACGCGCTGGCCGTTCGAATGCTATCAATGCTAGCATTGTAACTATCTAACGAGAGGGGCACTGATGGCTACCCTAATGATTCGCGATCTGGACGACGACGTGAAGGCCCGCCTACGCGTCCAAGCTGCCGAGAACGGCCGCTCCATGGAGGCCGAAGCTCGAGCGCTTCTCGCAGTCGGAGTAAATGGGCGGCGACCTTCGCGTGGCCTCGGCTCATTCATCCGGGATCAATTCGCTGAGATCGGCGGGGTCGATTTGGAAACCCCGGTGCGGGATGAGCCCGCGCGCGCGGCGGACTTCAGCGCGTGATCGTTCTCGACACGAATGTCATCTCCGAATTGGTGAAACCAGCGCCAAGCCAGCAGGTCATCGAGTGGATTGATGCCCAAGATTCGGCAGGCTTAGTCATTACAGCGCTGACTGCAGCCGAGGTGCGAGCGGGCGTTGCGCTCCTACCCGATGGCCGCAGAAAGCAAGATGTTGGCGTGCGGATGGAGTCGCTACTCACCGAGACGTTCGCTGGCTTCGTTCTTGCCTTCGACATCGACTCTTCGGACCACTATGCGGACATCGTCGCCAGCCGAAGCCGTGCGGGCCGACCGATCAGCACCTTCGACGCACAAATCGCCGCCGTCTGCCGCCAGCACGATGCCGTCTTGGCAACCCGCAACACCGCAGACTTCACCGACACCGGCGTCTCTCTGCTCAACCCTTGGAAGAGGCACTGATCGCACGTGACGCGCGGGGAAAGCCAGGAAACCGCTACTTTCCGTCGACCACAGCGTTGCGGCGACGCTTGCGTGCAGTCACGTCGCGCAGACCGACCGTTAGCAGCGTGACTGCGAGGGCTGTTGCAATGAAGGCCGTCGCGAACTCCCACCATTCTGCGGCACCAGCGAGCAACCAAATCGCGAGAATTCCCACTGGGACGCTGAACACTACTTTGAGCCAAGCGTAAACCTGTGAGTAGCTCTCATTTCTATTGGTCATGCGCCAACTATAAGCACTGCCGCCGTAGAGATCTAGCCCGCGCTCCCGAGGGCCGCTCACTGCATCCGCGGAAACCGCAAATCACCTCTTCGTCCGGGTGATCGACCACGGTAGCGGTCGTCGGGAAGCCGAGACCACCGGCGAAGACCCACTGGCCCTCAGCCTGCAGCCGTTCGTTGAAAACGTCGATGGCGGCCATCTCGGATGGGGTGGCCAGGCTGGCCGAATCATGGATCACTGACAACAAATAGTGCATTTCGAAGCCGCTCCCTAGTCAACGGGGCGCCCTTCTGGGCTGCCTCTCATCTCTACTACGAACAACTCTGCCCCGATCCGACCCCCAGCGCCAGATAACTTCACCATCGCGCAGAGCGCTCATCGGATTAGGGGCCTGGCCTGCTGGGGCTCGTCGAGCCCTCGCCTAGGTAGACTGGAGGCGGCCGGCGTGAGCACCCCGGCATCCACAATCTTCTGGGAGAAGCCCCTCGTGACTGACGTCTCAACCAATTCCCGCCAGCATGTTGCCGACACGGTATCGAACGCGATGGCTACGCCCGAGAAAGAGCAGCCCTACGGCGCCCTCGGCCTCAAGCCAGACGAGTACGCGAAGATCCGTGAAATTCTGGGCCGCCGCCCCACGAGCGGCGAGCTTGCCATGTACTCCGTCATGTGGAGTGAGCACTGCTCCTACAAGTCCTCGAAGAACTACCTTCGCCAGTTCGGCAAGAAGGTCAGCGAGAACATGACCAAGAACCTCATGGTCGGCATGGGCGAAAACGCCGGCGTCATTGACGTTGGCGAAGGTTGGGCTGTGACCTTCAAGATCGAAAGCCACAACCACCCCAGCTACATCGAACCCTTCCAGGGTGCTGCAACCGGCGTCGGCGGCATCGTTCGCGACATCATCTCGATGGGTGCTCGCCCCGTTGCTGTGATGGATGCGCTCCGCTTCGGCGCCATCGACAATCCAGACACCGCTCGCGTCGCCAAGGGCGTCGTCTCAGGCATCAGCTTTTACGGCAACTGCCTCGGCCTGCCCAACATCGGCGGCGAAACGTACTTCGACTCCGTCTACCAAGCGAACCCGCTCGTCAACGCACTAGCCGTGGGAGTGCTGCGCCACGAAGACCTGCACCTGGCCAACGCTCGCGGCGTGGGCAACAAGGTTGTGCTGTTCGGTGCCCGCACCGGTGGCGATGGCATCGGCGGAGCATCCATCCTCGCTTCGGATTCCTTCTCCGAAGGCGGGCCCACCAAGCGTCCCGCCGTTCAGGTCGGCGACCCCTTCGCCGAGAAGGTGCTGATTGAGTGCTGCCTCGAACTCTTCCAGGGCGACCTCGTGGAGGGCATCCAAGACCTCGGTGCTGCCGGCATCAGCTGCGCGACGAGCGAGCTCGCCTCCAACGGTGACGGTGGAATGTTCATCGAACTCGAGAAGGTTCTGCTGCGCGACCCCACGCTCACGGCAGAAGAAATTCTGATGTCCGAGAGCCAAGAACGCATGATGGCGATCGTGAAGCCCGAGAAGCTCGAAGGCTTCCTCAAGGTTGTTGAGAAGTGGGATGTCGAAACCAGCGTGCTCGGTGAAGTCACCGACACCGGCCGCCTCATCATCAACTGGCACGACGAAGAGATCGTGAACGTCGAGCCGCGCACCGTCGCCATCGATGGCCCCGTCTACGACCGCCCCGTCGCGTACCCGAAGTGGATCGACAAGCTTCAGGCCGACAGCGCCTCCGGCCTCGCTCGCCCCAAGGACGGCACCGAACTGCGCGACCAGATGCTGCAGCTACTCGCGAGCCCCAACCTCGCCGACAAGAGCTGGATCACCGACCAATACGACCGCTACGTTCTCGGCAACACCGCCCTAAGCTTCCCGGATGACGCCGGCATGGTGCGCATCGACGAAGAGAGCGGTCTCGGCTTCTCTGTCGCGACCGACGCCAACGGTCGCTTCTGCCAGCTCGACCCTTACGCCGGAGCCCAGCTTGCTCTTGCGGAAGCGTTCCGCAACGTGGCCGCCACCGGCGCCAACCCCGTCGCCGTCAGTGACTGCCTCAACTTCGGCAGCCCCGAGAACCCCGAAGTGATGTGGCAGTTCAGCAAGGCCGTTGAAGGTCTCGCGGATGCCTGCCTCGAGATGGAAATCCCCGTCACCGGCGGGAACGTCTCGTTCTACAACCAGACCGGCGATGTGCCCATCCACCCGACCCCCGTGGTCGCGGTGCTCGGCCTGATCCGTGACGTTGCTGAGCGCATCCCGAGCGGCTGGCAAGACGAAGGCAACAACATCTACCTGCTTGGCACCACCGCGCTTGAGCTAGACGGCTCGGCCTGGGCCGGCACAATTCACGACCACCTCGGTGGCCTGCCGCCCAAGGTTGACCTCGCTGCCGAGCGTCGCCTCGCTGACCTCATCAAGGCCGGCAACGAGCAGAACATCATCGCCAGCGCGCACGACCTCGCCGACGGTGGGCTCGCTCAGACTCTCGCCGAATCCGTCATGCGCTTTGGCGTTGGCGCACGCGTCTGGTTGGGCGAACTGCTCGAGCGTGACGACATCGATGCCGCAACCGCCCTCTTCAGCGAATCAACCGGCCGCATGGTCGTCTCGATCCCGCGCGAAGACGACGTGAAATTCCGCGGACTCTGCGAAGGCCGCGGCTACCCTGCCGTGCGCATCGGAGTCACGGATGCCGCCTCCCCCGCCCTCGAAATCCAGGACCAGTTCACCCTGACCCTCGAAGAGCTGCTCACCGCACACCGCGGAACGCTCGCGGAGGCTTTCGGCGCCTAACGTGCAACTGATCAAGAGGGTCTACGGCGAGGTCACGGCCGCGCTCGCCCTCGGGGTGATCGCACTCGTCGTCGTGCGCGCCATCGCGGAATCACAACCGTGGTGGCTCGCCGCTGCCCTGCCGTGGGCTGCGTATGCGCTCTATTTGGCGCTGCTGATGCCCGGCCTTGTTGTTGCTCAGCGCCGGCATCCGTGGGTTCAACTCTCGGTGGCGGTCGTCGGCGTTCTCGCGTCGTTCGCGGCCGGGCCGTTCGCGGTGCTCGTTGCCGTTCTCGGCCTGGCCGTGATTCTCGGATACAACTACTGGTACTCGGTGCAGCACGTCTCGACCAAGCCTGTGCGCGTCGACGAGCCCCTGCCGCTGTTTCCGCTCACCACCGTGGATGGCGCTGCCGTCGACAGCAGCGTCTTCACCCAGCAACCGCACGTGCTCATGTTCATTCGCGGCAACTGGTGCCCGTTCTGCATGGCTCAGGTAGCCCAGATCGCCGACCAGTATCGCGAGCTCGATCGCCGCGGAGTCGCCGTCGCGATCATCAGCCCCCAAAAGCCCGCCGACACCGTCGAGCTCTCGCACCGCTTCGACATCCCCGTCAGCTTCTACATCGATACGGATGCCGCCGCCGCCGCAGCCCTCGACCTCGTGCAACCCGGCGGAACGCCCGTCATCTTCAGCGCGGGAGGACCCGCGGATGGCGATACCGTCGTGCCAACCGTGATCATCACCGACGCGACCGGCACAGTGCTCTGGGCCGAGCAGACCGACAACCACCGGGTGCGGCCCGAGCCGACAACGTTCCTCGACGTGCTCGATCAGCACGGCATCCGCGCGCGCTAGCCTGCTGCGTGCCTACTTGGCGGAATCGGGCTCGCTGCCCGACGCGATCTGCTCGTGGTGGTGAATGACCTCGGCGACGACGAAGTTGAACCACTTCTCGGCGAAGGCCGGGTCGAGGTGCGACTCTTCGGCGAGTGACTTGAGGCGGGCGATCTGGTCGCGCTCACGATTGGGGTCTGACGCGGGCAGGCCTTTGGTGGCTTTGAGATGACCGACTTGCTGCGTGTATTTGAAGCGCTCGGCCAGCAAATGGATGAGCGCCGCGTCGATGTTGTCGATGCTTCGGCGGGCGCCCAGAAGTTGCTCGCGCACTTCGGGGTCGACGTTGTCGTTGTGGGCCTGATCTCCTGCTGCCATACAACGACTTTAGGGGTTCTGAAGGCTGCGTGTTTGCCACATGACGCGCCCACCGCCGAGCGAAGGTGGAAGACTGGTTTTCATGAACGATCGCGCAGGCACGACAGCCCAGGCATCCGACCTCATTGATGCGACCGAGTTGGTGGCGGCGTATTACGCGCTGGTTCCGGATGTTTCGGTGCCCGAGCAGCGGGTGGTGTTCGGCACGAGCGGCCACCGTGGCTCCGCGCTCGACACTGCTTTCAATGAAGTGCACATCGCCGCCATCACGCAGGCGATCGTGGAATATCGTGCCAGCCAGGGCATCACGGGCCCGCTGTTCATCGGGCGCGATACCCATGCGCTCTCGCAGCCCGCCGAGACCACCGCTCTCGACGTGCTCGCCGCTAACGGCGTGCTGGCGCTGAAGGATGAGTTCGACGACTACGTTCCGACGCCCGCGCTGAGCCACGCGATCATCGCCTACAACGCAGCAGGCAACGACGACATGGCCGACGGCATCATCATCACCCCCAGCCACAACCCGCCCCGCGATGGTGGCTTCAAGTACAACCCGCCGCACGGTGGCCCCGCCGATAGCGACGCGACCGGCTGGATCGCAGACCGCGCGAACACGATCATTGCCGACGGCAATACGGCTGTGAAGCACGTGGGCGACGCCGGGGCTGAGAACACGGCAGCGGGCAGCTACGACTTCCGCGGGCGCTACGTTGACGACCTCGAGAACATCATTGACATCGACGCCATTCGCACGGCCGGCATCCGCATCGGCGCGGATCCACTGGGCGGTGCGAGCGTCAACTATTGGAAGTTGATCGCCGAGAAGTACGACCTCAACCTCACGGTCGTGAACCCCGACGTTGACCCGACCTGGGCGTTTATGACGCTCGACTGGGACGGCAAAATTCGCATGGACCCGTCGTCGAAGTCGGCCATGGCCTCTGTGGTCGCCCGCCGTGACGAGTTCGACATTCTCACCGGCAACGACGCTGACGCCGACCGCCACGGCATCGTCACGCCCGACGCCGGCCTTATGAACCCCAACCACTACTTGGCCGTGGCCATCCAGTACCTCTACACGCACCGCGAAGGCTGGAACCCGGATGCCGCCGTCGGCAAGACCCTCGTCTCCAGTTCCATGATCGACCGGGTTGCTGCCGCGATGGGCCGCGACCTGATCGAGGTGCCCGTCGGTTTCAAGTGGTTTGTGCCAGGACTCGTCGATGGCTCGGTCGCCTTCGGCGGCGAAGAGAGCGCGGGCGCAAGCTTCCTGCGCAAAGACGGCTCCGTGTGGACCACCGACAAAGACGGCATCCTGCTGGCCCTGTTGGCCGCCGAGATTCTGGCGGTCACCGGCAAGACGCCATCCGTTCTGTACGCAGAGCTCGTAGAAGAGTTCGGTGACCCGGCCTACGAACGCGTGGATGCCGTGGCCAGCAAGGAGCAGAAGGCCAAGCTGGGCAAGTTGAGTGGGGCTGCAATCACGGCCACCGAATTGGCGGGCGACCCCATCACGGCGAAGCTCTCGGAGGCTCCCGGAAACGGCGCCGCGATCGGCGGCGTGAAAGTGACGACGGAGTTTGCGTGGTTCGCTGCACGCCCCAGCGGCACCGAAGACGTCTACAAGATCTACGCCGAGTCGTTCAAGGGCGCCGAGCACTTGCGGCTCGTGCAGGCCGAAGCAAAGGCGATCGTCGACGCTGCGCTCAACGGCTAGCCTTCCGGGCCCCCAGCGCGGGGAGCTTAAGCCGCCCCTGCGCCAACAGCACGCCCAGAATCACGAGTAGTGCGCCGACGGGCTCGTGCCACGACATGGTCTCTTTGAGGATGACGGTGCCGAGGATCACGCCGATCACGGGCGTGATGTAGGTGACGGTCGAGGTGCGGGTCGGGCCCCATTCGGCGAGCACCCGGTAGTTCCAGACGTAGGCCATGCCGGTGCCGAGTACTCCGAGCGCGAGCAGGCTGGCGACGACCGGGAGGGTGAGGTTGACTGGGCCGGTCGCGATGATCGGGGTGAGCATCAGGTAGATGACGGCGGCGATGCCGATGTTCATGGTCGCGGAAGTGACACCGGGCACCTTGTACGGTGCCACGAATTTGCGCTGATAACTCATCGCGGCGCCGTAGCAGAGCGCTGCGCCGAGGCACGCAAGCTGGCCCAGCAGGCTGCCGCTGATGTCGCCGGCTTGCCACGGGGCGATGATCACGAGCACCCCAAAGATGCCGAGCGTGACGCCCGCAATCTGCGAGCGCGACAGCTTCTCGACTCGAAATACGAGAGTCGCAAAGATCGCCGTCATGATGGGCGTTGTCGCGTTGTAGATGCTCGCGAGGCCCGAACTCACGTATTGCTCCGCCCACGCGAAGAGCAGGTACGGGAACACTGCAAAGAGGAACGCGAGCACCGTGAAGTGCGCCCACACGATGGGCTTGCGCGGCAGCTTGCGGCGGCTAACCGCAAACACCACGACAAGCGCGAGCGCGCCGAGCACCGCCCGACTCCAAGCGACCTGGCCGAAGCTCACGCCATCCAGCGCCACCTTGATGAAGAGAAAGCTCGAGCCCCACACGAGCCCTGCCCCGGCAAAGCGCAACCAGGTTCCGAGCGGGGATGCCGTGTCATGCTTCTCGACCCGGCCTGCGGGGGCAACGGGGGCGCTCACGAGCGCGGCTCCTGCTCGGCAGCATCACGGGAGGTCGCGCTGGGCTTCGAAGCCCCGTCAAGGCGCGCGAGCAGCCCGGCCTTCACGCCCGGCCAGTCGCTCTCGATCACGGAGTACACGGCGGTGTCGCGCCACGAGCCGTCGGCCCGCAGCAGGTGTCGGCGCAGGATGCCCTCGAAGGTGGCGCCGAGCTTGAGGATGGCGGCGCGCGAACGGGCGTTGATGGAGTCCGCTTGGAGGCGCACCCGGTTATAGCCGTTGTCGAAGGCGAAACCCAGCAGCAGAAGTTTCGTTTCAGGGTTCACCGTGGTTCCCCAGACGTTCGGTGCGTAGGCGGTCCATCCGATGTGCGCGTTGGCGTTGGCCTCGTCGAGGTCCCCGAGGGTGCTGACGCCCACGATACGGCCGGCATCGGGGCCAGAGTTCAAGCGGATAGCGAACGGCAGCCGGTCGGCGTAACCGAGGTAGCCAGCGCGCAACCATTCCACGAAGGATGCTTCGTCGGCGGGCAATCCAGCCGGGCCACCACCATAGCCACCGGCAAAGACCGCGGGCACACCGAGGGCAGACCAGAGGTCAGCGAGGTGCTCTTCGGTCAGGGGTTCAACGGAGACGAAGGATCCCTGAAGGATGCGAGGTTGCGGGCGCGTTACGGTCACTCACAAATACTCCCACCCTGCGGAGCCCCCACACCCGCGCTTTTCGGACTTTCACCCACCGATTACGGCCTTTCAGTCCAGCAATCCCCGATTGGCTCCCCCTCGGCACGTCATCCGCTCCATCCGCCAACGCAGAAGCGGCACGCCCCGGATCTCTCCGATGCGTGCCGCTTGCGTGCGAGCTAACTGCAGAAGTGCTTAGTCAACGAGGTCGTGACGAACGATGATTTCGTCGCGGCCGGGGCCAACGCCGATCGCTGACATGCGGGCGCCGCTCATTGCTTCAATGGCAAGCACGTAGTCTTGCGCGTTCTTGGGCAGGTCTTCGAAGGTGCGTGCGCCGGTGATGTCTTCGTCCCAGCCGGGGAACTCTTCGTAGATCGGCACCGAGTGGTGGAAGTCGGACTGCGATACCGGCATCTCGTCGAAGCGCACACCGTCAACGTCATACGCGACACAGACAGGAATCGTCTTGAGGCCAGTGAGCACGTCGAGCTTAGTGAGCACGAAGTCGGTGACACCGTTCACGCGCGCCGTGTAGCGGGCGATGGGAGCGTCGTACCAACCACAGCGACGCGGACGTCCGGTGGTGGTTCCGAACTCAAAACCGTGGGAACGCAAGAACTCGCCAGACTCATCGTGCAGTTCGGTCGGGAACGGGCCAGCGCCGACACGGGTTGTGTAGGCCTTGACGATTCCGATGATGCGCTCGAGGCGGTTGGGGGCAACGCCCGAACCGGTAGCCGCGCCACCGGAGGTGGAGTTGGACGACGTGACGAACGGGTATGTGCCGTGGTCAACATCCAGCATCGTGGCCTGGCCACCCTCGAAGAGCACAATCTCGCCGTCGTCGAGTGCCTTGTTCAGCAGCAGACCGGTGTCGGCGACCATGGGGCGCAAACGGTCGGCATAGCTGAGCAGTTCGGTGACGATCTCTTCAACCTCGATTGCGCGACGATTGTAGACCTTCACGAGCAGGTGGTTCTTCTGGTCGAGAGCGCCCTCGACCTTTTGACGAAGAATGTTCTCGTCAAAGAGGTCTTGAATCCGGATGCCGACACGGTTGATCTTGTCGGCATACGCCGGACCAATTCCGCGACCGGTCGTACCGATCTGACGCTTGCCGAGGAAGCGTTCCGTCACCTTGTCGAGGGTGCGGTGGTAGTTGGTGATCACGTGCGCGTTGGCGCTCACCAGCAGCTTCGACACGTCAACGCCGCGGGCGATGAGAGCGTCGAGCTCTTCGAACAGCACCTCGACGTCGATGACGACACCGTTGGAGATGATCGGGGTGACGCCTTCAGTGAGGATGCCCGACGGCAGAAGGTGAAGAGCGTACTTTTCATCACCGATCACGACCGTGTGTCCGGCGTTGTTTCCGCCGTTGAATTTGACGACATAGTCGATGCGGCTACCGAGGAGGTCGGTTGCTTTTCCCTTGCCCTCGTCGCCCCATTGGGCGCCGATGATGACGATTGCTGGCATGGTGGATCCCTTCGAAGAAGTGGGGGGATTACACCTCAGTCTACCCGAGAGCAGTCTTGTGCTTGTCGTAGCGATTTCTTGCGTGGCGGCGTTGCTGGGGACTCCGTGAGAATCGTGAGTGTTCGTCGCCAGCGTCGGTGGTTCGTGTCAGCATGAAGCATGTTCCGGATGCCGAACTCCCCCGTTTCCCCCGCTGAATCGCCTCGCGCCCGGTGCGCGATCGTGCCCCCGTTTTTGCTGTCGCGAATCGCGACGCTCGACGACCCCCGCTTTGAGCGCGCCGCTCATGCTGCGCGCCGATCGCTGACCGATATCGGTCACGATCACCTTGATCATGGGCGCCACGAGCACACGCTGCCGCCGCGATCGCTCCGCCCCGACGAGACTGCGGTTGCGCGCGGCACGGTCAGCCGGGCAATCTCGGATGCACAAACGGGCGAGACGCTACCGGGCGTGCTCGTGCGGTCAGAGGGCGAGCCCGAGACGGGCGACTCCTCTGTCTCAGAAGCGTACGACGGTCTTGGCCACACCTTCGCCCTGTTCTGGGAGGTGTTCGAGCGCGATTCGATCGACGACCGCTCGGCGCCGCTCGAAGCGACCGTGCACTTCGGTAAGGAGTACGACAACGCCTTCTGGGATGGCAGCCGTATGGTCTTCGGTGATGGTGATGGCGAGGTCTTCACCGGCTTCACTCGCTCGCTCAGCGTCATTGGCCACGAACTCGCGCACGGAGTCACCGAGTTCACCGCTGGCCTCGTCTACCGGGGGCAGAGTGGTGCTCTCAACGAGCACGTCTCCGATGTCTTTGGCGCCCTCGTGGAGCAGTACGCCTGGGGCCAGACCGCGGGCGAGGCATCGTGGCTCGTCGGCGAAGGCATCTTCACTGACGAGGTCGAGGGCAATGCCCTGCGCTCGCTCAAAGAGCCAGGCACCGCTTATGACGACGATGTGCTGGGCAAAGACCCGCAGCCGTCACACTGGGATGACTTCATCGTGACGCAAGAAGACAACGGTGGCGTGCACCTCAACTCGGGCATCCCCAACCGCGCCTTCTGGAGCGCCGCCGATACGCTCGGCGGCTTCGCGTGGGAACGTGCCGGTCAGATCTGGTTCGACACCCTCACGAACGGCTCGCTCACACCTCGCAGCGAGTTCTCCGAGTTCTCCGCCGCCACGATTGCGGCAGCAGCAGCCCGCTTTGGCGATGGCTCTGAGGAGCAGCGCGCGGTCGTTTCAGGCTGGGCGCTCGTTGGAGTGGTGCCGACCGCGGCCTGAGCCGCTGCGAGCTGAGCCCCCACGGTGTCAGCACTCGTCGGGTTCAGCGCTGTTCGCTCCACCCGCCTTTCGCCTCTGGAGGCCTACGATCTCGGGTACCGCACCCTGTTCGCCCGCACGACAACCGGATAGCATGCACGTGTGAAGGTACAGGTGTGGCGAAGCGGAGGGCTCCTCGGCCGACGCGTGGAGTGGGCTGTCGTTGTCGACGAGCAGCCGGACCCCGACCAGTGGTATCTGCTCATCTCCGAAATCCCGTGGAACGAGCATCCGACCGAGAACACGATGCCCGACCGCTACACCTATGAAATCCACTGCGAACCGCACGAAGCCGTCATCCCCGAGCAGCAGCTCGTCGGCCCGTGGCGAGAGCTGGTCGATCGGGTGCGTGAAGCCGACGCCAGCCCGCGACGTCCACAGCCCGAGTCGCCGCCCGGGCCCGAGTGCGACGCTGAAGCTTCACCGGCGACAGAGACCGAACGGGGACCTGACACGGTGCACGGTACTGAGAAGCAGCGCAGCCCCGACGAGCTCGACGGCGAACGTTAGCGCAGCGGGTCGAAAGCGTCGAGCAGCGGGTGCTTGTCGCCACCGGTGATCGAGTCGGCGAGAATCCGGCCCGTCAACGGTCCGAGGGTGACTCCCCACATGCCGTGACCGCCGGCGACGTGCACCCGCGGCGAGCGCGTTCCGCCCACGAGCGGCAGTCCGTCGGGAGTGCAGGGGCGTGAGCCGACCCATTCTTCTTCGCGGGCGTCCCAGTCGACGCCGTCAAACATGGGGCTGGCCGCGTTAACGATGGTCTGGATGCGGCGAGAGTCGGCGGGCGCTTCGGCCGACCGAAATTCCATCATGCCTCCCACGCGCAACCGGTCGCCGAGGGGAGTGCAGGCCACGCGCTGGGCGGGCAGGTAGATCGGGTGCGTCGGAATCACGGGTGGCTTCACGCTGAAGCTGTAGCCGCGACCTGACTGCACGACTTGGCGCACGCCAAACTGGCGGGCGAGGTCGCCAAGCCAGGTTCCGGTAGCGATGACGACCTCGTTGCTGAGCACAGCGTTCTGGCCCTCGACATCAACGGCAACTCCGGCAGCACCGAGGTCGCGGATGCCGGTCGCTTTCGCGCCTTCCACGATCGTGGCTCCGCGAGCGCGCACTGATGCCGCCAGCACCTCCATGAACGAGGGAGGGTTGATGAAACGCTGGCCATCCACGCGCAGCCCATGCGTCACGAGCTTGGAGACGCTCGGCTCAAACTCGCGCAGCTCGTCGCCGGTGATCTTCTCAAAGCTCACGTGACCGCCGCCGGCCGCGACCTCATCGAATTCGTGGGTGATGACACGGCGGTCGGATTCATTAGTGAAAGCAGCAAGGAAGGGGTCGGCGTGTTTGAGGGCTGCAGAGACTCCGCCGTCTTCCATCCGGTCGAAGGATTCGAGACTCCACTTGTTGATCTCGGCGAACGTGACCATGTTGCGGCGCCACATCTTGGGCGTCGAGTGACGCGCAAAGCCGGCGAGGAAGCGCAGCAGCGTCGAGTTGGCGGCGACCGGAACGTACACGGGCGAGGTGGGGTCGATAACCGCTTTGATGCCGACCTTGAAGATCGAGGGCTCCGGCAGCGGAAGTGTCAGTGCGGGAGCAACCCAGCCGGCGTTACCGAGCGAAGCACCAGCGGCAACGCCCGTGCGGTCGAGCACGGTGACCTCCACGCCACGCTCCTGCAAGAACCAGGCCGTTGACAGCCCTACGATTCCGGCGCCAATAATGGTGACTTTCGCGGGCTGTGTCATAGTTCCCTACTTCGTGAAGCTGACGTGCTGATTACTCCATTGTGCATCGCGACGGCCGCCGAGAGAGCAGCGTTAGTAGAAATGCACCGTGTCGACGACGTTGCGCAGGGGACGACCATCCAGGAAAGCGCTGGCATTTCGAGCGAAGAGTCGCGCAATCTGCTCTTCCTGCGCGTAGCTCAGCGCTGCAGTGTGCGGGCTCAGCAGCACGTTGTCCATCTCCCAGAGCGGGCTCGACTTCACCAGAGGTTCTGTTTCTACGACGTCGAGCGCCGCAAAGCCGACACGACCGTCTTCGAGCGCAGCGATGAGAGCCTGTTCGTCGATCACGCTGCCGCGCCCCACGTTGACCACAGTGACACCGGGCTTAACCATTGTGAAAAATTCGGCGTCGACGAGCTTTTCGGTGTGGGGCGTGCCTGGCAACGACACCACGATTCCGTCGGCGCGTTGGATCGCCGCGGGCAGGTTGTGCGGTTCGATGATCTCGGCGACTCCGGGAACCATCTCGCCGCGGCGGCTCATCCCGATGACATGGACGCCGAGCGCACTCAACTTTTCGGCGAGCGCCGATCCGATCCCGCCGAGTCCGAGCAGCAGTATCGTGTGGTCGCTGAGCTGCGCCATCGGCCACCGCTCGCTCCACTCGTGTGCCTGGCTCTGCCGAAGCAGCCGAGGGAGCGACTTGCTCGCGGCCAGCAACCCGAATAACGCAAATTCCGCGAGCGGCCCGCCATGCACTCCCGCGGAGGTGGTGAACGCCACCCGATCGAGCTCGTGCCGCGTGAAGCCCGCTTCTCGAATCTGAGCTCCACCGCCCGCCGCCATCGTCTGAACCCAGCGAAGACGGTCATTCTGCTGCACGACCTCTTTCAGCAGAGGCGTCGACAGATCGGGGATTCCGTAGAGGGCGTCGGCAGAGTTGAGCAGTTGCATAAACTGCGACTGCTGCTGCGCTGTGCGACGAAAGTCAGGATCGCCCGCGTAGTCCGCCGTAAATCGCATCGGAGGCAACAACGACTGGTCGCGAATCAGTTGCACGCGCGGTTCCAACGATTCGATCAGCGCACACAGTTCTTCGCTGAGGGGCGTGGCCACCCCGACCGTTAATCTCGTTGCTGCGATTCCCACTCGAACCGACTCCTTTAGTTGTGCCGCCGAGCCCGGGAGGCGAGTGGCGGATGTGCGGGAAACCGCTAATCAGACAGAGGGACGCAGTTCGTAGCGTTCGATCTCTGCGACCTTTTCGGCGGAGGCACTCGACGAGTCGAAGGTGTAGCCGAGCCATTCCCGCGCCAGGCGTCGTGCGAGTTCAAGCCCGACAACGCGCTGACCGAAGCACAGCACTTGGGCATTATTCGACAAAACGCTTCGCTCCACAGAGAAAGAATCGTGGGCAGTCACCGCACGGATCCCTTCCACTTTGTTGGCGGCGATCGCGACGCCAAGACCAGTGCCGCACACGAGGAGAGCGCGATCGGCTTCGCCAGCGGCAACTAGGCGAGCGGCATCCACTGCAATGTGCGGATACGCCGTGGATTCGCTTTCGGAGACTCCGACGTCGACGACGGAGGCTACACGCGGATCGGCTTCGAGATCCGCCTTCAATATCTCTTTGTACTCGAATCCGGCGTCGTCGCTACCGATAACGACGCGGATCAGCGGGGTCGTAGTGCTCATGAATCTGCCTTCCAGGCTGTGCGGGGTTGAGCGAGTGCTCCAACGATCAACGCGAATGAGGTTGCGCCAGCGTCGGGTGTTCCGATGCTGCGCTCGGCGAGTGGTCGAGCCCGGCCCTTCTTGGGCGTCAGGCTCTCTGTGGCTGCTGCTGCTAGTGCTGCAGCATCGGCCGCGTTACTCCAGGCAGCGCTGAGCTCCTCACCGCGGTCTACGTCGCGCTTGAGAGTGTGGATGAACGGCACGAGCGCGTCGACGAATGTCTTGTCGCCCACCTCAGCTCCGCCTAATTGCTGAATAGCCTCGAGGAATGCCTCGGCAGCGTCCGTTACGACAGTGGCGTCGTACTCAAGACGGTCATCGCGAATCGCTTCCGCTGCGGCTTCAAGGCCGGCACCCCAGAGAACTCCGGAGGTTCCGCCGGCGCGTGTGGCCCACTCGCGCCCGGCTTGGCGGAGGTTCCCGGCAACGCCTCCCGACGTTGAGTTGTCGACGATTCCTGCAGCGGCGTCAATACCCTTGACCATTCCGCGGCCGTGATCCCCGTCACCTGCGACCGCATCGATGTCGCCCAACTCGACAGCGTTGTCGTGCAGGACAGCGCGAACGGTCGAGACTGCAGCCACCAGCAGGGGCATCAGCGCCCGCGATGCTTCCGTAGATTCTGGGGCGGAGGCCTGAGCGATCGATGCTGCTCCCGGCTCGACCGGGGTCAGCTTGTCGAGGCCCGCGCTGATCTTTCGGTACGCCGGAGTGTAAGCGTCAGCAGTCCAGGTGCGCTCGAGTTCTTCATCGAGCCACATCAGGGTGAGCGAACAGCCGCCCATGTCGAGGCTCGTTACGAGTTCTCCGACCTCAACTCCTACTGCCGCTAAACCAGCATCCTTCAGCAATCGCGAAAGCGCCTTCCACACGACGAAGAGTTCTTCATACTTCGTCGTTCCCAACCCGTTGAGGATGACAGCGACGCGGGTCGAGTCTCCGACAGGCCGTTCGCTCAGAACACCATCGAGAAGCAATCGAGCAAGTTCATCGGCGGTGAGCCGCGGAACGTCGCGCACCCCTGGTTCGCCATGGATTCCGAGCCCAACGCTCATCGAGCCGGACGGGATGGAGAACAGCGGCTCGGCTGAACCCGGCATCGTGCATCCAGAGAATGCAACACCGAGTGAGCGAGTGGAGTCGTTCGCAGCCCGGCCAAGACGCTCAACCTCGTCGAGTGAGAGTCCTTCCGCTGCGGCAGCACCCATCACTTTGAAGACCGTAAAGTCGCCGGCAATTCCACGGCGTTGATCCGCGTCGGGCGATGAGCCCACGTCATCCGTCACGAGCACAACCCGCGTATCGATTCCTTCGCTGCGCAGACGCTCAGCCGCGATTCCAAAGTTCATCACGTCTCCGGCGTAGTTGCCGAAGCTCAAAACCACACCACGGCCCTCATTCGCAGCCTTCGCTACCGAATACACCTGTGCGGCCGACGGGGAGGTGAAGATGTTGCCGACAACGGCACCGGTCGCAAAGCCGGGGCCAACAAGACCGGCGAATGCCGGGTAGTGGCCCGATCCGCCACCGATAACAACAGCAACCTTGGGCTCACCGCGGCGATGCGCGACCACACCACCGGGTACTCCTGACAGGCGATCGGCATAGAGCTCTACAAAGCCGTCGAGAGCATCCTCGGCAAAGTCTGAAGGGTCGTTGAAAAGAACGGTCATTTGTCGCTCGCAGCAAAAAGAGTGCTGATGATCGAGTCGTCTTCTGCAGCAAGTCCCGCTGCTTCGCCCATGCGATACAGCTGCTCCGCCGCGCTCGCCAACGGAACGCTGACTTTCCGCTCGCGGGCAACGTCGCCGACAATACCCATGTCTTTGCCGATCACGTCGAGTCGCGAACGCAACGGCGGGGTTTCCCCGCGTAGCTGCTGCGCAATACGCGGACCACGGTCGGCGAACATGAACGAGGCGGCAGCGCCCGCGCCAAGAACGTCAATAACCATGTCGAGGTCAAGACCGAGCTGATGCGCCAGGGCAAGGGCTTCTGCCGCAGCGGCAGTGTGGATGCCGCACAAAAGCTGATTGACGGCCTTAAGCTGCTGGCCTTGGCCAACTTTGTCGCCCACGACGCACACGGTCGAACCGAGCGCATCGAGTACCGGCTGGGTTACCGACCGTGCCTCAGGCGAGCCACCGACCATGATCAGGAGGTCGCCGGTTTCTGCCCGAACCGGGCCACCGGAAAGGGCGGCGTCTACGCAGAGGATGCCCCGTGCGTGCAGAAGGTCGGCAGCGCGCACTAGGGCGGTTTCGCCGACAGTCGATGTGATGACTACGACTGATCCGGGCGCTAGCCCGTCCACAACTCCGCCGGTTCCAAACAATGCGGACTGAAGCTGTGCTGCATCGCGAACGATCAGTACGACGACGTCGGCACCATCCGCTGCCTGTTCGAGTGACGACGCCGGTGTAGCCCCGGCCGCTGCGGCTTTGTTGAGCGCAACAGGGTTGATGTCGTACACCTTCACGTCGAAGGATTTAGTCAAGTGGGTTGCCATCGGCAGCCCCATCGCGCCGAGTCCGATTACCGTCACGTTTGTCATTGTCAGCTCTCCAATCCGCGCACGGCGGTGCGTGCTTCTCCGAGTGCGACCGCAATCATGCGGCGCACGTAGTCTGCGTTGCGGGCCGCGACAGACAGGCCATCACCGCCGTAGTGCTCGACACAGAACGGTGCCGCGAAACCCGCAGCGATCGCCGCAGCGATGGCGGCCCGGTAGTTCATCGAGCCGAACTCCATGGGCGCGGGCACCGTGGTGACGAAGCCACGCTCGCGATCTTCGTCTCGAAAATAGTTCTTGACGTGCCAGTAGTTAGACACCGGGGCGCAGCGCGCGCTTGCTTCGAGAAAGTCCTCGATATCGCGATGCAGTCGGTACATGTTGCCAAGGTCGGGGTTAAGGCCGACGTTGGAGAGGCCTACCGACTCGACGAGTCGAAGGCCGCCATCGACAGTGCCGATCAGCGTGTCTTCATACATCTCCAGCGAGACTGCGATTCCGAGGTCGGCGGCGTGCGTGCCGAGTTCGCGGATGCGCGTGGTCGCGAGATCCCAGGTCGCGTCGTCTTGATCGTCAACCGGCCCGGGTTCGGTCCAGAACCACTGCGAAGTCTTTTGTCCTGGCAAGAGTGGTCGGTGCAGCCCGAAACTCACCAGCGGGATGCCAAGCTTGGCAGCAGCGTCGAGGGTGCGATGGCTGTAGGCGAGGTTGTCGTCGCCAGCCACCGGGTCGATCACGCTTCGTCGTATTGCTGAGATTGCAATCGGTCGAAGGTGAGCTTCTGCAATAACGGCCGACAGTTCCTCGAGTCGTGCCGACGAAAGATCGCCCGCCTGCACCCAGTTGTCGGTGACGTCGACGCTATCGATACCTTCGAATGCCACCTGGGCGAGCTGATCGAACCACGCCTCGGGGCTAGCATCCTGACTCGCTGCGAAGGGGAGCATCGCAGCGGCAATGGGCCACGATGCGCTCGAGGCGTACGTTGAATCTGTTGATGAATTGTCGCTCATTTTCCGAATCCCGCCGTCAAGCCTGCAACGAGCTGTCGACGCCCGAAGATGTACAAGGTCAAGATCGGGATCATCGACATGACCACTGCGGCCATAATCCCGGGAACGTCCACCGTGAGTTCGCTCTGAAAGCTCCAGAGCGCAAGCGGAAGAACCCGCACGGATGGGCTTTGAGTGAGCACGAGCGGAAAGAGAAATCCGTTCCAGACACCCAGAGCGTTATAGATGCCGACCGTAATCAAGGCCGGACGCGACAGCGGAAGCACAAGCTTCCACAGCATCGTCCAGTCGGTGGCGCCATCGAGACGCATCGACTCGAACAGCTCACCGGGGATATCCCGGAGAAAGTTCACCAGGATGACCACGGTGATCGGAATTGCGAAGGCGGCTGACGGAATGATCAGGGCCAGCAAAGTGTCGTAAAGCCCCATCTGAGAAAGCATGTAGAAGATAGGGATGATTGCCGCTTGGAGCGGAACGGCGAGGCCGAGCAATACCAGCGAAAATGCAGTCCGTGACACGACGTGGGTATTTCGCGCAATTGTGTACGCCGCCAGGAGCGAGACGAACACGGCGATAATGACGGCTGCAATCGTCACGATGACCGAGTTCGTAAAGTACCCGAAGAATCCCGAGTCGAAGACCTTGACATAGTTGGCGAGCGTCGGCTCGGAGGGAAGCGACAACGGTGCGTCGGAGAAGAAGGTAGTGCTGCTGCGGAAACTAGTGGTCAGAACCCAATAGAGAGGGATGACAACGATAATCAGCCAGAGCGCGCCACCCAGACCGCCAGGAATGTTGGTGTGCTTACTGAACAACGATGGCCGCCGGCGCACGGGCGCAGACTTAGTCGGCGGTGCAGTAACGGGAGGTGCAGTGACCCGCACGGGATCCACTGAAGTGGTGGTACTCATTACATTCCCTCCTGTTGACTCTTCATTTTCGAGAACCCGCTCCAGCGCGTCAGCGCAAGCGAAAGCACAAGCCCAATCAGCACGAGAACCGTGGCAATCACGCTTGCCTTGCCCATCTCTGCCGAGCGGAACCCGGTGAGGTACATGTGCAGCGGCAGCACGCGTGTCGCGTATCCCGGCCCACCGGCTGTCATCACGAAGATGAGGTCGAAGTAGGTCAACGATCCCACCACGATCAGCGTGGATGACGTCACGATGGTGTACTTCAACTGCGGAACGGTGATCGTGAAGAACTGCATGATTTTGCCGGCGCCGTCGATCGATGCCGCCTCATAAAGCGAAGCGGGGATCTGACGCACACCGCCCTGGTACAGCAGCGTGTGAAGGGGAACGAAGTGCCACGCGATCACCAGAATCACCATGATGAGCACCGTGTTTTTATCTCCGAGCCAGTTATGCGCGAGCCATCCGAAGCCGTCTTGCGTGGAGAGTCCGAAGTTAGGGTCAAGCAGGTTCTTGTAGGCGAGCGCTACCGCCGCAGACGAGAGCAGAAGCGGGACAAAGAAGATGAGTCCGGCGAAGGATCGGAACCCTCCCGAGCGCGCGATCCAGACGCCAAGAAGCATGCTGATCGGGCCCTGAACAAGCAGGCTGCCGAACATCACGGCGAACGTGATGCCGAGCGTCGTGTAGGTCACTGGGTCTGTGACGAACCAGAGCCAGTTGTCGGCTCCCAGCCACTGCGGCGTGCCGAGCCCGCTCCACTGCGTGAACGACAGAACTACTGCTCCCAGCAACGGCAGGATGGCGAAGCCACCGAACAGGAGCGCTGCGGGAAGAAGGAACCAGAGTGACGGCCCGCCCGACCGTTGTCTAGCCGCGAGCGCCGACCCACGACGGGGAGCACGGATGCCCCCCGTCGTCGTTGTTACGGTCGTCACTTGATTGTCGCGTTCATGAGCTGCATGAACTCGTCGGCGTCGATTTCCTGCAGGAACACTCGGTCGAGCTGAACCGTGAGTTCGGCGCCCTGAGCGGGTGATAGTGCTTGGTCCCAGGAGAGCTGGAAGTTCGCAGCGTCATCCGACAGATCGAAGACGAACGACTGGAAGTCGGCGTCGTCGCGCTGGTCAATCAGGTCTTTCGCGTCGCTTACCCCGGGAACGGCAGAGCGCTCAAGGACCTCACCAATGTAGGCGTCGTTCATCACTTCGGTCGCCAGGAAGTCAGTGACAGTCGCTTTATTAGCGTCTGTCGCCGCTGACGCTACCGACCAGTAGTTCGACGGGTTTCCGACGAGGTCTGTGGTGTCTCCCGAACCTGAGCCGACAGTGGGGAAGGTGACGTAGCCCAGATCGCCGCTGTCGACGAAATCAGGGGCCTTGGTCTGAATGTTTGAGTAGGCCTGAGAAAGAGCGACCATCATTGCGGCCTTGCCGGTGTAGAGCAGTGCATCCGCAGCTCCACTTCCGTAGTCGAGTGCGGCAAAGTCTGAGTTGAAGCCATCAGCCTTGACGAGGTCCTGAATCATGTCGATCGATTCCGCGATAGCGGGATCTGACCAGGCGTCGGGCTCATTAGCGACAATCGCGTCGAAGACCTCAGGGCCACCGATTCGATCGACCAGGTACGAGATGTACGGCAGCTGCGGCCATTTGCTCGCTCCAGCCAGCGCGATCGGCGCGACGCCGGCGTCGTTGAAGACCGGAACGAGATCCATCAGGTCGTCCCATGATTCGGGAGGAGTAGCTCCCACTTCTTCGAATACAGCCTTGTTGTACAGGATGACAACGGGCTGGATGTTGTTGATGGCAGCACCATAGACCGCGCCATCGAAGGTGGCGTTGTCGTTCACGGCATCGAGATAACGGTCGGTGATCTCGGGATCTTCGATGGGATCGATGTAGCCGGCGTCGACGTAGCCCTCGAGCACTCCGCCGCCCCAGCCGAACATCAAGTCGGGCCCTTGACCTGCTCCGAGAGCGATGCGGAGCTTGTCGGAGTAGCCGTCGTTTCCGAACATCTGAAGTTCGATAGGCCTGTCGGGGTTGGTTTCGTTCCAACGATCAACCGCTGCTTCGTAGGAGGCTGACTGCCCGCCCTCTACGCCCCAGACGACTGCCGTCGAAGAGCCGCCGTCGCTACCGGAGCCGCTGCATCCGGTGAGCGCGAGAACTCCCGCTGTTAGCACCGCAACGCCAGTCATAAATCTTTGTTTTTTGGCCCGCAACATATGTGTCCCAATTCTCTTCGTTGAGTTGTTTGTCGAAAATGTTTCGAAGCACTTTCGGTGTCTCGAGAGTCACACTATGGCGAGAAAGCGGGTACTGTCAAATATTTATTGCCGAGTGCAGCAAAATTATGTGAGCGAATTATTGAAAGTTTTCGAGTTCTTGGATAGTCTTTCGATCTCGGGACTAGGAGCACCATGGAAAGCACGAAAGCACAGCGGCCAACGCTGAATGACGTCGCGCAGCATGCCGGCGTTTCTATCGCTACCGCCTCAAAAGCGCTCAACGGCCGTAGCGACGTCGCGGCATCCACGCGCGCCCGAATCGAAGTCGCCATCGAAGCGACCGGGTACGGTGCCGGTCGCCCGCGCGGCGCGGCCGCAGCCCCGACGATCGAATTTCTCGTCGACAAACTCACCAGTCCGTACGCCATGGAAATTTTGCGCGGCGTCACCCTCGCTGCCGAAGAGGCTGGAATTGATGTAGTCGTTGGCCGATTTCGCCCTAGTCCCCACAAATCCGATCAGGAGGTGATTCGCCGACTCAATCGATCGGGGCGGGTGGGCGCCATCATCCTCACGGTCGATATGTCAGAGCCAACCCATCAAGCGATCTCTCGATCAGCTTTCCCGATCGTACTCATCGACCCCCTTCGCATGGATGAGTCGTCGGTCGCTTCGGTAGGCTCCACCAACTGGATCGGGGGCCGCAGCGCGACGGAGCACCTCATTGGCCTCGGCCACCGAAACATTGCGATCATTGGCGGCCCGGCTGAATCGCTCAGCGCCCGCGCCCGCGTCGATGGCTTTCGGTCCGCAGCGGATGCCGCCGGAATAGCCGTCCCGGATGATTTCATCACCCACACGAGCTTCGATCACGATGCCGCTGAACGCGTTGCTCACGAGTTGCTCAGTCGCACCGATCGCCCCACCGCCATTGTCGCCTCGAGTGATGCGCAAGCGATGGGCGTACTAGAAGCGGCGCGCCAGCTAGACATCCGCGTTCCCGAGCACCTGAGCCTTGTCGGCTATGACGACACTTATGTGGCGTCGTGGGCGAATCCCCCGCTGACCTGCGTTTATCAGCCGTTGCAGGACATCGGCAGGGTGGCTCTTCGCACCGTGCAGCAGCTCGCCGCCGGTGAGCATCTTGACTCCCACCACATCGAACTCGCTACCCGCCTCGTCGTCCGTGAATCAACGGCACCGCCTTTAGACAGGAACAACTCTTGACGACCTCCTCCGTTTCTTCCCCCACACGCTCCGCGGCTTGGCATGACACCTCGCTCTCTGATGAGCAGCGCGCAACCGCGGCACTGGAGGAAATGACGCTCGAAGAAAAGGTCGCACAACTCGTCGGCTATTGGTTTGACAAGCGTGGTGCCGGCGAAGTCGTTGCCCCGATGCAAGACACTCTCGGTGCCACCCGCCCGCCGTTCGATCAGGTTGCCCCGCTTGGGCTCGGCCACTTCACCCGCGTCATTGGCACTGAGCCGGGAACGGTTTCCGAGGTCACTCAACGGCTGAAAGAAAAGCAACAACTGGTCGTGGATGCTTCGCGGCTCGGCATCCCCGTTATTGCCCACGAAGAGTGCCTCACTGGCGTCAACTCATTGGGGGCGACGGTCTACCCGGCTCCGCTCGCCTGGGGAGCAACCTTCGATCCCGCTCTTGCCAGGAAGGTGGGCGAAACGATCGGCGCCGACCTTCGGGCTCTCGGGATACATCAGGGCCTCTCACCGGTATTGGATGTCGTGCGCGACTACCGCTGGGGTCGCGTTGAGGAAACGATCGGCGAAGACCCGGTACTCGTGGCCGCCGTCGGTTCCGCGTACACCAGCGGTTTGGAGGCCAGTGGCCTCATCGCCACGTTGAAGCACTTCGTGGCCTACTCGGCGTCAGCCTCGGGGCGCAATCACGCCCCCGTCTCGGCGGGTCCGCGTGAGATCGCGGATGTCATGCTGGTGCCGTTCGAGGTTGCGGTGCGTGACAGCGGCGTGCGCTCGGTCATGAACTCGTACAGCGATATTGACGGCGTTCCCATTGCCGCTGATCGAGCGTTACTCACCGAACTCCTTCGCGACGAGTGGGGTTTCACCGGAACGGTCATCTCTGACTACTGGGCCATCGCTTTCCTCGCCAGCGCTCACGGGGTTGCCGCTGACGCCGCTTCTGCTGGCGCGCTGTCGCTCGCGGCCGGCATGGATGTCGAGCTCCCCAACGGTATGTGCTTCCCTCCCCTCGTCGAAGCGGTGCGCTCCGGAGAGATGGACGAAGCTCTTGTCGATCGCGCGGTTCATCGCGTGCTGCTGCAGAAAGCACAGCTGGGTCTCCTTGACGAAAACCCCGAAACGGGCGGTCGGGTCATCGACCTCGACTCCGCTGACAACCGAGCCCTTGCGCGCACTGTGGCCGAAGCATCCATCGTGCTGCTGCGCAACGATGACAACCTGCTCCCCCTCGCCCCCGAGTTCTCCGGGCGCATTGCCGTGCTTGGCCCCATGGCTGCCGATCCTCGAACACTGCTCGGGTGTTACTCCTATCCCGTGCACGTACTGCCGCGCTACCCGCAGTTCGGACTGGGCATCGAGGTGCCGTCGTTCCTTGACGCCCTGAGCGCCGAGTTCCCCCACTCGACCGTCACCCACGAGGCTGGCGCCAGCATTCTCGGCCCGGAGACGGGCAACCTCGAGCGAGCCGTTGAACTGGCACGGGACGCAGACGTGGTCATTCTGACGGTGGGCGACCTGCCCGGAATGTTTGGGCGCGGAACCTCTGGTGAGGGATGCGACGCCGTCGATCTCGCGCTCCCCGGCACGCAGGCAGCACTCGTGAATGCGGTGCTCGACACCGGAGCTTCAGTAATTCTAGTCACCAACAGCGGGCGCCCCTACGCCTTCACGTACGGTGATCGCGTGCGCACTGCGGTTCAATCCTTCATCCCGGGCGAAGAAGGTGCCGGCGCAATTGTTGGCGTGCTCAGCGGTCGCGTGAACCCCGGGGGAAAGCTCCCCGTTCAGATTCCCCTCACGACGGGCGGCGGACAACACCTCTACCTGGGAGCGCCACTCACCCGCACTATCGACAAGATCTCCAACCAGTCCACCTCACCGGCATTCGCGTTCGGTCACGGGCTCAGCTACACCACGTTTTCGCTCTCCCCGGCTGTGCTCGCCGATGAGACGGTCGACATCGACGGCGCGACCACAGTGTCCGTCGACGTGAAGAACACGGGCGCGTCCGCCGGCTCCGAGACCGTTCAGGTCTACCTTTCCGACCCCGTTGCTACCGTGGCTCGACCGGTTCAGAAGCTCGTCGGTTTCGCGCGCGTTTCCCTCGAACCGGGCGAAACGGCGCACGTCTCGTTCACGATCAGCCCTGAGCTCAGCGCCTACACCGGCATCGAGATGAAGCGCATTGTCGAGCCGGGCGAGCTGATCTTCAGCGTCGGAACGTCAAGCGACACCGCAACGGACGGGCTATCGCTCACGGTGACCGGTGAATCACGAGTTGCCGGACACCACCGAATGATCATCGCGCCCGTCGCGGTAGTCGTAAGGGACTAACGGCAAAGCGAAGTGGGCCCGATCGAGTCGCGCGGGCCTACTTCGTGAAGCTGACGTGCTGGGTAATCCAGTTATGCATCGCTACGGCAGCCGCGGCTGACGCATTGATGGATCGGGTTGAACCGAACTGGCTGATCTCCACGACATCCGTGGCAGCGTCGATTGCTTCGGGAGAGAGCCCGGGGCCCTCTTGGCCGAACAGCAGCACGCAGCGCTTGGGGATGTCAAAAGTTTCGATGATGACGCTGCCGGGCACGTTGTCGATCGCGATGATCGGCAGGTCGTTCGCTTCAGTCCACTCGACGAAGGCCGCGACATCTGGATGATGCAGCACGTGCTGGTAGCGGTCAGTGACCATGGCGCCGCGTTTGTTCCAGCGCCGCCGCCCAATGATGTGCACAGTGTCGGCACCGAACGCGTTGGCGCTGCGCACGATGGAACCGATGTTCATGTCGTGCTGCCAGTTCTCGATGGCAACGTGGAACGGATGCCGCGTCACGTCAAGATCGGCAATGATCGATTCCATGTTCCAGTAGCGATACCGGTCAATAACGTTGCGACTATCCCCGCGTTCGAGCAGCGCAGGATCGTAGTGGGCGTCAGTGGGCCATTCGCCCTGCCAGGGCCCCACGCCGTTGGTCGACAGCTCGACGCTGGGGTTCGGTTCAGTCACCATTCCACGATAGTCGTCGGCGGCCCAGCGCGAGTACCGCCTCGCAGCGGCAACGCACGCTCCGGCACTGCGGCGCCAGGCGACCCCGCGCGACTAGCCTTCGTAGCGCTCGACGCGCAGCACGCAGGTGAGCTCGTCTTCGGCGACAGGAATGACAGTCTCCCAGTCGGTGGTCGCGCCGGGCTCCGTTGCGTCGACATCCACCTGGGTGAGAGCACGAGTGTCATTGGCGCCGTTGAGGAGTGAGACATAGATGCGGTAAGTGGCGCTCGCATCAGTCGAGTTCGTTACCGACCCGTTCACAACCCACTCGTCGCCGTCGCGCTCGCACTGTTCAACCGTGGAATCAGCAAGAGCACCTTCGAGGTTTTCGCCAGTGCCAGGAGCATCCGTGATGTCAGTTACCCCGGGGGTCTGCTCTGCCGCTGCCGAGCTTTCGGCTGCGTCGGGCTGTTCCTCAGTGCCGTTGGTGCATCCCGCCAGCGTGAGCGCGAGAATCGCAAGAGGAACAGCGGTAGCGGTCAGTCGTGTGCGGAGCTTCATGAATTTTCCTGTCGTTGTCTTCTGCGGGCGAGCAGGATCAGTGCGAGGCCCAGGAGCAGGGTGCCCACGCCAGTTGCGAGGGTTCCTCGGGGGTCTGACCCAGTGTAAGAGAGCGCCTTGGTAGGTAGCTGCAAACTTGTCTGTGCGGTGGCGACGACCGGGTCACCCGAGTTGAGCTCGGTGCTGGTGACCGTTGCCGTTTCGTACAGCGTCGTGCCGGCATCGCTTTCACGGATGACGTAGGTCGCCGTTGCCGTAATCGACTCACCAGGAGCGAGTTGCCCAACCGCGCCCGGCCACGCGCCGTAGTTCATGGCCGAGAGACCGGAGCGCGGATCTGCAATCGAGACGTTCGTCAGCGGCAGCGTTCCCGTGTTGGTTGCCACGTACGTGAAGATCACGATGTCGCCGGGGAAGCCCTGCTGGCCCGCCCCGAGCACACCCGAGATCGTCAGTGCAATGTTCGGCACATTCGGGATCGCGAGAACGTCGGTCGCCTCTTCCGGCGCGATGGCGCCCGACGGGGCATCAGCGTTCACCGTTGCGACGTTGGTGGTCTGTTCGACATCCACGTCACCCTGAGTAATCACGTACGTCGCCGTGGCGGTAACCGACTCACCCGGAGCCAACTCGCCCGGAGTACCCGGCCAGTTGTAGGTGAGCGCGGAGACGCCCGGCTTGGGATCGGTGATTACGACGGCGGTGAGCGTGACGTTTCCGGTGTTGACGACCTCGATGACGTAGTTCACGGTCGCGCCCTGTTGAGCGAGAGTCGCGAACGAGCTCGTCTTCGTGATGGTCATCGATGGGTCTTCGGCGATCGGCGTTGAGCCGGTGGCCGTAGCCGTCACCACAGCGCCCACTGGCGGCGTACCCGCGGTGGAGGCGTCGGAGCTGATCGATCCAGCATCCACGTCATCCTGAGTGAGCACGTACGTTGCAGTTGCCGTGGCCGACTGCCCCGGAGCGAGAACGCCCGGAGTGCCCGGCCAGGTGATCGTCAGCGTGCTGAGATCGATCTGGTCGTCGGCAATCGTGACACCGTTCAGCGTGACATCACCGGTGTTGGTGACCTCGAAGCTGTACTCCACGGTGTCGCCGGCCATGCCGGTGGCGCCCGCTTCGAGCACCTGCGTCTTCGTGATGCCGATGTCTGGAGTGCCAGCAGCGGTCGGCACCACAACCGTGTTCGACGTGTCGATCACGTCGTCGCCCGCCGGATTCGTCGATGTCACGTTTGCGGTGTTCGACGCCGAACCGGCATCGAACTCAGCCTGCGTGACCTGGTAGCTCGCGGTTGCCGTGACCGACTCGCCCGGAGCGAGAACTCCGGTCGCTGCGGGCCAAGCGCCGTAAACGACCGCGGTCGTTCCAACCTTCGGGTCAGCGACGGTGACACCACTCAGAGTGGTTTCGCCCGTGTTTTCGACGGTGAAGGTGTAGTCGATCCACGAACCGACCACGACGGGGTCGCCCGCGGCACGCGGTTCGCCAGCCTTGGCAATGTCAACGCTCGACAGCGCCTCGATGAGCGGAACGATGGTCACCGCAGAGTCAGCATCAACGGCGGTTGCGGCCGGAGAGTTACCCTCACCGGTCGCGACGTTGCGTACTTCGCCAGCGTCGACATCCGCCTGATCAACCAGACGGGTCGCCGTGACGGTGACGCTTTCGCCCGGCGCGAGAACGCCCGGAGCGGCCGGGTCTGGCCACGTGTAGACGAAGCCGGTGAGGCCCGGGATCGTGTTCGAGAGTGTCACGCCATCGAGCGTGACGTTTCCGTCATTCGTGATGGTGAAGGTGTAGTCCATGCCATCGCCGAGCACGCCGGTTGCCCCGGCCGCGAGCGCTGCGGTGTGGGAAGTGACGATGGAGGGTGCAGCCTCGTCGGTCGGATTGAGCACGGTGTTCGAGACGCCAGTCACTTCACTGCCATCGGGCGCAGTGCCGACCGCGGTCGCCGTGTTCTCGACGGTGCCGTTATCGACGTCCGCCTGAGTGACGGTGTAGACGACGGAACCAACAGCCTGCTGGCCTGGGCCGAGAATACCGGTGGCCGAGGGGAAGGTGAGATCGGAGGGAACAACTTCAATCAGCGGATCGAGAACGCCAACGAGGCGCAGCGTGACGTTTCCGGTGTTCTTCACGATGAAGCTGTACGTGATTTCAGAACCGACTTCGCCCGAACCCGAGGTCATGACGCCCGACTTCTCGGCCGTGATGCTGGGGTCAGCTACCGCAGTGAGCTCGCGGTCGACGTTCGAGGTCGCCGTGACCGGGTCGTCGCCCGGCGTGACGCCTCGGACGGATGCCGTGTTGTCGACGTAACCGCGGTCGACGTCATCCTGTTCGAGAACGTAGGTCGCACTGGCCGTCGCCGATTCCCCCGGAGCCAGTACGCCACTGTTGGCGGGCCAGACGATCGAGTTGATCGAGACGTTGTCGATGCTGTCGGTGATGGTCACCGTGCGCAGCGTGACGTTTCCGATGTTGGTAACCACGATCGTGTAGTCGATTGTGTCGCCCGGACCGTTCTCGCCCGCAACAGCCAACTCGCTCGACTTCGTTACCTGCAGCAGACCATCCGCCGCGAGAGCGACGGTTGCCGGAGCCGTGGCACTAGCCGCGGCACCAACGGGAGGAGTTCCCTCACCGGTGACGACGCTTGAGACAGCCCCCGAGTCGATATCGGCCTGCGTCAGCGTTTGCACGCGAACTGCCGTGACCGTGTCGCCGGGAGTAAGAACGCCCACGACACCGGGCCAGGTGTAATCGCCCGCGGGCAACGAGCCGATGAAGTCGCTCAGCTCAACGCCCGAGAGCGTCACGTTGCTCGTACTCGTGAAGCTGTAGTTCCAGGTGACAGTGTCGCCTTCCACAGCCGGGCCCGGGTTCGTCAGCGCACCGGTGTTGGTGACAGAAACCACAACGCTCGGAGCCTCCGTGGGAACCTCGACCGTGTTCGAGGTGGCCGCGATCGGATCGCCGCGCACCGGAACTGCCGTAGCGCTCGCCGTGTTTTCTACGAAGCCGCGGTCAACATCCGACTGACGGATGTCGTAGCTCGCCGTTGCGGTTACCGTTTCGTTCGGTGCGAGAGTTTCTATCGCGGTCGGCCACTGCACGTCAGGGGTGGTCATTCCGGGGAGGGGATCGGTGACGACGATCGAACCGATCGTGACGTTACCGGTGTTGCGAACCTCGAATTCGAAGTCCACGGTGTCGCCAACGCCGTTCTCGCCCGTCAGCGCGATAGCGCCCGACTTCACGACCGTCATGCTCGGTTGCGGTTGAACCGTCGTGACGATGACTTCGTTGGTGGTCGCCGGAACGTCGTCATCGTTCGGGTCGGTAGCGCCGACATCCGCGATGTTCGAGATGTAGCCACGGTCGATGTCTTCTTGAGTGAGCTGAACCGATGCTTCACCGATCACGGTCTCGCCGGGCAAGAGAACGCCAGGCTGCGCGGGGTTCGGCCATGTGATCACGGGAACGCTCAATCCGGGAAGCGGATCGCGCAGTTCGCCGTCAGTCAGGGTCACGTTGCCGGTGTTGGTGGCTTCGAGGCGGTAGTCGACCCAGTCGCCGACCTGTCCGATACCGCCGGCGCGCAGTACGCCCCACTTTGTAGCTTCAAGCTCGCCGTTCGCTGCGATCGCCACGGCGGCCGGAGCCTGCTCGGTGAAGGCGACACCGGCTGGCGGCGTTGCGCTACCGGTCACGACGTTGGCCACCGAGCCCGAGTCGATATCAGCCTGAGTCAGTTCGTGGGTAGCCGTGGCCGTCACGATGGCGCCCGGCGCGAGCGTGCCCGCGGTAGCGGTCGGCCAGGAGTACACGAGAGCAGACAGACCCGGAAGCGGATCAGCCAGCGAGACTGCGGTGAGCGTCTGGTTACCGTTGTTCGTCAGCGAGAACTCGTATTCCACGAGGTCACCGGCGAAACCGGTGGAACCAGGAGCGAGGGCTCCACTCTTCGTGACGAGGATGTCGGGGGCACCCGCATCCGTCGGCGTCTGCACCGAGGCCGTGTTGCTCGGCACGGCTACGTCGGTCGGCGAGGTGCCGTTGGCGACTGCGGTGTTATCGACCGTGCCGGCATCAACATCAGCCTGAGTGATCGCGTAGGTCGCGGTTGCCGTTGCAGTCTCGCCGGGGGCGAGAACACCGTTGGCTCCGGGCCAGTCGACCACGGGAGTGCTGAGGCCGGGTAGCGGGTCGGTGATCACGATCTCATCGACCGTGACGTTTCCGGTGTTCTCCACCTCGAACGTATAGGTGATGATGTCCCCGACACCGGCGCTGGCGCCCGTGCTCGACGACTTCGTCAGCGACAGTGCCGCAGCGGCCGGAGCGACCGTCGTTTCGGTGACTGTCGTGCTCACCGTGATTGTGTCGCCGATGGGCGGCTTTCCACTCGCAGTAGCGACGTTGGAGACGCTGCCGCGGTCGACGTCATCCTGAGTGATCGTGTAGTCAGCAGTAGCCGTAACCGTCTCACCTGGTTGCAGCTCTCCGGTCGTTCCGGGCCAGGTGAAGACCGGGCTGCTAACACCGACGAGGGCATCAACGAGGTCGACCAACGTCAACGTGACGTTTCCCGTATTAGTGATGCTGAAGTCGTAGTCGATCGTGTCGCCCGCGTTACCGGCGCCATCAACAGTTCCATCCTTCGTGACGGCCATGCCCGCCTGCGGAGCCAAAACCACCGAAGCGGTTGCCGGATCGCTGACAGCATCGCCGCGCGGAGGGGTTCCAGAACCAGTCGCGTCGTTAGCAACTGTTCCCGCGTCGATCTGCTCTTGAGTAAGAGTGGATGTCGCGGTCGCGGTAACCGATTCCCCCACTTCGAGCGTGCCAGCGGTGTCCGGCCACGTGTAGGCCAGAGCCGAAAGGCCCGGCAAGGTGTCCACAATCTCGACGCCCGTGAGGGTCACGTTGCCTGAGTTGGTCAACTCGAACGACCAGTTGACGGTGTCGCCCTCGTCGGCTCGTGCCGGGTCAGCGAGAACACCACTCTTGGTGAGCTCCACTTCAGCGCGAATGGTTTCCGTCGGAACGGTGTTCGCTTCCGAGTCATCCGTGACGTCGGTGCCGTTGGGGTCAACTCCATCAGCGGTCGCGATGTTGAGAACGGCGCCAGCATCCACGTCAGCCTGAGTGATCTCGTAGTCCGCTGTCGCCGTAGCGATCTCACCGGGAGCAAGCACGCCCGGGGTTGCCGGGGTAGGCCACGTAACCGTGATCGCCGAAAGATTCGGAAGCGGATCGGTCAGCGTGACGGAATCCAGCGTGACGTTACCCGAGTTGAGAATCTCGAACGAGTAGTCGATCGTGTCGCCGAGGTCAGCCGTGCCCTGAGGTGCGCCCGACTTCGTGACGGTGATGTTGGGGGCAGGAAGAACGGTCGGAACAATGACCTCGTTGGAGGTCTCAATGACGAGAACACCGGCCGGGGTCTCTGCAGACATATCGGCAATATTCGAAATGAAGCCGCGGTCGACGTCTTCCTGCGTGAGTTGATACGTCGCTACACCGAGCACTGATTCGCCCACGGGAATCTCGCCGGGCTTCGCCGCGTCTGGCCACGTGATGACCGGAACCGAGAGGCCTGGCAACGGGTCAAGCAACTGTCCGTCGTAGAGCGTGACGTTTCCGTTGTTCGTCACAGTAAGGCGGTACTCCACGGTGTCGCCAACTTCTCCGACGCCACCGTTCAGGATGGTTCCCGACTTGAAGGGCGTCAGCACTGGTGCTGGGGTGATGGTCACGGTCTCGTCGGCAGTCTGCTCAACGGTGCCTGCGGCAGGAGTGGTTCCCTCAGCCTTGACTTGGTTGTCGACCTTGCCGGCATCAACGTCGGCCTGCGTGAGCTCGTAGGTCGCCACAGCAGTTGCGCTTTGGCCCGGAGCGAGGGTGCCGTCTGTGGCAGTCGGCCACGTATAGGTCAGCGCGCTGAGGCCCGTGAGCGGGTCGGTCAGCGTGACACCGGTGAGCGTCACGTTTCCGCTGTTGCGCACAGTGAAGGAGTACTCCACGGTGTCCCCGGCGAACCCGGTTGCGCCTGCCTCGAGCGCACCGTTCTTGGTGGTCTCGATCGCTGGAGCAGCGGCATCCGTCGGCACATCAATGGGGCCAACCGAATCCTCGACTGCACCGAGCGGTGACGTGGCATCGACATCCGCTGAGTTGCGAACATAGCCGCGGTCAATATCAGCCTGAGTAATCGCGTAGGTCGCGGTGGCGGTCGCCGTCTCGCCGGGAGCGAGCTCACCGTCAGCACCCGGCCACGAGTACACGATGGTCGAGAGTCCGACGAGCGGGTCGTCAATCGCTACGCCCGTGAGTGTCGTGTTACCGGTGTTCTGCAGTGTGAAGTCGTAGTGCACGAGGTCGCCGAGAGCCGCGCCATCCGGAGCGCTGCCGACCTTGTCAATCGTGACGGATGCCGTGCGATCAACCGTGGGGTTCACGGCCGGGTCAGAGAACTCGAAGTATTCGGTCCCCTCGGGCGTTGTGCCGAGCGCTTCGGCCGTGTTCGTCACGGAGCCCGCATCGACGTCGTCTTGAGTGATCGTGTACTCAGCGGTAGCCGTTGCAATCTCACCGGGAGCGAGCACGCGGTCGGCTCCGGGCCAGACGATCACCGGAGTGCTGACTCCAGGCATCGAGTCGATGAGCACGACACCGTTCAGGGTCACGTTTCCGGAGTTGGTGATGATGAAGGAGTAGTCGACAATATCGCCCACTTCACCCAGCTGGGTTCCCAAGTCACCCGTCTTCGTGACGGTGAAGTTCGGGGTTGCCGTGAGAGGAAGGGTTGCGGAAGCCGGCTGCGTTACAGCGGAACCCGTGGGCGGAACACCCATGGCGTTGACGCTGTTCGCGAGAGAACCAGCATCGATATCGCTCTGCAGGAGCGTGTACGTCGCTGTAGCCGTGACGTCGTCGCCGGGGTTGAGAAGCCCGTCGGTCGCCGTCGGCCACGCGCCGAACGTGACGCCCGTGAGACCCGGCAGCTGGTCAATCAGGTCGACGGATGTCAGCGAAACGTTTCCGTCGTTGGTGACGGTGAAGCTGAATTCCACGGTGTCGCCCGCGACGCCCGTAGCGCCGGCAGCAAGTGCCGCGCTCTTCGTCGCGCTCAGCGAGGGGTCAGCCTCGACGAGTTCGGCAACAACCTCGGGCGACGAGCCGGTGACCGGAGTACTTTGCGCCCCGGTTCCGCTCGCGGTTGCCGTGTTGCGAACCTCTCCCGCGTTCACGTCATCCTGAATGATTGTGTAGGTCGCTGTGGCGTCGACGCTTTCGCCGGGCGCGAGCGTTTGGGTGGTGTTCGCGACGGGCCAGTTGACCGTGAGACCGGTGAGGCCGGGCAGCGGGTCAGCCAGGGTGATGCCGTCGATCGTGACATTTCCGTCGTTCGTGATCGTGAATGAGTACGCGATCTCGTCACCGAGCTCGCCGTCGTCGGCGACAACGGCCGACTTATCGACGGTCAGGATCGGAGCAGGGCGAACCGTCGGGATCACAACAGTGTTGGTGGTCGCCGGCACGACGGCATTGTTCGGCGTGAGGGCCTGAACGTCTGCCGTGTTCTCGATGTACCCGAGATCAACATCGGCCTGAGTGAGGGTGTACTCCGCGGTACCCGTGACGGACTCCCCCACGCCAAGAACACCGGGCTGAGCCGGGTCGGGCCAAACAATGTTGGGGTCGCTAATGCCGGGAAGCGGGTCGAGCAACTGACCATCGTGCAGCGTGACGTTACCGGTGTTGGTGGCGGTAACGGAGTAGTCGATCACGTCGCCGACTTGACCGATTCCGCCGGCACGCAGTTCGCCGGTCTTGATCGCGCTCAGGCTTGCAGCGGGTTCGACAACAACGGTCGCAGCGACCTCGGTGCCATCGACATCATCGGTGTTGGGATCAACACCGGATGGCGTGGCGAGGTTTACGACGGAGCCGGAGTCCACGTCACTTTGCTTGAGCTCGTACGTTGCTACCGCTGTTGCGGTCTCGCCCGGAGCCAAGACGCCGTCGGTGGCGCTCGGCCAGGTGTAGGTGATGGCCGAAAGGTCGGTGAGGGTGTCTGTGAAAATGACACCGGTCAACGTGACGTTTCCATCGTTTGTGATCGTGAAGGACCACTCGATCAGGTCTCCCGCTTCACCCTCAGCACCGGACTCGAGAACACCGGTCTTCGTTGCTGAGATAAGAGCGGACTGGGTGACGAGCGGTGTGACCGCGGCGGGCGAGTCGTCAGTGACGGCAGCATCGTCGCGAGCGGACTCGGCGTCACCGGTCGCGATGTTGCTGACCGAGCCAGCATCGACATCCGCCTGAGTGATTGTGTAGTTCGCCGTGGCCGATACGGACTCGCCAGGAGCAAGTTCGCCATCGACGCCGGAGACCCATTCGCCGTACACGAGCGCGCTGAGCCCCGCGAGCGAGTCAGTGATCGCCGCACCCGTGAGCGTGACGTTTCCGTCGTTGAGCAGCGTGATCGTGTAGCTGATGGTGTCGCCCACAACGCCGGTGCCGTTGAGCACGGCGGCCTTCGTGGTGACAAGAACGGGAGCGGCAGCATCGGTCGTGACCGTGACGGTGTTGGAGTCCTCATCCAGGATGACGCCAGCAGGTGTCGAGGCGAGCACGCTCGAGTCGTTGTCGACGGAACCGTTATCGATGTCGTCCTGAGTGAGTTCGTAGGTCGCCGTGGCAGTGAGAACGTCGTTCGGGCCGAGCGTACCGGCAGGGTTGCCGTCCCAGTCGTCATAGCTAATCGCCGAGACACCATCGAGCTGGTCGATGATGCTGATGGAGCTCAGCGTGACGTTACCGGTGTTGGTCACGGTGAACGTGAAGGAAACCTCGTCGCCGAGCGCACGGCCAGCAGGAGTTGCGTCCTCCGCCTTGACGATCGTGATTCCGGCATCGGGAGCCAGCGGCACGGTTGCCGCGGTGGTCGCGTTCGCGACGGCACCGCGCGACGGAGTACCGGATGCAGTCACGGTGTTCACGACGGAACCCGAGTCGACATCCGCCTGAGTCACAACGTAATCATCGGCCGTTGCCAACACGCTGTCGCCGGGATCGAGCTGGCCTGCGACTCCGCTGGGGAAGGTACCGAAGACGGGAGTGACCCCCGCCAAAGCATCGTCGAGGGTCACGCCGCTGAGGGTGACGTTACCGGTGTTGGTAACAGTGAAGCTCCAGTCGATCAGGTCACCGGCGTCTTGCGCGGCGGTGCCCGACTTCGTGACGGAAATACCGGGGGCAGCAGGCTCAGTCGGAGTGGTCACCGAGGAGACCGGACTTTCGACACTCACGGGAGTGCCTCCGGTGGTGTCGCCGACGGCCTTCGCGGTGTTCGTCACCGAGCCAGCATCGACATCCGCTTGGGTGATCGTGTAGTTCGCAGTTGCCGTGGCAGATTCGCCGGGGTCGAGCGACGTCGCCGACAGCGTCGGCGTTGCTCCACCCAGCAAGGGGTCATTGAGAACGATGTTCTCGATGGTCACGTTTCCGGTGTTTTCCACGACGAAGGAGAACGTGATCGTGGTGCCTTCGGCGGCGGGGCTCGGCACAACGCTGGCAGTCTTCGTGGTGGTCAGCTCGGGCCGCTGGTCACCCGTCGCTACGACCACGGCGCCAGAGCTCGCGGAGACCTCGGGGCCACCACCGGGAGTCTGAGCAGTGACATTCGCGGTGTTCGTTACTTCACCATCGTTGAGGTCATCGAGGTCAATGGTGTACGTCGCGCTAGCGGTCGCCGTTTGACCCGGCGCAAGCTCGTTCGGAGTCCCCGGCCAGACGAAGGTCGGAGCGCTCAGCCCGGGCAAGTTATCGACGAGCGTCACCACGGTGAGCGTCTGGTTACCCGTGTTGCGAATCGTCATCGTGTACGTGATGACGTCGCCCTCTTCACCGGTTCCACCGACCGAAGCGAGCTTGCTCACCGTGATGCCGGGGGCAGCAGCAATCGACACCGTCTCCGAGTCGGTCTCCGTGAAGGGAGTACCCGACGGCGGGGTCGCGGTGAGCGTTGCGGTGTTGCTGACAGAGCCAGCATCCACATCGGACTGCTTCACCGTGTAGTTGGCGGTTGCCATGACGGTTTGACCCGGGGTGAGCACGCCAGCGGTACCCGGCCAGGTGTACGAAATCGTGCCGAGATCAGTCAGCGGATCGCTGACAGCAACGCCCGTGAGCGTCACGTTTCCGGTGTTCTTCGTCGTGAAGGTGTAGGTGATCACGTCGCCGGCAACGCCGACAGCGCCCGGAGCGAGCGCGCCAGTCTTCGAGAACGTGGCTACAGGGTTGCCAGCAACCGTCGGAGTGATGACCTCATCAGAGGGATCCGTGATGACGCCGGCGGAGGGCGACGTGCCCTGACCCGTTGCCGTGTTTGTGACCGCGCCGGCGTTCACATCGGACTGCTTGATCGTGTATTTCGCGGTGGCGACAACCTGCGTGTTCGGCTGCAGCGTTCCCGTCACTCCGCCTGGCCACGCGCCGTAGGTGAGCGTGCTGAGGCCCGTTAGCGGGTCACTCGCCGACACCGACGTGAGGGTCGTGTTTCCCGTGTTGCGCACGGTGATCGTGTACGTGATGACGTCGCCAACGGCGCCGGTTCCGGCAACGCTCGAAGTCTTGGTGGTGAGGATGCCGGGAACGCGCGTGGCGGTCGGGGTCGCGACTGCAGCCGACGACGCTGTGGTGTTCGGGCCAGCGGGCGGCTTGCCCGAAACGGAGGCCGTGTTGTTAACAACGCCAGCGTTCTGGTCGGCCTGGCGGATCACATAATCAGCCGTTGCCGTGATGGTCTGGCCGGGAGCGAGGCGGCCAACAGTGCCGCTTGTCCAGGTGCCGTAGGTGAGTGCGCTGAGACCGGGGCGCGGGTCGGCGATGATCACGTTGGTCAGCGTGACGTTACCGGTGTTCTCCGCGGTGAAGGTGTAGCGGATGGTGTCGCCCACAACGCCCGTGCCGGGAGCCACAATGGCCGCGGTTTTGTCGAGCGTGATGGTGGAGTTCGAGGCAAGCGGAAGGGTTGACGGAGCAGTGGCCGTGGCCGGTGAACCACGCGGAGGCGTACCCGAACCATTAGCGGTGTTCGAGACAGCGCCGGCGTCGATGTCAGCCTGAGTGAGAACGTACGTTGCCGTCGCCGAAACGCTCTGGCCCGGAGCCAAAGTTCCTGCCGTCGAGGGCCAGGTGCCGTACGTCACGGCGGAAACGCCGGGGAGCGAGTCAGTAACCGCAACCGAGGTCAGCGTTACATTGCCCGAGTTCGTGAGTGAGAGGCTCCACGTCACAACGTCACCAGCAACACCCTGCGCGCCCGGCGCGAGAGCGCCCGACTTGGTCACACCGATTGTCGGTGCAGACGCGATCGTCGGCGTGACGAGCTGCGGCGACGGAGCGGTCACGGCGGCACCACTCGGAGGCGTACCCGTTGCGGTCGCAATGTTCTTGACCGAACCGGCGTCGACATCCGCCTGCGTGATTGTGTACGTGGCAGTTCCGGTGACAGTGCCGTTGGGGTTGAGCTGGCCGCTGACGCCACCCGACCATACGTAGGTGGGCGTGGAGAGTCCGGAGAGCGGGTCGGTCAGAGTGACGCCCGTGAGCGTGACGTTACCGGTGTTCTTCGCGGTGAAGGTGTACGTAATCGTGTCGCCGATCACGCCAGTTCCGGTGCCGCCCACGACAGCGCTCTTGGTGGTGACAAGTGCGGGCGATGCTGCAACCGTCGGCACCACTGCCTGCGTCGAGGTTGCCGTCGCAACGGGGCCCGACGGCGGTGTTCCGGATGCCGTAGCCGTGTTCTTCACGGAGCCCGCGTTCACATCGGACTGCTTGATCGTGTACGTCGCGGTAGCGGTTATCTGGGCGTTGGGAGCGAGAACTCCTGTCGTGCCGCCCGGCCAGGTACCGAAGGTCACGGCCGAGAGGTCGGCGAGAGTGTCGGTGATGCCCACGCTCGAGAGCGTGACGTTACCGGTGTTCTTCACAACGAACGAGAAGGTGACGGTATCGCCCACCTTGTTCGCTCCCGCAGCCGTGGCACCGGTCTTGGAGACGGTGAGCTTGGCGGTCGTCGCGAGAGGCACTGTGGCGCTGCTCGTCTTCGGAGCAGCCGCGCCGCCGATAACTCCCGTGCCCGTTGCCGTCGCGGTGTTCGCGATCGAACCCGCATCGACATCCGATTGCTTCACCGTGTACGTCGCGGTCGCGGTTACCTGAGTGTTCGGCGCGAGCGTTCCCGTGGTGCCCGAAGGCCACGTTCCGTACGTGATGGCGGAGAGACCCGAAAGCGGGTCGGTTACCGCAGCATCCGTGATCGTGACATTGCCGGTGTTACGAATGACGAAGCTGTACGTGACGACCTCGCCAGCAACCGACGTGGAACCAGCCGGCAGCGTGCCCGACTTCGCGAGCGAAATCGTAGGCGCTGCTGTGACGGTGGTCGTGACTACGGGGCTGGACGCTGAGGTTACCGGGGTCGCGCCGGGCGCAGTTCCAGCAGCCGAGGCCGTGTTCGTGATCGAACCGGAGTCGACATCCGACTGCTTGACGGTGTAGGTCGCGAGAGCTGTAGCGGTCTGGCCGGGAGCGAGGGTTCCCGCAACCCCAGGCCACGTCACCACCGGAGTAGAGAGACCCGCGAGCGAGTCGGTCAGAGTGACGCCGGTGACGGTCTGGTTGCCCGTATTAGAAATCGCGATGGAGTACGTGATCGAGTCGCCGACCTTGGCACCCGACGTCACATTCGCTGACTTCGTGGTGGTGAGCTGAGGCGCACCGGTGATCGTGGGAACGGTGGCAGTTGACGACGCAGAAGTCACCGTTGCGTTGGTCGGAGTCGTGCCCGAGACAGTAGCCGTGTTCGCGACCGAACCAGCGTTGACGTCAGCCTGCTTCACCGTATAGGTGGCCGTTGCTGTCGCCGTCTCGCCCGGAGCAATGCGCCCGGCAGTCGCGGTGGGCCAGGTGTAGACGGGTGCCGAGAGCCCCACGAGCGAGTCCGCAATGGCGACCCCCGTCATCGTGACGTTTCCGGGGTTCGTGATCGTGAACGAGAAGGTCATCGTGCTGCCGACTCCACCGGTGCCCGACGTGACGGCACCCGTCTTCGCCACAGCGAGAGCGCCGTTCGCTGCAACAGGAACGGTGGCCGGAGTCGTAGCCGACACAGCTGCGCCGGTCGGAGGAGTACCACGCGTCGTTGCCGTGTTCGCTACCGAACCGGCATCGACATCCGATTGCTTGAGAACGTAGCTCGCCGTGGCGGTGACCTGCGTATTGGGCAGCAGGCGACCCGCGGTTCCGCTCGGCCACGTACCGAAGGTGACAGCGGAGAGGCCGGGCAGCGGGTCGGTCAGCCCCACGCTCGTGAGCGTGACGTTACCCGTGTTGCGAACGACGAAGGTGTAGTTGACAGTGTCGCCCGCGACGCCCGTAGCGCCGGCAGCGAGAACGCCGGTCTTCGCGAGAGAGATCGTGCGAACGGAGGCGATCGTCGGAGTCGTCACCTGAGGCGAAGGACCGCTCACGGCAGTGGTGCCAAATTTGCCCGTCGAGGTTGCGATGTTCTTGACCGAGCCCGCATCAACATCGGACTGCACGATTGTGTAGGTCGCCGTAGCGGTGACCTCCCAGCCGGGCTGCAACGTTCCCGTCGTGGAACCCGGCCACGTGCCGTAGGTCAGCGCCGAAAGACCAGTGAGCGGGTCAGCGATCGTCACGTCCTTCAGTGTGACGTTACCGGTGTTGTTGGTGGTGAAGGTGTACGTGATGACATCGCCAACCGCACCCGTGCCAGACACGCTTGCCGTTTTCGTGGTCGTAATGGCCGGCGACGATGCCACCGTCGGAACGACTGCCTGTGGCGACGTTGCTGACACGGTACCGCCCGACGGCGTGCTGCCGGATGCCGTAGCGGTGTTCCGGACAGAGCCAAAGTTGACGTCGAGCTGTTCAATCTCGTAAGTCGCGGTAGCAGTGACCTGAGTGTTCGGAGCGAGCGTGCCGGCTGTGCCACTCGGCCAGGTGCCAAAGGTAACGGCCGAGAGACCGGCGAGGGTGTCGGTAATACCGACGCCGGTGGCGGTGACATTACCAGTGTTGCGAACGACGAACGAGAAGGTGATGATGTCGCCAACGGAACCGTTGCCCGTGGTGACCGCACCCGACTTCGAGACGGTGAGCGCGGGGCCCGCCGTGATCGGAACCGTGGCGGGGCTGACGCTGGTCACTGCGGCACCGGTCGGCGGTGTTCCTGAACCAGTCGCGGTATTCGAGACCGAGCCGGCATCCACATCGCTCTGCTTGAGCGTGTAAGTTGCCGTCGCGGTGACGGACTGGCCCGGCGCGAGCGTACCGGCGGTGCCCGACGGCCACGTGCCGTAAGTGAGCGCCGAGAGACCGGGGAGTGTGTCGGTTGCCGACACCGAGGTCAGGGTGACGTTGCCCGAGTTGGTGAGCTTGATCGAGAAGTTCACGGTGTCGCCAGCGCGGCCGGTAGAGCCGGCGGCGAGCGCCCCCGACTTGAGCGTGGTGATGACGGGGCTCGCGGCCACTGTCGGAACGGTGACCTCGTCCGAGGGGTCAGTCACGGCTGTGCCGCCGTGGGTTCCGCTACCGGTTGCCGTGTTCTTGACCGAGCCGGCATTCACATCAGACTGCTTGATCGTGTAGTTCGCTACCGCGGTGACGGTCTGGCCTGGCGCGAGCACTCCGGTGGCGCCCGGCCACGTGTAGGTGAGCGCTGAGAGTCCCGTCAGCGGGTCAGCGATGGTCACACCCGAGAGCGTGACGTTTCCGTCGTTCTTCGCGCTGAACGAGTAGGTGATGACGTCGCCGACCTTGCCGGTCGCGCCACCGGCGATAACGGCAGACTTCGTGGTGGTGATCGCTCGGGTCGGCGTGACCGTAGGCACCACAGACTCGGCTGAGGGCTGGGTTACGGTAGCGCCGGTGGGAGTCTTAGCCGTGGCGGTTGCCGTGTTCTTGACCGAGCCGGCATCCACGTCGGACTGCTTCACCGTGTAGGTCGCGGTTCCGGTGGCCGTCTGCCCTGGTGTGAGCACTCCGGATGCACCGGGCCACGTTACCGAGATCGGGCTGAGGCCCGAGAGTGGGTCGGCGAGAACGACCTGGCTGAGAGTAACGTTTCCGTCGTTCTTCACGCTGAACGTGTAGGTGACGACCGAGCCGACTGCGCCGGAGCCTGTCGTGTAGGCGCCCGACTTGGTGACGATCATCTTGGCGTCGGCGGTGATCGGCACGGTGGCGGGAGTCGTACGCGTGACGTCAGCACCGGTCGGAGGCGTGCCCTTTGCGGTCGCGCTGTTGGCGATCGCGCCAGCATCGACATCCGACTGCTTCACCGTGTAGGTGGCGGTTGCGGTGACGGACTGGCCGGGAGCAAGGGTGCCGACGGTTCCGGGCCATGTGCCGTAGGTGATGGCCGAGAGACCGGAGAGCGGGTCAGTGATTCCCGCGTTCGTGAGCGTCACGTTGCCCGAGTTAGTGAGAACGAAAGAGTAGTTCACGGTGCTGCCCGCGGTCGAGCTACCGGCGAGCGCTCCCGACTTCGTCAGCGAGACGGCGGGAGTACGAGTTTGCAGCGCCACATCTACGCGAGGGGATGCCGCAGCAACGGCGGTGCCGCTGGGTGATGTTCCCGAGCTGGTGGCGGTGTTGCGCACGAGACCGGCATCAACATCGGACTGTTTTACGGTGTACGTCGCGGTGGCGGTCACGGTCTGGCCCGGAGCCAGAGTTCCGGCGGTTCCCGGCCACGAGTAGGTCAGGGCGGAGAGCCCGACGAGCGGGTCGGCAATGGCGACACCGGTGAGCGTCACGTTTCCGGTGTTCTTGGCGCTGAAGGTATAGGTGACGACGCTGCCAACGCCCTTGGGGTTGGCTACTGTTCCCGACTTCGTGGTGGTGAGCCCGGGAGCTGCAGGCGCGGTAGCCAGCGTGACCTCGTTGCTCAGGCCCGTGACAGCGACGTTCTTGGGGGTGCGGCCAGCCGACGTCGCTTGGTTCACGATCTTGCCGGCGTTAACGTCGGCCTGCTTCACCGTATACGTCGCGGTTCCCGTGGCGGTCTGACCCGGTGCGAGACGACCCGCGGTTCCCGGCCAGGTGACCGCGATCGCGGACAGCCCGGTGAGAGGGTCGGTCAGGGTGACCGAGGTGAGCGTGACGTTACCCGTGTTTTTTACGGAGAACGAATAGTTCACGACGTCGCCGACATTGCCGACTCCGGCACCGGCATAGGCGGCCGTCTTCTTGGTTTCGAGAACAGCATTCACCGGGATGGGGGTGGTGCGGTTTGCTGTCGCGACCGGCTTGATGCCGCCGTCAGCATCCGTTCCGGTGGCGGTCGCGGTGTTCGCGATCGAACCGGCATCCACATCGGCCTGGGTGAGCGTGTAGGTCGCCGTACCGGTGGCGGAGGCACCAGCCGCGAGCGCACCCGCGGTGGCCGTCGGCCACGTGTAAGTGATAGCCGACAGCCCGGTCATCGGGTCAGTGACCGCGACGCCGGTGAGGGGCGAGTCACCGTTGTTCTTGATGGTGAAGGTGTAGTTGAGGGTGTCACCAGCGCGGCCCGTGGCCCCACCGGCGAGCGAGCTCGTCTTAGCGAGCGTGAGCGAGGAGAGCAGAACGCGGGTGGAGTCGGTGCCCGTCGCAGAGTTGTTTCCCACGACGGTGTTCGCTGTGGCGGTGGCGGTGGAGTCATAGCTGGCGGTGGTGAGCCCATTCGCCGTACATGTATAGGTATACGACTGAAGCGGGGCGAGCGTGATCCCGGTGAGAGTGCGGGCACAGTTCGTTTGGTCGTCCGCGACAACAATGTTTTGAAGAACGCCGACACCGGAGTTCGTCACCGTGATCGTGAACGTGGCCGGTTCCGTTGACGTTCGAGATTGCTGATCGAGCGTTCCGTTATACGTCTTGGAGACATTGATCCCGGCGCTCGGCACCGAAAGGATGGCATTCTGCAGCAAGTAGGAGTCACCGCTGGTGCTCATCCGGAGATTCACCGAGGTGTCGCCGGTCTGCACATTGGGCAAATCGACGGTAGCGACGTCCACGCTCTGGTTGGTGAATGGCCCCGTATCGGCGAGGGATGTGTAGCGAACGGAGCCCTCTCCTCGACCGATACCGATGTTGCCGGTATTGCCGGCGCTGTTCGGCAGTTGGGTATAGCCGCCGTTGCCGCGCGAGTACTCAGCGATATCACCCTGAATGATGCGGTCGCCCTCATAGAGCGAGAAACCGGCGCGGGTTCCGGTGTCAACGGCACTAAAGCCGTTGAAAGTAACCGTCAGCGGAGCCTCAGCGGCGGTCATGCGCACGTGACCTTCGTAGAAGATGATGCGGTGCGGGGCCGAATTGAGGTTGCTGGGGATGTAGATGCCGTAGTCATAAATGACAGTGAGTGTCCACCCGGCGTAGCAGCCAGCGCCCTGTGGAGCCCAAATGTCACCAGCGGAGACCGTGAGCGGTGTTCCCGTCGCGGCACCGGCGAACGCGTTCGTGACGTCGGCGCTCGCGCTGTAGTAGATCGCCGAGGGCGTTCCCACCGGATCTTGCAGCATCGTTGTCGGCGTCACGGAGGTAATCGCGCCCGTGCCGACCTTGAGTTTGGCCGGAGCGGTGGTGTAGCCAGTGGGAGACCCGGCGGGCATGAGCGCGGTTCCTCGGCTGGCGTTGGGGGTCGTGCACGCATTCGCAGTTTCGCCGGTGAAAGCTCCGGTGTTCGCGCTCCAGCTCAGAAACGCCTTTTTGACGGCGGCGCCTGCAGGGATCGTGATGTTCGCCGAGCTCGAGTTGGTCGAAAAGCCTGCGACGGTGTTGGAGTTCTGGAGGTAGAAGTTGTCGTTGGCCGTGTTTCCGTTGCCACCGTTTGCAGAGTGCAGATCCGCACACGTGCCGATGTTGAACTGAGGGTAGAGCGATCGGTCACAGGCGAGAACACCGTTGCCGGCCATGAGGAAGTCACCGTTGACGGTGGTCTGGTAGCTGGGAGACGTACCGGCGTTGGTACCCCACTGCACAACTGCAGCTTCGGCCGAAGTCGTCGGCATGACGGTGAGACCGGTAACGAGAAGACCGAAGGCGACGAGAGACGCCACGCCACGCATTAACGCGCTTCGAGCGCTACGCTGCGTGCGCTCTTCGCCAATGCTGTTGTGCCGCAATTCTCTCTCCCCCGGGTTGATATCCCTGACTTTGCGGCTCACCGCATCATCAACGAATAGCCCTTCGGGTGAGCGCATCTCCTCCAACCATAAACCACTGATTGAGGATTCACACGAAAAAATCAGGCTTCGGAGGTGCTTTCGTAGTGCAACTGTGACTGATTCCGCTCCTCGGGCGACCCACCCAACCCTGCTATTAATCTGAGCCAGCGACTGTTAATCTCAGATGATGCAGCCACCATGGACCCCCGACGGCCCTGACCTCGTTGTGCACGGCGACAACCTCCCGGCCATCAGCGCCCTTCCCGACGAGAGCTTCCGGCTGATCTATATCGATCCCCCGTTCAATACGGGGCGCACACAACGCCGCCAAGCAATTAGCACTCAGCGCTCGGCTGACGGCAGTCGCACGGGCTTCGGCGGCAACAGCTACGACACGATCAAGGGAGTGCTCTACTCCTACGACGACACCTTCGCCGACTATTGGGAGTTTCTCGAGCCCCGATTGCAGGAAGCCTGGCGGCTGCTCGACGATCGCGGCACCCTTTACCTGCACCTTGACTATCGCGAAGTGCACTACGCCAAGGTTGCTCTCGACGCCCTCTTTGGCCGAGACAGCTTCCTCAACGAGATCATCTGGGCCTACGACTACGGCGCCCGTGCTACCAAGAAGTGGCCTTCGAAACACGACACGATTCTCGTCTACGTCAAAAACCCGAAGAACTATTACTTCAACAACGAAGAAGTCGACCGCGAGCCCTACATGGCTCCCGGGCTCGTGACGCCTGAGAAAGCCGCCCGCGGAAAACTACCGACCGATGTGTGGTGGCACACCATCGTCTCCCCTACCGGTAAAGAGAAGACGGGCTACGCCACCCAGAAACCCGAAGGCATTCTGCGGCGCATTATTCAAGCATCCAGCCAACCGGGTGATTGGGTCCTGGATTTCTTCGCCGGCAGCGGAACCACCGGTGCCGTCGCGCAAGCTCTAGGGCGTCGCGTGGTGTTGGTGGAACAAAATCCCGACGCGATCGCCATCATCACGAAGCGGCTGTCAGAGCACACCGCGTTCGCTAACATGAGCGCATGAGGAATCGTGACGAAATTGAATGCTGGCTCACCGACATGGATGGTGTTCTCGTTCACGAGAACCACCCCGTGCCCGGCGCTGCCGAACTCCTCCAGCAGTGGCGGGATGAGAAGAAGCCCTATCTTGTTCTCACCAACAACTCGATCTTCACGCCACGCGACCTGAGCGCCCGCCTCCGGGCATCAGGCCTTGACGTTCCCGAATCGGCGATCTGGACTTCGGCTCTCGCCACCGCCGACTTCTTGAAGCAGCAGATTCCGGGCGGTAGCGCCTTCGTGATCGGCGAGGCTGGCATCACAACCGCTCTCCACGAGGCAGGGTTCATCATGACCGAAACCAACCCCGACTATGTCGTGATTGGCGAGACCCGCAACTACTCGTTCGAAGCCATCACGAAGGCCATCCGCCTTATCGGCAACGGCAGCCGTTTCATTGTGACCAACCCGGATGCCACGGGCCCGAGCGCTGACGGCCCACTGCCCGCGACGGGCGCGGTCGCCGCTCTCATCACCAAGGCCACCGGCCGGGAGCCGTACATCGTCGGCAAGCCCAATCCCATGATGTTCCGCTCGGCGCTCAACAGAATCGGCGCCCACAGTGAGACGACCGGCATGATCGGTGACCGCATGGATACCGACATCGTCGCCGGCATTGAGGCCGGGCTGCACACCGTTTTGGTGCTCACCGGAATCAGCGATCAAAAAGAAATCGACCGCTACCCGTTCCGCCCCACCGAAGTTCTCGATAGCGTCGCCGACCTGCTCCGCTAGGGGCTGCGCTACTCGGCTGGTGTTTGTGGTTGGGCGACGGATGCCGTGAGGGCATCGTCGCCGGTCCGCGTCGCGAAGCAGTAGTAGTCGCGGTTTCCGGCGTCCCAGTCGCTCGCGTTTGCAGCGAAGCTCGCCACGATTTCGAGGTCGGCGAATGATTGTGCCGCGGCGAAGTCAATGACCGCATCCGTCGAGCAGGCTGCCGCTGTGCGCGATGCGAGCGCGTCGGCTTCGGGATACGGATCGGATGCCGCGTCATCGAACTGGCCGATAGTAAGAAGTTGGGCCGCATGTGGCTGCTCGCACTCGACCACGGTGTATTCCTGCTCCCACGCGGAGGCGAACGGATCGAGGCACTCACCACCGGCGAGCTCATTCCATTGATACGTGCCCACGGCAACCGGCCCCACGATGGGAACCGCAGCGGTCGCTGTTGCCGACGGCGTCGGGGAGGCAACGGCAGCGGGCATCATCGAGGGACCGAGGCGAGTACCCGCCAAGAACAAAGCGACCAAGGCGAGTGCAGCGACAAGGCCTCCGGCAATTGCCAACCCGATGAGTTGACCGCGCGGAATCGGCGGCCGAGGCGGCTGAGGCACCCGAGGCCGCGAAATGACCGCTGGCACCTGAGCGACGAGCGCCTGATCTTCGTACTCCACGAATTTGTCTTCGCCGAAGAGGTCGCTGACGGCATCGTGCTCGACGGATTCCGACTCTGCCGAGATGCCCCCGAGCGACTGTGCGCCCAACAGTTCGGTCGCGCCCTCAAGCGAATCGTCGACCGAAGCCGGCAGCTGAGCCTGTCGCCGAGTCGCGACATCCATCGCAGCTGTCGGCAGGTCAGCGGAATTGATCGCGGCCGTCGGCAGGTCCGAAATGTCCATTGCACCAGTGGGGAGATCCGAAATGTCCATTGCACCGGTCGGGAGATCGGAGATGTCGAGAGCTCCCGTGGGCAGGTCAGAAATGTCGAAAGCGCCAGTGGGCAGATCGGCGACATTGATGGCTTCTGTCGGTGGTGGCTCAACGAGCGGCTCGCGCGGCGGCACCGCCGGTTCGGCAGGCTGAGCCGGTTCGGCTGGCTGGGCTGCCGCCGGTGATGCCGGCGGCTGGACCGCAGGGGTTTCGCCTGGTAGCGGCGGAAGCGTAAGGAGCCCCGGAATCTCGGGAGTTGCCGGAGGCGCTGGCGGAGTGCCGGGTGGCGGCGTCAACGGGGGAAGCGGAACCTCAAGCGCGGTTGGCTGAGGAACCGTGGGTGCAACGAAGGGGTGGGGGCGTTCTGGAGCAGGCGAGTTCGCAGGAACCTCAGGAGATTCGGGCTGTTCGGGCTCGGTAGGAGTGAGTCCCCAGTTGAACGAGGACTCGCGCGGCTGCTGGTCGTCGCCAGCGCCCGAACCGTTGTCGCCAGAGGTCACGGAGTGAGCCCCAAGTCACCAAGCCCGATCGCTGAGTAGTAGGGATAGCCGGCAGCTTCGATGCGCTCTTTGGCTCCGGTGTCACGGTCGACAACAACAGCGACACCGGCAATGATCGCGCCGACCTTCTCGAGCGCCTCGATTGCGGCAAGCGGTGAACCGCCGGTCGTTGACGTGTCTTCGAGAACGATGACGCGCTTGCCTTCGAGCTCAGGCCCTTCGACCTGACGACCACGCCCGTGATCCTTGGGTTCCTTGCGCACGACAAAAGCGTCATAGGTGAGGCCGCGAGCGGCACCCTGGTGAAGAATTGCCGCGGCGATCGGATCGGCCCCCATCGTCATCCCACCCACAGCCACAATGTCGGGAACCTCGGCAATGAGGTCGATCATGACCTGACCGATGAGCGGAGCGACCCGGTGGTCAAGGCTAACGCGACGCATGTCGACGTAGTACGTAGCCTTCTTTCCGCTCGTCAGAGTGAAATCACCGTGGAACACGGCATCGGCGGAAATGTACTCAATGAGCTGTTGCTTGGCGTCGGTCACGAGTACAGAATACCTATTCTGGGGAGTCCCCTAGAGGATGGTCTCGCCGAAAACCAGCAAAGCACCCGAGATGGTGACGCCCACGAAGCCCAAGATGGCGACGATTGTCGCGTTACGGCGGTCGAGACGGTCAGCCTTTTCCGCAGCTTCGTCGAGAAGGATATCTTGCTGCATACGAAGACTTTACGGGGCAGAGCGGCCCCTGTCGTCGCCCAATGCGGGGGTAGACCTATTACCGTTGAAGCATGCTCATTGCCACCTGGAACGTGAACTCCATCCGAACCCGAGTCAGCCGAGTCGTCGACTGGCTGCTCCGCGAAGATATTGATGTTCTGGCGATGCAAGAAATCAAGTGCAAGCCTGAGCAATTTCCTCTCGAAGCGTTCACCGAAGCGGGCTACGAGGTCGAACTTCACGGCCTCAACCAGTGGAACGGTGTGGCTTTCGCTAGCCGCCTCCCGATGGACGATGTCACGGTCGGTTTCAATACCCAGCCGGGGTTCGGCAAACCGCTCGATGACGGCACAGTGCCGATCGAGGCACGAGCTCTGGGTGTCACTGTCGAAGGCGCCCGCCTCTGGAGTCTGTATGTGCCGAATGGTCGTGAGCTCGACAACCCGCACTACAGCTACAAGCTGGAGTGGCTCGCCAACCTTGCCACTCAGGCCACCAAGTGGATGCGGGAGAACCCGGAACAGCCTCTCGCCCTGATGGGCGACTTCAACATTGCGCCCTTCGACCATGACGTGTGGGATATCGCCGCGTTCGAAGGCAAGACCCACGTGAGCGACGCTGAACGCGCAGCGTTCCGGGCCTTTGAAGAGGCCGGGATGATCGACACTCTCCGCAGCCGCAACATTGAGGGCTACACCTACTGGGATTACCAGCGCCTACGGTTCCCCAGAAACGAGGGCATGCGCATCGACTTCGTGCTCGGTTCACCCGCATTCGACGAACTCGTTACGGGCGCATCGATTGACCGCGACGAGCGCAAAGGCGATGGCCCTAGCGACCACGTTCCGGTCGTCGTCGAACTCGCGATTGATACCGAGAACGACGACGATCGGCCAATGTTTCTCTAAGCGGTTCGCCTAGGCAGTTCGCCCAAGCGGTTCGCCTAGGCAGTTCGCCCAAGCAGTTCGCCTAGGCAGTTCGCCCAAGCGCGCGCGTTAGCCCTCGTCAGGCTCCGAACGCGACACCTTGAGGCCTTCGCCGTTCTCGGCGAGCCCCACGAGCACGGTGTCCCCGTCGCGAATGTCGCCAGCAAGCAACGCCTTGGCGAGCTTGTCGTCGATCTCGCGCTGCATGAGTCGGCGAAGCGGTCGCGCGCCGTAGATGGGGTCGTAGCCACGCTCCGAAAGCCAGGTGCGAGCATCCGGGGTCACAGCAAGCTGCAGGCGACGATCGGTGAGACGCTTGCCCAAACGATCGATGTCGAGCTCAACGATCTGGCTGAGGTCATCGGTCGAGAGCGGCTGGAACACCACGATGTCGTCGAGACGGTTGATGAACTCCGGCTTGAACGACTTGCGTACGAGGTCGTCAACGGCGGCCTTGCGGGCATCCCACGGCAGCTCTTGGTCGGTAATGAACTGGCTACCCAAGTTGCTGGTCAGAATCAGGATGACGTTGCGGAAGTCGACAGTGCGACCCTGACCGTCGGTGAGACGGCCGTCATCGAGCACCTGCAGGAGAATGTCGAAGACCTCAGGGTGCGCCTTTTCGACCTCGTCGAGCAGGATCACCGAGTAGGGACGACGGCGCACAGCCTCAGTCAGCTGACCGCCCTGTTCGAACCCGATGTAGCCGGGAGGGGCACCGACAAGGCGCGAGACGGAGAACTTCTCGCCGTACTCACTCATGTCGATGCGCACGAGAGCTTTCTCGTCGTTGAAGAGGTACTGAGCGAGCGCCTTGGCAAGCTCGGTCTTTCCGACACCGGTGGGCCCGAGGAAGAGGAACGAGCCGGTGGGGCGATCGGGGTCGGAGATTCCGGCCCGCGTGCGGCGCACCGCTTCGGAGACCGCTTGCACGGCTTCCTTCTGCCCGATGAGGCGCTTGCCGAGTTCAGCTTCGAGGTGAAGCAGCTTCTCGGTCTCGCCCTCGGTGAGACGGTCGACGGGGATGCCCGTCCAGGCGGCAACAACGGCAGCGATGTCTTCTTCGGTCACCTGGTCATTGACCATGCGAGGGCCGGTTGGTTCATTGCTTTCGGCGGTAGCAATCGCCTGTTCAATTTCAGGGATCGTCTCGTAGTTGAGCTTGGACGCCTTTTGGTATTCGCCGTCACGCATGGCACGGTCAAGCTTGATGCGCGCATCGTTAAGGCGCGTCTTGAGGTCACCAACACCGGTGAGGCTCGACTTCTCGATCTTCCAGCGGGCTTCGAGCTCGTGGAGCTCTTTGCTCTGAACCGCGAGGTCTTCGCGCAGCTTCGTCAGACGGGCCTTCGACGCGTCGTCTTTCTCCTTCTTGAGAGCGAGCTCTTCAATGCGAAGTCGATCGACGGCACGCTTGAGCTGGTCGATTTCGACGGGCGAGGAGTCGATCTCCATCTTGAGACGGCTCGCGGCCTCATCGATCAGGTCGATGGCCTTGTCAGGCAACTTGCGGCCGGAAATGTAGCGGTTGCTCAGCGTTGCGGCAGCTACAAGAGCGGAATCGGCAATGGCCACCTTGTGATGGGCTTCGTAACGCTCCTTGAGCCCCCGCAAAATAGCGACGGTGTCTTCGACCGAAGGTTCGCCGACGAATACTTGCTGGAAGCGGCGCTCAAGCGCGGCATCCTTCTCAATGTACTGGCGGTATTCGTCGAGCGTGGTGGCACCAATGAGTCGCAGTTCGCCACGAGCCAGCATGGGCTTGAGCATGTTGGATGCCGCAACCGAGCCGTCGCCGCCGCCAGCACCCATGAGGGTGTGGAGTTCGTCGATGAAGGTGATGACTTGGCCGTCAGAGTCTTTGATCTCCTTGAGCACAGCCTTGAGGCGCTCTTCGAACTCTCCGCGGTACTTGGCACCGGCGACGAGGGCAGCGAGGTCGAGGGAGATGAGTTGCTTGTCTTTGAGGGAGTCGGCAACGTCGCCGGCGATGATGCGCTGAGCGAGGCCTTCGACAACAGCCGTCTTTCCGACGCCGGGCTCACCAATGAGCACAGGGTTGTTCTTCGTGCGGCGCGTCAGCACTTGGCTCACGCGGCGAATTTCAGCGTCGCGCCCGATAACGGGGTCGAGCTTGCCGCTGCGAGCAATCTCGGTGAGATTGACGCCGTACTGCTCAAGAGCACTCTTTTGCTCTTCATCGGTACTTGGGGCACCCTGCATGTTCGCCATTTACAAACCCTCCGCAAACTTGAGTTGATATGACTCAACTTTATACCCGTACGCCCGTCCGTGGCTAGGTGAATGCTGTGGACTTCGAGAGATTGGCGATCAAGTGAGAGACTTTTCTAGTGAACGCCGATTCCCGAGACGATCTCCAGTCCTTTCAAGTGAATCTCACGGGGGTCGTCGACCTTCTTAGCAAGCACATTTACTCCAGTCCGCGGGTGTATCTGCGTGAGCTACTGCAGAACGGGCGCGATGCCCTGGCCGCGCGAGCAGAGCTCGAAGGCGCAGACGCGAGCCGCGGCATCCGCATCACTCCCCTCAGCGAGCACAACGACACTTTCCAGTTTCAGGATGACGGCGTCGGACTCACTGCCGCCGAGATGACTGAGCTGTTGTCGACCGTGGGCCGATCATCCAAACGCGACATTTTTGATCTGCCTCGCAGCGACTACCTCGGCCAGTTCGGTATTGGATTGCTCAGCTGCTTCATGGTGGCGGATCAGATTGTGATTCAGTCACGCTCCGCTCGCGGCTCAGCCCCGGTCGAATGGATCGGCAATAGCGACGGCACGTTCAGCGTGCGCGAGTTGGAGGGCGACCTGCCCATCGGCACCACCGTGTCGCTCAAGCCGCGCTTCGACCAGCACGACCTGCTCAGCACCCCCACGGTGTTGGCGCTCGCTCGCACCTTCGCCGAGTTCTTGCCCGTGGGCGTGCGCGTTGACCTGCCCGGCGGCGGCACCGAAACCGTGACGCACGAGGCTCCGTTTCTCGAGGCGCACACGGCGTCAGCATCCGACCTGCTCCGGTACGGCAGCGAGCTACTGGGCGTGGAGCCCTTTGCCGCGATCCCGCTGAGCGTGCCCGGCACGAACACCACCGGCGTTGCGTACGTGCTGCCGAGTTCGCCGCCGCCCGGCGCCCGGCAGGCGAACCGCGTCTACCTCGGCCGCATGTTGCTGAGCGAAAACGTGGATGCGCTCGTTCCTGACTGGGCGTTCTTCGTGCGCGTCGTGCTGAACAGCACCGCACTCACTCCCACGGCCAGCCGCGAATCGCTCGTCGACGACGACATCCTCGAGCACACGCGCACCGCCATCGGCACCGTGCTGCGGCAGTGGGTGCTGGAGCTGGCGGCCCGGCATCCGGCCCAGCTGAACGACTTTGTGCAGATTCATGCGCTCGCTCTCAAGTCGCTCGTGATCCACGACGAAGAGCTCGCGAAGTTCATCACGCCCTGGCTCAGCGTTGAAACCACTCTCGGGCGCATGACTATCGAAAGCCTCACGCGCGACCACACGCAGTTGCGCTACGCCGAAACGGTCGACGAATTTCGCCAGATCGCCAGTATCGCGAGCCCCGACCGCCCGGTGATCAACGGTGGCTACATCTACGACACCGAGATCGCGCGGATGCTGCCCACGATTGTGGACGGCCTCACCGTCGATCGCGTGAGCGTGCTCGACGAGCTCGACTTTCTCGAAGTACCCCCGCTGGACGTCCGCAGCGTCGTCGCGAAGCTCGAAGACCGCGCCAGTGCCGTGCTCGCCGATGCTGACTGCGCCGTGATCGTGCGCGGAGTGCCCGCCGCCGACGTCACGGGCCTCTACTTGGCCGACCCCGAAGTGCTGCGCTCCATCGACCGCCGCACCGCCCGCGAGATCAGTCGCCCGGGGCTGTGGAAGAACGTGCTCGGCAAAATGGATGCCTTCGCCGAGGACCGCCTCGCGAGCGACGGCACCAGCAAGAGCCTCGCGCGCCTCTGCCTCAACTGGAACAACCCCGTTGTCGTCACCCTCTCGACCCTGCGCGACGACGCCGTCTTCTCCCGCACCATCGAGCTGCTCTACGTTCAAGCACTGCTCACGAGCCAACGCCCCCTCAGCGTGCGCGACCGCGCCATGATGACCAATTCAATGTCCGATCTGATTGCCATGAGTGTCGCACTCGGTGATTCCCTCCCAGAAAGTTCTCCCCTATGAGCGCCGACCGCATCACCGAACTGTTCCGCGAAATTGATTCCATTGCGTATGGCCCCGAGGAACGTGCTCGCGTCGAAGAGGCCGTCGCGCTGGCGGTCGAAATCGGGGATGAAGAACTCGAATACCGCGCCCGGGTGCGGCTGACGGCATCCGCCAACATGAGCGGCGACACCGAAGTACTGCTGTCATCGTTCGCGTGGTGCTTGGCTAAACACGACGAAGATCCGGTGCGTTTTCCGGATGACATTGGTCACCAAGGTGCCGGCCTCATGTGGCAGTTCAAATGGATTGCCAGCTCGCTCGCAAGCTCGCCCATCTTCGACACTGCCGACATCGATGGCGCGCTCGCCGACATGGAAGCGCACTACCGCGCCGCAGGAATCGGCCAAAGCGGAGTCTTGACGTCACAATTTTCAACCGCGTGGCGCCTCGGCGAACTCGAGCGTGCCGAGGCCCTTCGCACCCAACTGATCGCTACCCCGCGCGACGAATACAGCCACTGCGATGCCTGCGTGCGCAGCGACTCAAGCGGGTTCCTCACCGAAACCGGCCGCGATGCTGAAGCGATCGTGCTATTCGATGAGCTCATTGCCGGCGGCTATAACTGCGGCGACGAGCCCGAAGCGGCACTTTCCCGTGCGCTGCTTCCCTACCTGCGCGTCGGCCGTCTTGACGATGCCAAGGCAGCCCACTTTCGCAGCTACACGCTCGCCCGCGACAACGCCGACAACCTCGGAATCATCGCCAACCACTTCATCTTCTGCGCCGTCACCGGCAACGAAGCCCGCGGCTTGGCGATGCTCGAACGCCACCTCTCGTGGTTCGTGCATGACCAACTCAACGCCGACAACCAGTTCTCGGGCCTCGTGGCTGCCGGAGTGCTTCTCGACGCCGTGACCCGCGCCGGTTTCGGTTCCCAGACCGTTCGCGGTGCGGAGAACCGCGAACTCGTCGGGCTCTTCGGAGAACACGATGGTGCGTGGACGGCCGAAGAACTCGCCGCCGCCATGTGGGCTGCCGCGGCAAAGATCGGCGACCAGTTCGACGAACGCGCGGGCAACGACTACCGCGCCCACCGCATCCAGAAAGCACACGAACTCGCCAACGAACACTTCGACCTGCCTCTCACGAGCGAAACTCTCGGCCTCGGCACGCCCGCCGATGACGAACCGACGGATGGCGCCGGCTGGTTGCTGCGCGCCGAAGAACTGATCGCGATCGGCTGGCTTGCCCCCGCGTTGCCCGCCGCGCGCGCTGCAGTCGAGCTCACGACGGGCCAGGAACACACCGCCGCGCTCAGTGCGCTGATCGCGCGACTCGTCGCCTCGGGTGATCTCGCCGAAGCCGAAGCGTTGCTCGCCACCCGCATTCCCGCGCTGCGCGAGCATGGCGATGACGCTCAAGCATCCCTCGAAGAACTTCTCGGTCTCTCGCTGTTTGGCCGTGCCGAACAGGACGACCTCGATGCCCTCCGTATCGCTGTGGACGCGTCAAGCGCCCTCGCTCCCGCCCAGCAAGCTGACCTGGAAGTATCGCTGCTGAGCGTGCTGCTGCGCGGCGACGAACCCAACCTCGAGGCGGCTACCGAGCTCGCGGCCACCGCGCTCACCCACGCTAAAGAAGGAGATGTGCCTCTGCTGCGCGACCACGCGCTGCGGTATCTCTCCGACCTCGCGGCGAGCGCGGGCGACACCGATGGCGCACTCGCGTACGTCGCCGAGCTCGTGGAGTCGACATCCAATCGCGGTGTTCTGGCGCACGCCCACGCTCTGCGGGCTCGCATCTTGGGCGGCAGCGGTGAGTTTGCTGAGGCTGCCGCGAGCGCTGATGCCGCCGCTGAGTGTGCTCACGCGATCGACGCGGTCGGCCCCCTGCACGACATGACCATTCTTGCTGGCCGACTCTACGACGAGGCAGAAGCGTTCTCGGATGCCGCCAGCCGGTTCCGCCTCGGAGTTCGCTACGCCGAGCGCCTCGAGATCGACACCGTGGGGGCGCGCTACGCCCTCGGCCGCTCCCTGGTTCGCGCCGGCGAGTCATCCGAAGGCATTGACCTGCTGCTCTCGCTGTATGAAGAAGAGACTGCGGCTGAGGCCCCCGCGGGAAGCCGCGGTGAGACCCTCTACTGGCTCGGCCATGGCTTCGCGGATGCCGGTGAACCAGGCTCCGCCGTGGGCACGTGGGAGACCGCGACCGAGCTCTACCTCGAAGCTGAAGACACTCAGAGCGCGGCACGCACGCTCGCTGACAACGCTGGCTTGCACGCGCAACACGGTGATCACGACAGCGCTGCGGCGTTGCTTGAACAAGCAGTAACCCACGCCCGCGCCACCCCCGAGAACCTCAACCTTCTCGTGCGGGTGCTTCACCAGTCAGGCCGCGCACACGCTGAAGCGGGCAAGAAGGAAGGCCTCAAGCAGCTCGATGAGGTGCTTGCTCTCGCGGCTGAACACGGCGCCGACTGGTTGCACGCCGATGTCACCGACTCAAAGGCGCGAGCTCTCGCTAGCCTGGGCAAGCCCAAGAAAGCTGTCAGCCTCGCCCTCACCGCCGCCGACGAATACCGTGCTGCTGGAGACCCCATTGCCGGCGCCAACTGTGAACGCTTTGTGGCCAGTGTGCTCGCCGCCGAAGGCCGCCATGATGAAGCCGTCGCCGTGCTGAACTCAGTGATGGAACAGGCCGCCGAGCACGCTCAATTGCGTCAGATCACCGCGTTCGATCTCGCCGAAAGTCTCGAAAAACTGGGGCGAACTTCGGATGCTGCTGCCGCCCGGGCGATTGCGGAGGGCGCATAGCGCCTATAGCCGAGGCGGCGCGTCTTACGCGAGTGCCGGGCTAGTCGTCTCGGGAACGGCTGTAGGACTTCCAGCCGGAGCGATTGTCGCCGCCCTCGGCATAGGCCTTGGCGTAACGTCCACGTATTTCCTGTGGCGGGTGGACCACGTAACTTGGAGCTCACAACGGGTCTGTTTCTCAGCGCTCAACGGCACAATTCTCACGGCGGGAGCCATGTCAACTCAGGTACTGCTCGGCTTCGCAGCCGTACTTTTCATTGCCCTAATAGCAATAGTGGGCATTTTCCTTCGAGCACGACGAGAAAAGGATCACGTGAAAGCTCCTCTGTGGGTCGGGGTGATGGCCGCGGTCGGGGCCCTCGCTCTTATCCTCATGGCGGTTCTTATCGTCGCTCTTTTCCCGATCGATTAGGGCGGATTAAGTGTCAGCACGTTACTGGCGCCCGGGCGATTGCCGAGGGTGCAGAGCGTACTCAGCCGTGACGCCCTGATCAAGAACGCACGCAAAAAGCCCCGGTCGCGACTGCTCAGTGCAGCGCGGCCGGGGCTTTTTACGCAGTAGTTACGGGCGCTTAACCAGCTTGCGGTTCATGAACTCGTCGATGCCGTGGGCACCCAGTTCGCGACCGGTGCCGGAGTTCTTGACTCCGCCGAAGGGCAGCTCGGGAGCATCCGCCCCGACCTCGTTGATGTAGACCATGCCCGCGTCGATACCGTCAGCGAGGCGGTCAGCCTGATCGGCATCCGTCGTGAAGACGTACGAACCGAGCCCGAACGGCGTCGCGTTAGCGAGCGTGATGGCTTCTTCTTCGCTGCTGACGCGGTGCAGCTGAGCAACCGGTCCGAAGAACTCCGTGATGTAGGCGGGGTTCTCGGGGCTGATGTTTTCGAGCACGGCGGGAGCGAACTTGGTGCCGTCGCGCTTGCCGGTTCCGACGCGCAATGTGGCACCAGCGGCGACCGCTTCGGCTACCTGCTCTTCGAGTCCCTTGGCGGCGGCGACTGAACACATCGGGCCAAGTTCGGTGCTCTCATCCATGGGGTCACCCACGGTGATCGCTCCCATCGCGGCGCTGAACTTCTCGGCGAACTCTTCGTAGAGCGAGTCGATGATGACGAAGCGCTTGGCGCCGTTGCAGGCCTGACCGTTGTTGTCGACGCGGGCGGCGACAGCAGCTTCGACCGTGGCATCCATGTCGTCCGTCGACATGAGGATAAATGGGTCAGAACCGCCCAGTTCGAGCACGCTCTTCTTGAGGTTGGCACCGGCGGCAGCACCGACGATGGCACCGGCACGCTCGGAGCCCGTCAGGGACACTCCCTGGATGCGCGGGTCGTCAATCATCTTGGCAATTTGGTCGTTGTCGGCGAGCACATTTTGGTAGCCGCCGACCGGCAAACCGGCTTCGTGAATGAGGGCTTCAAGCGCCGCCGAGGATTCGGGGCACTGCTGCGCCGGCTTGACCAAAACGGGGTTGCCGAGAATGATGCTGGGGCCCGCAAAACGAGCGATCTGGTAGATCGGAAAGTTCCACGGCATGATGCCCAGAACGGGCCCGATCGGGCTCTTACGAATCCACGCGGTTCCGGCTCCGGACGGAATTTGCTCGTCGGCGAGAAACTCTTCGGCGTTGTCGGCAAAGTAGCGGAAAATGTCGGCGGAAAACTCGACTTCACCGACTGCTTGAGCGAGCGGCTTGCCCATTTCTCGCACGATAATCTCGCCGAATTCGGCGGAGCGCTCGGCGAGCAAATCGGCAATGCGCGTGACGATTGCGGCACGCTCTTTTACCTGATCACGGTTCATTCCGCCGTTGTATTCAGAGTGCGCTGCCGCGACGGTCTGCTCGATGACTTCGTCACTCGCGGCGGGGTATGCGGTGCCCTCTTCGCCGGTGTAGGGATTGATCAGTTGAAAAGTCTTCATGAGAGGTTCCTCGCTGCTCGAAAAGGTCCGGCGACGTCGCCGTGAATTGTTCGTAGGCTACATCCGAAATCCTGAAAATTGGAAGTCAGAGTTTTTGTGGGGCACTGTGAGGGGCGGTCGCGGCTCGCAAAAGTGGCGCGGCTAGGAGCCGGTTTCGCCGAGGTCAATCGCCGCCAACATCGCCCACAATTCGGCCCGCCCCTGGAAGGTGTCGAGGCTCAGATTGGTGAGCTCGGAGAGCCGCTGCATCCGCGTCTTCAGACCGTGCCGATGGATGCCCAGCTCGCGCGCCGCGGGATCCCACTGCCCGTTGTGCCGCAGCCACACTTGCGCGAACCGCAGCAGCCCGAGACCCTCGGTGGATTCGATGACGCTCGCGAGCCGGGCGTGAGCGATATCGGCGACCGAGCTCGACGCCAGCAGGCCGAAGAAACTCTCGCCGACGAGACTCGCGAACTCGGTGACCGTGGCCGGCGGTGATGCTTCGAGCGAGCGCACGGCCTGGGTGATCGCGACCGTGAGCTCGGGCCAGCCAACCTCGGCCGAGAGACCGACGGTGAGACCACTCGCGGCGAAGAACCGACGTTCGGCAGCGAGCTGCTTGGCATCGATCAGCACGAGCAAGTGGCGCCCATCCGCGACCGCGAAAATGCGACTGTCGGAGCGCGCCGCCCGCCGCTCGAGCACATCGCGCACACTCGCACTTGTCTCGCTGAGATCGAGCGCCGCCACCGCGAATCGGTCAGCCGGCAACTCGATGCCCGCCACCCGCACCGCACGCCGCACGCTATCGACCCGGCCATCCTTCAGCAGCTGGAACAACTGCTCCAGAATCGCCCGATGCCCCACCCGCAGGTTCTCGGTCTGCTCGAGCGACACCTCGGCGAGCGCCGCCAACACTGTCATGACCGAACGCTCGAGCGCCCCAAATTCGGTGTCGCGAACCCACGCGATAGCGCCACACAGCCTCCCGGTGGAGCCGAGAGTCTGCACGACGCGAAACTCGCCAGCAGCGCCATCGGCGACGCGCGCGCGACGAGCCCGACCCAGCAGATCGGTGACGGACGCGTGGATGCCGGGGGCGGGATCCGCGGATCGTGTCGGCTTGCGGCTGTCGCCGGGTTCGCTCACGAGCTCGCCGTCGGCGTCGAAGATCCAGACGCGGCAGCCGAGTCGTTCAGCGGCGACGGCGGCAGCAGCGGCGAGGCGGCCCTTGCCGACGGCGGCGCGAGCGATGTCGTTTTGGGCAGCGAGCGCGCGGTCGAAACCGGCGCGGGTTTGTTCGGCTTCGTTGTCGGCGACGAGGCGGCTGATGGCGATGAACGGGATGCGGTACGGCACTTCGAAGAGCGGCAAGCCGGCGGTCGCGCACGCGGCGACGAGCCCGGCGGGCACTCCGTGGGTGATCACTTCGGTGCCGAAACCGATTGCGGCGACCCCGGCAGCCACGAGTCGGGCGACGTAGGAATCGAAGTCGGCCTCGGCTGTCGAGTCGGCGTTATCGACGAATTGGCGACCGGTCGTGAGCAGCAACTGACCCTCCGACACGAATGGCGTGGGGTCGTTGAGGTCGGAGTTGTGCACCCACGTGACGGAGCGCTCGAAGGTCGTCGAATCGGTGAGCGGGCGCAGCGCGAGACGCTCGGTCGCAATCATCTCGCTGAGGGGTGTGGGCATGGCAATCCTCCTGCTGCCATTCTGTCAGTAATCGCCGCCCGAACTGCCACTCTGTGACTGTTGCGTCGAGCATCCGCGCACTAGGTTGAACCCAACGTTTTCGCACGACCCGCCCGCCCTCGACGCGTGCGGGTCATCTCCACAGATTGGATCCTGGTGGCCATGTCTACTTCTTCCACCCCCACGGCCCCGCTCGGCGGCCCCTCGCTTCCGCAGAAGCGCGAACTCGTCACCGCCATTCCCGGCCCCCGCTCGCAGGAAATGCTGGAGCGCAAGAAGCAGGCTGTGCCCTCCGCGATCGGCATCACCCTTCCGGTCTTCGTCGAAGCTGCCGGTGGTGGCGTGCTTCGCGACATCGACGGCAACACCCTCATCGACTTCGGTTCCGGCATCGCCGTGACCGGTGTCGGCAACTCGGCCCCTGCCGTTGTCGAAGCCGTGACCGCTCAGGTCGCCCAGTTCACCCACACGTGCTTCATGATCAATGGCTACGAGGGCTACATCGAGGTCGCTGAGAAGCTCAACGAGATCACCCCCGGCACGCACGAGAAGCGCACCGCGCTCTTCAACTCAGGCTCCGAAGCCGTCGAGAACGCGATCAAGATCGCTCGCTACTTCACCGGCAAGCAGGCCGTTGTCGCTTTCGATCACGCGTACCACGGCCGCACCAACCTCACGATGGGTCTCACCGCCAAGTCGATGCCCTACAAGAGCGGCTTCGGTCCCTTCGCGCCCGAGATCTACCGCGCACCGATGTCGTACCCGTTCCGCGATGGCGGAATCAGTGGCGAGGATGCCGCAGCCCGTGCCATCCTGCAGATCGAGAAGCAGGTCGGCGCCAGCAACCTCGCCGCGATCATCATCGAGCCCATCCAGGGCGAAGGTGGCTTCATCGAGCCGGCCCCCGGATTCCTCCCGGCACTCGCCGAGTGGGCCACGGCCAACAACGTGATCTTCATCGCTGACGAAGTGCAGACCGGCTTCGCTCGCACCGGAGACCTCTTCGCTTCCAACCACGAGAACCTCGTTCCCGACATCATCGTCACGGCCAAGGGCATCGCCGGCGGCCTCCCGCTTTCGGCTGTCACCGGCCGGGCCGATGTCATGGATGCCGCTCACGTCGGCGGACTCGGCGGAACGTACGGTGGAAACCCCATCGCCTGCGCCGCAGCGCTCGCCACCATCCGCACCTTCGAAGAGTCGGGCGCCATCGAGCGTGCCCGCGAAATCGGAACCGCCTTCCGTGGCCGCCTCAACGGCCTCCGCGCCGGCGACCCGCGCATCGGAGATGTTCGTGGCCGTGGCGCCATGATCGCCATGGAACTCGTTGACCCCACCACGAAAGAGCCCGACGCCGCCCTCACGTCGAAGGTCGCGGCTGCAGCGCACGCCGCCGGCGTTGTCGTGCTGACCTGCGGAACCTATGGCAACGTCATCCGCTTCCTCCCGCCGCTCTCGATCTCTGACGAGCTCATCGCCGACGGCCTCGACGTCGTGCGCGACGCTCTCGCCAACGCCTGATTCACCGCAGCGGGCACTGAGCGCGCGCTCAGTGCCCGCCCATGCGGCGCCAAGCCGAAGTTCAGCTAGCGCTGTTTGACTGACTCGCAGATTTCCCACCACGAAAGGTGCACACCGTATGACGAACTCCACCGAAACCCAGCTTCTCGAAGCCGTGCCGAACCAGCTCTTCATCGGCGGTGAGTGGGTCGCCGCAACGGGCAGCAAAACTCTCGACGTGACCGACCCCGCTACGGGCAAGGTCATCCGCACCATTTCGGATGCCTCGGCTGAAGACGGCATGCGGGCGCTCGACGCGGCCGTTGCTGCGCAGGACGCCTGGGCTGCGACTCCCGCTCGCGAGCGTGGCGAGATTCTGCGTCGCACCTTCGACCTCGTGCAGGAGCACCGCGACGACATCGCTCTGCTCATGACGCTCGAGATGGGCAAGCCTCTCGCTGAGGCCAACGGTGAGGTCACTTACGGCGGCGAGTTCTTGCGCTGGTTCAGCGAAGAGGCCGTGCGCATCTCGGGTCGCTTCGGCAACACCCCCGAGGGCACCGGTCGCATGATCGTGTCGCAGCGTCCGGTTGGCCCGTGCTTCCTTATTACGCCGTGGAACTTCCCGCTCGCGATGGCGACCCGCAAGATTGCGCCCGCTCTGGCCGCTGGTTGCACGGTTGTCGTGAAGCCCGCCGCGCTCACTCCGCTCAGCACTCTGTTCTTGGCGAAGCTGTTCGAAGAGGCCGGGCTGCCGGCAGGCGTGCTCAACATCGTCACGACCTCGAGCTCCTCTGAAGTCTCCGAGCCGATCATCGCGGACTCGCGCCTTCGCAAGCTGTCGTTCACCGGCTCCACCCCCGTCGGCAAGGCGCTCATCAAGCAGGCTTCCGAAAACGTTCTGCGCACCTCGATGGAACTCGGCGGCAACGCCCCGTTCGTCGTCTTTGATGACGCTGACCTCGACAAGGCCGTAGACGGCGCGATCGCGGCCAAGTTCCGCAACATCGGCCAGGCCTGCACCGCCGCCAACCGCTTCATCGTGCACAGCTCGGTTGCCGCCGAGTTCGCCGAGAAGATTGCCGCTCGCGTCGCCGATATGAAGATCGGTCGCGGCACCGAAGACGGCGTCAACATCGGCCCGCTCATCAACGACAAGGCCGTGGACAAGGCCGACGAGTTGGTTCAGGATGCCGTGAAGCGCGGCGCGACTCTCGTCTCCGGCGGCAAGCGCGTCGAAGGCGATGGAAGCTTCTATGAGCCCACGATCGTTTCCCACGTGCCCGCCGACAGCGACATCCTGCGCGAAGAAATCTTCGGACCAGTTGTCTCGATCGTGGAGTTCACCGACGAAGCCGAAGGCGTGCGCCTCGCGAACGACACCGAATACGGTCTCGTCTCGTATGTGTTCACCGAAAGCCTGGCTCGCGGAAACCGGATGATCGATGCCCTCGACACTGGAATGATGGGCCTCAACGTGGGCGTGCTCTCCAACGCAGCCGCCCCCTTCGGTGGAGTGAAGCAGTCCGGCATCGGTCGCGAAGGCGGCTCGGAAGGCATCCACGAGTACCTCTCTACTAAGTACACGCTCGTACCCAACAGCTAATGTGCAACTGCATCCCGTCAGCGCATCTCGAGGAATGTCCTCTGTGCGTTGACGAGCCCCACATCACGCGCGGCTACAACTAGATTCCCGTGAGCGAGTGGCCCCACCTAGTGCCGGGGCTGCTCGCTTTCTGGGTTAAAGGGCTCGCCTCCGCGTGGGGGCCGCTCGGGCGCGCTGCAGCCCGGTGCTGTGTTGTCACCCGCCGGCTGCATTCGCGCGCTCGGCTACGCTGGGAGCACCGCCACACCTGCTGGTGGCGGTGTCGCGCCACTGAAAGAGTTCCCCATGTCTGAGCACTTGTTCGCCACTCTGCGACGTTGGCCCGACGTGGAAGCCCCTAACCTTTTCGCGGTGGATGCCAGCGATCGGCTCATTCTTGATGAGGCCGCTCCGCAGTTGGCCGACATCCAACCCGGCGAGCTCGTCGTGATGGGCGACAACTATGGGGCGCTCACACTGGGTGCTGTTTCGTTGCACGACTGCCGCGGCATCCGCGTGTTTCAGGATTCGCTGGTGTCGGAGCTGGCGCTGGCCGAAAACGCGGGCGATCTTGCCCCGCACTACACGTCACACACCTTGGGCGCTGAGCTGCTCGAGGGCGCGCGCTTGGTGCTGATGCAGTTGCCGCGCAGCCTGGCCGAGTTGGATGAGTGGGCTCAGGCCATTGCCCGCTTCGCGTCGCCCGACGTGGTCGTGATTTCGGGCGGCCGCATCAAGCACATGACGATGGCGATGAATGAGGTGCTGGCGCGTTCCTTCGATGATGTGAACGCCGGTCGTGCCCGCCAGAAGTCGCGCACGCTCACCTCGCTGGGCCCGCGACGCGATGGTACCGAGGCTCGCTACCCGACAACTTCGGTGCTGCGCGAACCCGAGCTTCCCATCGACGAGCTCACGGTGAGCGCCCATGGTGGCGCTTTCGCCGGGGCCACCCTCGACATCGGTACCCGTTTTCTCATGACGTTCCTGCCCGAGATGAAGCCGGACGCCGCCACCGCCGTCGACCTCGGCAGCGGAACCGGAGTGCTCGCCGTGTCGCTCGCCCTCGCCCGCCCCGACCTGCACGTGGTTGCCGTTGACCAGTCCATCGCCGCCGTGGCATCGACCCGCGAAACGGCCGACGCGAACGGAGTCGGAGCCCGCGTTGAGGCGGCGCGCGAAGACGCTCTCACCGAACGGCCGACGGCCAGTGCTGATCTGATTGTGTGCAATCCGCCCTTCCACACCGGCGCCACCGTGCATGCGGGCGTTGCGTTGCGGATGCTGGCTGACGCCCGCCGCGTGCTCAAACCCGGCGGCGAACTGTGGGTCGTCTTCAACACCCACCTCGGATACCGCGACTACCTGAACCGCACCGTCGGCCCCACCCGCCAAGCCGGCCGCAACAGCAAGTTCACCGTGACGGTTTCGGTGCGGGAGTAGCTCTCGCTGTGCAGGCTGCCGACTTCGAGCTATGAGCGGGGCAAACCTAATCGTTGCCGGGAATCCGGCCCTTCCGGCTGAGCGCTGCCGCTAACTTTTGGGTGTCCGTAAGCGCATCCTGCTCCTCTGCCGGAAGGGTGTCGTAGGTATACGTCGAAACAGCTAGCGGGGAGTTGGACTGCCCCAAGGAGTAACGGACGGTGTGCTCATTGCGACTGCTGCACACCAAGATTCCGATTGTCGGGTTGTGAGCGGGCTGTCGAAGTTTGTCATCGACCAAGCCAACATAGAAGCCGAGCTTGCCAGCGTATTCAGGGCGAAACTTTCCAGCCTTCAGCTCCATGACGATGTAACGCAGTTGGACGACGTGGAAGAAAAGCAGGTCCAGATAGAAGTCATCACCTCCAACATCGAAGTGAACTTGGCGGCCCACGAACGCGAAACCGGCACCGAGCTCTCCCAGCGTTTCGACGATTCGATCCATCAACGCCTGTTCCATGTCGCGCTCCGCGACCTCACCAGTCAGGCCAAGGAAGTCGAAAACCTAGGGGTCTTTGGCGATTTGTTGCGCAAGTTCGGAGTCTCCGGCTGGCAGCTGCCGTGCAAAATTCGTGGCTTCTGAACCGACGCGTTCGTGGGTGCGATTCATAATTTGGTTCAACATCACAGCGCGCGACCACCCGTTTTCGATGGCTGCCGTCGTGTACCACGCGCGAGTCTCGGCATCGTCGAGCTTGTCGATCAACACCAAGATGTGACCCCATGGCAATTTCCCAGCAGCCTGCTGGGAAATTGGATCTGGGCCGGGCCACGCGTCAGCGAAGGCCCGCATATATTGCAGGTTTGAAGCAGAGAATCCCTTCATCTCCGGAAACTCCGCCCGAAGGTCTGCGGCGAGATGACGGATTACCCCGCTACCCCATCCGGCCTGCGCCTGCTGCTCAAGAATTTCACGCCCAATGTGCCAGTAGAGCTCTATAAGTTGAGTGTTTACAACTCGCTGAGCGCGCACCTGCGAGTCGCGAACCCGTATCTTCAAACTCGTAAAAAGTTCGATGTATCCGTGCGGAAGGTCGAGAGCACTGTTTGCCATGCTCGGGATCTTTTCCCAAGCCACCGACATTCTTCACGAATCACGCTGCGCACATCCGCCCTATGGCGAGAAACCAAAAGAGCTAGATCTGCTGGCCCTCATACGGGACCTAGGGACACATGGTTTCTGACGCATTGCTAAAGTCGACGCATGAATGCCGACGCTCCCTCATCTTTCGCGAGACGCGCCCTCGGACTACTCGGCGCGAGGCTGGCACTCGTCGGCCTCGCAACAGTGCTGGTCTGGATGCTCTCCCGCGGCTTCGATCCGAGTGCCGCGTTTCCGCCCTCACCGATGCTGCTCTCACTCTCGCTGCTGCCGGTCAACCTGATCTCGTTGTGGCTCGTGATCCGCCTGCTGCGTGTGGACGGCCAAACACTCCGCGGCCTGTTCGCGCCTCGGCGCGGAGTCGGGCTCGTCGCCGACATCGGGTGGGCGCTGCTCTGGATTGCCGTGCTCTACATCCCCTTCGTTGCAACGATCATCGGCACGATGTGGATTCTGCACGGGGCGAACACGTTCACCGCTTTCGAAACCGTCTTTGTTAACTCGGATGCCGCATCCGTCACGTCACCGGTCTGGGCACTCGTGCTCGGGGTCGTCGCCGTGATCACCTTCGCCCCGCTCAATGCCCCCGCCGAGGAGGCCGTGTATCGCGGCTACGCGCTCTCTCGTCTCAGCGGAATCTGGCCACGGTCGCTCGCGATCGCCGCCTGCTCCGTAGCGTTCGGATTGCAGCACGCGTTCTTCGCGCCGACCGTCGACGCCATGATCGTCTACGTTGTGGCCTTCACCGTGTGGGGCATCGGCTCCTCGCTGATCGCTCAGAAACAGAAACGGCTCATGCCCATCGCGATCTCGCACTTTGTAGTGAACCTGATGACGAGCTCCCCCGCCGTCATTTTTCCTGCCTTGCAGCTGGCGGGAGTCATCTAGGCGTGAGATATGGGCAAATAGCAGCTACTCGCCCGGAGAACGACGAGATTACCTGCTTCAATAGAGCATGACGATAACTCAGGCACAAGCGGATGTGCGCCGAATCTACCGCGGCGGCTACAGCGGTCCACTCGTCTCGGCGATCCTGTGGGCCTCCGCGAACGCTGTCTACTTCCTTGTGTCACCGGGAGCTGCGATGGTCACCCTCTTTTTCGGAGGCATGCTGATTTTTCCGCTCTCCGCCATCATCCTCAAACTCACGCCAGGCGAGACCGCGCTCCCGAAAGGTCATCCCTCGATTGGGCTCGCGATGCAGTCCGCTTTCACGGTCCCGCTGGGGCTTCTTGTCGCGATTGCGCTAGGCGCTCACGCCCCCGAGCTGTTCTTCCCAGCCTCGCTGATCATCGTCGGCGCCCATTACCTCACCTTCATCTCGCTGTACGGGATGAAGTCGTTCGCGGCACTTGCGGGCGCGCTCGTTCTCGTTGGGACTATTCCCCTCTTCTTTGTCCCTGCGATTGCGCCGGTTAGCGGCTGGATTGGAGCGGGAGTGTTTGCTGTCTTTGCACCGATCCTGTTCAAGGCGGCGAACCTGGGCAAACGTTGAGGCGACTAGGCGTCCAGAAACGCCTCGACCGCTTGCTTGAAAGCCACGGGCTGCTCGACCCACGGATAATGGCCGCTTTTCTCAATCACCGCGGTGCTCCCCGCAGGAAAGAGTGATGCGAGCGCGATCACAGGATTGAGCCCGGTGAGGCAGTCCTCCGCGCCGGCGACTACGAGCACGGGCGCCGCGATGTGCCCTAGCCGCGAAGCAAGGTCATCCGGAGGGGCAGCGGTGAAATACGCCTGAGTCGCCGCGAGGCTCCAGCCGCCGACGAGGGCGTGAGCCTGTTCCTTCGCACCCCAATTCGCATACCCCGCGGGCGCTGTTTGCTGCTGCCACGCGTTGTAACCGGCCTCGTCCGTTACTGCTGGACCCACAGATAGTGCGGCAAAAGCTGACTCGAAAACCGGGTCTCCCCGTCGTCTTTGGCTAAGCACGTCGGTATCGGATGCTTCGCACACTAAGTACGTCGCCGGAGGAGTTATCAGCACCATCCGGGCGAGGGGTTCAGCGAATTGAGCAGCGTATGCAATGGCCAACCGCGTCCCGGCTGAATGCGCCACGAGAACGACGCGCTCGAGCCCTAGATGGATACGCAGCCGTTCTATGTCGGCGGCTTGAGCCCAATACGAGCCGCGCTCTTCGGCAACTGGCATCGGCGAGCGACCCACGCCCCTGAGATGGGGAACGATCAGCCTATTTCTCTCACCGAGCCCAGCAAGATCGCCAAGATAGCTCGGGTGGCGTGCAGCTCCCCCGGCGAGGACAATGATCGACTCTGTGCCGCTGCCCACAATTTCGTAGTGGAGCGTTGCCCCGTCGGAACCTTCGTAGCTTGGCATTACTTGACGCTACACGGCGCTGCCGGCGGAGGGAGTTACTGCCGCGAGAGGGTCTTCCCCCGTCGCCTTTGGCTAAGAACAGGCGTGGATGATCAACCCGTTGCCGCGCCCTCAACCGTCACGCAACGTGCGACGTGAGTGCGTCCCAGATAATCTCCACCGCCCCCGGCGGACACTTACTCGTGCGATCCAGACTCGCTCTTCCGGCGCCGCGCGTTTCGAACGACGACATAGATCGTGAGCGACCAGATCGGGACGATCGAGATGAATCCCAACCAGTTGTTGGTGCCGCCGCCCTCTATATAGAGGATGTTGAGTCCGGTCAGCCACGCGATGGCCGCAACAAACCACGCCACGGCCCACCATGGCGACAGCAAGCGTCTGAGTTTTTCCCTTGCACTTGTCATGGCTTTCCTCATTGATCGCCGATTGAAACCGCGCGGCATTCGACAACGATGGCCGAACATGAGAAATTTACCACTCCGGGAGGGCGTTGTCTGCTGCAATACATCGCACTCGCCCGGGAGAATCTGGAGCTCTTTGGGCTACTCCCGCGAGAACGCCGAAGCACGCGCGATCTGCTCGGGCGTCAACGTGACACCGGTGTAGCGAACGAACTGCGCCGCGGCCTGGAGTGCGATGACTTCGGCGCCCGTGATGACGAGCTTTCCGGCATCCCGAGCAGCCCGAATCAGTGGAGTCTCGGCCGGGAATGCCACCACATCGAACACCGTCTGCGCGGCGCGGATGTGGTCGGGAGTGAACGCGAGTTCGTCGGCGGTGTCTCCCGCCATCCCGAGCGGGGTGACGTTGACGATCACCGCGTGGCCGGGCTGCGGGTCGACGCTTACGGCGCGGAAGCCATACTTCGTCGCGATCGCTTCGCCCGCCTCGACGTTGCGCGCGAGCACGGTCACGTCAGCAAAGCCGGCACCGTGGAAGGCGGCGACGACCGCTTTGGCCATGCCACCCGATCCACGAACCAGCACCGACAACGTCGGGTCGAGCTGGTGGCGTGCGATCAGGTCGGCCACGGCCTCATAGTCGGTATTGGATGCCGTGAGCACGCCGCCGTTGTTCACGATCGTGTTCACCGACTCGATCGCTGCGGCCGAGTGCTCGACAACATCCACAAGCTCAAGCACGGCCTCTTTGAACGGCATCGACACGGAACAACCCCGGATGCCCAGGCCGCGGACTCCCGCGATAGCATCCTCGATGTTGCTCGTCGTGAACGCCTTGTAGATGAAGTTCAGGCCGAGCTCGTCGTAGAGATAGTTGTGAAACCGCGTGCCGAGGTTGGAGGGCCGGGCGGCCAGCGAGATGCACAGCGTCATGTCTTTATTGAGGATCGGCATTGACCCATTATCGCGGCAGATCAAACGAGTAACCCGCGCTCAGCACGGCGGCGACGGTGACGGATGTAGGTGGCCAGCGGCGACTGCGAAAACTCGACGCGCCCATACCCGACAGCTTCAGTCCAATCCCAGATTTTTTCTCGCCATCAGCGCAAACTGCGGACTACCGCACTATCGTGAAGGCATGGGGATCGCGCTAGCAATCATCGGTATCGCAGTTGTCGTCCTGCCTTTTCTGTGGCCACTGTGGCGGAAATGGGAGATAGCTCGTGACCGCGAAACGAATCCCCGAAAGCAGATGTCGGGCGGATTCATCGCCCCATTCGACGAAGTTTTCCATCCCACGGCGTACTCCGCACATCTCCTGTGGGAGGCGGAACAATCGATCCCGGCGCCCGCCCCCGACAGCGACGACAACAACGCACTGCCCGATCTCGCCAACGGCAAAATTGTCATTCTCGTCAATGACAGTGCCTGAGCGCACTATGCCACTAAGCGTCACTCACTTCTTGTCAAGCTGTGCGTCACGAGAGGTCGCACTAATGCCATAGAAGTATCAGCGAGAGCGCATAACTGATACTTCTATGGCATCAGCAGGGCACGTTCCGCAAAAAGCTGGCTGCGCTACGCTCGCGTGAGACACCAATCGTGAACTTAATTCAAGCAATCGGGCAATACCTAGTGTGACTAGCGATAACGAGATCATCCGGAGGTCGTGGGATAACCCTGCGGTCTTCGCCGAGATGTACGACCGCCACGCGACATCCGTCTATCGGTATGCGGCACGGCGAGCGGGCGTCGACACTGCGGATGACATCATGGCCGAGACTTTTTTGGTCGCTTTTGAGCGGCGCAACCGCTTCGATAGTGCCTTCGAGAGTGCTCTGCCGTGGTTGCTCGGAATCGCGACAGTGCTGATCCGCAAACAGCGGGGTTCTGAAGCGCGGTTCTTGCGTGCGGTCGTGGCCTCGGGGCCTCCGGCGACGGTCGTCGAGAATCACGATGATCGACTCGACGCCGACCTCTCGATTCGGGCTCTGGCGGGAGCAATTCGCAAACTGCCTGCTCGCGACCGGGATGCACTGCTGCTGTATGCGTGGGGCGACCTCGACTATGAGGGCGTCGCACTCGCCTTGAACATTCCCGTCGGGACTGTTCGGTCACGTCTCAATCGCGCGCGGCGAGTGCTGCGCCAATCTGCTGGCGTCGCGCCGGCACAGGAGGTGGATCGTGGACGAACTTCAACTGCTCCGATCGTTCGGTAAGGACGTCGCGGATCCGTCTGCCGAGGCTCTGAGCCGCGGTCGACGAGGTCTGGTCGAACACATCGGGCAACAACCGGCAATCGCCAGACCGAACTCTAAGAAGCGCATCGCTTTGTTCAGTGGCACCAGCGCTCTCGCCGCTGGCGCCCTCGTCGCGACCTTGGTTTTCACTGACGTTTTAGGGCTCGCTGGCTGGCAAGGTGGAGCGGATGCTGCTGCCGCCTCTGCCTTGGGCAACGCCGCTGCTGCCGCGATCGAGAACTCCGATCCGGTTGTGGGTCCGGGCCAGTATCTGAAGGTCGACACCGAGGCGGCATTCATGGGCCAGGTCCAGAATGCCGACTGGGAGAACTTTGCATATTTGGAGAGCCAAAACTTGCAAATGTATGTTCCTGCTGACCATTCAGACGAGTGGGTTTTCGTAACCGAGCCGCGTGCAGCAATCAAGGTCTTCGGTGAGGGTTTTGAAGAGGAAGCGCAGGAGTCTGCCCGGGCAGGCTTCGAGGAAGAGCAAATCAGTCGGGCTCCGTTCGGCGGTTTCGATAACTCGAAACCACGCGGCTGGAGACTGGATGAATTGCCACGCGACCCCCAGCGACTGCTCAACTATATCTATCGGATCACCGCAGGCCATGGCGTGAGCGCCGATGGTCAAGCGTTCGACTTCATCTCCACGACGCTGCGCACCGGCGTGGTTCCGGCGGAGCTCCGTGCCGCGCTCTATGGGGCCTTGGCGGGGATTCCTGGGGTTGAAATCACCGATGAGGCAGCTACGCTCAACGGTCGAACCGGAGTAGCCTTCGGCCGCGAAGAAGAAGACGGATTTCTTTATGAAATCATCATCGACCCCGATTCGGGGCTCCTCATTGGCGAGCGCATTGTCCAGCTTGTCGACAGCAAGTTGGTCCCGGTGTTCGCCGGCGAAATTATCGGGTGGACAGCGATCACGACAACTGTGGTCGATGAGGCGCCACCGGGCGGATCACTGTGCGGAAACGGGGGCGAGCCGGTGAACGGCCTCGGCAGCGGTCAGTGCAGTGACCCCAACAGGCCGCGCACTGACTGACTCTTCGCCGCGATCGTGGCCGCGAGCTCGGCAACCACGTTCGCACTTAGGATGCTGGGATGAGCACCCTGAACTTTCGCACGGCTACCCACGACGACATCCCGGCGCTGCTGACGCTCGTCACTGCGGCGTATCGCGGCGAAGAGAGCCGGGCCGGTTGGACGAGCGAAGCTGACCTGATTGAGGGTGCACGCTTGGACGCCCCAGCACTGGAAGCCGACCTTGCTCGACCGCGGTCGAGCATTCTGCTCGCCGAGCGTGACGACCAGCTCGTGGCCTGCGCCCACGTTGCCGACGACCACGGCACAGGGTACTTCGGGATGTTTTCCGTCGACCCCAATCAGCAGGGCAGCGGGGTCGGCAAGCTGGTGCTCGCGGAAGCCGAAGCGTACGCGACTCGAGAGTGGGGCGTCTCCGTGATGCAGATGACTGTAATCGATGTGCGCGAAGAGCTCATCGCCTTCTATGAACGCCGCGGGTACGTGCGCACCGGCATCACGAAGCCTTTTCCCTACGGCGAAGAGCGGTTCGGGATCCCCCAGCGTGACGACCTGCAGTTCGAGGTTCTGGAGAAGACATTCGACCCGATCGGAGCGCCCACCTCAGCCGTGAGCACAGAGCAGAAACCGCGCGACTGACCGCCCTCTGCTCGGCGCTTGCTGCTTGCGCGACTACGAAGCGGCGGCCGCCGAATCGCACTGCGGCTCGAGGGTGGACTTGATCTTGTCGCTGGCCGAAGCCAGGGCATCCTGCTCCTCGCGGGTGAGCAGGTCGAAGAAGTGCGTGCGCACAAACTCGAGGTAGCCGGATGATGCCTGGTGCACGGCTTCGAGACCGTCGGCGGTGATCTGCAGGTCCAGGCCACGAGCATCCGAGGGGCAACTCTTTCGCTCCAGTAGGCCGCGGATCTCCATGCGCTTGAGCAGGTGTGAGAGACGGCTGCGGTCCCAGCCAAGCGCAAAGCCCAAGTCACGGGCGCGAATGAGAATGTCGGACTGCTGGGCGTGCTCGGCAAGCGCCGTGAGCACCACGTGCTCCGGGCCGGAGAGCTGAGCATCCTGAACCAACTGCCTGTCGAGAGACGACGCCAGCTGCTGTGTTGCGCTCACGAAACCACGCCACACGGCGTTCTCGCGGTCATCCATTTCCTGTGCGTTCGTCATCACAGCCTCTTTTCATCGCTCGCAAGATTTAGTTTGACACCTTATTGTTGATATGACAACATCTTTAGTGACACGTCAACAAAATTCGTCCTAAGGGGATACAGCATGACCAAGATTGCGATCATCACGGGCGCCAGCCGCCCGGGCAGCGTTAACCAGTCCGTCGCCGAATGGGTTCTCGCCCAGGTTTCGACCCGCGAAGACGCCGAGTTCGAACTCGTCAACATCGCCGACTTCGACCTCCCGATGCTCGACGAGCCCTACCCCGCCGCGTACCAGAACTACCAAAGCGACCACACCAAGGCGTGGTCAGCCAAGATTAGCGAATTCGACGGCTTCATCTTCGTCGCTCATGAGTACAACCACACCGCTGGTCCCGTTCTTGTGAACGCACTCTCGTTCCTCAACGCTGAGTTCAAGAACAAGGCTGCTGGCTTCGTCTCCTACGGCTCCATGGGCGGCGTTCGCGCCGTCGAGCACCTGCGCGGGGTGCTCTCCGAGCTACAAGTAGCTCACGTGCAGCGCTCGGTCATGTTCTCGCTGTTCACCGACTTCGAGAACTTCACCGTCTTCGCCCCGACCGAACAGAACGCCGGCACCCTCGAACCGATGGTTGACCAGCTCACCGCGTGGACACGCGGTATGGCAACTGTGCGCGCCGAGCAGCTGGCCACCGCCGCCGCCTAAGTACCCGCGTACCCCTCGAACGGCTTCCCGCAATACCCGGGGAGCCGTTTCGGCGTTCGGGGGGATGCGCTATTTGCCTCGCGCCGGATCCCGCCACATTGTGTTAACCGCCGGCAACCCCGGCGCTACAGGAACACTGCCGTGCATCCTGAATCCCGCTGCCTCATAGCGCCGGTCATTGGCACCGTTGCTTGACTCTAGATAAGTTCCAATTCCTTGAGCATCTGCCTGCGCTAAGACACGAGCGAGCAGGGCCATCCCGATTCCGTTTCCGCGTGCCTGATCTTGAACGCCGAGCATGGAAATGTAAAGGTGCGGAGTATCGACAGGGCGAGCGTGCTCGAAGCGTTCGAAGAGACCGTTTACTGCCTCGGCATGATCTCCGACAAAACCACGAAGAACGGTCGGAAACCGTTCCGCATCTGAATCGGACATTTCATTGACGCCGGGGCCAAACGCCGTCACGACCGCTCCGCAACCTGCGGTGAGCCAGGCGGCGTTATTCGCAATGGCGTGGGCGACCGTCATCCGAAAGACAGTTGCGTGCTGCGCAGCACGCAACTGGGGATCGGGAAACGCCCAAGCCCACACCGGGTCCCTGTCGAACGCCTCCACAAGAGTGCCCACGACACCGGACAAATCTTCCAGCGCCGCAAGACGCATTGGTACTCCCGCATTGGATTCCGGCGAATTCGCCTGTGCACCCGTCGTCGCCATACGAAGAGCATACGACGGCTCGCCTTACACGTTCGAGATACGGAGCGATGCTTTCTCGCCGACGCCTGAATTATTCAGCGATGATCTCCAGCGCGACGCCCTCGCACGCCGTGCGCTCGAGCTCAGCGAGGGCACCACCACGCACGGCATCCCCGGTGGCATGACGCGGGTCAGTCGAGATAACGACGCGACCAACGCTGTTCACGAGGGTCACTTTGTCGCCGAGTTCGGCGAGCTTTGGAAGGAGCTGTCGCTCGACCGAATCGATGAGTAAATCGAGGCCAGCGACGCCGACGAACGTGCCATCGATGTGCACGGGAGCAGCGATCGTGATCGTGTATTCGTCACTGCAGAGGTAGTCAACATAAGGCCCGGCAACGTGGCCACGGCCGGTCTCCATCGGCACTCGGAACCACTCAAGTTCGCTGTAATCGATGTGCTCTTTGTTTACCGATTGCGCGGCTAAAAGCAGGCGTTTGGGGTCATCGCCCTGCCACCACGACAGGTGATTGCGCTCATCCGTCAGCAGTCCAACGGCCGCAATAAACCCGGCGCCGTAGATGTGAACATCGGGCAGCGACACCGTCGCAAGAGCGTGTGGTTCGACCAGCGCATCAAGCTGCTGAGACGAGAGCGGGCCGAGGTTTCCGGATGCCGCGAGCTCGGTGCCGAGCAGAGTTGCGGTGGCTTCGAGGCTGGCAATCGGGGCGCTGAAATACTGCGAGACGATGGCCGCCGCGCGAGCTGCTGTGCTCGTGCTCGTTGCTGTCGTCATCGCTGCGCCGCGCTAGGGCTGGTAATCATCGGGTGCCGCCTACTCTGACTGATCCTGTTCGTGGCATCCTATGCACCAGATGCCCTGCACCGCTACTTCACCGCGATTGGGACTGCAGATCGATGAGGGCGTTGATCACGGCATCTACCATGCGTTCGGTGGCGGCAACAGCTTCGTGGTCGTCGCCAGCTTCAACGGCATCCACCACACTGGCCAGCAGCGCGGGCTGGGCTTGACGCGAGGTTTCGTCCACGTCAATCAGGCGAAGCAAGGGTGACATTTCGGCCTGCAATCGCATCTGCTCCCGCGTGAGGCGAGCCGATTGGCTGAGCGCGACGAGTTCGATCTGCGCATCGTCGAGGGTGCTGCGCCACTGCTCAAGATCTGACTCGTCGAGTCGCCCCAGGCGCGAGCGCACTTGCTGCACCTCGGAGGGCACCGCTCGGCGCGCAGCCAAGCGAACGCACGCAGCCGTAATGGCGGCATAGTGGGCGCCCAAATCACGAAGGGCGACGCGGGATGTTGCCGCCAAGGCGGTGCGCGCGTGAGCTACGGGGTCGGCTGAGTCCGCCACGAAGCTGCCGCCATTGCGACCGCGACGAGTCACCACGAGACCCTGGCTACGCAGAGCCAGCAGCGATTCGCGCACGGTAGTTGGCGCGACGCCGAAGCTTCGAGCGAGGTCGTTTTCAGAGGGAAGACGCTCCCCCGCACGCAGATGGCCGCCCGTAATTGCACTGGCGAGACGGCGTTCCACGAGCTCGGCGCGACCGGCATCGCCGATCGATTGAAAGAGCGCACCCTGCAAGCGGCCAGGCCTCGAGGCATCGCGAGAGCGTGCGGTGTCATCGACGACCACCGCACTTTTGCGCGGCGCGTCTGCCGAGTCGGTCGAGTGCATTGCTCAATTCTCGCACCGATCACCTGAGCCGTTGCCCTTTTGTGACGATTTGGACACACGCTTGAAATATGAACTCTGGTTCTATAGGTTTACTCTCACTCAGAGATCACCGTCGTTCCAAGGAGTCACCCGTGCACGCGTCCGCTCAGCAAGCCCCGTCCACCACGGATGCCGCTCCCGCGCCCGGCACCGTCAGCCTCGCCGGCGTCTCCAAGACATTCGGCGACTTCACCGCCGTCGAGGCGCTTGACCTCGACGTGAAGCCCGGCGAGTTTCTCTCGATGCTCGGCCCCTCCGGATCAGGCAAGACCACCGTGCTGCGGATGATCGCCGGCTTCGAGAACGTCACGAGTGGCAGCATCCACCTCTCCGGCACCGACGTAACCGCCGTTCCGCCGCACGCCCGCCAGGTCAACACCGTGTTTCAGGACTACGCGCTGTTCCCACACTTCACGATCGCCGAAAACGTGGGCTACGGCCTGCGCGTTGCCGGCGTCAGTCGAGCCGAACGGGCAACCCAGGTCGGCGCCGCGCTCGAGCAGGTTCGCCTCTCGGCCGTGGCCGACCGCCTGCCCCACCAGCTTTCGGGTGGTCAACGCCAGCGCATCGCCCTGGCTCGCGCGCTCATCCTGCGCCCCCAAGTGCTGTTGCTCGATGAGCCACTCGGCGCCCTCGACAAGCAACTGCGCGAAGAAATGCAGATCGAGCTCAAGCAGATTCAGCGCGAAGTCGGCATCACCTTCATCTTCGTCACCCACGACCAAGAAGAAGCCCTCACCCTGAGCGACCGCGTCGCCGTCTTCAACAATGGCCGCGTCGAGCAGGTCGGCACCGCCCGCGAAGTCTACGAATTCCCCGCGACTGAATTCGTCGCGAAGTTCCTCGGACTCTCTAACCTCATCCCCGCCGAGCTCTCTGTGGATGGCGTGCAATCGAGCGTGCGCCCCGAACGTGTGCGCCTGCTCACCGCCGACACCGCGGCGAGCGCCGGAGCCGTCTCCCTGCTCGGCACGGTCGCCGAAACCGTCTACACCGGCCCCACCACGCGCTTTCTCGTTGACACCGAATCCGGTGTTCGCGTGATCGCCGAACGCGCCAACGACCACCATCCCTCCGCTGAATCCGCCTTCGCGCGCGGCGACCGAGTGCGCGTCGAATGGACTACCGACCACGCCTCGCGCATCGGCTAACCGATCGGCCAACAGGCACATCGCCCCACAGATCACCCCTGCAATACCGGCAAATCCGGCACAACCGGCACAGCCACAGTCACACAGCACACAGTCACACAGCACACAGCACACAGCACACAGCACACAGCACACAGCACACAGCATCCGCACTACACCCCACCAATCACACAAGGAGTCATTATGCGATCCAAGATCATGACCGGCGCAGCGTTCCTCGCTGTCGCCGCTCTCGCCCTCAGCGGCTGTTCGGCTGATACTGACAGCACCGCCACCGGCGGCCTCAGCATCGACGTGCCCGACATCCCCATGCTCGAAGAGCTGGGCGAGATGGAAAGCGAAGTCAACATCGTCGCGTGGAGCGGTTTCGTTGAGCCCGCATGGTCCGACGCCTTCACTGAAGAAACCGGATGCACGGTCAACCGTCGCGTTGCTGGCACCAGCGACGAAATGGTTCAGCTCATGCGCACGGGCGACTACGACCTCGTCTCCGCTTCGGGTGACGCGAGCCTTCGCCTCATCGCGGGTGGCGACGTTCAGCCGATCAACCTCGACCTGGTTCCCAACTTCGGTGACGACATCGTTGAGGGCATGAAGGGTCAGATTTATGACACCATCAACGGCCAGTCGTACGGTGTCCCGATCGGCCGCGGCGCCAACATCCTGCAGTACAACAGCGATGTCGTGACCGAAGAGCCCACGAGCTGGGATGTGGCGTGGGAAGCTGACAGCCCCTACGCCGGTCAGATCATCGCGTACGACGCACCGATCTACATCGCTGACGCCGCCGTGTATCTGATGGCTCACGAGCCTGACCTCGGCATCACGAACCCTTACGCCCTCGACCAGGACCAGCTCGACGCTGCGATCGACCTGCTCAAGCAGCAGAACGAGATCGTCTCCGAGTACTGGGCTGACCCTGCCGCTCAGATCACCTCGTTCGCCGGTGGAACCACCGCGCTCGGCACCTCGTGGGAGATCCTGCGCAAGCTCACCGACGACGACAAGTTCAAGAGCGTTCTTCCTGAAGAGGGATCAACCGGATGGTCGGATGCCTGGATGATCGCCGCTGAGTCGGAATCGCCCAACTGCGCTTACGCCTGGGTTGACTACACAAGCTCTGCCGACGTGAACGGCGCTATCGCCACCAACTTCGGTATGGCTCCCGCCAACGCTGCCTTCTGCGACACGAGCGACGAAGCCGCAGCCCACTGCGAGTACTTCAACGCCACCGACGAAGAGTACTTCAGCAACGTCTGGTTCTGGACCACCCCCATCGAGCAGTGCATCGATGGTCGCACTGACGTCATCTGCACGAACTTTCAGCAGTGGACGGATGCCTGGCTCACCGTCAAGAGCTAGCTAGCCCGAGGGGTGGGCCTCACCAACCCACCCCTCGCCCCTTCTTCAGCTGCACTTCTCGACCCGCACTTCTCCCCACGCACCAACCGATCGGACTCCCATGAATCGCCGCGCGCAACTCTCGGCCTTGCTGGCGCTGCCCATGCTGTGGCTCATCGGCATCTACATTTTCTCGCTCGTCATGCTTCTGGTGACGGCGTTCTGGGTGACCGACCCCTTCACGTCCAAGGTGAAGCCGGGCTTCACCCTCCGCAACTTTGAGCAGATCATCGCGAACCCCGCGTATGCCACCACCTCGCTGCGCACCCTCGGTATCGCCCTCGCGGTCACGGTGTTGAGCATCCTGATCTCGGTTCCACTCGGCATCTTCATGGCGAAAGTCGCCTCGCCCAAGCTGCGCGCCATTCTGGCCGTCGCGATCACCCTGCCGCTCTGGGCCGGCTACCTCGTGAAGATTCTGGCCATGCGCATTACCTTCACCGAAGATGGCTTCTTCAACTCGATGCTCGGCCCGCTCGGCATCAGCGGCCCCGGCTTCAGCATCGTCACCGTCGTGCTGACGCTCACCTACCTGTGGCTGCCGTACATGGCGGTGCCGGTCTACACCGCGATCCGTCAGCTGCCCCCGAACCTGTTCGACGCTTCCTCTGACCTGGGAGCTGGGGCTGGGTTCACCATCCGCACTGTCGTTCTCCCCCTTATCAAGCCCGCGATTATCGCCGGCTCGATCTTCACGTTCTCCCTCAGCCTGGGCGACTACATCGCCGCCAAGTTCGTGGGTGGGTCGACGCAGATGATCGGCAGCATCATCGCCTCGAACATCAACCTGAACCCCCCGATCGCCGCCGCGTACTCGCTCGTGCCGATCGCCTTTGTTGTCATCTACCTCGTCAGTGTGCAGCGCACCGGCGCACTAGAACGGATGTGATGCCGCCATGTTGAGACTCTCCCTCGGCGCCAAGTTCACCCTCGGCACTATCGTCGCGATCGCCCTCGCGTTCATGTACATCCCGCTGTTCCTCGTCGTGATCAACTCGTTCAGCGCCGCGCGCCTGTCGAGCTGGCCGATCGCCGAGTTCTCCACCATCTGGTGGGAGAAGGCGTTCGTGAGCGAACCCATCCGGGCTGCGCTACTGAACTCGGTCATCGTGGGGCTCGGCGCTACCGCCATCGCGCTCATCCTGGGCACGCTCGTCGCCTTCGCCCTGCAGCGCTACACCTTCTTCGGTAAGCAGAGCGTGAACCTGCTTGTCGTTCTCCCGATCGCGCTACCCGGCATCGTGACCGGCGTTGCCCTCAACAACACGTATAACCAGATTCTCGAACCCATCGGTATTGACGTGGGCTATTTCGGGATGATTATCGCGCACGGAACGTTCTGTATCGTCATGGTCTTCAACAACGTGCTTGCTCGTTTGCGCCGCATCAACCCGAGCATCGAAGAAGCCTCGCGCGACCTCGGCGCGACCCCGCTGCAGACCTTCCGGCTCGTGACGTTCCCGCAGTTCCGCAGCGCCTTCGTGGCCGGTGCAATTCTTGCGTTCGCGCTGAGCTTCGACGAGGTTGTTGTCACGATCTTCACCGCCCCGCCCGGTGTCGACACCCTGCCGCTCTGGATCATGAACCAGATGGCACGACCCAACGAGGCATCCATGGTCAACGTCGTCGCGACCGTCGTGATTCTCGCCTCGTTCATTCCCGTGTGGGTTTCGCAGCGCCTGGCGCGCGGGGCTGACGAGCGCGAGTAGCTTCCACAGCCTCGTCGCCGAGGCGCCTCGTGCTATATATTGAGATATATAGAGAGGGGCCACTCATGACCGTGACATCCATCGACATCGATCCCACCGAACTGCGGACCGCGCGAGACCTCACCGGTTCACGCAGCAACCGAGAGACGGTCGATTTAGCCCTGCGCACTCTTATCGCGCTGCGCCGCCAACCGGCTGCCGTTGAGCGCATCATCGGTCGCACGTTTGATGACGATCAGATCGACGCTCCCACATCGCGACCGACCGCCGAGTAGTGGCCACCTACCTCGTCGACAACAGCATCTGGCAGAAAGCCAGCAGGAGCCCGACGATTGCGGCACGCCTGCGGTCGCTTTCGCCTCAACACCTCATCCTGACGTGCCCGCCCCAAGTGCTGGAGTACTGCCATTCAGCGCGAACGGAGACCGAGTACGCGGAGCTGCGTGAAGACATGGAGCATTTGCTCCCTGCGCTCGAACACCCTTCGACCAGCCAGGCCCTCGACATTCAGCAGGCCCTGTGGGCTACCGGTCGCGTACGTGCTGCCGGCGCCTTTGATTGCCTGATCGCCGCTTATGCCCTGGCTAACGACGCCATCATTCTGAATAGCGACCACGACTTCGGTTATATCGAGAGCGCAACCAACGGTGCTGTGCGTCAGGAGTTCGTGCCCGAATAAGGCCGTCGTTGCGGCGCGGGCGGGCCCACCGCTTGCGAGCGGCAGGCCCTTCTCCACTACAGAGAACTAAGGATGTCGCGCATGAGCGCGATTTCGATAGTTTGCGCGTCCATAATCTTCTGAGCGAGCGCGATAACATCCGCGTTCTGCCCGGAATCCAACTCAGGTTGCGCCATATCAATCGCTCCCTCATGGTGCACGATCATCTGCTCTAGGAACAAGCGCGAGGCCTCGTCTCCGCTGGCCGCGTTGAGCTCCTCCATGTCGGATTCACTCATCATCCCGTCGCCATGGTCCATGCCATCCATGCCGCTCATCTCGCCCATGCCATCGCCCATGTCGGTGCCCCAGTCATCGAGCCAGCCACTCATGAGGTCGATCTCGGGGCCTTGCGCGGCCTTGATATCTTGGGCGAGCGCAACGACGCGCTCGTCGATTCCGTCCTTGGCGAGCACCATGTCTGCCATCTCCACGGCCTGCTCGTGATGGGGAATCATCATCGCCGTGAACATCACATCCGTCATGTTGGCGTCAGCGGCGGCGGCCGCGTTGGTGGATGATGAGTCGGAGCTGGGCCCCGCGTCGGTCATTCCGTTGACACATCCCGACAGCGTCAGTAGCGCCGTCAGGGCAATTGCGGCCGTAGCCGTCGAACGAGTATTCATCTTTTAGTTCTCCACATAAGTCATTAGTAGGAGCGCGACCAGAACGGTCACGCCAGGACGCGTCGACCCTGAGTCGACAGAGCGTTTCCTAGGTTCGACTAATGCAGAGAGTGGCGAGATCCGGGCGCGGCGCGACAGCGCGAGCCCACCGAGCGACGAGCACCGCAAGCAACGACCACTGGCTGAGGAAACTGCCCCAGCCTCGAATCACAGCAGGCGCGGCCAGAAGGAGCGCGACGGTCAGCAGTGCGAGCACACACCACATGAGATTCATGGATGCCTCGCCCCCGCATCCGGAACAATCGAGTGCCGTAAGGGCGGCGCCAGTCGGCGCTGCTTCCGTTGCGGCACCGTCGCCCATAGACATCGTGGCCGCCATCGTCATCTCGGAATGCGAGCCGGACGACACGAGCGAATGCATCGCCACAATGCCGGTGATGAGCGCCAGCGCGAGGAACGTCATCGCCACGAGCTGCCACGACGCTCGCAGCAGACAAGAAACGGAGTTACCCGCGCGCCGTGCGGGCGCAGTGTCGACGCGACGATGTGCTCGTTCTTCGGCGACGGGGGTCATGGCTCAAACTTTTCTCAGAGGGTAAATCTGGGGCGGTGCTGCCCTGAGTGTGATCCATTCCCCTGTGCACTTGCCGAAAAACGCGCGATGATGTGGCCGCGTCTCACCCCAGCGAAAGACTCCTGCCTCAGCCGGCCCCCAACGCCGCTGCTAGCTAGGCCAGCTCGGCCGTCAGCACCGCATCGTAAATCTCCATCGCCTCAGCGATTTCGTCGGGCGTAACTACGCACGGTGGCAGCACCTGGATGCGGTTTTCGGTCACGAAAGGCAGCAAGCCACGCTCCACCAGGCCAGCGCGAATGCGCCCCATCGTTGCAGCCGGCACTGGTTCACGAGTGCCCCGGTCGGTCACGAGTTCGATCGCCCAGAACACTCCGCGACCGCGCACTTCACCGATAGACGGATGACGTTCGGCGAGCGCGTTCAAGGCCGGGCCAATGTGGTTCTCCCCGATATCGCGCACGTGCTCAAGCACGCCTTCGGAGGCGATCGTGTCGAGCGACGCCACAACGGTGGCGGCGGCCAGCGGATGCCCCGAATACGTTAACCCGCCGGGGAACACCCGGTCGTTGAAGAACGCTGCAATCGGGTCGTCGATGATCACGCCGCCGACGGGAACGTAGCCCGAGTTCACTCCCTTGGCGAAGGTGATGAGGTCGGGCCGCACGTCGAAGGCATCGAACGCGAACCACTCACCGGTGCGCCCAAATCCGCACATCACTTCGTCGAAGATCAGCAGAATGCCGTGCTGATCACACAGTTCGCGCACGCCAGCGAGGTAGCCAGCCGGCGGCACCAGAATGCCCGGAGTTCCCGGAATCGGCTCCAAAAGCACGGCAGCGATTGTCTCCGCGCCCTCCGCTTCGATCACGCGCCGCAGATGCTGCAGTGCACGTTCGCTCTCCTGCTCGGGCGTCGTCGCCCAGAACTCGGAGCGGTACAGGTACGGACCAAAGAAGTGCACATGCCCGCGCGCGAACTCGTTCGGGATACGGCGCGGATCCCCCGTGGCCACAATGCTGCTGCCGGTGTTGCCATGATACGAACGATACGCCGAAAGAATCTTGTCGCGCCCGGTGTAGAGCCGCGCCATCCGCATCGCATTCTCGTTGGCGTCGGAGCCACCGTTCGTGAAGAACACGCGATTGAAGCCCTCGGGGGCGATCGCTGCCAAACGCTTGGCGGCCTCACCGCGCGTCACGTTGGCCGTCGGCGGCGAGATCGTCGCGAGCAGCTGAGACTGCACCCGGATAGCTTCGAGCAGGGCCGGATGCTGGTGCCCCAAATTCACGTTGACGTGCTGGCTAGAAAAGTCGAGATATTCATTCCCGGCGTGATCCCACACGCGGGTGCCGAGCCCACTCTTGATGCTCACGGCGGAAGCATGGGCAGGAGTCTGCGCCGACCACGAATGAAAGATGTGGGCCTGGTCGAGTTCGAGCGCGTACGCGTCGAGGTCTCGGGAGTCGTGCTCGGTCATGGCGCTGGCCCTTCAGAGTGATTACGCGGTGCTGACATGAAACTGGTACTGCGAGTGTCGCTCGGTGGCAAGTGATGCCGTGCAACAACGAAACGAATGCCGCCCTCACAAGCGTAAGGGCGGCATCCGTCTAGCGGTTATTCAGTGTGACTAGTTGCCGCCCTCGAGGAGGGTGACATCGATCGGTGCGAAGCTGGAACCGGTGGTGTCAACACCCTCGGCTTCGAGCTCTTCAAGTGCCTGCATGATCCAGTCGTTCGACCATGCCGTTGCCGGCGGTGCCGTGGTGATGGGGCTTGCGCCCGTCTCGTTGACGGCGCTGATGGCGCCTTCAACGGTGCGGTCCCACGCGGCTTCATCGATGACGCCGATGCCGTTCTCGGCCGGCCAGATCAGCTTGTTCGTTTCGTTGACCATCCACAGTTCGTGGCTGGGGCCCCAACCGGAACCAGCAGCAACGGTGCCTTCGGCAGCACCTTCAGGGTTCTCAGCCGAGTAGATCCAGCCCTTAACTACAGCCTTGAGGAACTTGACCGTGGTCTCTTGGTAGTCCTCGTCGCTGTCGAGACGCTCGGTGTCAGCCCAGATTGCATCCTGGAGCATGGCGCCAACGGTGTCTTCGTAGCTGATGACGTTGAAGTCAGAGGGCTGGTAGAGCTCTCCGGTGTCGGGGTCGGTCGACTCGAGCAGCTGAGCGTACTCGTTGTACGTCATGGCCTGCGCGGCGTCGATGTCACCCTGCAGGAAGGCGTTCATGTTGAAGTCCTGCGTAATGATTTGCACGGTGGAGGAGTCGAGGCCTTCCGCAGCCATTGCTGCGAAGATTTCCCACTCGTTTCCGAAGCCCCACGAACCGATCTTCTTGCCTTCGAAGTCGGCGACCGAGTCAATACCCGAGTCAGCCCACGACACCTGAAGGGTGCCCGACTTCTGGAAGATCTGAGCGATATCGGTGAGGTTGGCGCCCTGTTCGATGGAACCCAAAACCTTGGGAACCCACGCTACGGCGTAGTCAACGTCGCCGTTGGCGAGAGCGTCTTGCGGAACGATGTCGCCGCCCGACGGGATGATTTCTACGTCAAGACCTTCCTCTTCAAAGTAGCCCTGATCGGCGGCGGCAAAGTAGCCAGCGAACTGCCCCTGAGGCAGCCACTGGAGCTGGAGCTTCACTTCAGTGAGCGCTTCCCCAGATTCTGTGGTGGGCTCTTCGGCGGTGGAGCATGCTGCGAGGAGGACCGCTGCCGTTACGGCGAACGCTCCGGCCGCGAGTGCGCGGCGTTTGGTGAACTTCATGTCAGACCTTCCAGATTCACGGTGCAAGTGGATACTGCTGGTAGAGCTGGTGGAGCGGTTATCTCCTTCCCTGTTCTGCGCGGGGTGCTGTCATCGGGAGCCCCCGGTCGGTACACGGCGCAGCACTAGTCGTTCGAGTGCGAGCGTCGCGAGGTAAAAGAGCAGACCGAGTGCGATGGATGCCCCGACATAGGCCCACGCGCGGGAATACGCGCTTGAGGCTGCCGAGGTCGCAATCAGACTGCCGAGACCGCCGCGCGGTCCACCGAAGTACTCAGCCACAAGAGCGGAGATGACGGCGAGCGACGAAGCGATACGGATGCCAGTGAGAATAAAGGGGCGGGCTGTCGGCAGTGTGAGCGAGCGCAACATCTGCCCGGAGCTTGCTGCGTAGGCCTTCATGAGGTCACGGTGCACTGGCCGCGTTTGGCGGAACCCGCGCAGGGTATTGATGAAGATGGGAACGAACGAGGCGATCGCGGCAATCGCTTGGCGACCGAACTGGCTGTCGGCCCCAAACATGGAGTTGAGCACCGGGGCCAGCGCCACGATCGGAACGACCGCGAGCGCAGCAATGATCGGTGCACTCATCTGGTCTGCGATGCGCCACCGTGCGGCGACCGCAGCGAGAATGATTCCGAGCAGCGAACCAACGAGCAGACCCAGCAGGCTGTTCGTTCCGGTGAGCACCGTTGCCGAGACGACGGCTGGCCAGTACGCGACCAGTTCCGCCATGATCGAAGTCGGGCTCGGCAGCAGGTAGTCGGAGACGCCACCAACGGTGACGAGAAACTGCCAGATGGCGAGCACGATGATACCGAGCGTGACGGGGGCAACCACGCGAAGGATCGACTCCGTTCGCGGGCTCCAGTCTTTGCTGCGGGTGGCTCCGGTTCCGGCGCCAATGATCGCGTTGGCTGTCGTGTTCGTCGTCATCGGGTGTCCACTCCCCGGGCGGCGCGCGGTGCGGGGTTTTCCCCATCCGAGGCTCCGCCGTGCAGTGCTTCACGCACTTCGGTCACCATTTCGAAGAACGAGGATGCTTCGCGCAGGTCGTCGTCGCGTTCTTCGCGACCCTCGGCAGCATCCAATCGCATCGGGATGATGTCGCTGATTCGTCCCGGACGCGGCGACATCACGACGACGCGGTCAGACAAGAACACGGCTTCAGGAATCGAGTGGGTCACGAAGACCACAGCAGCTCCCGTGTCAGCGGCGATGCGCACGAGGTCGGTCTGCATCTTCTCACGGGTCATCTCGTCGAGGGCGCCGAATGGTTCATCCATCAGCAGCAGTCGTGGTTGCTCTGCCAGCGAGCGGGCAATCGCCACACGCTGCTGCATGCCACCCGACAGCTGGTCGGGAAAACGATCAGCAAATTCGGTGAGGCCGACCATTTCGAGCAGGTCAGCAACGCGAGTGCGCCGAGCAGCGGATGCCACCCCGTGCAGTTCAAGCGGAAGCGCAACGTTCGCGGCAACCGTGCGCCACGGCAAAAGCCCGGCCTGCTGAAAAGCGATGCCATAGTCCTGGTCGAGGCGAGCTTGCGTAGCGGTCTTACCGAACACGGTCAGTTCGCCCGAGGTCGGAACATCGAGGTCAGCAATGAGCCTCATGAGCGTTGACTTGCCACAGCCCGACGGCCCGATGAGCGAGACAAATTCGCCGGCCTCAACAGTGAGGTCGATTCCTTCGAGCGCATGAACGATGCCCGAGGCGGTCTGGAACTGCTTGTTGAGTCCGCGAACTTCCACGGCGGCGTCGGCGCCAGCAGCGCCAGTCATCGTCTCTGCAGCGGAAGTGGTGGTCGGGATCTGGTCGCTCATGCGGCCTCCTCGGTTCGTCTGTAGTCCTTGAGAATCATGCCGAGCAGCGCAACGGAACCGGCGGCCACAAGGCCGAGCACGATTGCGCCGAAGATGGGGCCCCACGCCTTCGAGGGGTCTCCCGATGCTTGACCGGCAAATTGAATGAGCAAGCGTCCGATGCCGCCCTGAAGTCCTGTGGATACTTCGGCAACAACCGCGCCGATGACAGCGTTCGCTGCTCCGAGTCGCAGCGCAGGCAGAAGGTATGGAACGGCGGCGGGCAAGCGCAGTCGCACGAGCGTCGGCCAGTAGCCAGCGGCATACGTGTCGAAGAGCTCAACGTGGATGCGGTCGGGAGACTGCAGTCCCTTGAGCGCGCCAACGGTGATGGGGAAGAACGCCAGGTAGCTCGCAATGAGCGCCACCGACATCCAGTCTTGCCATTCGAAGGAGCCGATCTCGACTCGCGAGCCCCAGCTTTTGACGATGGGCGCGAAGGCGATGAGCGGCACGGTTTGGCTGATGACGATCCAGGGAAGCAGACCGAATTCGGCGAGACGCCAGCGTTGCATGAGGAGCGCAAAAACGACTCCCACGATCACTCCGACAGCCCAGCCGGCGGCAGCGATCCCGAGTGTCATGAGCGAGGCAAGCGCCACAACTGCCCAGAGGGGAAGCGCCCCATCTGCTCGCGTGACGGGCTCTGCGAGTCGCGTCAGCATGTCCCACAGGTGGGGCATGGCAAGGTCGGTGGTGCGCGGAAGTACACGCAGTTCGCCGATGAGCACACCGTTGTCGGGGCCGAAGAACTTGTAGCCCTCCCAGATCAACGCGATGAGCACGACGCCGGCGATTCCCCACAAGAAACCGCCGAACAGCCGAGTGCGCGCGGGGTTAGCCACCGCACCCGACTGGTTCGCAGGGCGGACGGCAACCTCCCCACGCTGATCGTTTCGGGTTGCCGTCATCGGGTTAGGCCTTCGCCGTCACTGTTTCGGTGAGGGCCGGGATTACCGTCTCGCCGTAGACCCGCATGGTCTCTTCTTTGTTGTCGTGCTGCAGGTAACCGGCGAACTGATCGACACCGAGTTCGCGCAACTTCTCGAGCTTCTCGATGTGCTCCTCGGCGGTTCCCATGACGCAGAACCGATCGACGATCTCGTCGGGCACAAACGCCGCGTGCGTGTTGCCCGCTTGGCCGTGCTGGTTGTAGTCGTAGCCTTCACGCTTTTCGATGTAGTCGGTGAGCGCCTTCGGCACGTCTCCGTCAGAGCCGTACTTCTTCACGATGTCGGCCACGTGGTTTCCCACCATGCCTCCGAACCAGCGGCACTGGTCGCGCATGTGCTCCCAGTCATCACCGATGTACATCGGCGCGGCAACGCAGAACTTGATCGACATCGGGTCGCGACCGACAGCCTCAGCGGCGTCGCGCACCTTCTTGATCATCCAGGCGGCAATATCGAGGTCAGCGAGCTGCAAGATAAAGCCGTCGCCGACTTCACCGGTGAGCTTGAGCGCGAGCGGGCCATAGGCTGCAACCCACATCTCGAGCTCAGAACCCTTGCTCCACGGCAGCTGCAACTGCGCTCCGCCATATTCGACCGAACGCGAGTTAGCGAGTTCACGGATGACGTGAATCGACTCCCGCAGATCCTTCAGCGTTGTCGGCTTGCCGTTGGTCACGCGCACAGCGGAGTCGCCGCGGCCAATGCCACAGACGGTGCGGTTGCCGTACATCTCGTTGAGCGTGGCGTAGGTCGAAGCCGTGACGGTCCAGTCGCGGGTGGCCGGGTTCGTGACCATCGGGCCGACGATGACCTTGCGCGTCTCGGCCAAAATCTGGCTGTAGATCACATAGGGCTCTTGCCACAGGATGTGTGAATCGAACGTCCAGACGTAGGTGAAGCCATGCGCCTCTGCAAGCTTCGCTAGTTGGACCGTACGTGCTGACGGCGGGTTGGTCTGAAGTACTGCTCCGAAGTCCATGGGGCTCCTCATTCGTGGTGGAAAGTCGTTTAAAGTGCAGTATCCGCTGGTGGTAGCCAGCGGATGCTGCAGCGAGACCGTTTAGGTCAGGTACTGAGTGAGGCCGCGCTTCATGAAGCGGCCATCGCCCTTCGCGCCGAGGTACTGATCGTCGTCGATGATGACCTTGCCGCGCGAGAGAACGGTGTCCACGTGGCCGTCTATCTCGAAGCCCTCCCAGGCTGCGTGGTCCATGTTCATGTGGTGCTTCTTGCCGGTGGGGTTTCCGTTTTCATCAACGGGCATACCAATCGACGTGTGGCCGTTGGGGTCGTACACCACGATGTCGGCGTCGGCGCCTGGCTGAATGACGCCCTTGCGGCCGTACACACCAAACATGCGCGCGGGGGTGGTGCTCGTAAGCTCAACCCAACGCTCGAGCGTGATCTCACCGGTGACAACACCTTGATACATGAGGTCCATGCGGTGCTCGACGGTGCCGATCCCGTTCGGAATCTTGCGGAAGTCGCCGAGTCCCAGCTCTTTCTGGTCTTTCATGCAGAACGGGCAGTGGTCGGTGGAAACCATCTGCACATCGTTAGTGCGCAGCGACTGCCACATGGCATCCTGATGTCCCTCTTCGCGTGAACGAATCGGAGTCGAGCACACCCACTTGGCGCCTTCGAAGTGACCGTACTGCTCACTCTGAGCACCCAGCTGTTCTTCAAGACTCAGGTAGAGATACTGCGGGCAGGTTTCGGCGAAGACGTTCTGGCCACGGTCGCGAGCGCCGGCGATCTGTTCGACCGCTTGCTTTGCGCTGACGTGAACGATGTAGAGCGGGGCACCGGTGAGCTTCGCGAGCATGATCGCTCGGTGCGTCGCTTCCTCTTCCATTTCCCAGGCACGAGCGACACCGTGATAGTACGGGTCAGTCTTGCCCTGTTCGATGAGCTGCTCGGCGAGAACGTCAATGACGGGACCATTCTCGGCATGCATCATCGTCATCAGGCCGGTGTCGCGCGACACCTGCATAGCCTTCAGAATTTGTGCATCATCCGAGTAAAAAACGCCCGGGTACGCCATGAACATCTTGAAGCTCGTGATGCCCTCATCTGGCAGCTTTTCCATCGCCTTGAGCGACTCAGCGTTGACGTCGCCGACGATCTGGTGAAAGCCGTAGTCGATGGCGCAGTTGCCGGCAGCTTTGCCATGCCACGCGGCGAGCGAGTCCTGAAGACGCTCCCCATAGGTCTGCACAGCGAAGTCGATGATCGATGTCGTGCCGCCCCACGCCGCAGCGCGAGTGCCCGTCTCGAAGGTATCGATTGCCGCGGTGCCACCGAAGGGCAGCTCCATATGCGTATGCGCGTCGATGCCGCCGGGAATGACGTACTTTCCCGTGGCATCAATGACGTTGTCGACGGATGCCGCAATGTCAGTTCCAAAAAGCGTGCTGCCTGGTGACAGCACTGCCTTGATTACTTCGCCGTCGATCAGGACGTCTGCTGGGGCGCGCCCCGTTGAGCTGACGACCGTACCGCCGGAAATGAGAGTGGTGGCCATGATTCGCTCCTCTGCGATGTCGTGTGCCTACTGTTCCCCGGGCACCAAAACAACCTGGGGGTTGAAGTTATGGCTTATTTAGGGATCGACAGGTACGCGTCGGGGCGACGGTCACGGTAGAACTGCCAGTCGTCGCGCATCTCCTGCACGAGGTCCATGTCGAGATCGCGAATCATGATCTCTTCATCGGTGCCTGAGCCACGTTCGCCCACGAAGTTTCCGCGGGGGTCGATGACCTGGCTGGTGCCGTAGAAGTCAACGGCTTCGTCGCCGTACTCGTTGTCTTCGAGGCCGACACGGTTGGGCTGAAGTACGAAGTAGCCGTTGGCCACTGCTGCTGCGGGGCCTTCGACCTCCCAGAGACGGTTGGAGAGGCCGGGCTTCGTCGCGTTGGGGTTGAAGACGATCTCGGCGCCGTTCAAGCCCAGTTCGCGCCATCCCTCGGGGAAGTGGCGGTCGTAACAGATGTGAACGCCCACCTTGCCGACGGCGGTGTTGAACATCGGGAAGCCCAAGTTGCCGGGCGTGAAGTAGAACTTCTCCCAGAACTTGTCGAGGTGAGGGATGTGGTGCTTGCGGTACGAACCGAGGTTCGTGCCATCCGAATCAACAACGACGGCGGTGTTGTAATACACACCCGTCATCGCTTCTTCATAGATCGGCAGAATCATGACCATGTCGAGCTCTTTAGCCAGGGCTTGGAAGCGCGTAACGATCGGGCCATCAACAGGCTCGGCGTAACGGTAATACTTCTTGTCCTGAGTGATCCCAAAATACGGACCGTAGAAAAGCTCTTGGAAGCAGATGATCTGGGCGCCTTGCGCCTTCGCATCCCGAGCGAACTGCTCGTGCTTGTCGAGCATCGACTCTTTGTCGCCCGTCCAAGTGGTCTGTGTGATTGCTGCGCGAACTGTCGTCATGGTGCCTCCTGCGTTATTCGGCGTCGTTGCCTGCGGCGATAAACCGAGAAAATGACGCGCGAACGGGAACTATCCCCGTGCCCTTATTCTCTAGGTTCATCGTTTCAATCGTGTTGTGCTTGTGTGACGGTGTGGTTACTCATCATGTCCCTGTCGAGAGCAAGAGGCAATGCTCATTTGTGCTGATGAGACCATGTTGCACAAAATTGTCTATACAATTCCACAATATTTCTGCAAATACCTACGCAGAAGGCGCGGATGTCCAGATTGCACTCGGTCGAGGCTGGCGCGCAAGGGCCGGCTGACGTGGTGCCGCAAACACCGTCGTAACATCGCTCGCGTACATCACCGAGTCGGGAACGCGATCGGCTAGACCCTCAAAGCCCGCAGCGGCGAGCAAACCATCATCGAGGTAGACCAGTTCGGCCGGTTGCAACGGCCACGGTTCGTGGTGGTTGCGCGAGTAGATCGTGCGTCCACGATGAGTTTCGTGAAACCCCCACCGCGCGGTCAAGAACGTTGCCAGAGGGTCAGCCGCGAGCGCAACGCTCGCCGCCGGGTCAGCTACCGGCTTCACGATGATGTGGGATGCCGCATCCGGTCGTCCGTGACGTTTCGTTTTGTAGGCAATCTGTCCGTCTCGCTGCCCGATCTTCATCGATGCCCACTGGTACGGCAGGCCAAAAGCAAGCCGCGCGGTGAGCACTGGAATCAGGTGCGACGCCTCGAGGGAAAGGAAGACCACTCCGCGTCGTCCATGGGCATCAACAGAGTAGAGGCGCACGTTGACTTCGGGAAAGTCGCCGAGCCACGGGATGCGGGGGCCACCAAAGAACGAACTTTGCGACATTTGAAAGGCGATGAGTCCCACCCACGTGCTGCCGTTGAGCGTGTCGGGACGGCATCCCTCCGGCAGCAGCGGAGCCACCATGGCCGGATCAACCTGCCAGTGCAAGAATGTCACCTCGCTCCAGCGCTGCCGCAAGATGGGGGAACCGCCGAGTGGTGGAGCTTCACGGATCATCATCGGGTGCTCACGATCACCACGGAAGTTGGTTATCGCGCCGCAGGAAAGGTCGCCACAGTTCGACCTGGTCGGCGCGTTCGGCGCGGGTTCCCGCTTTGAGCGAGATCACCTCACCAGCAGAACCGGCGGCGAAGACGCGGCGGCCGGGCTTCGAAAGGAGTTCATCAGCAAGCGCCGCTTCGAGTTCGCGAACGCGCGTGCTGAGTTCCGTCACTTGATTCTCAAGATCGAGGATTCGTTTGATGCCTTCAAGGTTGAGACCTTCAGCACTGAGGGCTGCGATCTCGCGCAACTGCATCACGTCGCGCATGGAGTAGCGCCGCGAACGACCGCTGGTTCTCGTGGGAGACACGAGACCCAGACGGTCGTACTGTCGCAGCGTCTGCGGATGCATGCCCGCCAACTCCGCCGCAACGGCGATAGCAAAGGCGGGGCTCAGCTCATCCATGACTATTAGCTCCTGGCTCTAGCAATCAGATCGTCCCGCGGGTTTTCTGCGGGCATCGCTTCAGCAAAGGCCTTGAGGTGCTTGAGCGCGGCATCCGGAACGTGACTAGGCACGGCCACTTGCACTTCGGCAAGCAGGTCTCCAGTTGCCTTCGTCGTAGCGACCCCGCGACCTTTTACGCGCAATACTCGCCCGCTCGGGGTTCCCGGCGCAACTTTCAGCTTCACCGGTGCACCGCTCAGCGTCGGCACCTCAATAGTGGCGCCGAGCACAGCTTCTGCAAACGTCACGGGCACGACAACCCGAAGGTTGTTGCCGTCACGTTCGAACACCGGATGCTTGCGCACAGCGACTGTGAGCACCAGGTCGCCAGCGGGGCCACCATTGGGGCTCGCCTCGCCTTTGCCCTTGAGGCGGATCTTCTGACCGTCGCTGACTCCCGCAGGAATCTTGACGTTCATCGGACGACCGCCGGCTGGCTGGAGCTTGATCGTTTCGCCGTTAATCGCGGTCGCAAAATCTAGCGTCGTATTTGCTGCCAAATCGCGGCCCTTTGCGGGGCCACCCCGGAATCCGGGGCCACCACCGGGACCGGCTTGACCGCCGAACATGCCACCAAGAAGGTCTTCGAAGCTCGCGCTCGACTGACCTCCCCCATAGCCCTGACCGCCGCCATAACTTTGGCCGCCATAACTCTGGCCACCGCCAAACATCCCGCCAAAGACATCCTCGAAGCCGCCGGCCTGACCGCCTTGGCCGCCCGCTTGGAAGCGAGCGCCCGAGCCCATGGCACGAACCTGATCGTATTCTTTGCGCGTTTCAGGATCAGAAAGCACGGAGTGCGCTTCACTAATTTCCTTGAAGCGCTCTTCGGCTTTCGGATCTCCCGGGTTCGAATCCGGGTGAAACTTACGCGCGAGTTTGCGATAGGTCTTTTTCAACTCGGCCTCGGAGATATCTTTCGATACTCCAAGCACCTTGTAGAAGTCCTTATCGAACCAATCTTGGCTAGCCACTACACGCCACCCCCGACCTAATCAGTGGGGCCGGAGACAGCAACCTTCGCGGCACGAACAACGCGCTCACCAAGAATGTAGCCCGGCTCAACGACATCAGCGATCGTGTTCTCGGTCGCCTCAGGATCGTTCAAATGAACAACAGCCTCGTGGAACGCAGGATCAAAGACTTCGCCCTTTTCGCCGATCTTGCGCAAGCCGAAGCGCTCAAAACTTGAGTTGATCTTCTGCGCAACAAGAGCGATAGGGGTGCCTTCGATAATGTCGCCGTGTTTGTCGGCACGATCGAGATCATCGAGGGCAGGCAGCAACGACCGGATGACGTCGGCGATCACGGCTTCGCGGTTCGCTACTCGATCCCGCTCAACGCGAGTGCGGAAGTTCACCAGCTCAGCCTGGGCGCGCAACATCTGATCGCGCATCTCAGCGACGAGGTCCCGACTAGCTTCCTCAAGAAGACGCTTGTCTTCTTGACTCAACTCATCGGGGGCCTTCGTAGCGTCCGCAGCAGGCTCCTTGTCAGAGGAAGGCTGCCCCTCGGCTGCTGCAGAGTGCTCTGCAGCAGCCGAGTCGGCCGCACTCACGTCGCCGGTTTCCGGATCAACACGACTGTCGTCGTGAGTCACCGGATCCTGGTTATCGTCGTGGTCCTTGTTTTTGTCAGGCATCTACTTCTTGTCCGTGTCAGCTTCGTCTTCGTCAACAACTTCAGCGTCGACGATGTCTTCGTCAGAGCTTTCATCAGCGGTCGCGGTGTCGCCCTCTGCAGCGGCCTCAGGGTTTTCTTCCTGGTGCTTGTAGATTGCTTCGCCCAGCTTCTGCTGGCTCTCGGTGAGCTTGTCGAACGCGGTCTTGACCTCTGCTTCGTCGTCACCGGCGAGCGCAGTGTTGAGCGCGTCAACATCAGCCTGAACCTCGGTCTTCACATCTTCCGGCAGCTTCTCAGCGTTGTCGGTGATGAGCTTTCCGGTGGAGTACGCAAGCTGTTCAGCGTTGTTGCGGACCTCGGCTGCCTCACGGCGAGCCTTGTCTTCTGCAGCGTGCTCTTCACCTTCGCGAACCATGCGCTCGATGTCTTCCTTCGACAGGCTTGAACCGCCCGTGATAACCATCGACTGCTCCTTGCCAGTGCCCTTGTCCTTGGCGGACACGTGCACGATGCCGTTGGCGTCGATGTCGAAAGTAACCTCAACCTGCGGGATGCCACGAGGCGCCGGCGCGATGCCGGTGAGCTCGAACGTTCCGAGATTCTTGTTATCGCGAGTGAACTCACGCTCACCCTGGAAGACCTGAATCGACACGGAAGGCTGGTTGTCATCCGCCGTGGTGAAGGTCTCGCTGCGCTTGGTCGGGATAGCCGTGTTGCGGTCGATGAGCTTGGTCATCATTCCGCCCTTGGTCTCGATACCGAGGCTCAACGGGGTGACGTCGATGAGCAGAACGTCCTTGCGCTCGCCCTTCAGCACGCCAGCCTGAAGTGCAGCACCAACGGCTACGACCTCATCAGGGTTGACGCCCTTGTTCGGTTCTTTGCCACCGGTGAGCTTCTTGACGAGCTCAACGACGGCGGGCATACGAGTCGATCCACCCACGAGTACAACGTGTGCAACGTCGCTCAGCTTGACGCCGGCTTCCTTGATGACATCGTTGAAAGGCTTCTTGACGCGCTCGAGGAGGTCTGCGGTCAGTTCTTCGAACTTGGCGCGCGAGAGAGTCTCGTCGAGGTTGGCCGGGCCGTTCTCGGTGAGCGAGAGGTACGGAAGCTGGATGCTTGCCGTCATCTGCGACGAGAGTTCCTTCTTGGCCTGCTCGGCAGCTTCCTTGAGGCGCTGCTTCGCGATCTTGTCGCCTGAGACGTCAACACCGGTCGAGTCCTTGAAGCGCTGGATCAGGTAGTCGACAACGCGGGCATCCCAGTCGTCACCACCGAGGCGGTTGTCACCCGAGGTCGACTTGACCTGGATGGTGGAGAAGTCGTCGTCCTTGCCCACTTCGAGCAGCGAAACGTCGAACGTTCCACCACCGAGGTCGAAGACCAGGATGAGCTCGTCTTCCTTGCCCTTGTCGAGGCCGTACGCGAGTGCAGCAGCGGTGGGCTCGTTGATGATGCGCAGAACGTTGAGTCCCGCGATCTCACCGGCTTCCTTCGTCGCCTGACGCTCAGCGTCGTTGAAGTAAGCAGGAACGGTGATTACTGCGTCAGTGACGTCTTCACCCAGGTACTGTTCGGCATCGCGCTTGAGCTTGGCAAGCGTACGAGCGGAAATTTCCTGCGGGGTGTACTTCTTGTCGTCGATCTTGACGGTCCAGTCAGTACCGATGTGGCGCTTGACGGATGCGATAGTGCGATCGACGTTAGTGACGGCCTGGCGCTTAGCGGTTTCACCAACGAGGACTTCGCCATCCTTGGTGAATGCGACGACGGAAGGCGTGGTGCGCATTCCTTCGGCGTTTGCAATGACGGTGGGTTCTCCACCTTCGAGGACGGCAACTACCGAGTTGGTGGTTCCGAGGTCAATACCTACTGCTCGAGCCATGTGCTCTTACTCCTTAAGTCTCGTGAAGCACGAACTTGAGTCGCGCTGTATCAAGTTTGCTCCTGCACGCGTCGAGAGTCAAGCCGAATAGCTGAAAGTTGAGTGGGAGTGACTCAAGGTGATGTTCGTCACCGGTTACAACGAAAGGCGCGATGAGTACACCGAGCCCGACGCCCGGTGCGCTCATCGCGCCTTCTCGCTTGCTGCTGTAACCGCTACTTCTCGATAGCGAGGAGTTGTTTCCCTCCGCCACGCACCCGACGTGTCGGCAGAAGGAAGAGCAATCCACTCAACAAGAGCAGTCCAGCAAGCAGGCCTCCGGCGGCGATGCTCGAACCCGTGAAGGCGAGCATCAGCGTAGTGAGGCCCTGGATGACCGAGCGCTCACCAAAGGCGGGCAGCTCGACCGTTGAAGTAGTACCCGTTGACGGGCGGTACTCGGCGTCGACCGACGAAAGGTCGACTGTTGCTGTGTACGTTCCGGCGGGAAGGTTCGTGAGTTCCCACGCACCGTTCTCGTCGGTGGTGACGCGCACGGTGACGGGCCCGTTCGGGCCGTCCCAGATAACATCCAACTCAGCATTGGGGATGCCGCGGTCGCCGCTGTCACGAACGCCGTTGCCGTTCGGGTCATCGAACACAACGCCGTTGAGCGTTGCGCTACCGACCACGATGAAGTCAACATCGAGGCGTGTCTCGCCCGAGACGAGCGTTGCCGTCGTCTCGAAGAGCACATCGCCGTCGAGGTCTGAGCTCGGCACATAACCTTCGGTTAGCGTCGTCGCGTCATAGGAGACCTTCACTTCGCCAGCCGGCAGTCCCTCAACGAGGTAGTTGCCGTTCTCATCGGTCGTGGTTGTCACGATGATGTCGTCTTCGTTACCGAAGATTCCGTCGAAGCCGGGGCTCGTAACGGTCATCACGATGCCAGGGAGGCCAGGCTCATTAGTGCCCTGAATACCGTCGTTGTTGACATCGAGCCAGAGCAGATCGCCGACTCCCGCGTCACCGCGGTAGCCGAAGTCCTGATCCAAGTTCTCTTCGCCACCGGTGAGCGTGAGCTCAGAGACGTCGTCAGCTCCGCCGTCAGGGTCAACTGTCGACGTCAGGCCTGCGGGCAGGTTCGAGAGTTCAACAGTGAAGAGTCCTGAAGGAAGGTCTTCGAAGAGGTAGTTGCCCGAAGCATCCGTCTTCGTTGTCGACTCAACGTCGTCCTCATTGCCGAGGATGCCGTCGAGGCCAGCCCACGTGAGCGTGACATCCACCTCGGCGATGCCGGACTCAGTGTCGTCAAGGATGCCGTCACCGTTCTGGTCGAGCCAGACGGTGTCGCCAATCTTTCCGGTACCGACGTAACCGAAGTCGATGTTGTCGAGATCGGTCGCTGCAGGCAGCGAGACCGCAGTCGTGGAGTTCGGGCCAACGCCGGAAGCAACCGTGGTCGCCGTCGGCTGGTTGGGGCCAGCATCCGCATCGAATGTCGGGGTTACGCCAGCAGGCAGCGTCGTCGTGTCAACCGTGGCGGTGTAGTTGCCCTCGGGCAGACCATCGAAGAGGTACTCACCGTTGGAGTCGGTGATTTCGACGAACGTGACGTCATCGCCGCCACCTGCTGCGCCATCCGGGCCGAACCAGACGAGGGTTACCTCAGCGTCAGGCAAGCCAGGCTCGCCAGCATCCTTGACGCCATCCTTGTTGAGGTCGAGCCACACCGTATCGGAGATGCTCGAGTCTCCGGCGTAGCCGAAGTCCTGGTTGAGGTCAGAGCCAACCAGCGTCACCGCAGACTCTTCGTCGGGCGACGCGGTTCCGCTGTCGTTGTCGAAGGTCGGGCTGAAGCCAGCAGGCACGCCACTGACAACCTCGACGATGAAGTTTCCGTCGGGGATCTCAGTGACAGTCCAGTCACCATTGCTGTCTGTCGTTGCCTCGAACTCGATGTCACCAGCAGCGCCGGATCCGCCAAGAACACCATCTGTTCCCAGGTAGGTGACGAGAATCTTGACTCCACCGAGGCCAGGCTCGTTGCTGTCTTGCACGCCATCCTTGTTGCGGTCCCACCAGACGCGGTCACCGATTACGGACGTGACGTCGTAGCCAAAGTCGACGGTGGTCACCGCTTGACCGATCGTTAGCGAGACCGGAGTTTCGGAGTCGTTGTCGCCATCGAGGTCGAAGCTGTTGGTGGCGCCAGCAGGCAGCCCGCCCGTCACTGCGACGGAGAAGTTGCCGGGGAGCAGGTTGGGGAAGCTGTAGAGGCCGTCGCCGTCAGTCGTCGTCGTGAACACGCCGTCATCGCCACCGCCGAGCACGCCGTCTTCGCCGAACCAGGTCAGCTCAACGGTGGCACCGAAGATGCCGGGCTCAGTGCTGTCTTGCACGCCGTCGCCGTTGCGGTCGATCCACACGAAGTCACCGATGGATGCGGTGCCCGCGTAACCGAAGTCTTGGTCGACACGGTTCTGGCCGGCCGTCAATGACGTCGTCGAGGTCGCGCTCGTGCCGCCGTTGGGGTCGGAAAGAACCGAGTAGCCCGCAGGCAGGTCGCTGACAGTGACGGTGTAGGGGCCTGCAGGCAGGTTCTCTACGAGGTACTTGCCGTCTTCATCCGTCGACGCCGTGTACGTGATGTTGTCAGCGGTCGTGGCGAGGTCGCCATCGAGGCCGCCAAACACTACCGTGACCGTCGCGCCCGGAAGTCCGGGCTCGTTGGCGTCCTGAACGCCGTCCTTGTTCTGGTCGAACCAGATGAAGTCACCAATCGAGCCGGATCCCGTGTAACCGAAGTCGACGTCGCGCTTCTTGTCGTTCTCGGCGAGGGTTCCCTGCCACACGCCGTTAGGCGTTGCGGTGGTGCCGTCGAGGTCGTAGCTCGGAGTCATTCCAGCGGGAAGCGTGGACGCATCCACGGTTACGCGGTATGACCCACCGGGCAGCTGGGTGACAAGGTATTCGCCGTTGCTGTCGGTCGTGCGAGTGAAGGTCTCGTCGTCGGTGTTGCCGAAGATGCCGTCAATTCCCGCGTAGACAACCGTGACGCCGACGCCCGCAAGAACGGGCTCAGTGGAATCCTGAACACCGTCGTTGTTCACGTCGAACCAGACGTAGTCACCGATGGAGGCGAGGTCGAGTTCGACGCTCACGACATCCGGAGTCACGTTGTCGTAGTCCTTGTAGTCGATACCGGAGACCTGCGCGCTCGGGGCCACACCGAAGTAGTGAGGAACGTCAGCGGTGTTGATGACTTCGCGCGCCGAAACGAGTTCGCTCGTTTCGTCGACGACGGGCATCGTGACGGTGTATTTGATCGTCACGGATGCGCCCGCCGCAATCGGGCCAGCGATCGTCCAGCCGAGAGTTCCGTCTGAAGGGTCGACGTCGGTCGGGGTCACGCCAACAACACCAGCGGAGGTGAAGTCGGTGACGCGAGAGTCGGGGGTGTCAGTGACGGTCACGTCGTAGGCGGGCGAGTTGCCCGCGTTGCGCACGACGATCGTGTACTCGAGATCTTCGCCCGGCTTGGCACGACGAGTGTCAGAGTCGCCAACCTGGCCAGCAACATCCTTGTCGATCGTCAGTCGCGGTTCGATGACCGAGACGTTCGCGGTTGACGGAGTGCCCACCTTGTCGAAGTCACCCGGCGCCGGAACGGTCGTGGGCGAACCCGTGATCGTGTCGGCGTTGTTCCAGTAGGGACGAACCGTGTTGGTCAGGGTGTTTCCGGATGCCGCAGCAGCCGTGACGATACCCGTGTAGGTGATCGTGACGGTGCGAACTTCGTCTTCGGCGGTAGCGATGTCACCGATGAAGTAGCCAATGGTGCGGTCAGTCGTGGTCGGCGAACCGATCAGCGCAGCGGACTCAGCACAGGGCGAGCCAGCCTGATCGCACGTCGAGCTCACGAACTCACCGAAGCGCACGTTGGTGGGCATCGTGTCGATGATGGTTGCGTCGTAGGCAACAACATCCTTGGGGATGGTCACGTCGACGGTGTAGGTAATGACCTCACCGATGGTGCGTGACGACGGCGTTGCCGATTTGCTCACACCGAGCTCGGGAGCCCGCAGCGTGAGGTCGTCGTTGGCCTGGTAGCCGCCCGCTTCGGTTCCGAGCGGTGATAGCGCTGTGCGCTCGTTCGGGTTTCCGCCGGCAATTGACGACGTAATAGCGTCGACCGTGTTGACGATCGTCGCACCACTCAGAAGCGGGTCAACAATGCGAACGCTGTAGGTCAGGTCAGGGCCTTGGCCGCGCAGGATCGATGCGACAGTGAACGTGATCGTGCGCTCACTCTCGTCCCAGATTCCGCCACCGGGCAAAGTCTGGTCGGTCGTTACGGGAACATTGCTGGCGTTAACCGGCTGAACAGTGTTCGGCACGTGGTCGACAACAGTGGTGTCGTACGCGGTCGACACGTTCGACGCGTTACTGTTTCGCAGTTCGAGCGTGTACGTCACGATCTGGCCAGCTTCAACCTGTCCAGAAACAGCGTTGCTCTTTTTGGTGAGGTTAATGTCGGGCTCAACGATTCGCGTCGTCGTAGTGTTGCTCAGCTGCGAATCGTTAGTGCCGTTCACTCGTTGCCACGTGAGCGACGCGCGGTTGGTGATGCCATCGCCACGCTTGGGTCCTGCGATATCGAGCACGCGTGCGGTGATCGTCAGAATGACGTCATCGTCACCGCTATTGGGGGCGTTGACGTAGTCGGCGCCGATCAATGCGGTGACTTTCTGTCCGGCAACGGTGGCGTTCTGCGAAGCACCACCATTCACAGTGAAGGTCGGTGTTCCCACGATTGCGTACCGGCTGCTGAGAGTGTCAGTAACGGTCGGGTTGACGTAGACCGACGACCCCTCGGGAATTGTGGTCTTCACGGTGTAGGTGACTGTCTCACCAATCGTGGCCTGAGTGCCGAGGTTGTTGCCTGACTCGTTGATCGAGGTCGTAAATGACTTCAGCAGTGTCGGACGACGCAGGTTTACACTCGCGGTGTCCTTGGCCTCAACGCTGTTCGCGCTCGCCTCAAGCGTCGGGTCAATGTTGTTGACGGGAACGTACACCTGCTGGCCACCAGAGTTGGTCTCGGCCTCGTAGTTGCGCACCCCAGCAGTGTTGACGAAGATATCGCCAGCCGAAGAATCAGCGGGAGTGATCACATCGTAAGTAACCGTGTACGAGTCCCCGGCATCTAACGACGGTATCGTCCACTCGATAGAGCGCGGAAGCGACGTCGAGGCGCCACAGACACCAGAGTCACTGATGTTCTCGATCTCGGAGCATTCCAGCAACGAGGGCAGGTTGTCACGAATGGACACGTTCTCGGAGTCCTGGCTGCCGGAGTTCGTGATGACAACCGCGTAGGTCACGCGGTCCGTTGCCTGAACCGCAAGAGTATCGAGCGGGCCATTGGCAACCGCAACAGTGTTGAGGTGCGTGATGCCCTTGCTGAGCGTGACGATCGGCTTCTCGATACGAGTGTCTGCCTGATCACGCAACTGGAACACATCCCCCGCGGTGTTCTGGTACGTCATCTTCATAATGTTCGCCGTGATGTCGCCATCAGCGATCGCGGCAGGGTCGGTGATTTTCGCCGTCACCAGAACCTGGAAGACAGCAGCGGCATTCACATCGCCGATGGTCCACGTCAAGAGAGACGACGGAGTCGGGTCAGTGGCCGATACCGGCGGGTTCACGAACGTGATGTCCGCGGCATCGATGTCGTGGTGGTCGCTTCCATAAGCGAACGACTCAAAAGTGAATCCCGCGGGCAGAAAGTCATTGACGGTGTTATCCAGAGTGTCGAGGCTTCCGGGGAACGTGACGGTCAGTTCATAGCAAACCCTGTCGCCCGGGTGGAACGGGCCAGTGACGCCGTCGCTGAAGGTGAGTGCAGAGCTCGCGTCACACGGAGTCAACATCTCAGCGGGCTCAGCGACCTTCTTGTCGATCGTGATTCCCTGGGCCGTTTGCCCCGCACTTGACGCGTCAACAACAGCAAGAGTCGACGTTGTTCCGTCGTTGTCGGTGATGATCTCAGCGTCGGCGCCGAGCTCAACAGTGTTGGTCCAGGAGTCGTTCGAGCTCACGGGACCGGCGCCGTTACGCACGCGGTAGTTCGAACGCGTGAGCGTCTCTACGGTGATCTCCTCGAGCGAGGATGCCGCCACAAAAGCTGCGGCATCCCACGACACGGTGATGGTTCCGTCGGCGTTCGTCACTACCGACTCTGGAGTCAGCGAGCTGGTGACGTAATCGAGGCCGTCAGGAATGGTGTCGGTTACCGTGATGATGCTCGTCGCGAGGGCGTACTCAGAGGAGTCGAATGAGAGCGTCCAGATGCTCGTGGCACCTTGCGAAATGTCGGAATCGTCAACGGACTTGCGGATGGCGACATCTTCAGCAGAAATAGTGGCCGCGTCGGCATCCGTGTAGACGGTGCCCGCGTAGGTGCCGGCCGCAACCGCGTAGTTCGTGAGCTGCTGCTCGTCTTCAGTAAGGTCCCCCGTGTTGTTGTCGAGGTTCGCGGTGGCTTCACCCGTGAAGGCAACGTTCTCGCGCAGCGGGATAGCTGCCGCGTACACGATCGTCGCAGTCTCGCCCGCAGCGAGGGTTCCGAGGGAATTCCACTCCACCTTGGTGTAGACGTCGTTCAGCAACGGGCCGCTGCCATCCGGGTCAACCGTGACGGTCGACGTCGAGGGCACAAAACTATCGCAGTCAACGGCCGCGGGGAACGCAGTGTCATCGATGCGACCGGCACCGGGATACTCTTCGGTGCCGTCGGCACTATTATCTTGAGTCGAACAACCGAGGAATTCAAGACCGGCCGGCAGGTAGTCGATGATGGAGAAGTTGGTGGTGGGGTTAACGCCGTTGTTGGTGATCTCGAGGGTGTACACGGTCTTGTTGTCGTGCACACCGCGGTGAAGCTCAGACTCGGTGCTCGGCTCGATCTTGTCGAGAAGGAAGGGAACGAGAGTCGTCGTCGACTCATCAGTTGCCCACCCGGTTCGCGAGCTGGTGAGAACATCGCCCGTGAGTGCGTTGAACTTTACGAGCACACGAGGGTTCGAGTTAACGAAAGCCTCGGCGGTGCTCGTGAACGAGTCGTCCACATCGTAGGTGCTGGTGTTGTAGGAGAAGGAGTAGGTCAACGGCACGACGACTCCCGACGAGAGGTCTGCCACGTTGTTCCAGATGAGCTTCGTTGCGCCGCCCGCCAGCGCGATGGTTTCGCTCACCGGATAGGTGGAGTCCACGAGTGTCGCCCCCGCTGGCAGCACGTCAGTGAACGTCAGGTTGTAGGCGTTGCTACCCGAGGTTTGCTGCGCCGAGAGCGTGACCGAGACGTCGTCGCCGTACAGCGTTGACGCACTCACTGTGCGGTCAAGTTGAACGTCGGGGGTGCCCGCTGCCGTAGCGACGGCAGCCGGAACTGTTATTCCCGTCACAATCAGGGCAAGGACGAGCAATGGGCGCAGCAAAAACTTCACGGGTAAGGCCTTAAGGATTGACCTAGGGCCTACCTAATATCGGGAAGTAGGCCGTAGAGAACTCGGGTGGTGTCGGGTTGGTTCGTTCCAGACGAGCGAAATATCGGGTGCCCGTCAGGTAAACCGATCTCAAGCCTAAACGAGACCTAGTCCACCCAATAGCCCACAAAAAGGGGTACACAGAAGCGTCTACGTCCCCCTCTTTGTGGGCCCTATAGAGGACAAGGCCAAACTAACGCCCAGCTACCCCACCACAACGACAAACGCGGTGAGTGCGAACAGAACCATCCGGTCCCGCGCACTCACCGCGCCTATCGTGCAATCGCTACTACTTGCCTGTTGTCAACGCCCGCGTCTCTCTGCCGCCAGCACGAGCTCGCGTCACAACGAGCAGAAGCCCCGCAAGCAACAGAAGCACCGCAAGCCCACCGCCCCAAGCGATATTGGTGCCGGTGAACGCGAGCAACATCGTCGTGAGACCCTGAATGACGGAGCGCGAACCAAAGGCCGGCAACTCTACCGTCGACGATGTTCCCGTAGTCGGCCGGTAGTCAGGATCAACTGTGTCGAGGTCGACTGTTGCCGTGTAGGTTCCCGCCGGCAGGTTCGTGAGGATCCACTCGCCGTTTGCGTCGGTGATTACCGTAATCGTGACGGGACCGTTCGGCCCAGCCCAGACCACATCAACCGTGGCATCCGGAATGCCTGCTTCTCCGCTGTCACGGGTGCCGTCCCCATCAGGGTCATCGAACACGACTCCGGTGAGGGTGGCGCTTCCGATAACAATGAAGTCGACATCCAGCAGCGTCTCTCCGGAGACCAACGTTGCCGTCGTGTCGAAGAAGTCACCACCATCGAGATCAGCACTGGGCACGTATCCCTCGGGGAGTGTCGTGGGGTCATATGAGACCTGCACTTCTCCGGCAGGCAGCCCCTCTTCGAGGTAGTTGCCGTTCTCATCTGTCGTCGTCATAATGACGATGTCATCAGCCGTGCCGAACACTCCATCGGTGCCGGGGCTCGTGACAGTGATCACGATTCCGGGAAGGCCAGGCTCATTAGTGCCCTGCACCCCATCGTTGTCGACGTCGAGCCAGAGCAGATCGCCGACACCTGCGTCACCGCGGTAGCCGAAGTCCTGGTCGAGGTTCTCTTCGCTGGCGGAGAGGGTGACCTGCGCTGAGTCATCGAAACCACCGTCTGGGTCGGATGTCGCTACGACTCCTGCGGGCAGGTTCGACAACTCCACCGTGAACGTTCCGATCGGAAGGTCCTCGAAGAGGTAGTTTCCATTCTCATCCGTCGTCGTAGTCGAGACCACGTCGTCGGCGTTACCGAGGATGCCGTCGAGGCCAGCCCATGTGAGCGTTACGCCAACGTCGGGGATTCCGGCTTCGTCAGAATCAACAACGCCGTCGCCGTTCTGGTCCAGCCAGACCGTGTCACCGAGTGACCCTGTCGCGGCATAGCCGAAGTCGATGGTGTCGAGATCGGTGCCCGCCGGCAGCGCTACGGCTGTCGTTGAGTTCGCTGCAACGCCCGAAGCAGGCGTTCCCGGCGTCGGCTGGTTGGCGCCAGCGTCAGCGTCAAAGGTGGGGAGCAGCCCAGCCGGCAAAGTCGCGGTGTCTACCGTGACCGTGTAGTTGCCCTCGGGGAGCCCATCGAACAGGTACTCGCCGTTGGCATCGGTGGTTTCGACGAACGTGACGTCGTCGCCCCCGCCAGCCACTCCATCCGGACCAAACCAAACCAGAGTCACATCGACACCGGGGAGACCAGGCTCACCAGCATCCTTCACGCCGTCTTTGTCGAGGTCGAGCCAGACCGTGTCGGAAATGCTCGAGTCACCGGTGTAACCAAAGTCTTGGTTGAGGTCGGAGGCGTCAAGCGTGAGTGCTGACTGGTCGCCGAGACCAGCCGTTCCCTCGTCAGCATCGTAGGTCTGGGTGAATCCCGAGGGGATGCCGCCGGTGACCTCTACGAGGTACTCACCGTCAGGAATGTTGATGACGATCCAGTCTCCATCAGCGTCGGTCTGGGTGGTGTAGATGACGTCAGCATCCGCACCCGTTCCGCCCGCGACGCCGTCGGCACCGAAGTAGGTGACGCTGATGTCGACGTTGCCGAGGCCGGGTTCTCCGACATCCTGAACACCGTCAGCATCGCGGTCCCACCAGACACGGTCTCCGATAACGGAGTCGGCGAAGTAGCCGAAGTCAACATCCGTCACGGCGTCGCCAACGTCCAACGTCACCGAAGTCTGCGAGTCTTTGTTGCCATCACGGTCGAAGCTGTTGTCGACTCCGTCAGGCAATCCGCCGAGGACTTCTACCGAATACTCTCCCGGCAGCAGGTTCGGGAAGAGGTAGCCGCCCAGAGCGTCGGTGGTCGTCGTGAACACGCCATCGTCGCTGGTGCCTTCAATACCGTCTTCGCCGAACCACGTCAGCTGAACCTGAGCACCATTAATGCCGCGTTCAGTGGGATCTTGAACGCCATCGTTGTTGCGATCGAGCCACACAAAGTCACCGATGGATGCGGTGCCGTTGTACCCGAAGTCTTGATCGACTCGGTTCTGGCCGGCCGTCAATGTTGTGGTCGACGTCGAGCTCGTTCCCCCGTTGGGGTCGGAGACCACGACATAGCCCGAAGGAAGGTCGCTCACGGTGACGGTGTAGGGGCCAGCGGGCAAGTTGCCTACCGAGTACTTTCCGTCGCTATCCGTCGAGGTCGTGAAGGTCAGGTTGTCGGCGGTTGTCGCGAGGTCGCCGTCGAGTCCACCCGAAATGACCGTGACGGTCGCGCCGGGGAGCCCAGGCTCATTGGCATCTTGAACGCCATCCGAGTTCTGATCGAACCAGATGTAGTCGCCGATCGAGCCAGTACCGGTGTAACCGAAGTCCACGTCGCGCTTCGCAGCGTTCTGAGCGAGCGTTCCTTGCCACACGCCGTTCGGTGTAATCGTGGTGCCGTCGAGGTCATAGCTTGGAGTCATTCCAGCCGGAAGAGTCGCAGCATCGACCGTGACACGATAGGTGCCGCCTGGCAGGTTTTCGACGAGGTACTCGCCGGCGCTGTCAGTGGCCGTGGTGAAGGTTTCGTCGTCGGTGGTTCCGAAGACTCCGTCGGCACCGAGGTAGACGACGGTGACGCCGACACCTTCGAGCAGCGGCTCCGTGGCATCCTGCACACCGTCATTGTTGACGTCGTACCAGAGGTAGTCACCAATTGACGCGAGGTCGAGTTCAACGCTCACCACATCGGCGGTCACGTCGTCGTAGGTGTTGTAGTCGATCAGAGCGTCGCGGTCCGCTGCAGGAACACCGAAGTATTCCGGGATGTCCGCGGTGTTGACGATCTCTGCGCCACTCACCACTTCATCGGCCTCATCGATGAGAGGCATCGTCACCGTGTACGTGATGGTCACCGAAGCGCCAACGGCGATCGGGCCGGGGATGCTCCAGCTCAGGGTTCCGTCTGAGGGATCGGAATCAGTGTTCGTGACGCCGCTTGGATCGACCGAAGTGAAATCTGTCACGCGGTCATCCGGGGCATCCGTGACGATGACGTCATAGGCGGGCGAGGTGCCCGTGTTGGTGACGACGATCGTGTACTCGAGAGCGTCGCCAGGCTTGGCGCGGCGTGCGTCGGAGTCATCAACCTGCCCGGCGACAGCCTTGTCAATCGTGAGCGTCGGTTCGACAATCGCCGTGTTCGCGGTCGACGGCGATCCCACGTTGTCGAAGTCTGCGGGTACGGGCACCGTAGTCGGCGTGCCCGTGATGAGATCGGTGTCGTGCCAGTAAGGACGAACAGTGTTAACGAGCGTGCTTCCATCTGTCGCCGCCGTCGTCACGATGCCGGTGTAGCGGAACGTGATCACACGATCTTCAGCCACAGCAGGGTCGAAGTCACCCAGGAAGAAACCAATGGTGCGGTCAGTCGAACTAGGCGAACCAATGACCTCGGTGGTTGCCGCGCACGGCGTGCCCTCCTGGTCACACTCTGAATCGAGGAACGCGCCAAACCGCACATTGGCCGGCATCGTGTCGATGATGGTGGTGTCGTCGGCAACAACGCTCGCGGGGATGGTCACTTCGACGGTGTAGGTAACGACCTCGCCAATCGTCAGCGTGGCCGGAGTCGCAGTCTTACTGACCTCCACTCCCGGCGTCTGCAGCGTGACGCTGCTGGAATCTTGGTAGCCGCCCGCTTCCGTTCCGAGGGCGGAGTCGGAGGTGCGCTCGTCAGGATCCGTTCCGGCGATCGAGGTCGTGGTCGCAGCCACCGTGTTCACGATGGTCGCGCCGCCACGCAGTGGGTCATCAACCAGAACGCTATATGTGAGGTCGGGACCTGCGCCGGGCGCAATGCTCGCGACGGTAAACGTGATCGTGCGGGCGCTTTCGTCCCACACTCCACCACCGGGGAGCGTCGCGTCAGCAGTGACAGGGTCGCCGGCAGCGTCGACGGGCTGAACCTCATCGGGCAAGGTGTCAACGACGACAGTGTCGTGGGCGATGGAGACATCCGCCCCGCCGCTGTTGCGCAGTTCGAGGGTGTACTCGATGACCTGACCCGCGACAACCTCGCCACCGACAGCATTGCTGCGCTTCTGCAGCGAGATGTCAGGCTCAACGACGGTCGTCGTGACGCCGTCGCTCACCCCGGAATCGCTCGAGCCATCGACGTGGTCCCACGCGAAGGTGGCGTTATTGGAGACAACATCGCCACGGACGGGGCCGCTCGCATCGAGCACGCGCACGACAATCGTGAGCACGACAAGGTCGTCACCGCTGTTGGCCGCGTTTTGGTACGTCGCCCCCAACGGCGCCGTGACGAGTTGGCCGCTTACCGTCGCGTTCTGCGGGGCGCTGCCGCCCACCGTAAAGGTCGGGGTGCCCACGATCTCGAGGTCATCGCTGATCGTGTCGGTTACCGCAGGGTTTTCGTAAGCGCTTCCGCCCTCAGGAATTGTGGTGGTCACCGTGTAGGTGATGAGTTCGCCGATCGTCGCTTCGGAGGCAGCGTTGTTTCCCCCCTCGTCGATCGAGGTCGTCGCGGTCTTCACGACGGTGGGCCGGTCGACGTTAGCGGTCGCCGTGTCGGTCGCCTCGTCGCTGTTCGCGTCGTCTTCGAGAGTGGGATCGATATTGTTCTCGGGAACGTAGACCTGCGGGTCGCCGTTATTGGTGTCGCCTTCGTAGTTGCGAACACCGGTGGTGTTGAGGAACACATCGCCCAGCGACGAGTCTGCCGGGGTGATCACGTCGTAGGTCGCGGTGTAGCTGCCACCGGCAGCAACGGGGCCAGGGACGATCCACTCAATGGAGCGCACGGGTGCCGGAGAACCACACGCACCGGCGTCGCTGATGTTCTCAATGTCGGAGCATTCCAGAAGCGCGGGCAGGTTGTCTCGGATCGAGATGTTCTCGGCCGCTTGGCTTCCCTCGTTGGTCACGGTGATGGAGTAGGTCACCCGATCAGTCGCCTGCACCGTGAGGGTGTCAACGGGCGCGCCGCTGATGGGATTCGTGTTGAGTTCTGTGATGCCTTTGGCCACAGCGACGATCGGCTTCTCGACAAGTGTGTCCGCGTGATCGCGCAGCTGGAACACATCGCCGGCGGTGTTCTTGTAGGTCATCTTCATGATGTTCGCGGTGATCGAACCATCAGTGATCGCCGCCGGATCGGTGATTCTGGCAGAAACAAGAACCTGGAATTCGGCCGAGGCATCCACCTCGCCCACGTTCCAGTTGAGCAGAGGTGAGCCCGCGTCATTGGAGAAGACGATGCCATCGGCTGCCGTCAAGGTGCTGGCCGAGGTGTACTCGAAAGCTTCATAGGTGAAACCGGCGGGCAAGAAGTCGGCCACGCTAACTTCGAGGGAGTCGAGAATCCCGGGAAAGTCAACGGTCAATTCGTAACACACGAGGTCGCCGGGATGGAACGGACCAGTAACGGTCTCGCTGAAGGCCAGACCAGATTCAGCCCCACACGTAGTCGCAATGTCCGACGGCTGAGCGACGCGTTTGTTTATGCTGACACCCTGCGCGGTCTGGCCTGCACTCGACTCATCGATCACAGGAAGGGTCGAAGTGTTCGCTCCGCTGTCCGTGATGATTTCCGCGGTCCCCACGAGGGCGACCGAGTTCGTCCACGAGTCGTTGGAACTCACCGGGCCACCACCGTTGCGGTAGGCAGTGCGTGTTGTCGTCGTAATAGTGATCGTGCCGGATGCGGATGCCCCTGCGAACGCGGCCGCATCCCACGAGACGGTAATCGTTCCGTCGGCATTGGTCACTACCGATTCAGGAGTTAGCGAGCTCGCGACGTAGTCGAGGCCATCCGGAATCGTGTCGACCACCGAAAGGATGCTCGTGGATAGCGCGTATTCCGAGGACTGGAAGTCAAGCGACCAGATGCTCGTACCGCCCTGCGCGATGGCCGGCTGATCGACGGACTTCTGAATGGCGACGTCTTCGGCAGTCACTGTCGCCGTGTCGTCATCGGTGTATACCGACGCCCCGTAGGTTCCCGTGGCAACCGCGTAGTTCTTGAGTTGCTGCTCTTCTTCGGTGAGTGGACCCGTGTTGTTGTCGAGGTTCGCGGTGGCGTTGAGCGCGGATGCTTCGTTCTCCCGCAGCGGGATAGCGGCGGCGTACTTAATGGTCAGCGTCGCGCCGGCGGCGATAGTGCCTAGAGAGGACCACTCAACCCTCGTGTAAACAGCGTTAGGGAGCGGACCCGCTCCGTCGGGGTCAACGGTCACCGTCGAAGACGTGGGGACGAAACCGTTGCAATCAACAGCAGCCGGCAACGGGGTGTCGTCGATGCGACCGGAACCGGCGTACTCCTCGACGGTTGCGGTCGTGTTGTCCTGGTTGGAGCATCCGAGGAATTCGAGACCGGCCGGAAGGTAGTCAACGATCGAAAAATTGGTGCTGTCATTAACGCTGTTGTTGGTGATTTCGAGCGTGTAGACCGTTTTGTTGTCGTGAACGCCGCGCTGGAGTTCCCCCTCGGTACTCGGTTCGCGCTTCTTGAGCTCGAACGGCACCAACGTAGTGGTGGAGGTTGCCGTATCCCAGCCGGTGCGAGTGGCTTCGTCAACCTCGCCGGTGACGGGATCGAACTCATCGACGATGCGAGGGTTGGAGTTGACGAAGGCTTCAGCGGTGCTCGTGAAGGAGTCATCCACGTCATAGCTGACAAGGTCATACGCAAAGGAGTAGGTCAGCGGCACCACGATGCCCGCTGAAAGGTCAGCGACGTTGCTCCAAATGACCTTGGTCGTTCCATCCGACAACAGGATCTGTTCACTCACGGGGTAAGTCGAGTCGGTCAGCGTAGCGCCCACCGGCAGAATGTCAGTGAAAGTTAGGTTGTAGGCGTTGATCGCCGGGACCGATGACTGCTGCGCCGAGAGCGTGACCGAGACATCACTGCCGTACAGAGTGGAGGCGCTCACCTCACGATCAAGCTGCACGTCGGGGTTGCCTGCCGCACTTGCAGCAGTGACGGGAACGGTGACACTCGCTGCGATTAACGCGGCGACGAGCAGTGGGCGGAGAAAAAGCTTCACAGGTAATGGCCTTACATTGCGGGTGATTTGATCACAGAGATCAAACAGATCCACCGTCGTGAGAGGGCAGAAATGCACGGGCTGAAGTCGGGACGTCCCGACACGGCCAGATCTCCGCATCGAACACGACTAGACCATTCGACAAACCCGGGTGATGGGGTATACGAAGACGTCTACTTCGTTAAACGTACCCCGAATTGTCCTCATTGATACCGAAATCTTCACATTGATTCGAAATGTCTCTTGTGACAAAACCGCACAACTTCCCCTGAATCACGCGACTATCTCTCACAATCTGGCATCGGGCGGAGCCTAAGAGCGCCGGGACGACTGCCGACGAACAATGCCCATCGCCGAGGCTCCGCTCACCGCCGCGGGCACCCCAACGACCGGCAAGTGGTCTAGCTTGCGACGCTGATTTCGTGAAGAATTGGGCAGCCCAACACGCGCATCGCAACTTCAGCCCCCATTGTTTACCGCACACCACTAGCCTGTTCGCATGACGGACAAGACTCCCGACAACGACGTCCCTAGCGTGCCTGCTGTTCCGCGCGTCTCGAACACGCGAGCAATCGGCACTGTCGGGCAGGGACTCCTCGCTGATTCACCGATCCCCAAGAGCCGCGTGCGCGCGTGGGCGCTCTGGGATTGGGGCTCCGCAGCCTTCAACGCGGTCGTCACAACCTTCGTCTTCAGTACGTACCTGGCGAGTGGTCTATTCATTGACCCCGAGATCGTGGCCGCAGCGGCCGACGATGACAAGAACCCGGCGCTCGTTCTGGCCAAAGCCAACAACACCACCATCATCTCGGGCGCACTCACCATTGCGGGCATCCTCGTCGCCGTCCTCGCTCCCATTTTGGGTCAACGTTCGGATGGTTCCGGTCGCCGAAAATTGTGGCTTGCTATTAATACAGGCCTCGTTGTGGTCGCAATGGGTGCCATGTTCTTCGTGGTGCCCGTGCCGTCGTATATCTATCTGGGCGCCGCACTCCTCGCGGCTGGCAATATCTTCTTTGAGTTTGCGAGCGTCAACTACAACGCGATGCTCGTGCAGGTGTCCACCCCTAAGACAGTGGGCCGCGTCTCTGGGTTCGGTTGGGGGCTCGGCTACATCGGCGGAATCGTGCTGCTGATCGTCCTGCTCGTGCTGTTTATTCAGAACTTTGGAAGCGAAACCGGTAACGGTCTGCTCAATGTGCCCTTCGGCGCTGATGGCGGTGCGCTCGATGTGCGGTACGCCGTGCTTGCCTCCGCGGTGTGGTTCGCGATCTTCGCCATCCCCGTTCTGATTGCAGTGCCCGAGATTCCTGCTGGCGCCCGCGAGAACCGCGTGAGCTTCTTCGGCAGCTACGCCAAGCTCTTCGGCACTATCAAGACCCTCGCCAAGAAGAGCCCGCAGGTTCTCATGTTCTTGCTCGCGAGCGCGGTGTTCCGTGATGGCCTCGCCGCCGTCTTCACGTTCGGCGCGATCATTGCGGCGCAGGTGTTTGGCTTCAGCCCGAGCGAGGTCATCTACTTCGCCGTCGCCGCCAACCTCGTCGCTGGCATCGGAACCTTTGTAGGCGGATGGCTCGACGACAAGCTTGGGGCTAAGAATGTGATCATCGGCTCTCTCATCGGCCTCGTGCTCGCCGGCCTCGCGGTGCTTTTCGTCGGCGATGCCCAAACCGGGTTCTGGATCGCTGGCCTCTTCCTGACACTGTTCGTCGGACCGGTGCAGGCGGCAAGCCGTAGCTTCCTCGCTCGCGTTACTCCAGTCGGCCGCGAGGGCGAAATCTTCGGCCTCTACGCCACGACTGGCCGCGCCGTGAGCTTCCTCGCCCCTGGACTCTTCACGCTCTTCGTCGCCATGACCGGCGACACCCGCTACGGCATCATCGGAATCGTGATCGTGCTGCTCGCCGGCCTCGTGCTGATGCTGCCGGTGAAGGCGAAACAGTCAGTGATCGACTAGCTCGCGTTGCCGAGAGTTTGCTGGTCGCGTCTGAAATTCACTGGTGTCCAGCGCGCACGCGGAGCATGCTGGGAGCATGACTGAAATCGCCCCCAGCTCCCCCGCCGCCCGCGCCGAACTTCTCCGCTCACTCCACATCCCTGGCACGCCCCTGATTGTCTCCAACGTGTGGGATGCCATCACCGCCCGCGTGGTTGCCGAGGCTCCCGGCGTTCGCGCCCTTGCCACCGCAAGCCATGCCGTGAGTTTCGCCCGCGGAGTTTCCGACGGCGAAGGCCTCACCGTTGATCAGGCCATCGAGGCGGCATCCATTATCTGTACTGCCGTCGAAATCCCCGTCTCGGTGGACTTCGAAAAGGGCTACTCGCCGGATGCCGACGGCGTGCAAGTAAACGTCGAACGATTGATCGCGGCTGGCGCTGCTGGGCTGAACATCGAAGACAGCTCGGGCCCGGCCAAAGCTCCGCTGTTCGACCTCGACCACGCTGCTGCACGGGTCGCTGCGGCCCGCGCAGCTGGCGACGCTACCGGTGTGCCCATCGCGATCAACGCCCGCGTTGATGTGTTGGCCGGTGGCGGCGAATGGGATGACATGGTCGCCCGCGCAAACACCTACCTTGCCGCTGGCGCCGACTGCATTTTCGTTCTCGGCCTCACTAACGAGCAAATGGTCGCCCAAGCGATCGCTCAGATCGATGGGCCCATTTCGGTGATTGGCGGAACAGGATATGTGCCGCTAAAAACTCTCGCCGAGCTCGGCGTAGCTCGCGTGAGCTTTGGACCGCGCACGCTCGGTCTCACCCTGTCTCACCTGCAGCAGGCGGCTACCCAGCTCACTGCTCTGGGCGACTACCCCGAAGAACTCGGTTTCGTCTACTAATTCGCGGCACGAGGAGTACTGTCGGATTATGGACACGCAACAACCCATCAGTTACTGGGTGAAGCTCGTCGATCGCATCATTGATGAGCTCTTCGCCACCACCCTCGAAGAGCACGGAATTACTCGCCGCCAATGGCAACTGCTCACTGTGCTGTCGAAAGGCGCTGCCGGTGTCGAGCTTCTCGACATCGAAATCGCGCCGTTCTTAGACCGCGCAAACGGCGCTGTGCCCCCGACGCAGGGGTTGCACACCACGTCGCTCGAGTCGCTCAATGAACTTGTCGAGAGCGAGTGGCTCACAACCGACGGCGCACTGTTTGAACTCACCGATCGCGGCCGTGTTGTTGTCGACCGCCTCACCGTCGTGATCGCCGCGGGCCGCCAAAAGGCGACTGAAGGCGTCACCCCTGAGCAATACGAGACCACAGTCACAGTGCTCGAGACCATGGCCAAAAACCTCACCGTTCAGAACCAGTAGGACTGCGGACCAATCCTGTAAAGCGCTAGGCGATGTACAGCTGGCGCACAATACTGGGTTCATGAAGGGAATAATCCTTGCAGGCGGGTCTGGAACACGGCTCCACCCGATAACGCTGAGCATTTCCAAACAGCTCGTGCCCATCTATGACAAGCCGATGATTTATTACCCCCTGTCTACGCTGATGCTTGCCGGCATCAACGACATCCTGATCATCACCACCCCGCATGACGCGGAGCAGTTCGTGAAACTCCTCGGCGATGGCTCGCAGTTCGGTATTTCTCTGACTTTCGCCGTGCAGCCCGAACCGAACGGGCTCGCCCAAGCCTTCGTTATTGGTGCCGACTTTGTGGGCAATGATTCCGTGGCGCTGGTATTGGGCGACAACATCTTCTATGGACCGGGCCTCGGTTCTCAGCTCAGCCGCTTTGCCGACATCGACGGCGCTGCCATCTTCGCTTACTGGGTAGCGGAGCCCGAAGCCTATGGCGTTGTCGAATTCGATTCTCAATTTATCGCTGTCTCCCTCGATGAGAAGCCGGCCCATCCGAAAAGCAACTACGCCGTGCCCGGGCTCTACTTCTATGACAATGACGTGCTCGATATCGCCGCCGGGCTCACCCCTTCCGCCCGCGGCGAATATGAAATCACCGACGTGAACAGCGCCTACCTCAACGCCGGAAAACTCAAGGTCGAAGTTTTGCCGCGAGGAACGGCCTGGCTCGACACCGGAACCTTTGATTCGATGACGGATGCCAGTGACTATGTCCGCACGATCTCCCGACGTCAGGGGCTCAAAATTGGCTGCCCCGAAGAAGTCGCATGGCGCCGAGGATTGCTGACCGACGACGAACTTCGTGAGCGCGCCGAACGCCTCACTAAATCGGGATACGGCTCGTATTTGCTCGAAATGCTCGAACGCGGGAGGTAGACCAGATGAGCAGGATGCTTGTGACCGGCGGCGCTGGATTCATCGGTTCGAATTTCGTCCACTACATTCTCGAGAACACCGACCATCACGTCACCGTGCTCGACAAAATGACCTATGCCGGTAATCGTGCGTCGCTCGACGGGCTTGATGCGGCACGGTTCAGCTTTGTCCGGGGCGACATCACCGACGCCTCGGTGGTTGACGCGCTCGTCGCCGGAACCGACATCGTGGTGCACTACGCCGCCGAATCTCACAATGACAATTCGCTCGACGACCCACGGCCGTTTCTCGACACCAACATCGTGGGCACCTACATCCTGCTCGAAGCGGTGCGACGCCACCAGAAGCGTTTTCACCATGTCTCCACCGATGAGGTCTATGGCGATCTCGAGCTTGATGACCCGAGCCGCTTTACCGAGCAGACTCCCTACAACCCGTCGAGCCCGTACTCATCGACCAAAGCAGGATCAGACCTTCTCGTGCGCGCGTGGGTTCGGTCATTTGGTGTGCAGGCCACCATCAGCAACTGCTCCAACAACTACGGCCCACGCCAGCACGTTGAGAAGTTCATTCCTCGCCAGATTACCAATGTGCTCACCGGTGAGCGCCCCAAGCTTTATGGCGATGGCCTCAACGTGCGGGATTGGATTCACGCCGCCGACCACTCCGCTGCCGTGCTGACGATTCTCGAGCGAGGCCACATCGGCGAGACGTATCTCATCGGGGCTGACGGCGAGAAAAACAATCGAGAAGTCATGGAGCTGATCCTTACTGCCCTCGGCCAACCGACGGATGCCTACGATCACGTTGCGGAGCGCCCCGGGCACGATGTGCGCTACGCCATCGACTCCACGAAACTTCGCACTGAACTCGGATGGATGCCGCAGTTCTCCAATTTTGAGGTCGGTATCGAGGCAACCGTGCAGTGGTACCGCGACAACGAAGACTGGTGGCAGCCGCAGAAGGCCGCCACCGAGGCTCGCTATCTGTCGCAGGCTCGGTAGCGATGCCCCACGTTACAGAGACCCCTATCCCCGGACTGCTGCTGCTAGAGCTGCCGGTGCACGGCGACAATCGTGGCTGGTTCAAAGAGAACTGGCAGCGCGAAAAAATGATCGCTGCTGGGCTTCCTGACTTTGGCCCAGTGCAACACAACATCTCCTTCAACGGCGCCATCGGAACGACTCGTGGCATCCACGCTGAACCGTGGGACAAACTCGTGTCGGTTGCCACAGGACGCATTTTTGGAGCTTGGGTCGACCTCCGTGCTGGCGCCACGTTCGGCACAGTATTTACCGCGGAGCTCGACGCGGCACGCGCCATCTACATTCCCCGCGGCGTCGGCAATGCCTACCAAACACTTGAGCCTGACACCGCCTATAGCTATCTCGTCAACGAGCACTGGAGCTCCAGCGCCAGCTACACCTTCCTCAACCTTGCCGACGAGAGCATTGCCGTCGACTGGCCGATCCCCCTGCAGGATGCCGAACTCAGCGACAAGGACCGGTCGCATCCGCGGCTCACGGCGGTAGCCCCCCTCACTCCTCGCAGAACACTGGTGCTTGGAGCGGCAGGCCAGCTGGGCACGGCACTCCGCGAAACGATACCGACAGCCGAGTTTGCGACTCGTGACCACGTTGACCTCAGCGACAGCGGATGCTTCGACCACATCCATTGGCCCGACTACGACGTCGTGATCAACGCCGCCGCCTACACCGCAGTGGATGCCGCCGAAACGGCACAAGGTCGTGCCGCAGCATGGGCTATCAACGTGACCGCCACGGCAGCCCTTGCTCGCATTGCGACGGAGCATCGCCTGACCCTCATCCACATCTCCAGCGACTACGTCTTCGATGGCACAACCGCACCGCACCCGGAGACGGAGCCGGCGTCACCGCTTAACGTCTATGGGCAAACGAAGGCAGCGGCAGACGCCATCATCTCGACCGTACCGCGGCACTACATCGTGCGCACCAGTTGGATCATCGGCGAAGGAGCCAACTTCGTGCGCACCATGGCCTCCCTTGCCGAGCGCGGTAGCTCTCCGTCCGTGGTCAACGACCAGGTCGGGCGGCTCACTTTTGCGAGTGATCTCGCAGCGGGCATCCGCCATCTGATTTCAACTCGCGCAGCGTTTGGAACCTACAACGTGACCAATGCGGGCCAGCCACAATCGTGGGCCGCCATAGCCCAACGGATCTTTGAGCTGACCGGCCACGACGCAGCTCGCGTGACCGGCGTCGAATCGGCCGAGTATTTCGCCACAGCTCAGGGCGCTCCTCGACCACTCAATAGTGTGCTCGACCTCACCAAGATTGAGGCCACCGGCTTCAGGGCGCGGGATGCTGATGTTGCGCTCAGAGAATATCTGGGCCGTGGTGGCGTGCGGGATTAGAGCTTCAGCGCTGCGATAACCAGTAGCTAGCGGATGAACACCCACCAGATGAGCAGCATCGTCACGAAGAACCCGGTGATGAAGTTGAGGGCCAGAAAGTTCTTCCAGCCACGGTTTGCTGACTCGGCAGTGGCATCCGTGATGTTCCAGAATCGTGCGCACATGGCCGCATAGGGCAGTACGAGGAGCGCCGCGGGCGGGCCGGGCCAATCAGCAAACAGCAGCAGGATGCCGCCGGCCAAGTACGCGACAACGGCGAAGCGGGTGGTGGCTCGCGCCCCAATGACGGTCGCGATGGACGAGATGGCTGCCGCGCGGTCGGCAAGCACATCTTGCACCGCTCCGAAGGCGTGCGAGGCGATCCCCCAGAGGAAGAAAGCTCCCAGTACCGCCCAGAGCTGCGGCGTAAAAACGGCACCGGCGAGAACGAGCGCGTAAATCGCGGGCGAGACAAAGTGGGTGCTCGAGGTGAGCGAGTCGAGGAACGGGCGCTCCTTGAAGCGCAAACCCTTGGCCGAATAGGCGACGACCGCAAACATGCTGATCAGCAGCACGAGCCACGAGAGAGGGTTACCGACCACCACGAGATAGATCAGGAACGGGATGGTCGTGACGGCGGCGGCGATGAGCGTCGGCCGGTGCATCCGCGGGTCGAGAAGCGCACCCTCGACTCCTCCCTTGCGCGGGTTGCGCAGGTCGGACTCGTAGTCGAAAACGTCGTTGATGCCGTACATCGCCAAGTTGTAGGGCACGAGGAAGAAGATGGTGCCGAGTACGAACGTGAGGTCGATGGCGCCGGTGGTCAGGTAGTACGCGGCCGCAAAAGGGAAGGCCGTGTTGACCCAGCTGAGCGGTCGCGAGGAGAGGAACAGATCCTTAAGCATGGGAGTCCTTTCGGCGAGAACCCAGCAGCGTCCACAAGCACGGCAGCCCGACGACGGCGGCGAGTGTGTAGGCGAAATCTTCGAGCGGGGCGACACCGATGAAAGCACCGCTGATGGCATCCGCGCTGTACCCCACCAGGCCGACCGAGATCATCACGTTGTCGAAGACCGCGGTCATCACGAGCAGAATACCGGCGGTGAGCGCAATTGCACGCCACCGCGGGGCGCGTGAGGTGGCGATCGCGGCCACCGCGAGCGCCGCCACGATCACCAAAAAGACGGCATTCAGGAGCCAGTAGGTCATGACGCTCGCCCCTCGGTGGTGGCCGCCGAACCAGTGCCCGCGGGATGAACGGAGGGATGTGGGCGTTCCCCCGAGAGGGCGCCGTAGACGTTCATCGTGAGATAGCAGAGCAGCGTGAGGAAGAAGACTTCTTCGAGCGGAACCTCCGGTGCCACCAGCAGGCCGGTCATGAACTCGGTCTCGCCGCGGAAGAAGATGCCGAGGCCGACACCGAGAAGATCCCAGACAAGAAAGAAGAGCACGCCGACCGGCAGCACGATGCGGGCGCGCCGGGCATCCCGCCAGAAGAACAGCGAAAAGCGCCGATCGAGCACGACCATTCCCGTGAGGGAAATCAGCAGAGCAAGAAGGTAGAGAACAATCACGGCCAGGGCCTCGGTTGAGGTGCGACCACGGGCGTCAACGGCTCAGCGAGCGGGCCAGCAGAGGTGTCGCCGCGCAGGCGCTTCACGAGCACTTCGGCACTAATCAGACACATAGGAAGGCCGATGCCGGGGATGGTGGACCCACCCACATAGTAGAGACCCTTGACCTTCTTGCTCACATTGCCGGCGCGGAAGAACGCGCTCTGCTTGAGCGTGTGCGCCGGGCCGAGGGCGGTGCCGCGCCACGCGTTGAGGTCATCGGCGAAGTCGCCAGGGCCTACCGTGCGGCGCACCGTGATGCGGTCGGCGAGGTCGGGGATGCCGGTCCACTCACTGATCTGCGAGATCACCGAGTCGGCGAGCTTTTCGATGCGCGCATCGCCAGCTCCGGCGCCTGCGATTTGACCGTGGCCAATGGCGGGGTCGGCCGGAATCGGCACGAGCACAAACACATTCTCGTATCCCTCGGGTGCCACATGCGGGTCAACGCCACTGGGCTTGCAAATGTAGAGCGATGCCGGCTCGGGCACCTTGGGTTCGTCGCCAAAGATGGCCTCGAAGCCCTGTTGCCAGTCCTTCATGAACAGCAGCGTGTGGTGCTCGAGCTCGGGCAGTTCGCCCTTGACGCCCAAATACAACAGGAGCGCGCTCGGGCCGGGAACCTTCTTCTCCCAGTACTCAGCGGGATAGGTTTGCTCGCTTGACTCCAGCATGGTGGTCTCAGTGTGGTGGAGGTCGGCGGCCGAGACCACGGTCTCGGCGTTCAGGGTGTGACGCTTGCCCGCGGCATCCGTGTACTCAACACCTGTTGCAACGCCATCGACTGTCACGATGCGCGTGACCTTCGAACCGGTGCGGATGTCGACGCCAGCAGCCCGCGCGATGTCAGCGATGCTTTCGATCACCCGGGTGAAGCCGCCCATCGGGTAGAGCACACCATCTGACAGGTCGAGGTGGCTCATGAGGTGATACATGCTCGGCGTGAGGTACGGCGATGAACCGAGGAAGACAGCCGGGTAGCCGAGCACTTTGCGCAACCGGTCGTCTTTGACGGTGCGAGCAACCAGCTTCGACAGGGGTTCGATAAGCAAACGGATAAAGCGGGCCGCCTTGGCAAGCACCTCTTTCGTTGCGCTCGTGCGCAGGTCGGCGAAGCTCGTGTAGAGAAAGTACTTCTTAGCGAGCTCGTAGGTGTCTTCGGCCGAGGCCAAGTACTTGCGCATGCGGGCGCCCGAACCGCGCTCGATGCTCTCGAATAGCGCGAGGTTCTCTTCGAGATCAGTGGAGATGTCGAGGGCTTCTTTCTCTCCCTCAAAATAAACCCGGTAACCGGGGTCGAGGGTGACGAGCGAGAGTTGCTCGGCGGCAGTCGTGCCCATCAGCTTGTAGAAGTGGTCGAAGACCTCAGGCATCAGGTACCACGACGGGCCCGTGTCGAAACGGAAACCCTCGTGCTCCCACGAACCAGCGCGGCCGCCCACCTCCGGGCGCCCCTCGAGCAGCGTGACCGAATGGCCTTCTTTCGCGAGCAATGCCGCACTCGCTAACCCGGCAATACCGCCACCAATTACAACAACGTCACTCATGGTCGAGGGGTCACTCCCATCGCGGCGACCGCAGCCAACCGCAGCTTAACAACATTCGGAACGCGCACCCGCGTCTTCACCAGTTCGCTGGCCGGAGTAGCCCGGATGCGCGTGGAGAGTTGGGCAAAGAGAGAGTGGGCGAGCGCAACAGCCTTCTTGCTGCTCGCTGGCAGTTCTGAGCCGATCGCGGCATCCCGCAGATCGGCATCGAGGTCGTCGAGCAGCCGGATCTTCTCGGCTTCGGTGAACGTTGCAACGTCGACGCCCGGAAAGTAGCTGCGACCGAGAGTCTCAAAGTCGTCGGCCAAGTCACGCAAGAAATTGACCTTCTGAAAGGCTGCGCCCAGCGCTCGTGCGCCGTGCACAAACTTGGCGCGCTGCTCGTCGCTGACCTCGTGGCCGTGCAGGAAAGCGCACAGGCACATGAGCCCCACGACTTCTGCAGAGCCATACACGTAGCGGTCGAAGCTGGCCTGGTCGTGCTCTTTTTGGTTAAGATCCATGCGCATCGACTCGAAGAAGGGAGCCGTGAGTTCTGGGCCGAAGGCCACCTCGCGCGCGGTGAGGGCGAAGGCATGAACGATGAGGTTCGAGCTGAAACCGCTCGCGATCGCGTTTTCGGTTTCCTTCTCGAGTTCATTCAACTGGCGGCTCGTGGCAATCACGTCGAGGCCTGCTTCTTCGGCACCGCCGTCGACGATCTCATCGGCGACGCGAACCAGTGCGTAAATGTTCTCGACGTGCTGTCGGACCTCCACGCCCAGCAGGCGGGAGGCCGCAGAAAACGACGTGGAATAGCTGCGAATGACGATGCTCGCCGCGTCTTCAGCAACGCGGTCATACAGCTTGAGGCGCGAGCTCACGCGCACCCGCCGTCCGCACGCCCAAGCGCATTAGTTAGGCTGAGTGCAGGCCGACACATGAGGTGCGGCATTTCGATTCTTTCCACCTAGGCAGACTATCGCGATCATGAGTGAAATCCCTGAGCAGGTTGTACTTCTCTCCGAGTCCGGCGAACACATTGGTGTTGCCGACAAGGCCCTCGTTCACACGACCGACACTGCCCTGCACCTCGCGTTCTCGAGCCACGTCTACAACGCGGACGGCAGGGTGCTGGTCACCCGTCGCGCGCTCTCGAAACTCACCTGGCCCGGTGTCTGGACGAACTCGTTCTGCGGGCACCCGGCCCCCGGTGAAGATATGGCTGCGGCGATCATCCGCCGGGCCAAGTACGAGCTCGGCATCACCGTCAGTGACGTTCAACTTGTACTGCCCGACTTTCGCTACCGCGCCGTCGACTCCTCCGGCATCGTCGAGAACGAGATCTGCCCCGTCTACCGCGCCGTGACGGCGGATGCCGCAGCCCCGAACCCCAACGAAGTCGACGAATTCGAGTGGGTTGATCCGCAATCGCTGCACGCCGCCGTGGCCGGTACGCCGTTCGCCTTCAGCCCGTGGCTCGGCTGGCAGTTGGAGCAGTTGGAGCAGCTGGAGCAGCTGGAGCAGCTCGACGGTTAGTAGCCGCGAGTCGGGTTAGCTGCGGCAATCTGCTCGAGCGCACCGTTGCCGTAGCTGAGGGCCAGTTCCTGGCTATAGGGCGTGACGTAGATCCACAGGTCGTCGACGAGAAGATGGGTCGGGAATCGGTCGCGCGATGAGCCCTCGGCTTGCCCGGTGTATGTCTCAACCCCACCGTTCTCAGCCGCTACGTAGCCGGAATCCAGAATGTGAGCACGCAGCGCGTCGAGGTCAGTGTTCGAGGTATCGGCGACCATCAGCTCTACGAAGACTTCAAAACTCCCCGTGGGAGCCCAGGTGCACTGTTGGCTCAGCGGGACCTCCGCCAAGAAGTCCTCAAACCCTTCATAGCGACCAGGCCACGCGAGCTCGAACTCGCCGGTGTTCTCTACCCGCAAGAGTTCAGTGGTGTCGCCCATCTCTTGCGCCACCTGGCTCAAGGGGAGCAATTCCTCACAGGACGGGATCACGAGCGGCTCAGCGACAGGCGCTGAAGTGGATTCAACGGGAGTCGCTGTGGGCTCGAATGAGAGAGTACCTTCGCCCACAGGGTTCGTGCATCCAGCCAGCACGAGAGCGACCACAACCGCGGATGCTGTAGCGACAATCCTTCGCGTGGTCAGTCGTGCAGTGTGTGATCCCGAATCCCCGAATGTGTTCATAAGACGACATTAGGTGAGAGTGAGGATTAAACAAGTATGAGAATCCGAATCGTGATCTAAGGTTCACTCACGCGTCACTAGAACAGGTTTAGCCCCCTAGCGAACCCGCATCATTCGCCCGCACATCGGTGCGGTGAAAGTTCTGGAAGCTGCGGCTGGCCGTAGGACCACGCTGACCCTGGTAGCGCGAACCGTACTGGCCTGAGCCGTAGGGCGATTCCACCGGCGACGTGGTCTTGATGAAGCACAGTTGCCCGATTTTCATGCCGGGCCAGAGCTTGATCGGCAGCGTTGCAACATTGCTGAGCTCGAGGGTGACGTGACCCGAGAAGCCAGGGTCAACGAAGCCCGCAGTGGAGTGCGTGAGCAGCCCGAGGCGCCCCAGTGAGCTCTTGCCCTCGAGGCGAGCAGCAACATCATCGGGCAAAGTGACGAGTTCGAACGTGGAACCGAGCACAAACTCACCGGGGTGAAGGATGAACGGCTGGTCGGCATCCACCTCCATGAGGTGAGTGAGATCGGGCTGATCAACGGCCGGGTCAATGAACGGGTATTTGTGGTTATCGAAGAGGCGGAAGAAGCGGTCGAGCCGCACATCGACACTCGACGGTTGCACCATGTCGAGATCGAGAGGGTCTAGGCCGATGCGGCCAGAGGCGAGTTCGGCCCGGATGTCGCGATCACTGAGAAGCATGGCCTAAGACTAACGAAATCCCGGGGCAAAGATGCTCAGATGAGCAAATGTGGGGAGACGTGAAAGCTACGGGAGCTGAGACGGAAGAGCGAGAGCGATGCGGGAGGCCGCGACATCCGCCGCTGTCTTCTCGATCAGTTCGTCGAGGCTCTCGTAGCGGAACATTCCGCGCAGCCACGAGTGCACCGTGAACTCGACCTCGGCCCCATAGAGGTCGCCATCGAAATCGTGGATAAAGGCTTCGACCCGACGCTCGGTCACGTCGTCAAAAGTGGGGTTGTCACCGATGCTGATGGTCGCGCCATGAGCCTCGGTCGCCGGCGGAAAAGTGACCCAGCAGGCGTAAACGCCATCGACGGGAAGATCAGCGTGGTCGCCGATCGAAATGTTCGCCGTGGGAAACCCCAGCTCGCGCCCGCGCTTATCACCGTGCACGACGGTGCCGCGAAAACTCAGCGTCGGTGGATGCTCCATTAGCTCAACCCTAGCGGCGAGCACGTCGAGCACTTTCGCGACCTACAGCCCGCGAAACTGGCTGAGGTGAAAGACAAGAGGGGTAACTTCGGGAAAAGCCTCGGAGTGGATAACTTCGAGAGTCACAATCTCGTGGTCGCCCCCATCGAAGCTATGGCGAATCTCACACTCGAGCCACAGCGCCGCACCGTCCATGTGGATGGCCCCACCCTCGGTTGCACGCCAGTCAATGTTGGCGAAGCGATCGCCCGTGCGCGAGGCGAGGCTGCGCGCCGTCTGCTCTTGATCGGCGCCGAGAACGCTCAGCCCGATGCGCGTGGCACGAGCCAACACGGGCCAGGTAGTCGAGGTGCGCGCGGGGCAGACCGCGACTAGCGGCGGTTCGAGAGAAACGGAGATAAAGGAGTTCACCGCGATGCCGGTGGGCTGGCCGTCAACAACCGCGGCGAGGGCGACGACACCAGTCGGAAAGAGCGAGAGCGCTCGTCGAAGCGCGACTTGAGGGGATACTTCTTCCGCAGTGGTCTTGTGCGACATGGGCGGACTCCTTTGCTTGAAATGTTCAACCAGCGACCGCTAGTCAAGTTTGAACATATGACTACATGTTAGTCATTTTTGATCATGTAAACAACTGACTTTCTGCCCTGCGAGCGGACCCCTTGCCCTACCATTGGGGGCATGTCGACTACAACTCGCCTCGTCGTACTGGGAGCTGTGAACCAGTTCCAACCAGTTCACGGCTACTTTCTGCGCCGTGAACTGATGACCTGGCACATCGACGAATGGGCCAACATTCAGCCCGGCTCGATCTACAACGCCCTGCGGTCGCTCACGAACGATGGCTATCTCGCCGAGAACGGCACCGAGTCTGCCGGCAACCGCCCCGAGCGCACGACCTACCGCATGACCGAAGCTGGCGAAGTCGAATTGCTCCGGATGCTGCGCGACGCCCTGTGGACAGTCGAAGTCTTCGACACCAAGCCCGTCATGGTGCTCACCTCGTTCATGTACGCCCTGCAGCGCGAAGAAGTGCTCGCCGGCCTCGAACACCGCGTTACCGAAATCGACGCCCGCATTGCCAGCAACGCGTACCACATTGGTGATGTTGCAACCTCGACCTCGACTCCCGCCTACGTGCGCGAAATCTTCGAACTGGCGACCTCTCGCTTGCGCGGAGAACAGCAGTGGGCTCGAGACGTGATCGACCGCATCCGCTCTGGCGACTACGTCTTTGCCGGAGAAGATGGCGACCGTCCCGCTCGCCGCGCTACGAGCTAGTTCTTCGCTTCAACCGCGGCCGTTGCGCGGTACGCCGCTCCAGGGTGGTCATCGCGCAAGATCGAGTCGTCGGTGCCGAGCAGGCGCTCGCGCAGCGTCGGAGCGTCATAGCCTTCACCAGCAACCCCGCGCTCCCGCAAAATTGGCAGCACCTTCTCGATGAACTCGACGGTTGAGCTCGGCTGAATCATCGGCGTCAACAAGAAGCCATCGAGGTCGGCGCCCTCAGCGAGAGCGATCATCTCGTCAGCGATCTGCTCAGCCGTGCCCACGAAGGGCTTGCTGCGCACACCGTTGCCGTGCCACTGCGCCAGGACATCGCCAACCGTCTGGTCGCCGAAGCGGGTGATCTGGGTCTGCGAAAGCTCGGTGTGCAGCTCCTTCATCGGCGTCGCCGGGTCGAAGGAAGACAGATCGAGGCCCGTGAACCACGCGTAGGAGGCGACGGCCACGTCGGGGCTCTCCGCATCCAACACCTCTTGCAGCTTGGCCTTTGCTTCATCTTCGGTGTCGCCGATCACGCACGTGAAGGCGGACATGATCTTGACCGAGTCGGCAGCACGACCGTTCTTGACGGCTTCTTCACGAATGGATGCCACCTGCTCAGCGACCTTCTCCACAGCACCGCCCCCGAGGAAGACTGCCTCGCCATGCTTGCCACCGAACTCGCGGCCGCGCGGTGAGGTGCCGGCCTGGAAGAGCACCGGGGTGCCCTGCGGTGAGTACGAGGAGTTTCCGTAGCCGTGCGACTTAAAGTACGGGCCGTCGTGCTCAATGCGGTGAACCTTGGCGGGGTCGGCGAAGCGACCGTTCTTGTCGCGCTCAAGAGCGTCACGCTCCCACGCGCCCTCCCACAGTTTGTAGACGACCTCCATGAAGTCATCGGCCATGTCGTACCGCTCGTCGTGCGCGACCATCGGAACGCCAAAGGCCTGCGATGCCGTCTCAGCGGTTCCCGTCGTGACGACGTTCCAGCCGATGCGACCGCCCGAGAGGTGGTCGAGGCTCGCAATGCGACGAGCAAAGGCATAGGGCTGTTCAAGAAGAGTGGATCCCGTGAGCACGAGTCCGAGATTCGTGGTGGTCGAGATGAGGGCAGCAGCCAGAATCGCGGGGTCGAGACGCGGCAGGTCGAGGCCCTCGACCGAGCAGATCTCGGGACGCTCGCCGTTGACGTCGGCCCAGCCCCAGGCATCCGCCAAGAACATGAAGTCGAAGCCGGCCTCTTCGCAGATGGTCGTGATTTCACGCCAGTAGTCGAGGCGGTCGAACATGTCCCGCTTGTTGTCGGGATGACGCCAGGTCGACGTTCCCGAGTCGTTGGCCTGAGGGTTTTCGAATAGACCGAAGCGAAGCTTCTTCATGATGGAACCTTTCGTGGTGGGGAGAAATTCTGGGGGTGGGGGTGCGGAAAAGGGCAGAGTAGTGGCGGGCAGAGTGGTGGTGGGAAAAGCTGCCGCGCGTGGGGATTTAGCGACCCACAGCGGCTCCGTCGCTCCACCAGAGCACTCGCTTGCGAACGAGAGCGAGGAGAGAAATCAGGATGACGCCCATGAGGCAAAGCAGCGCGATGCTGGCCCAGGTAACAGGCAGATTTGCTTGCGCCGCAGCGATGGTCACGAGGGATCCGAGCCCGGCCTGCTGGCCAGCAGCGACGAACTCGGCAACGGCCGCACCGACGATTGCGAGCGGAAGCGCAATGCGCAGGCCAGCGAAGACGTAGGGCATTGAACCGGTGAAACGCAGGTCGCGGAAGATCTCCCAGCGGCTGGCATGCAGTGTCTTCATCACGTCGAGCGCGCGGTCATCCACATCCCGCAGCCCGGCAAGCGAGTTGACGAGCATGGGGAAGAACACGACCAGCGCGGTCACGATGAACTTCGGGGTCATGCCGAAGCCGAACGCGACGACCAGAGCCGGAGCGATAGCGACGATCGGCGTGACCATCACGACCACGACGAGCGGCATGACGGCGCGTTCCATGACCTGAAACTCGGCCATGATGATCGCCAGAATGAAGCCGGCGATGATGCCCGAGCTGGCACCCACGGCGACCTCAAGACTCGTCACGAGCATGTTGGCCCAGTACGTGTCGGCGTCCTTGATGAGGCTCATCCAGACCTGGTCGATCGTGGGGATCACATACGGATTTGCGATCGCCGTGATCTGCCAGAGCGCGGCCGCGATCACGAAGGTGATCACGGCGGGAGCCCAGTTGGTCCAGCGCAGGTTCTGCTTGAGCTTGGCGGACGCCAGCGGTGAGATGCGGCGGCCCGTTGCACTCGTCGCGGCCTGAACCGCGAGAGTCGTCGTATCGGTTGCTGACATGCTGTCCTCGTTCTTGCGTGACTTAGGCACTCTTTTGTCCCATCACTTCGCGCAGTGTTTCGCGCACGTGGCCTTCAAGGTCGCGGAACTCGTCGGTCGCGTACACGTCGATCGTGCGAGGGCGCGGCAGGGGAACGTCGATGATTTCGGCGATGTGACCCGGGTGCGCCCCCATCACGACGATGCGGTCGGAGAGCATGATCGCCTCGGGCACCGAGTGAGTCACGAACATGACGGCCTTGCGGTTGGACTGCCAGAAATCGAGGAGACCCAGCCGTTGAGCGTCACGGTTCATCTCATCGAGCGCGGAGAAGGGCTCATCCATGAGCAGCACGCTCGGGTCGAACACGAAAGCGCGGGCAATAGCGACGCGCTGCTGCATTCCGCCGGAGAGCTGGCCGGGATACTTGTCGAGCGCGGCCCCCAGACCGAAGGACTCCAGAATCTCGCGGGGGTCACGCAGATTGCGGTTCGCGTTCGCTTTCGGGTTCACCGTCATCGGCAGGCGCACATTGTCGAGCACGGTGCGCCACGGGAGCAGCGCCGGAGACTGCGGAACAAGACCGATCATCTTGTTCTTCGTCGCGGCTTTCACCGTCATCCCGTCGACCTTGACGACGCCGCTGTCGGCATCGATGAGGCCGGCCACAGTTTTGAGCAGTGTCGACTTTCCGCAGCCGCTCGGGCCAATTACCGAAACGAACTCGCCCATCTTGATCGAGAGGCTCACATGGTTGAGCACGAGCGTGCGTGCCCCCTCGGGGCCGAAGCTCTTAGAGACGTTCTCGATATGAACGCCGGCGTGTGGCTGTGCGGTTTCCACAGTTACTCCCTGGTTGTGATGCCGGATGCCGCACCGGGTGGGTGGTGCGGCATCCGAGTGGGGTGGTCGGGTTAGTTTCCCGGCCAGATCAGTTCGCCATCTGCATAGAGATCAGCGACGAGCGTTTCATCCATCATGTCGGTGATGGCGGGCAGGTTGTCGACGTTTCCAAACTTCTTGACGAGTTCGTATTCGGCAGCCCAGTCAGCGGCAGTTTGGGTTCCGGGGAGCCCACTGTTGCTGTCCTTGACCCACTGCGATTCCACATTCCAGGTGCGCTCGAGCTGATCACGCGGGAAGGCAGAACCTTGACCGTTGTCTTCGGCGAGCTGCGCGATCATGTCGATGCATTCGTCGGAGCTGTCGAGGCAGAACTGCAGGGCGTGGAGTGAGGCGCGCATAAAGTCAGCGGCGACTTCGCGGTTGTCGGCGAGAAACTCGGAGTTGACCTCCATGACGTTGTACGTGCCCTCAACACCCACGTCAGAGGGGAAGAACTCGCTGAACGGTAGACCCTGAGCGCGAAGGTTCTCGGGCTGGTTCGAGGCGTAGCCGACGATGGCGTCGACCTGGCCGCGAGTAACCACGGTGGGGTCGTAGTTGGTCATCTTGATCAGTTCGACCTTGCTGACATCGACGTCAGCGGCATCCAGCATGGCGGAAGCGATCGGAGTGAGGTTGATGAAGTAGCCGAGCGAACCACCTTCGAGGTCCTTGAGGCTCTTAATCTTCTCGTTGGCGAAGATCGAGAACGGCGGGGTGTTGCCGTAGGTCGCGACCGCGGTGAGGTTCTTGCTGTTCGCCGCAGCGAGCATGACATCGGATGCCGAACCAAGGGCCGTGAATTCTGCTTGCCCTGACGAGACGAGCTGCTGCCCGTTCGCGCCGGACGCGTTGATCTCTATGTCGAGGCACAGGTCCTTGAAGTAGCCGAGCTCGTCGGCCAAGAAGACGTCGAGTTGGCCGGCGCTGGCCGAGTAGCCGTAGCCGGAGATGTAGGTGATGGTGCCGACCGCGGCGTTGCGGTCGCAGGCTTCCTGAGAGATCAGGAGGTCACCGGCGTCGGGCGTGGATTCTTCTGCTGGTGCTGTGCAGGCGGAGAGCGTGAGTGCTGTTACCAAGAGCGATGCGATGCCGAGGCCTCGCAGTTTCTTGGAATCAAGAGTTGTGTTCACTTGGATCCAGGTTCCTTCCTAGGCCTTATCCGTCATTGGATGGCTAGACAAAACGTACATGATCAAGATTGACTGTGCAAACTTGATTTACGGTCGCTTTGGTTGCCATCCCCCATCGGCCATCCGCGGTGATTGCTGTGCTGCGGGTAGACAGATCGTGCGCCCCGGGAGCGCAGAAGTGGTTGCTACTGACGTTAGCGGAGGAAGGGTGGAGTCAGTAGGCGCGCGTGGGATTCGCTACGCGAATCTGCTCGAGGGCAGCATCCGCAAGTTTCGTAGAGAGCCGGTCACTATTGGCGGTGCCGTGAATCCACACGTCGTCGGCGAAATAGTGAGTGTCATAGATGTCGTTCAACCCACTCAAAGTCAACACGTTCAATACAGTCACGCTCCCTAACGCTGTCTCCACTGCCCCTTCGTCGAGCAGGGCGGAAGCTAGCGTCGCGCGGTGGGTGGAGTCAATATCGATGACCGCGAGCCCAAAGAACCCATCGCCGCGGGGCACTCCCCACCAGCAGTCCTTCGCGACCGATGCGTTCGAGATCGCAGCAGCCTCTTCGGGCATAGACCACTCGTTCACGTCCAGAAAATTCTCCTCCGCTAAAAGGACCGTGGATTCAGAGAAGGAGCTCTTGGCGACATCGAGGGGCACCATCGTCGAGCACTCGGGAATCACGAGCTGCTCCACAACGGGGGTTGGTTCAGCGGTCGGTTCGGTCGGTGCGCTTGACGGCGCCAGCGACGGTTCCGTCGCGCTGTCTACCGCGGCATCCGTCTCAGACTGCACGCAGCCGGTCAAGGCCAGCACGATCAGGGCAGCGGATGCCGCCGCGATCGAAACTTGGACAGGTCGTAGTTGCTCACTCATGGGGCTCTCCTCGCATCCGTCGTTATGCCAGAAGGGTAGACCCACCTGTCTGCCAGCTACAGAGTTGTGGCCAAAATGTGAGAATTGCTACGAAATGGTCTGCTTCAGTGTCACTCAGTACGTGCGGGTGGGGTTCGCGAGGCGCATTTGATCAAGAACAGCCGTCGCGGCAGCGTTCGTCAGGTCAACTGAGGTGCCTGTGGCGTGAATCCAGAGGTCGCCGGTAAACAGGTGAGTGGCCGCGGTCGTTCCAATTTCGTTCTCCGTCGTGAACTCCAGAGTGGCCACATTGTTGATTGTGGTGCCCTGATAGCCGCTGGCGGCCAGCGCGCCCTTGAGATCAGAGAGATCAGGCTCAGCGATATCACCGATAGCCACCGAGAAGTAGCCGTCGGAATTCGGCACGCCCCAAATGCAATTCTTTGCAATCGTGGCATCTGTCATCACGGCCGCGATCTCTGGCAACTCGCCGCCGTTCAGCGTGAAACTATCTTGCTCGTCAAGTTTTTGAGTGCTTGTAGAGAGCAGACCCTTGGCGGTGCTCAGCGGCAGCAACGTGTCGCAGCCGGGGATGATCAACGGCTCCGGCGTGGGTAGCGGCGTCGAGCTCGGCGTTGACGAGGCGGTGGGAACGCTCGAGGAACTTGTCGACGACGTTGATCCCGACGGCACACAGCCGGCAAGCGCCAACACTGCGATCAGTGCGGATGCTGCGGCAGCTGTCACCCGCCCGCCGTGACGTCGCCCGGTCACCGAGTTTTCATCGCATCCAGTGTTCATAGTTGAAGAGTAGCCCCGCGACCAGCTAGGCGGAAGAGAGTAATAGTTACTTCATTGAGGACGTGAAATACCCGCGAGTGCCACTAGCCTGACTGGCGAGCTAGCTGGCCCAGAGCATCCGCATCGAGAATGACGACGCGAGCCCGCCCCTGCCGGATGATGCCGCGGCTGGCCAGATCAGACATGGCCTTGCTCGTGGATTCGCGGGTCGCACCGAGAAGCCCGGCCAGCTGGTCGTGGCTCAGACGGATCGTGGGATGCGTGAAGCGCGAATTGGGGGCCGCCTCGGCGAGGCGCAACAGCGTGCTGCACACGCGCGACTGCAGCGGACGCAATGCAAGGTCAGTGAGGCGCTCCTCGAGCCGAACGACTTGCTCGCCCAGGTGGCGCGAGATGCGGATTGCGATGCGTGGGTCGGCGATGAGGTAGCGCTCAACATCCGCCGTGTTCATGAGACAGATCTCTACGTCGTCGATCGCTTCGGCGTAGTTGTCATACATGCGCTGGCCGACCATCATCATTTCGCCAAAGACTGCGCCCGGCTCAAGGATCGCCATCGTGAGTGCCTTACCGTCTTCGGTGACCCGGAAGATGCGGATGCGACCCTTTTTCAAAATGAAAAGAGCGGTGACGGGCTGGCTCTGACTGAAGACCATTTCGCCGAGCGAGTACGAGCGCGAGGGCGCCATGCGGTCCATCTGCTCGATCTCGGCAGGCGACAGGTCGGCGAACAGGTCGACTTCGCTGAGGCAGCTAAACGAACCGTTGTCGATCGGCATGAGTGGTTCAGGATCCCTTCGCTGCGGCGACCACGGGCGTTCGCCCGCCAGGGGGGCTGACGCCACTCTCTCACCGCACGGATCCATCATGACATGCTCACTTGAGGGTTACCGGTACTCGGGGTTAGCTTCGAAGCCGAAGTGCTCGCCGTCGTTCCACGCCTTGCGGGTGTTTCCATAAGCCGGGATACCGCCGGCGTTCTTGAGGATCGATGCCAGATGCATGAGGTTCCACGACATGAAGGTCGTGTTGCGGTTCGTGAAGTCGTTCTCGAGGCCCCCCGAGCCTTCGTCGAGGTAGCTGGGACCGGGGCCGATCTCGCCGAGCCAGCCAGCATCCGCTGCGGGAGGAATGACGTAGCCAATGTGCTGAAGGCTGTAGAGAACCGACATGGCGGAGTGCTTCACGCCATCCTCGTTGCCGGTGAAGAGTGCGCCGCCGACCTTGCCGTAGAAGACGTATTGGCCCTTGTCGTTGAACTCGCCACTCATCGCGTAGAGACGCTCGATGAGCATCCGGGTGACAGAGGAGTTGTCGCCCAGCCAGATCGGTCCACCGATGACGAGGATGTCGGCCGCTTCGATAAGAGGCCAGACTTCGTCCATCCAGGCATCCTTCTCCCAGCCGTGCTCGCGCATGTCGGGGTAGACACCGATGGCAATGTCGTGGTCGATGAAGCGCACGTTATCGACGTGCACTCCGGCACTGCGCATCAGCTGGATGCTTGAATCCATGAGGCCCTGGGTGTGGCTCATCTCGGGGCTCTTCTTGAGCGTGCAGTTGATGAAGACGGCCTTGAGCCCGTCGTAGCGGGGAGCGTCAGCAGGAACGGTGTTCACGTTAGTTTCGGTAGCCATGACCCGATGTTACGGGCGAGCCCTCCCTGCGAACTGTGATCTAGCGTACGGTTCGCTGAACAATGCGCTGCTAAACATGACTGGGGCAAACGCCCTCTCGAAAGGAACACGCATGCCCGCTCAGTGGGATCTCATCGTCATCGGCTCCGGCAGCGCCGGAATTGTCGCTAGCAAGACCGCCGCCCGATTCGGTGCACGGGTGTTGATGGTCGAACGCCACCGCCTCGGTGGGGACTGCCTCTGGACCGGCTGCGTTCCCTCGAAGTCACTGATCGCTACAGCGCATGCTGCTCACGTCATGCGGACTTCTGAACGCTTCGGCATCACCGCCGACAACGTAACAATCGACTTTGCGCGGGCGATGGGGCACGTCGAGGATGCGATTGCCACGATCGAGCCGCACGATTCCGCCGAGGCTTTTGCCGAGTTCGGCATCGAGGTCATCCACGGGGATGCTCACTTTACTGGCCGCCACTCCCTAGAAATCGATGGCACTCGCCACACGTTCGTGCAGGCCGTGATCGCGACGGGAACCGAACCGCGCCTCCCCAAGTTCGCCGGCACCGACAGCATCGAGATGCTCACGAGCGACAGCATTTGGGAACTCGACGAACTACCACCGCGACTCGTCGTGCTGGGTGGCGGTGCGATCGCAAGTGAACTCGGCCAAGCAATGGCCCGACTCGGTTCCGCCGTGACGATTGTGAACCGCCGCGACCGCATCCTTCCCACTGAGGATGAACGTTCCAGCAGCATCCTGCAGGCGACGTTCGACGGCGACGGCATCACCGTGCTCAACGGCCGCTCTGCCGCCGAGGTCATCTCGACCGACGGACTAGCCGGAGAGCTCGTGCTCGACGACGGCACCCGCGTGCCCTTCGACCGCCTGCTGGCCGCGATCGGACGCTCAACCCGGGTGGGGACTCTCGCCCCCGAGGCCGCTGGCGTAAACATCACGGCCGAGGGATTCATCGATGTCGATGCCTCGCTGCGCAGTTCCAACCCGCACATCTGGTCGGCCGGCGACGCCGCCGGGTTGCCAAAGTTTAGCCACATCGCCGGAGTAAGCGGCAGTATTGCAGGCACCAACGCGGCCCTGGGCCTACGCCGCAAGTTCAATGACCAGCTCGTGCCCCGCGTCACGTTCACCTCGCCCGAAATCGCAGCCGTCGGTATCACCGCGGCGGATGCCGTGCCCGGCAAGCACCGCGTTTACACCGGCGAACACCTCTCAACGGACCGCGCCATTGCCGAAGGTGAAGAAGAGGGTTTCGCGCAGATCGTCGTCGATACTCGCGGCCGGGTACTTGGCGGCACCATCGTCGGACCGCGCGCGGGCGAAAGCCTCGGAGAGCTCACACTCGCCGTCAGCGCGAAACTCTCCACGAGCGCGCTCGCCTCGGCGACCCACGCCTACCCGACCTTCAGCGATGCCCTCTGGAATGCGGCCATCGCTGACGTTCAATACCGTTTGAAGAGCGGCGTCGTGAAGTCAGCTATCCAACTGTTGGCTCGGGTTCGCCGGGCAACGTTGGGAAAGCCGAAAGACTAGCGCAGCAGGCGGTAGCCGACGATCATCCGCTGGGTGGCGCTGACGAACACGATGATGCTCCACACAATCGCGATCTGCCATGCAAAGAACGGCACGATCAGCCAGAGTGCGTGAGTAAATACCGTCTCGCCGCCTTCGGCAATACGACCGAGGAAGAAAAGCGAGCGGTTGTCTTCGTCTGAGACTGTTCGGCCGGTGCGTTCAGCTATCGAGGAGAACGCGAGAAACGCGGCCCCGTTGAGGTAGTAGCTGAACATGACGAGCAAGAACGGCCACCAGGGCGCCCCGAATGCGGTGGTCGCACCGATCGCAACGCCGAGAACCGTCGCGCCGTAGACCACGAAGTCGGCGACGATATCGAGAAAGCCGCCCGCTTGGCTCGCAGCAGCGGAGCTCGAGGCATCAACGCCATCCCGACCCGAAGCGGATGCCGCAGCGAGCCGCCGTCGAGCAAGAGTTCCGTCGAGCCCATCCAGCACTCGCGACAGCAGCCACGCGATGAGCGCGAGGCTCCACCATTGCGTTGCGGCGAGCGCAGCACTACTCAGGCCGACAACGAGCCCGGCGATCGTGATGCGGTCGGGCGTGATCCAAGGCACGTCGAGGGCGGATGCCATGCCGTTGAGCGGTCGACTGACCGCTCGGCGCAGTTGGGCATCCAGCACGGCTAGTTGTTCTCCGCGTTGAGCTCTTTGGCGGCATCCTCATCACCGGCGGCTGCGGCAGTCGCAGCATCTTTCTTGCGCAGTCGTGCGGCAACAATGCCGCCGCCGATCGTGAGCACGCCGAGCGCTCCGAGAGCGATGAAGAACCCGGTGTTGAGTTCAGCGCCATAGGCCCCGACCGCGACGAACGCCATGGTGCCGGGGATGATGCCGACGGCGGTGCCGATCATGTAGTCGCGCACTCGCACGGCGGTGAGGCCAGCGGCGTAGTTGATAACAGTGAAAGGAATGAGAGGGATGAGGCGCAGCGCAATCATGGAGAGCAAGCCGCGTTTCTGCAGCATCTCGTCAACGGCGCGAACCTTGCCGCCCGTGTACTGCTCAACAGCTTCGCGTCCGAGCAGGCGACCGATCCAGAAGGAGAGGGCTGCCCCAATAACGGCGCCCACGAGCACGAGTAGGGTGCCGATCCACAGACCCCACGCGAGCCCTGCGGCAATACTGATCACGGCTTTGGGCGCTGGAGTCAGGGTGAGGACCGCATAAATAAGGATGAAGATTACGGCGCCCAGCACGCCGGTGCCTTCTGCTGCCGCTTGAATCTCTTCAACGCTCGGAATCTCAACCGTGAACGCCACAATGACAATGGCCACGAGGAACACGACGAACGCGCCAGCTTTCCAGAGCGCTGAGGCGCGTTTGTTTTTCATTTCAGCAATGCTATGTCGGAGCTATGAAGTCCGTATGTGATGTGGCTTACTGAAGTAATAAGTTGTTCGCGCTTAATCTGGAGTGCGCTGTGCGGGGCATCTCGACAGTTTCCCGTGAGCCCTCAATTACTTAGGAGCACCTGCGTGCAGATCTGGCTACCGTTTCGTCGTGCGGCTTCCCCCACTACTGCACGCCGCCGCATCCTTCCCGCGCTTGCTACGGCAGCAGTGACCGCGTTGGCACTGAGCGCGTGCTCGGCACCAACGACCACTCCTCGCGGCCCTGAGTTCTTCGACTGGGCTGACGTGCAGATCGCTGCCGACGGCCAGACCGTGAAGTTGTGGATGTGGGGCGGTGACGATCAGGGCAACGCGTACGTTGATGACGTTCTTGCTCCAGCTGCGGCGGCGCAGGGCGTCACGCTCGAACGTGTTCCGATTGCCGACACCAAGGATGCGCTCAACCGCGTTTTTACTGAGCTGCAGGCTGGCCGTAATACGGATGGCGCTGTTGACCTCGTGTGGATCAACGGCGACAACTTCCGCACTGGCAAACAGGCTGATGCCTGGTTCTGCGAGTGGACAGATCTGCTGCCCAACATGACCTTGGTCTCCGACTCTGACCCACTGCTCACCGAAGACTTCGGCACTCCTGTGGATGGCTGCGAGGCTCCCTGGCACAAGGCGCAATTCTCCTTCGTCTACAACGAGGCCACGGTGCCGAACCCACCAACCACCATTGAGGGCATCCTCGACTGGGCCGAAGATAACCCCGGTCGCTTCACCTACCCGGCTGCTCCCGACTTCACGGGATCCGCTTTCTTACGCGAGGTGCTCTACAGTGTCTCGGGCGGTTATGAGAATGTTCCTTCGGTCTACAGCGATGACGCTTTCGCCGAACTTTCCCCTGCGCTCTATGAACGACTCGACCAGCTCGCGCCGTCACTCTGGCGTGAAGGCACCACCTATCCCGCAACCTCGGAGCAACTGACGAAGCTGTTTGCCGATGGCGAGATCGACATGATGATGACGTATGGTCCCGCCACGCTCACCGCACTCGTGGAGAACGGCACGCTCCCCGAGACCACACGAGTGCTCACGGTGGAGGACGGAACGCTGGGCAATGCCAGCTTCTTCGGCATCCCCAGTAACTCCGGCAACATCGCTGGCGCGATGGTCGTCGCCAACGAGGCTCTGTCGGTTGAGCAGCAGGTCGCGAAGGCTGACCCTGCCGTGTGGGGCCAGTTCACTGTGCTGGATCTGGATGCGCTTTCCGCCGATGATCGCGCCCTGTTCGATGCCCTGCCGCAGTCGCCTGTTGTGCCAACCTTCGACATCCTCTCGCAGAATGCCAACCCCGAACTCTCGGCCGAATGGGTTCCTGCACTCGATGACGGTTGGCGCACTACGATCGCTGCGCGTTGATGACGGGGGTGCAGAGTCGGCCGCGACGCCAGGGGGTGCGCGCCACGCTTCTCGTGCTCCCGGCGATCATTCCGGTCGCGATCGTAGTGATCGGAGGCATCGGCACCACTGTGGTGCAAAGTCTCGGTCTCATGCCACTCGTGGGCACGCCCGCGTTGAGCGTTGACGCCTTCGAAAGCACCGACAACCTGCTCGGCTCCGCGCTGCTTTCTCTTGGGATCGCCGTCGTGTCAACCACGATCGCTGCGGTCGTCGGGTTCTTCACCGCCGTGCTCATCATCTCGGGCAACTGGGGTGGCCGCATCGTGGGCACACTCAGCGCTGCGGCCGTCACCGTGCCTCACCTCGTCGGAGCTGCGAGCGTCGGCCTTCTGCTCTCCGACTCTGGCGTGCTCGCCCGTATTCTCGGCATCCCGCCAGAATCGTGGCCCGCGCTCGTCGCCGGCCCCACCTGGTTTGCCGTGATCGCGGAGTACGCGTGGAAAGAATCCGCCTTCGTCGCGCTCATCATTGTCGGCACCCTCGCCACCCGCATCACGTCCTACGATGAAACTGCCGCTGTGCTCGGTGCGAGCCGCGGGGCGAGACTACGACTCGTGCTGTTTCCGCTCGCCGCCCCGTCGCTGCTCGTGGCATCCGCTATCGCGTTTGCGTACACGCTGGGTTCCTATGAGGTCGCGTGGTTGCTCGGCAAGACCTACCCCGAGCCGCTCTCGGTCATGGCGCTGCGGCTATTCAACTCGGCAAGCCTCACCGCTCGGCCCGAGGCTGCCGCCGTTGCCGTGATTACTCTGCTTCTCACTGCGGCGATCGTGGGCGTCGCCATGCTCGGGCTTCGGCGAATGCGAGCGTGGCAATGAGCGCCGGCACCACGAGCGTCAGCCTCGACAAGCCGGTCGTGCACCCACCCCGGCGGATGCCCGGCGACCACGGCAGCCCGCTGACTCAGTCTCGCGGCGTTGCCCGTGTGCTGCGTATCGTCTCGACCGCGCTCATCGCGCTGTGGTTTGCGCTGCCGTTTTTACCCCTCGTGCTGTGGTCGTTCGCCAACCAATGGATGCACCCCGCCGCGTTTCCGATGGAAGCCGGCACCGACGGCCTCACCGCCGCAATCGCCAACGGCGGCGGCCTCGCCTTCCTCCACTCGCTGCTGTTGTCGCTCGTAGTGGCCGCGATCGCGACCCCGCTCGGAGCGATGGCCGCCCGCGCGCTCTCGCGCGGTCACGTTCGCTTCGGCAAGGCGATTACCGTTCTGCTCTTCTCTCCTGTGTTGCTGCCGCCGTTTGCCGCGGTGCTCGGCCTCAATGTGCTGCTGTTGCGCGCGTGGGTACCCCCGGCAGTCGGCGTCGTTCTCGTGCTCGTTGCGGTGGCGATTCCGTACACAACTTTCTCGATGCGCGCCGCCTACGCCGCTTATGACGACGGCTTCGATGACGCAGCCCGCACGCTCGGGGCGAGCTCACGGCTGACGCTGTGGCGCATCCACCTCCCCCTGATCGCTCCGGCGTTGGCACGCTCTGCATTCTTGGCGTTCTTGGTCGGCTGGAGCGATTACCTCATCACGCTCGTGGTGGGAGGCGGCCACATGATTACGCTGCCGCTGATCATTGCCTCAAGCGCATCCGGTGTCGGCAACGAATCAAGCGTGGCGGTGTTGTCGCTCTCCGCGGTCATTCCACCCCTCATTCTGTTGGGCTTCATTGCTCGCACCCGCAATCTCGACCCAGGGAAGCAACGATGACCACTCACGCCCAGACCACTGACGTGGAGACCTCTGCGATCACCCTCACGGGCATCACGAAGAGATACTCGGCCGCCTCCCCTGCCGCGCTGCGCGAGGTGAACCTCGATATTTTGCCAGGCACGAGCACCGCGATTGTGGGGCCGAGCGGTTCAGGCAAGAGCACGATCTTGCGCATCATCGCCGGCCTCGAGGATACTAACGGCGGCCAAGTGCGCCTCAGCGGTCGGGATGTCACCGCGCTTCTTCCGGAGCAGCGCGGTATCTCGATGGTGTTCCAGCGCCCGCTGCTGTTTCCGCATCTGACGGTTCTCGACAATGTCGCCTTCGCCGATCGCGCGGCAGGACTCAGCCGCGGGCAGGCTAGGGAGCGCGCCCGTGAGCACCTAGAGCTGGTGCAGATGGGGGCATTCGCATCCCGCTCGCCACACTCGCTTTCGGGCGGCCAGCAGCAGAGAATCGCTGTGGCACGGGCTCTCGCCGCACAGCCATCCGTGTTGCTGCTCGACGAACCGTTTAGCGCCCTCGACCCTGGACTCAAGGATGAGATGCACGCCATGATTGCGAGCATCCGGGAGGCCCTGAATCCGACCATTCTCTTCGTTACCCACGACCGCGATGAGGCGAGCGCGATGGCCGAACGGATCGTTGTCCTTGAGAACGGTCAGTTGCTGCAACACGACACCGTCGACAACGTTTTTCACCGGCCGGCATCGCTCGCGGTTGCTCGACTTCTTGGCGGCAAGAATGCGTTCGCCGGGGAGGTCAGGAACGGGGTGCATCATTCCGCGATCGGCGCCGTCGCCATCAGTTCCACGGTTGAATCGGGCCCCGCAACGCTCGTCTTCCGCCAGGAAGCGGTCTCTGCTTCAGCGCGCGTCCCCGATACCCGAACGGATGCTTCGCCACCTGTCACTCACGATTCTGATGCCACCGCGTGCCAGAGTCGGGGCCCGCGCGAGCTGCACGGCGTCGTCACCTCTGCCATTCAGCGCGGTCCGCGTCGTGAGCTTCTGGTTCGAGTCGGAGACGCCGAGATCCGCACCGAGGCCGCCCCCGGCAATCTTCTCGCAGCGGGCGATTCCGTCACGGTTTCTCTGCCGTGCGAAGCGCTCTGGACGGTTCCCTCTTAGCCGCGCAATTGCCGAAGCTGGCAGCACAGCTCACCCGCCGAGCGTTAGGCCTTATCGGGCACGATCTGCTCGTCGACTGCTGACGTGATGGGCTCGAGCTGCGACGTGGGATCGTCCTTGCGGAGGCGCTTGACCACAAGTACACCAGCGACCGCGAGGACCCCGATGGCTCCGAGCGCGAAGTAAAAACCGTCATTGAGCTCTGCACCGTAAGCGCCCACCGCGACATACGCGAGCGTGCCCGGGATGATGCCGATGACGGTACCGAGGGCGTAATCCCGCACGCGCACGGCGGTCAGCCCTGCGGCGTAGTTGATGAGGGTAAACGGGAGCACGGGGATGAGGCGTAGGGCAATCACCGACAGCAGGCCCCGGCGCTGAAACATGTCATCGACAACGCGCACTCGCCCACCGGTGAAGTGCTCGACGGCATCCCGCCCCAAGTATCGTCCGAGCCAGAACGAAAGCGCAGCGCCGATCAGGGCGCCGATCAGCACGATGAGACTGCCGATCCAGAGCCCCCAGGCAACCCCACCCGCGATACTGAGCACACTTTTCGGTATTGGAGTGAGCGTGAGAAGCGCGTACCCAGCCACAAAGATGGCGATCCCCGGGCTTCCTGCGCTCTTCGTCCATTCGTGAATCTCATCCGTAGAGGGGATCTGCACGGTCAACGCGACGATCACGATCGCCACGAGGATTGCGACAAGAACGCCAGCGCGCCACAGAGTTGAGGCGCGGGGCTTTGTCATGAGCCCAATGCTACGGCTCCCCTGGACCCGCGGTGTGTGATCGGGCTTACTCAGCAGCACACTGGTCCCGATGAGGAACTCCCGTTCCCTGCTTTCGTGAGGAAAGTTATGGCAGCATTAGCGAATGGTCTATGTCGCTGATGATGCCCGTTACGAACCGATGCCCTACCGCCGTGTGGGGCGTAGTGGCCTGAAACTGCCCGCCGTCTCGCTGGGACTCTGGCAAAACTTTGGGGATGACAAGCCTCTCGCCAACCAGCGCGCGATCCTGCGCCGCGCGTTCGATCTCGGTGTCACCCACTTCGACCTCGCCAACAACTACGGCCCTCCCGCCGGTTCTGCCGAATCGAACTTCGGCCAGATTCTGCGCGAAGATTTCCGCCCCTACCGCGACGAGATGATCATCTCGAGCAAGGCCGGCTACGACATGTGGCCGGGGCCGTATGGCGTGATGGGATCGCGCAAGTACTTGCTCGCGAGCCTCGACCAGTCCCTGAACCGACTCGGTCTCGACTACGTCGACATCTTCTACTCGCACCGCGCCGACCCCGACACTCCCCTTGAGGAGACGATGGGCGCGCTTCACACCGCCGTCACTTCGGGCCGTGCGCTCTACGCTGGCATCTCGAGCTACTCCCCCGAACTCACGCGGGAAGCCGTGCGCATCATGAACGACCTCGGAACGCCCCTGGTCATCCACCAGCCCTCCTATTCGATGTTCAACCGCTGGGTTGAAGACGGCCTGCTCGACACGGTTGAGGAACTCGGCCTCGGTGTTATTGCCTTCTCGCCGCTCGCTCAGGGACTGCTCACCGACCGCTATCTCGGCGAGGTTCCCGCCGACTCGCGGGCAGCCAAGGGTGGCTCGCTCAAGTCGGGAATGCTCAACGACGAAACGCTCGGTCGCGTGAAGGCACTCAACGACATCGCATCCGGGCGAGGCCAGTCGCTCGCGCAGCTCGCCATCTCGTGGGCGCTCCGCAACGACCGCGTCACCTCCGCCCTCATCGGCGCCTCGAGCGTCGCGCAGCTCGAACAGAATCTTGCCGCAGTACAGAACCTCTCGTTCGAGCCAGCCGAACTGGCAGCGATCGACGAGCACGCCAAGGATGCCGGCATCAACCTGTGGGCGGCGTCGAGCGCGGTTTCCTAACCCGCCATCGCCCGCCAGCTGCAGTCGCTGTGGGAGGGTAGAGCGTGAGCTCTCCCCCAGCGCAGCAGCACTACGACGAGGTTTTCGACGCGCTGGCCTCACTCACCCTCGAGACGGGGATTTCGCCCGACCGCGGTGAACTCGTGCGGGCCGATCGTCGCTCCGAGTTCGAGTACTTCGGTCTGCGCACGACCGACCGGCGCCGCCGAGGCGCGGCTGGCTTCTCATTCACCGACCAGGATGCGGCATCCGTTCTCGTGGCCTGGGATGAGATCTGGAATCTTGCCGCCAACGGCGATGTGATGTTTGCGGCGCTCGATTTCTATCGCCGGCGCATGGGCGCGCGTTCGTGGACTACGACTGACAGCGCCGCGTTCTGGGGCACCGCCGTCGGCTGGATCGATCGCATCGACAACTGGGCTCACGCCGACGATCTCGCCCGGCTGTACTCGTTCGCGCTCGCTGACCAGCCGGAGCGTGTGTATCCGACGCTCGAGGAGTGGAGCCGCTCCGACAGTGAGTGGCAGCGGCGCATCGCAATGGTGAGCCTCATCCACTACAGCGGCAAGAACGCCGTCTTCCTGCCGATTGAGCCCAGCCTGCGGCTGCTCGCCCACTGCACGGGCGACCGGCGCGAGAGCGTCTCGAACGCGCTCGGGTGGGTGCTGCGCGAACTGCTGGCCGTGCATCCGGATGCCGTACTCGCGTTTCTGAAGACGCACGCGTCGAGCATGCCGCGGCCCGCAATTCGCCGCGCCACGGAACGCCTGCCTCAGCCAGAGCGCGACCGCGTGCGCGCCTCGCTCGCTTAGTTCGGGCTTGCCTCGGGGCTTGCACCGGTCCTGTTGCGCTCAAACGGGGAGCCTACGGCCTCGATTCACGCAATCTTCGCCGCGAACCGACCGCCATCGCCGCGCCACCGACGCACAGCACCGCCGCACCTACGGCGATAGCCACGGCGTACGCCTGTGGGTCCAAGGTCACTCCCGCTGCGGAAGCGCGCAGCGAAGCCCACGCGAGAAGCTGCGAGGTGATGACCGTCGCTAGCGTTGAGGAGAGGCCAAGAATGGGCACGCTCACTGCCGTGATGCGCCCCATGAATCCTGGCGGGGTGGCTGCCTGCAGAATCGGCCCCTGGGCCACCACGTAGATCGCAAATATGACTCCCGAAAGCAGCATCAGCGCCGACGCCGGCCAGAAGTCACGGGTCAGGGCGTAACCGAAATAGGACAGCCCGAGCAAGACGATCGCGGCAGGAAAGAGCCGCTCACTTCCAACCTTATTCAGGAGCGGCGTGGCGAGAACGGCGCCAATAAGACCGCCGACCGAGAAGGCCGCAGCAACGATTCCATACTGCGCGGCGCTGAGGTGAAGCGTTTCGAGGGCGAAGAGAGCCAACACGGCGTTGTTGATTCCCAACGAGACGCCGTAGAGGCCAACACCGATGAGCACCAGCCGCACCGAATGCACTCGCCATGCTGTGGCAAGGCCACGTCGAAAGCGAGACCAGAACGACGTGATTTCGGGATCTGAGATCGGTATTGCCGCGAGCTTTCTCGTTTGGGTAATGACTACCGCCGACACCAGAAAGGTCAGCATGGTCATCGCGAGCGCAGGGATAGCGCCATACAGCGCGAACAGTGTGGGGCCGAGCGCAGCCGCGATTGCCGCAACGCCCAAGCCCGCGAACATGCTCTTGCTCGACGCATCCACGCGCCGCGAAGCGGGGATGACCACCTGCATGAGGGCAGCGCGTGCGGGATTGAAAAACTGCGAGAGCACCGATATGCCCACAAGTAGTCCGAGCAGTGAACCGATCATCAGTTCTTTGCCCGGCGTGATCGCTGCGACCACAATGACCGGAGCGACGAGGGCGGCACGTATTACGTCAGCCCCGATCATGGTGCGCTTGGCCTGCCACCGGTCTACCCACACCCCCGCGAATGGCGCCACCAGCAAACGCGGTGCGGATGCCGCAATCACCACAGCTGCGATGTAAGTCGGGAGTAGCGGGTCACCATTCGCGAGGTCAAGCACAAGCCACACCGTGACGGTGGTACCGAGGACAAACTCGCCAAACGATGAAGTGGCTTGAGCTACCCACAGCAGCGCGAAGTTTCTACTGACGAGAAACCTCGGTGTGCCTGTCATCGATCGAACTAACTGTCGTGGCGCTTCTCGGCGCTCTCGGGCTGCTCTGCTGCAGGCGCGACCGGCTTCGCTGCGCGCTTCGATGTTTCGTCGAAGACCTGAGGGTCGCCATTGCCGCCACCGTTTGCTTGCACAATGCTCTGCGCGATATTCGCTGCCGACGCACCGAGGCGATAGAGGAGGACGGTGATCTTGGCCATGCTGCAACCCTAAGCGAATATGCGAGGAAAATTCCGGTCGCACTCAGGCGCCACCGAGCTCCGCCGAGATCTCACGCGCGACGCTCTGCAGCAGCGGCAAGTGCGCCTTGAGCGCATTCAGGTCGGCCGCCATCCGAATTGCGGTGTTCGAGAGTGCACCGACGACGCCGGCTGGCCCATAGATGGGTACGGCGACGCAGTTCACGAAGTCTTCGAACTCGCCGTCGTCTACTGCCCAGCCGCGGGCGGCGACGCGCTCGAGTTCGGCGTCGAGCTCGGGGCGCGTCGTGAGGGTCTTGGCGGTGAACGGTTCCCAGACCGCATCCCGCAGCACCGCATCCCGATCGCTCGCCGACAGCTCAGCGAGGATCGCCTTGCCGACGCCACTGCAGTACGGCCGTGCCGGGCTGCCGATGCGCGAATACATGCGCACGCCGCTGGTGTCTTCGACCTTGTCGACGTAGACAATGCTGTGGTCAACGAGCGCAGCGAGGTGGAGGGTGTTGCCGACCGTGCGATGCAGTTTCACAAGGCGATCGTGGGCGATCTCGCGCAGGTCGAGACCGTCGGATGCCTGGTGGGCGAGCGCGATGAGGTGCAGGCCGAGCACGTACTCGCCATTCTTTCGCTTGCGCAGATAGCCGACCTCTTCGAGCGACTGCACCTCGCGGAACATCGTGGAGCGGTGCACTCCGAACTCCTCGGCGAGCTCACTAACGCTGGCCGGGCGAAGGGCTATTGAATCGACAATGCGTGCTGCACGACGAACGCTCTGCGACATCCGGGCTCCCTCTCCTTGCTGCGCAAACGAAATCCTGACCCGCTCGCGTATGTTGCACTATATGCAACAGTGTTGCACAGACTGCGCACATGGTCGATAGTGGAGCTGTGGAACACACCATGCAGACGACGACGCAACCAGAGATCATCTCCATCGGCGAGACGATGGTGCTCATCACGCCCACCGTTGCCGAGCCTCTCGAAACAGCCGAGCTGTTCCGCCTCGAGACCGGTGGCGCCGAATCCAACTTGGCCGTGCACCTCTCCGCTCTCGGTCACCATGCGGCGTGGGTAAGCCACCTGGGAGCGGATGCTTTCGGTCGTCGCGTCGAACGCCAACTCCGCGAGCGCGGAGTCGACACCAGCCTCGTGAAGTTCAGCGACGACGCCCCCACGGGTTTCTACTTCAAAGATCCCGGCAATGGCGTGATCTACTACCGCGCGGGTTCTGCCGCGTCGGCGATGACACCCAATGACCTCACTGATGTCCCCTTCGAGCAGGCAGCCCTCACCCACATCTCGGGTATCACCCCGTCGTTGTCGCCGACCTGTAATGCCCTCATCGAGTCGGTAATCGACCGCGCGAAGCATAGCGCCACGACCCTCAGCTTCGACGTGAACTACCGCGCCGCGCTCTGGCCAGTCTCCGAAGCCGGCCCCACCCTTCTTGCTCTCGCCCAGCAGTGCGACATCGTGCTCGTCGGCCTCGATGAAGCCGAAGTGCTGTGGGGAACCACGACGCCGGATGCCGTGCGGGCCCTGCTGCCCGACCCCCGCATCCTCGTCATCAAAGACGGCGATGTCGGCGCCACTGAATTCAGCGGCGACGACCGCGTCTTCGTTCCCGCCCACAAGGTCGACGTCGTTGAAGCTGTCGGCGCCGGCGACGCTTTCGCGGCCGGCTACCTTTCCGGTTACCTTGCCGGCACTACCGCCGAACAGCGCCTCAGCCTCGGCCACGATCGCGCAGCCCTCGTACTGCAATCCACAACCGACCTCCCCACGCTCTAGTTACTCACCGCAACTCTCGATCGCTCCTGAAAGGCACTTCCCATGACTCAGATCTCTAACGCCTCGCTCGACCAGCTCTTCGACGGTCAGCCCCTCATGGCGATCCTGCGCGGCTTCGGCGTCGAGCGCAGTGTTGCTCTGGCACGCACCGCGTGGGAGCTTGGCATCGACTCCGTAGAGGTGCCCATCCAGAGCGATGAAGACGTTGAAGCGTTGCGCGCCGTCGTCGCCGCGGGCAAGGAACTCGGCAAGGCCGTTGGCGCCGGAACCGTCGTCACCCTCGAACACGTTCGCCAAGCCGCGGATGCCGGAGCGGCGTTCACCGTCAGCCCCGGCTTCGACCTTGAGATCGTTCGCGCCTCGTTCGAAGCGGGCATGCCGCCGCTGCCGGGCGTCGCCTCCGCCACCGAGGTTCAGACCGCACAAGCCGCTGGCCTCACCTGGGTGAAGGCTTTTCCGGCGTCCCTCTTGGGCACGAACTGGTTCGGTGTCATGCGCGGCCCGTTCCCCAGAATGAACTTCGTCGCGACCGGCGGAATGGATGCCAGTAACGCCGGCGATTACCTCGCAGCGGGCGCGAAGGTCGTTGCGGTCGGTTCGGCACTCGCCGACGAAACCCAGTTGCCCCGCCTGGCGAAACTGCTGGCCGCGCGCAACTAGCTCGCCGCGCGCGCCTAGCTCTCGGCGGAGGGCTTGACCACAACGATGGTGCCGTGCACGTCGGCAACTGCCGCGAGCGTGTTGTACACGGTGCCGTAGTGGCTGAGGTTGCGGTGCAACATTTCGACCCGTCGTTCGTCTTCGTTCGTGACAAGGCGGATTTCGTATTCGAACTCGACGAATTTCGGCGGCGCATCTTGGCGTCGAGCGCGAACATCAATTTCAGCGCTCTCGTAGCTGAACGGGATGAGCGCACCGGATCGCTCGAGGTTCTTGAGCATGCATGCGGCCAACGCTGACGCGAGTAGATCTGCTGGCCCCGGCAGCGCAGAAGACTCTGCGGAACCCCACAGCGCATCGATCGGAATCGTCTGATTCCCGGCCTGAATCGACGCCTCCTGCCCGGCGACACTTCGCCCGTGTACTTCGTACGTCGTCGGTGCCGTTGTCATGAGAGCTCCTTCATCGTTGTGCGGCGCCAGCCTCGCCAACGCCGCCGGAAAAACCTAGCGCCCCTCGACTTCCACCGGCTGCAGGGTTGCACTCTTCGGTTCACGGTTGTCGCCCGAGGAACGCCCCGTGAGACGGCGGCCGATCCACGGGAGCACGTATTCACGCCAGTAGGCTGCGGTGCGGGGGCGGGCATCATCCGCTGGCCCCTCATCGGCGGCGAAGTCGGGCACCGGAATCTCGAGTGCCGACAACACGTTGCTCGCCACCCGCGCATGCCCGCGCGCGTTGAGGTGCAGCTTGTCAACGGACCAGTACTGCAGTTTCGTAAGCTCCTGGTCGGCCCAGTTGTTGACGAACGTCACGTTGTCCTTCGACGCCCGCGCCATCACTTCTCGCGCAAGGTTGTCGCCGCGCGTGGCCATTACCGAACCAAACGGCAAGTGCTTGCTCGGGTTGCCGCCGCTGAGCAGGAGAACGTGGATGCCGCTGGCGGTCGCCGTGTCGACGGCGGCCAGCAGCTGGTCGGTGATCGACTCCAGCGAAACTTTGGGGCGCATGATGTCGTTTCCGCCGCCGTTGAGGCTCATCAGCTGAGGCCGGAGGGCAACCGCTGCCTGCAGCTGCTCCCCCGCGATGGGCGCCAGAAGGCGGCCTCGAATCGCGAGGTTGGCGTAGGTGACCGGCTCGGGCGAGGCGAGCGCGAGCCCGAGAGCAACCTGATCTGCCCAACCGCGCACCCGACCATCCGGCAGTTCATCTCCGACGCCCTCGGTGAAACTGTCACCAATGGCGACGTAGCTAGCGAACTGGTGAGACATACTGCGTTACCTTCCGAAGGGGGAATCGGGGCGGCGCCAGATCACGACGAGCGCAGTGGCGATCGGCCCGAAAATAAGGGCGAGAAGAAACCACACCCAGCGCCGACGATGCTTCATTTCCGCAAGGCCGGCGGTGACAATAGCGAGGGCAATCCACGCCCAACTGCCATCGAGAAGTGTCTGAGTTTCAATCATCCCGCCAGCCTACGCCTGAGCCGGAGGGCGGCGGCCGCGCGCCAGAGGTCGGCGCGTGGCCAACGACCTAAAGGGACTTGATGGCCGCAACCACATCGGAGGGCTCGGCACGCAACTTGTAGTCGGCCTGCACGAACGCGAACGTGATGGTGCCGTCCTGCTTGATCACGTAGGTGGCGGGGAGCGGCAGCTGCCACCCGGTCGCACCGTTGGACTTCACGAGGTCGTAGCCGGACTTCTCGTAGAAGGCCTTGGTGCGGTCATCCACGGGGTGAAGGAGTCCGAAGCCGTTGATCGCTTCAAGCTCGCCGTCGGAGAGCACCGGAAACTCGAGGTTGTGCTTCTCTTCGAGAGAGAGGGATTCGTCGGGAGTTTGGGGCGAGATAGCTACCAGGGTTGCTCCGGCGGCACGGAACTCGGGCAGAGTCTCCTGCAGCGCCTTGAGCTCGAGGTTGCAGTAGGGGCACCAGGAGCCGCGGTAGAACGCGATTGCGACCGGGCCCTTTTCGAGCAGTTCGCTCAGGCGTACCGTGTTGCCTTCGGCATCCGGCAGCGCAAAGTCGGGAGCGGTATCGCCGACCTTGAGCGCGTTGTTGACGATGCCAGCCTTTTCGACTTCGGTCACCGAGTTCGTGAGAGTCGCGCTGTCTTCGGCAGATTTTGTTGCCGCACTGTTGTCGGCACGTTCTTTAAGCTGCTGGGTGAGATTCATGGCGCTCCAAAAAATTGGGGAAAATGTCGTCGCAGGAGTGAACCGCCCGCAACGCCACGCTATTCCGGGTGTCTGAATAGTTGCCGCGTGAATCGGGGGCGCTTGCTCCACTACGCCCGAGCGCGAGCCGACATCTCTTCAATCAACTCCAGCGCCCGCCGCAGGCCGGTGCTCGACGTATTGGCGGTGTACGGGAAGTACACAACCTCTACCCCGACGGCAGCGAACTCTCGCTCCAACTTCAGCCCCTTTTCGGTGCCGCGCCAGTCGTCGCCCTTGAAGAACAGAGTGAACTGCAAACGACGCCACATCTCCAACTTGTCTGGCACCGTTTCGGCGACCGCCTCATCCACATAACAGATGCTGCGCACGATTTCTAAGCGCTCCTCAAGGGGAACTGTGGGGCGCATTTTCTTGGTCTGCTCCAGCATTTCGTCGGAGACAACACCGGCGATCAGGTAGTCGCACTGTTCTTTTGCGCGTTTGAGAATGTTGAGGTGGCCAACGTGAAAGAGATCGTAGGCTCCTGCGGCGTATCCAATTCTTTGAGACATATGCTCACCGGGTTCAGGTCGGGGAAGGCGTGAGTTCTGTGGTGGGGGTAGGCAGCGGTGCCACGGCGAGCGCGAACCGCACGGAGCGGTCGTGTTCGAAGGGGTAGCGGTGCCCTCGCTCGAGGAGGAGCGACGTGAGGAAGAAGAGTGTGAAGATCACACTCGACTCGATGAGGCCGTTCTCGAGCGCACTGCGCACGAGAAGCAGAACGAGCAGGGGAAGCGTGAGGGTGCGAAGTTCGCGATTCTTGAGACTGTCCCTCAGCGTGAATAGCACCCAGATGCCGACTGCGATCAGGCCGAGGATGCCAGCCTGCGACAGGATGGAGATCCAACTGCTGTCGAGCACTTGAACATCCCACCAGCGCTGATCGACCTCAATGGTCTTAGCGGCGAGGCCGACGCCGATCCACTTGTGCCAGGTGTCCATCGGGATGCTGAAGACGGCTTGCCACGCAATCGTGCGGGAACTGAGAGTGGCGAGTTCACTGACATCCTGCCCGCGAATAGCGACCTCAGACACCACATTCGTGAACGCCACCATCGCATAGGAGACAGGCACGAGCAGAATGAGCGCGATGCCCGTGGAGTGCGGAACCGGCCACGCCAGCACGACGGCCAGCACCATCGCGATGACGACGACGATCAGGGTGGTGCGAGATCCGGTGGCCAGCAGAATCGCTGCGAATGTCACGAGCAGCACCGACTTGCGCGGCGTGAGACCGCGCCGCGCGATATCGATCGCAATCGCAAGCAGAGGCGGCGCGGCAAGCCCGGCGAGCTCGTTGGGCTTCATGGCGGGGATGCCACTCGGCAGTCGGCCGTCGCTCAGAAACTCGGGTAGCCCGCTCGCCGCACCGATAAGAGTCAGGATGCCCATCGCAATGAACAGGGACGTCAACACCTCAAGCGGCGCAGCACTGCTCGCCAGCACGTACACGGTTGCGGCGAGCAGCACGATGCGCACCGCGAGCACGAGCGACGGCATCGCGCTATCTGTTGCCAGTGCGCCAACGCACGAGAGCCCCACAACGATGAAGAGCAGGATGACCGATCGCACGCCGACTCGCGCGTGCACACGAGCACGCGAATGAATCGCTACTGCGCACAGAAAAGCTGTAAAGGCGACAAGGGCCTTTGCGATGACCACGACGTCAAAGCCGCCATCAAAAAGGGCATCGGGTCGCCACGAGACGACACTCAGAACAACGAGGAGCCACGTTCCGATCAAGGAACGTGAGACGGTACTGCGCTCCCGCTGTTCTGTCGCGATCATTAGTCCACGACCACGCGTTCATTCTCGCTTGAGCGCTCGGCGGCAGCGGCAGTTTCTGTGCGTCCTGAGGGCGGGGCAGGCTTAGGCGGCGACGGCTTCGGTACGGGCGTCGGCGAAGGTGAGGATTCGGATGCCATGTTCTTCTTCCTGTCGGGGCCAGCCTTGGTGTCCGTTGAAGCGTCTGCGGTGGCAGTCGCGGTCGGGGTCGCGGCGGGTTCCTGGGGCTTGCTGGCTTTGCGCCGCAAGTGCACGCGCGCTTTCGCCGGATCGCTCGCGAAGTCATCCGGGGTCCAGGTCGCCATTAGCTCGAAGTGGCGAGCATTAGGCACATCAGTCAGCACAACGCCGAGGGGGCGAATTCCCGCAATCCGGAGTTGGCTAACAGTCTGCGCAAGTTCAGCCTCAGAGCTGTGGTTATAGCGAACAACGACGATGGCGACCTCGACGAAGGGCGCGATGAGCGGAATGCTCAGCGGACGAGTCTCGGATGTTGCTTGCGTGAGCACAACATCCGCTCGCGAGATAAGCCGCGTGAGCACCGATCGCAGGGTCTTGTCTGCGGCAACTTCGGTCGTTTCAGCTACCCCGGCGGAGACGAAGAGTGCTTCTGAACCGTCGAGAGGTCGGGTGACCTCCGGCAGGGTGGTGGATTCGTTGAGGAGTTCGGCAAGTCCCGTAGTGCCGGCGAAGGAGGCAAGGGCGTTGTCGTCGCCGGAGGAGGGGTGCGCCTCAACGAAGAGGGCTTGCCTTCCGGTGGCGGCAACCGCGGCCACGACACCGAGCGAAATGGATGCGTGGTTGGCGGCGTCACCGGCCGGGGCCAGCAGCAGGATGCGCGGCACTGCGCCTCCGTTGGCTTGCGTGATGCGGGCGAACGCTTCCGCGTACGCGGCATCCACTGTCGATTCAGCGTCGGCACTGTTGCCACGAGCGCGGCGATGACCGCGCGGAACGGCCGCGAGCACGGGCAATCCGGTGACCCTTCGCACATCGCTCGGCTGACGCATCCGGTGATCGAAACGAGCTAAGATCAACGCCAGCACAGCGCCGGCGGCTAGCCCAGAGATGAGTCCGAGCCCGAGAATGACCGTCTTCTGCGGGGCGCTCGGTGCCGAGGGCGGCAGTGCAGGGATGAGGCGCTCAAGCGAGACCGAGAACGTGCCAAAGTCTTCGACCCGGGAGACGAGGCGCGACAGGCTGTCGGCGACAGCATTGGCGATGCGGGCGGCATCCGCAGCAGTGCTTGCTTGGGCTGCGATGTTGATGTTGACGGTGCTGTTGGGGTTGGTCGCCGAAACTTGGCTGCGCAACTCTTGCACCGTGAGGTCGAGGTCGAGGTCGGAAATAACCGGCTCGAGAACCTCAGAACTGCGCACCAAATCGGTGTACGAATTCACCCGGGCCAGCGAGAATTGCGAGCGTTCGGCGAGAGTCGCATTGACGTCTTTGACCGTCAAAAAGAGGGTGGCCGTTGACGTGTAGGTTGGCGGAATGCTGAACGCAATGAGCGCAGCGGAAGCTACTCCGACCACGACAGCAACTAGGATTGCACGCCATCGCTGCCGGAAAATCTCGAGATAACTCAAACTTTCCACGCGTTGAACCCCAATCGGGATGGGTAACAATCAGCACAGCATTGTGCCAAACAAGCGTTTGCAGGTTTCCTTACCCTAGTAGCATTCGCGCGATTCTGGGAGAATAGATACCGGATCGATTCCACGGAGCACCACCCGATACCGCGGGGTTTCGAACCGTGAGGAGCGCTAGTGAGCGTTGCGACGGGCACGACAAGTCGGCGTTTTCGACGTCGACAGGTCTTCGGTGCGGTCGCAATCCTTCTTGCTCTCACCATCGCCGCCAGCGCCCTCGTGGTCTCCTCGCTCGGCGGGAGCGCCAGCACAACGGTGCGTCCCGATGTGCCGTTCTTCGCTGGCGTTGGTGCCCCCGAGAACGTTGCGACAGAGGCTGCGGATGCCGGGGCGGCCGAGCTCGGCACCACCGATTATGAGATCCAGACCGGCGCTCTCTTCGTCTCGCCCTCGGGCGACAACGACGCGGACGGCAGCCTCGAGTCACCGCTCCGCACCATCAAGGCGGCGCTGGCGCGGGTTACCGCGGGCGGCATGATCGTGTTGCGCGCCGGCGAGTACCACGAGGCGTTCACGATTGCCGAGGGCACCCCGGTGACGGTGCAGTCGTATCCGGGTGAGGTCGTCTGGCTCGACGGCAGCGAAGTCATCGATGACTGGCAGGCCGACGTGGAGCAGTCTGGCGGGGAACAGCCCGATGGCGAGCTCTGGTCGGTGGCGTGGGGCACCGTCTTCGACTCGAGCCCCACCTACGAACGGGGCGCCCCCGACAACACCGAGCAGTACTGGAACTTCGTGACCGCCAGGCATCCGCTGGCCGCGCATCCGGACCAACTGTGGATGGATGACGCCCCGCTCACGCAGGTCGGCTCGCGAGACGAGGTGACGGCGTCGAGCTTCTTCCACGACGAGAGCACGGGCGTGCTGTACATCGGCGAGAACCCCAGCGGCCACACCGTGAGGGCGAGCACGCTGCAGCGGGCCCTGAGCATCCGAGCAGAAGGGTCAACGATTCGCGGGATTGGCGTGCGTCGCTTTGCACCGTCGGTGCCCGATTTTGGCGCGGTCACGGTTGAGCGCCCCGACGTGACAATCGAGAACGTGGTGATCACCGAGTCGGCCACGACGGGGCTGTTCATCACGGCGGCCAACACGACGATCCGCCAGGTGACGGTTACCGAGAGCGGGATGATCGGGGTGGCAGCCAACTACGCCGACAATCTGCTGGTCGATGGGTTGAAGGCATCCGGCAACAACACCGAGTGGTTCAACCGCGCCCCCGTCGCTGGCGGGTTCAAACTCACGCGCTCGCGCACGGTTGAGATTCGCAACTCCGACTTCTCCGACAACAACGCGACGGCGCTCTGGTTCGATCAGTCCTGCCGCGACCTGACCATCACGGGCAACACCTTCGTGGGCAATGCCGGGCATGGTCTCTTTCTCGAGATCTCGGCCCGCGCACTGGTGGCCGACAATTACCTCGCCGACAACCGCATCTTTGGCATGAAGATCAACGACACGAGCAGCGTCGAGATTCGCGACAACATCGTGGTGGGCAGCCGCAACGCCATCGCCGTGCTGCAAGACGAACGGCTCAAGAGCGACGACAACGAGGCCGGCCACGACGAGCGGTATCGGGATGACCCCGAGATGACGTGGGTCGGCACCGACGTGAGCATCGTCGGCAACACACTCGTCGGCAGCAGTGAAGCTCTCATCTGGATCGAGGACTACTCCCGCACCCGCAGCGCCCGCGACTTCGGCATCACCGTCGACAACAACCTCTACGTGCGCGCGACTGAACTCGAACCGCGCACGCTCATCGCGTGGCCGACCAACGCGATCGGAGTCACGCCGTTCAGCTCGCTCGCTGACTTCGCGCGCGGCACCGGGCAAGAGCAGACCGGGCTCGAGCACCTCGACGGCAGCGTCGTCGAGCGCTAGCCCGCCCGCACGAGCGGCACCAGGATCAGCCACCGAATACCGAGCCCGCCCAGAATGGATGCCGCGGCCAGCGCCGCCGGAACCCACTGCACGTCTCCCCCGGCCAGCAATACCGCGCTCACGAATCCGATGGCGAGAACGGTATCGGCCGCCCGAATTCCAAACACGGCCGCCTGCTTTCCGCCGACCGCCGCGAGCGCACCATACGGAGTCACGGCGGCAATAGACGCGGTGTAGGCGATCCACCCGATCACGGCGAGCAGATCGGGCGCGGTGCCAAAGAGCAGTGCGCCTCCCCACGGCAGCAGCGCGACGAGTAGCGCGCCGACGACCACGGTGAGGCTGACCAGAGTACTGACGGCACGATCCGCTCGCCGTAGTTTCTCGGCCAGTGGCTTGCTGTTGTCACGCGCGAAGGAGACAAAGAGATACGAGCTGAGGCCGCTGACCGCGAGGGTGGCCGGGGCGACGAACACGCGGCCCGCCTCGAGCAGTCCGGTCGCGGCGAGGCTGGCGAGCACGGTGACGAGGGTGCGCACGACGGTGAGCAGGGCGGGGCGGAGGAACTGTTGGCCCGCCCGCCAGCTGCCGTAGCGAAAGACGGTGCCAACGCCCCCACGCACGAAGCCCACGACGAAGCGTTCTTCCCGCGGCAGCAGCACTGCGCCGAGCCCGAGAGCGGCGAGCTGGCCTGCCGCAACCGCGCCGAGAAAGACGAAGAGGCTGAGGGCTCCGGCGAGCGCACTCAACCCGATCACGGCGAGCGCGACCGCGAACGACGCGAAGTCGATCATCATGACGCGCCAGAACCCGAAGCCGGCCATGAGTAGTCGACGCATGAGTTCTTCGAGCGCGAAGAGGGCGACGCCGGCTCCGAACATGACGGCGGTGGCGACATCCATGAGACCGGATGCTCCCGCGATCGCTGCGGAAAGAACCGCGGTCACCGCAGCAATTCCGAGAGCGAATTGCTGCAGCGCCGAGCGCACGGCCGGAGCACGCCGTTCCAGTACGACGAGCGAGTCGCCGACCATCCCACTCGCAAGCCCGGCGACGAGCACCATCACGCCGTACGCGATGGCGAAGGCGCCCAGCCCGTCGAAGCCGAGAGTGCGCGCGACAAGCACCTGAATCGTGAAGCTCGAGAGAGCCTGCATTCCCTGAGAGCCGATTGCTCCCAGGGCCGACCGTCTGCCTGCCACGCTCAGGCTGCCTACTGCACGGGCCGCGCGCTGAAGTTATCGAACCTCACGGTCACGGGGGCGTTGGGTGCCGAACCCGAGAGGTAACTCTCAAATCCGACCGAACCTGCCGCCTGCAGCGCTGCCGTGGAATCGGTAGTCACGAGCTGCCAGGCGGCCGGCTCGGTGTCTCCCTCCTTCCACAACTTGGCCGAAATCGTGGTCGGGCTCGTGCCCTCCACACTGGTCTTCAGGATGAAGGTGTCCCCGGCCGCGTAGGTCATGCCCGGCACGTTCATATTGGCTAGCACCACCGTGGAGCCCGACATGATTTGCAGCCCGACGACGCCGCCGGTTTGTAGACGCACGCGCGCCTGGTAGAACGCCGACCCGACCTGACGACCGATCACGCCGACGACAATGTGCCCAGACTCGGCGACCTTGTCGACCGTGATCTCCACCTGCGCTTCGACCGAGGTTTCGCTCACGCCCTCAAGCAAGGCGCGGCGAGTGGTGCCGGTGCTCGTGTGCACGAAGGCGCCAGCACCGTTACCTACGGTGTAGGTCGAGTTCGTGCTCGACGACCACGCACCTCCCGTATCCGCGCTGCCCCAACCGGCGGCAACCGTGCGCTCGAAGGTGTCCTCCGCGAACGCGGCACCGGGCGGTGCCGTCACGACCACATCGTGACTGACCGTGCCCGTCGCGGCCTCGTCATCCGTCACCGTGAGCACCACGGTGTAGGTGCCCGAGCTCGCGTAGGTGTGCGAAGGCGTGGCGCCGGTGTCGCTCACACCATCTCCGAAGTCCCAGGCGTAGCTGGCGACACTGCCATCGGCATCCGTCGATCCGGTCGCGTCGAACGCCACGGCGAGCTCGGTCGCCGACGAGGTGAACGCGGCGGTGGGAGCCTGATTCGCCGGAGTGGAGCTCACCGTTATCGGGTGAGTTACCGCATCTGTTGCACCCTGGTTGTCCGTCACTGTCACCGTGACTTGATAGGTGCCCGCCGCCGCGTACGTGTGATCGGGGCTCGTTGCCGTGCTCGACTGACCATCTCCGAAGTCCCAGGATCGAGAGGCGATGCTGCCATCGGGGTCGCTAGATGCACTCGAGTCGAAGCTCGCCGTCAATAGGTTCACCGAGCTAGTGAAGGATGCCGTGGGCAACAAGTTCGCGGGAGTCACGGGCTCGTCGGCATGGCCTGCAATCGCCAGGAACGAGTCGTAGCTCACATGCACGGGAGCATTCGTGGCGGATCCAGACAGGTAGCTGTACTGACCGACCGCACCCGCGGTCTGCAGGTTCGCTACCGACGACGTTGCCGTGAGGGTCCAGTCGCTGGGCTCAGGAGTTCCCTGCTTCCAGACCTTGCCGCGAATTGTCGTGGGCGAGGTTCCGAAGGTTTGCGCTTTCACGAGCAGCACGTCGCCGGGGCTGAAAGTGAGGCCCGCAACATCCGTGTACGCAATGTTGGTCGAACTGCCACTCAGCAGCTGGAAGGCGAGGGTGCCGTTGGAGAAGTAGCGCACGCGGGCTTGGTAGAAGCCGTTGCCCACTTCACGCATCGTGATGCCCGTGTAGGCGCCGCCGCCCGTGATCGCCTTGTCGACGGAGATGCTGGCGCTCACCGTCACGTCGTCCGTGGAGACGCTCGGCAACCACGCGTGCCGGGTAGTGCCCGACGAGCTGTGGTTCACGATGCCCGCATCGGTTTCGACCGAGAAGTTGCTGTCGGTGTTTGTTGACCAGTTGCCGCCGACGAGCGCGGTGCCCCAACCAGAGGTCTCCGCGCGAGCGAACTCGTCGCGGGCCAGCACGGTGACGACGGGCGGATCGAGGGCCGTCACGACGTGGCTGATCGTTCCCGTCGCACCCTGGTTATCGGTCACCGTGAGAGTCACGGTGTAGTCGCCGGCGGCAGCGTAGAGATGCGAGGTACTCTCTCCGCTGTCGGATGCTCCATCACCAAAGTCCCACGCAAACGAGCCAATCGTGCCGTCGCTATCGGCCGAACCGCTCGCGTCAAAGCTCACCACGTTGTCGGTGGTTTCGCTCGTGAAGGCGGCAGTCGGCGCCACATTCGGAGCCAACACCGTCACTGTGGCGGAGGCGGTTGCCGAGGCTCCCTTGTTGTCGGTCACCGTGAGGGTGACGTCGTAGGTTCCCGCGGCGGCATAGGTGTGGTCGACCACGGCATCCGTGCTCGATTCACTGTCGCCGAAATCCCATTCGTAGGCGTCGATCGTGCCGTCGGGGTCGCTCGATCCGGTCGCGTCGAAGCTCGCGACAAGGTCGCTCTCCGCGTGCGTGAACTCCGCAAGCGGTGCTTCGTTCGCTGTTCCGATCAAGAAGTGTGAGCTGACTTCGCTCGGGGTCAACACCGTCTGGTACACCGCGAACTCATCGAGATCCCCGTTGAAGTAGTTCGACGATGCCACTCCGACCGTGTTACCGCGGCCCAGGCGCCAGTAGCCCGAGAACGTTTGGGTCGGTGTTGCCGCACTGGATGCCACGACCGCGCCATCCACGAACAGTTGCAGCCCTGCTGATCCCTGGGTCGCTACCGCCTGATGCCACTGGCCGTCGTTGTACGAGGCGGTGCTCGAAACGGTGCTGTTGCCCGTGCCGAACACGAGCGTTCCGTCGTTGCGCATCATCACGTGGTCGCCATAGTTGCTGGCGGTGCCGGTGGCGGAGGATCCGAACTCCACGAGTTTTCCGCCCGTAGCGCTCGTAGTTCTGAACCACACTTCGCTCGAATACGTCGAGGGGTTGGGCAGCGAGGTCGTCGTTGCCGCGAGCGCCTGTGTGAACTGGGTTGCCGAGTCACTCGTGCCCCCAAGAGCACCGGGCACGTTGCGGGTGTAGGTTCCGCTGAGGGCTCCATCGATCCCCTGCAGTCCTGCATCATTCACGACGGCACCGGAGGCTTCACCGAGTCGCCAATACAGCTGCGGGCTCGCGTTGTAGACCGCAGCACCGTAGGCGTCGGTCGGTGCGGGCGGTCCGGAGAGCGACCGGCCCGAGAGCTCGAAGTGGTTCTGAATTTGGGCCGCGGTGAGGGGGTTCGGGTACACGGCCACTTCATCGATGGCACCGTTGAAGTAGTCAGAGCCACTCCAACTGCGGTCTCCACCGATGCGCCAGTAGCCCCAGTAGTTCTGGCCCCACACCACGTCGGGATCTACACCAACACGCACTCCGTCGACGAACATTTCCATTCCATCGGCGCCCATACTGGCGACGACCTGATGCCACTCGTTGTCGTTGTACGACTTCGCACTTTGCACGACGCGAGTGCTGCCGGTGTAGACACCGAAGTTCAGGCGGCCCGAACTGTCCATGTACACATGGCGGTCGTAGTTGCTCGAGTTGCCGGTTTGGCGGTTACCGAAGCCGACGATCTTGCCGCCGGAGTTGGTGCCGGTCTTGAACCAGGCTTCGACTGAGAAGGTGTTGTCGCGCCACACTTGAGTGTTCGATCCGGCGTAGCTGTTCGAGCTTCCCGTGAAGGTTGCAGCAGTGTTGCTGTCGCCGATGATTGCTCCGGATGTTCCGAAGCCCACGTTGTTGGTCGCGGTCGCGTTGTCGCGAGCCACGCTATCCACCACGGTGTTTCCACTCTCGCCGAGGCGCCAGTAGTGGGAGGGTTGGTCCTCCATCACAGCCGTCGCGTAATCGCTCAACTGCCCGGTAGCTCCGGCGGTGAACGACACGGTCGAACCCCAGCCGCTGTTGCCATAGGGGTCGATCGCGCGCAGTCGATAGGTGTAGGTCTGCCCCGGCGTGAGGCCGGTATCCACGTACGTCATGGTCGGCCGGTCGTAGAATCGCGACGCCTGCTCGGTCACGTAAATCGGCGAACCACTCTTGCCATCGCGGATGAGGTGGTACGTCAGGTTTTCGTTGTCACGATCCCAGTCGGCGGTCCAGCTCAGCGCGATTGTGCCGGGCGCGGGAGAGCTCATCGTCGGGGTCAAGTCGGCACCGGTCAGTCGTGGTCCGTCGAGGTTGGGCGCGATCTCGGGCACGGCGAACCGCAGAAGCCCCTGCTGGTTTTGGCCGTTGACGCGAGTGAACTCTCCGCCGAAGACGGTGTACTCACCGTTCGTCGCGACATCCCACGGTCCCTGGTATTGGCCGGTGAAGGTTCCGAGGTTGATCTCGGGGAAGAAGTTCAGGAGCGAGGGGCTCGAGTTGCCCGACCAGTCGTGGTAGCCGTACGGGTCGCGCGAGATGCTGCCCGTGGCGTCTTTCGAGAACGCGATTCCGCGGTTGAACGACCAGGGGTTTGTCTGTGGGAAGGCATCGATATTGCCGCAGTAATGCGAGTGGCCAGCGGCATAGATGGCTCCGTTGGGCGCGGGTGCAACCGAGTAGGTATCCCCGTGGCAATCGTTGACCCAGACGAGTTCGCCATCCGACCAGTTCGACCGGAAGACACCCTCGAGGTTGCCGCCGGAGCCATAGACGTAACCGGAGCCGTAGAAGCTGTCGCCGTCAGACGCGAGCGAGAAAATAGCGGCGTTGAGGCCAGCGTTACGCACCTGGTTGTTGGTGGCGAACGGGGTGATGAGAGCGCCGACGGTCGCGTCGACCATGGCGAGGCCGTAGCCGGGATCGCTCGATCCGTTCACGGTCGTGAAGTCTCCGCCGATCACTACTTTGGACTCATCCGGAGACACAACGATGCCGAAGGCGCGCCCGCCCGCGAGCTCGGGAGCCCACGAGGTGACACTGCCATTCGTCGCGAGAGCTGCCGCGCCGCCGAGGCGAGTGTTGCCACTGACCGAGGTGAACGGTCCCGAGAAGAAGACCTGAGTGTTCGTGGCTACGACCGCATAAACGCGATAGTTCGCGCCAGCATCGAAGCCGCCGTAGATTTCCCCCGTGGCGGTATTGAACGCAACGATGCGACTTTTCGAGACGCCGTTCACCGATGTGAAGTCGCCGACCGCATAGAGCCGGCTTCCGTCGGGAGATGCGGCCAGTGCACGAACTTGCCCGTTAAACGTCGGAGCCCACGGCAGCAGGGCACCAGTCGTGAGATTGTACGCGAGCACGTACGAGCGACTCTGCTCGTTGGTGCCCGCGGGCGAACCATAGGGGCGGGCTGAACTGAAATCGCCAGACGCGTAGACGGTGTTGCCCACGATGACCTGGTCCCAGACCACACCATTGATCTGGGGCGTGGGTAAGGGATCAGTAGACACAGTGGTAGGCACAGGCGGGGCAGCCGCAGTGTCGGCAACAGCTGCGGTGGGCAGCGTTACGGTGAGCAAAGTCGCAATTAATGTCATCGCCGCTGCGGCGGAAACAAGTCTCAGCGGGTTCGGTGGCATCCGGCGGGTTAAGCGCATGATGTGCCTTCTCGGGGGTTTGTGGCTATTCAGGTTCCACTTGGTGGGTCACCATACTCCCCCTCCGCCCCCTTTGGGTGCCCCCCAAAAGGGGGTCACGTTTCGGGGGTCGCCCGCCGAGGTGGGTAGACCGATCGTTACAGCAGGTCCGCAATATCCCCTTGGAAAACAACCGGTTGCACGTCGACGGAGTAGTCAACCAGAAGCGTGACATTGCCGCGCTGATCAGCAGGAACAGTGAAAATATACACACCGTCAATCGCCGAATTCGCCGCGAGGGATGCCGGCAGCGGTGCCCCGCCGGGCTCGCGAAGTTCGGGCGCCGGCGTGCGATCGGCGCCAAAGTAACAACTGATGACCGTGGTGCGCAACGAGACCACTGACGCGGTCGAGTTCGTCATCGTGACCGTGACGCGCAACGACGGACCGGCGACTTCACCGGGGCCGCGAGCGGTGCCATCGACCTCCTCAACCTTCGTGACTTTTGCCACGAGGCCGGCGGTGACATCCGCAGGCTCCTCGATCGGAACGGGTGTGACATCGGGCACGGCTGGCCCGTCGACCGGTGCCGCTGTCGCTGTCGCCGTCGCTGCTGGCGACTCGGTTGACGCCCCAGCGCTCGGCGTCGCCGCGGGCGCAGCGCCGGGAGTCGCGGTCGGCGCAAACTGCCCAAACAGCACCACCCCGAGCACGACAAGGAGCGCAATCACGATGCCGGCCGCAATCACGCGACGGGGGCGAGTGCCTAGCCACGACGGCGTGGCCGCCACAGCTTCAGGCTCTAACTCGGTTCCTGGGTGCTTCGACATAGTCATGGCAGCTCCGTGCCTCGGGAGTGGTCGGTACTGGACGGTACACCCGCGCCTTTCAACACCGTACCCCCCGTTCTGGGGCCACAGAGAGAAACGTGAGCGGCGTACACTTCCAAGCCAGACAGTGGGGAGTCTGGTCGAAGTTCTTGAGTCCGTCAACGGAGGAGGGAAAGTTGAACGGCCCACGCCCCCCTGCCGAGCGCGAACCGATCGTTCGCCTCCTCGGAACTCACGGCATTCCTGCCGCCTACGGTGGCTTTGAAACTGCCGCCGAGAACGTCGCCATTTTTCTGCGTGACCACGGCTGGCGCCCCGTGGTTTACTGCCAAGTTCCGGGTACCGGAGCCATCACTACCGACCTGTGGCATGGCATCGAACGCGTGCTCATTCCTGAGCAACGCGAAGGATGGTTGGGCACCGCACGCTTCGACCTCACCTCAATCCGGCATGCGATTCGACACCGGGATATCTGCCTCACGTTTGGGTACAACACGGCCGTGTTCAACATCCTGCAGCGTCTCAAGCGCATCCCGAATGTCATCAACATGGATGGCATCGAGTGGTCTCGTTCGCGCTGGGGCAAAGGTCGGCAGGCAATTCTGTGGATAAACGAACGGATCGCCTGTTGGGTGGGCAATCGACTCATTGCCGATCATCCGGTCATCGAAACCTATTTGGCCACGCGCGCTCGACGCTCGAAACTCGTCACGATCACGTACGGCGCCCACGCTGTCGAAGCCGCTGACACTCTGCCGGTAACCAGTCGCGGCCTCACGCCCGGGCGCTATCTCACGCTCATCTGTCGGCCCATCCCCGAGAACACGATTCTCGAACTTGTCACCGCATTTTCCCGAGAACGCCGCGATCACCAGTTGGCGATCTTCGGCACCTACGACGACAGCGATCCCTATGCGCGGGCGGTGCGCGAAGCCGCCAGCGACGAGGTGCTGTTCGTCGGCCCGATTTACGAACCCGATGAGGTGTCGTCTTTGAGATTCCATTCCCTTGGCTACCTGCACGGCCATACCGTTGGCGGCACGAACCCCTCGCTCGTCGAGGCAATGGCCGCCGGCAATGCGGTGATCGCTCACGACAATCCCTACAACCGTTGGGTTGCCGGTGACGGTGCACTCTATTTTTCGGGCGTGGATGACGCAGCCGCCCACATCACGACACTGCTCTCGGCGCCCGATCGCCGGGCTTCGCTCGCGGCCGCCAGCCGCGCCAGGCACGCCACCGAATTCACGTGGGAACGCGTCGCGGGGCAGTACGCGGAGCTCCTCGCCGAGCAGCTTCCCGCTGGAACGGCTCCCGTCTCGGCTCCGCGCTCGACCCCGTCGCCGCGACCCGGAGCGAACGCATGATCCGCGTGGGCGTGGTCGGGCTCGGCAAAATGGGGCTCTCACACTTGTCGATGATTCGGGCGCATCCGGACGTCTCGGTGGAGGCGGTTGTCGATTCGGCTGGCTACATCTTGGGGGTGCTGTCGAAGTACACGGGCCTGAAGACCTTCACCGATTTCGAGAAGATGCTCGACAGCGTTGAACTCGATGCGGTGCTCATCGCGACCCCGACCCGGTTTCATGCGGCGATGGTGCGCACGGCTCTCGACCGCGGGCTTCACGTGTTTTGCGAGAAGCCCCTCACGCTCACCGCCGCGGAGTCCGCCGAGCTTGCAGGAGTGGCAGCCGTCCGTGGCCTCGTCACGCAGGTCGGCTATCACAACCGCTTCGTCGGTACCTTCCGTGAGGCGAAGCGACTGTTAAAGGCGGGCGCGATCGGCCGGGTCACTCACCTGCAGGCCGAATCGTATGGCCCGGTCGTGCTCAAGGCGAAAGGAACGACGTGGCGCAGCAAGCGCACCGAGGGCGGCGGTTGTCTCTATGACTATGCCGCGCATCCGCTCGACCTCGCGACGTGGTTTGTCGGCAATGCGACCGGCGTCGGCGGCACGATTCTGGGCAGCGTCTTTTCGGAGAATACCGAAGACGAGGTCTACAGCACGATCTACTTCGCCGACGGTGTGAGCGGGCAGCTCTCGGTGAACTGGTCGGATGAGTCGTACCGCAAGATGACCACCCGGGTGAGCATCTTCGGCACGCAGGGCAAGATCATTGCCGACCGCCAAGAGATTCAGGTCTACCTGCGCAGCACCGCCCCCGAACTCGAGGGCTACGAACCCGGCTGGACGATCAAGTCGACCACCGAGCTCACCGATGAGGTGTGGTTCTACCTCCGCGGAGAGGAGTACAGCGCCCAACTCGATCACTTCGTGCAGCGCATCGGTGACCCCTCGCTGCCCGCCACCAACGACTTCGCGAGTGCTGCCATCACCGACCGCATCATCGAACTGCTGACAGCGGATGCCGCTGCCGGGCCCGCCACGACCACCCTCGTCGGCGAGACCACGGCTTCGACCTCACCCAAAGCCCGCCGCGGAAGCCTTCTAGGGAGACGCTCATGAGCACCACCGCACCGCGCACCGCCGACTCGGGCGGCCCGCTCACCACTCCCGGTTCGTCAAAACTCGACCCGGTGCTGTTTGGCGATAACCAGTTCTTTGGCATCAACCACCGCTCCGAGGAGAAAGCGCGCGAGCAGGCCATGCGCTTTCAGGATCTGGATGCGATCATGGCGGTCATCGACGATGCCTACGCCAGCGGCATCCGCACTCTCATGTGCACCACGCACGACCGCATTGCCGATGTGGTGGAGCGGGTGCGCGCTGACCCCGAGCGCTACGACGGGTTCTCGTTTTTCCCCTGCATGCCCTACGCGCACAAGTACGCCGACGCGGTCACCGAGAACGGAATCTTGGGGGCCCTCAATCGCTTCATGCCCGATGAAGGCATGCTCAACGCAATGATGCGCGGCGGCCGTTCGCTGGCCAAGAAAGACATCGAGGGCATCATCACCCTGCTGGTGGATGCCGAGATGGCTGGCTTCGCTGGCGTGCGCACCCCGGTGGTCTGGTTGCAGAACGTCGTCGTCGATCTGCTGCTGGGGCTCGGCTTTACCGACGCCTTTGCGATCTTCGCGAACCACGTGCGCACGCGCTACGGCGCCGAGCCCGGCTTCATCACGATGAACCTGCCGATGCTGCTCGATCACCTCGATCAGGCCGGCATCGAGAATCCTCTCGTGTGTTCCAACATCAACAAGATCGGCTTCCGGATGTCGGGCGGCGTTGAGGCTTATCAGGATGCGTTGGCCAAGCGGCCGTTCCGTGCTGTCGCGATGTCGGTGTTTGCGTCGGGAGCGATCCCGCCGCGAGAGGCACTGGAGTGGATCTCAGCGCAGCCCGGAATCGAGTCAATCGTGTTTGGGGCATCCAGTCGTTCTCACATCGAGAGCACCGTTGCGCTCGTGCGCGAGTTCGAAAACTAGCTCGCGTCGGCAACGATTCGTGCGGCGAGCGTGGGAGCCTAACCGGCTGTACTAACTCGCGTCGATCGCGCGCAACTGCCGGAACCAGCGCCCAAGCACAGCGAGGAGAATGAGCGCGTTGGCGAGAAACAGCAGGCCATAGAACACCACGAAGGCGTCCATCCAGCCAAAGAGAACAAAGCTGAGGCACAGCACGGCGTAGTCGGTGGGAATCGCGACAATCGTCTGCAGCCAGCCGCCACCACCACTGGGCTTGGCGTAGGCGCGCCCGCGCTCGGCGGAGGCAATGCGGCGCAACTGATCGGTGAGAATCATCGCGAAGAAGAACACCGACGACACCACGATGAAGCCGAGCGGAATCAGCAGGATGGTGTCGGGCCATCCAGTGTCGAAACGGTACAGCGAGATCAGGATGACGCCGTGAAAAATCACGATCTTGAACGCGTCGACCACGTGGTCGAGCCACTCTCCCGCTTTCGTACCGCCGCCGCGCAACCGCGCCAGTTGGCCGTCAGCAGAGTCGAGGGCGTACCCGAGCAATAGCAGGAAGGCCACGAGGATGCCAAGCCACCAGCTCGGCTGCACGGTGGCCACGAGCACAAGCGCGATCGCCGTCATGAGGGCGCTGAGACCCGTGACCTGGTTGGGCGTGCGGCCAGCGAGATAGGCCGCGGCGGCGAGGAGGCGTCCAAGGCGGCGGTTGATCCACCGAGAATACGGCGGAGCACCCCGCCCAGGCTTCTGAGCAGACGCGAGCGAGCGGACAATCGCGCCGAATGTTTCCGGCACTTCTGGGCGTTCCCCTGTGGCGGTCATGTTTCACCATAGCCCTAGGCTCGGGGCTGGGTCGAGAGCTGTCCCCCGGCGGGCAGCGAAACCGCCGGGGCTAGCATGGGGGTCATGCGCGTTCTCTTTGACGGGTTCTGGTGGGTTCGAGGTCCGGCCTCGAACCGCCAAGTGCTGCGCGAGTTCGTGTGCGCCTGGCTGCGCGAATTCCCCGATGACGAAGTCACGGTGGCGGTGCCCCGAGCATCCATCGATACTGCGCGTTCAGAGCTGCCCGCGAGCGCGGACTTGGTCGGCACCCGCCTCCGACCTCAAGGCGTCAGTGCGATCGCCGAACTGCCCTTCATCGCGAAACGGCTGCACGCGGATGTCACCATCACCCACAATTTCACACCAGCGTTCGGGCGCTCAGCAGTCTTCATCCACGACTACATGTTTCTCACGTCGCCCGAGTGGTTCACGCTCAAGGAACGTGCGTACTTTGCGTTAATGCCCTTGAGTTCTCGGCGGGCGACGTGGCTCTTCACATCGTCGGCAACGGAGGCCGCGCGCATCAGCCGGCTGAGCCAGGGTCGCGCCGTCACGCCGATTGGGCTGGCCGTGGGGCGCGGGCTCACGGAGTCCGCTCCACGAAAGCCGCCGGGGCTCGACGATCGAGCAGGCGATTTTCTGCTCTGCGTTGGCCGGCTCAATGCCCGCAAGAATTTGGCGAACACCATCGAGGCAGCCCTCGCGTCGGGCCGCGCCACCGAGCGCACGCCGCTCGTGATCGTTGGCGAGCCACAAGGGCGCAGTGCTGAGCTGCCGGCTGCGGTAAACGCTGCCGTGGAGAGTGGCGTCATCCGATTTCTCGGCTTCATCGACGACGACGAATTGGCATGGCTCTACGCCCACACGGCACTACTGCTCTTTCTCACTCGTGACGAAGGCTTCGGGCTTCCCGTCATCGAGGCACTCTCGTTCGGCGCACCGGTTGTCGTAAGCGACATCGTTGTCTTTCACGAGCTAGCCGGGGCGCAGGCGACCTTCGCCGACCCTGATGATGTGGCGGCTATCGCTGCGGCAATCCGTTCGGCGCCCGCGCGCGAGCATCCGTCCACGAACGGCGTGACGCTAGCTTCGGATGCCCCTCTGCAGTCAGCAGAAAGCACGCGTTATTCTTGGGCTGCCAGCGTTCGCGCCCTCCGCGCGCGCATTGTCGACGACCCACATCGTGCCTCACGCTAATCGCTCCATTTCGAACGGAGCTACTCCTCTTAACAGGGGCACCAGCCCACGGCCTTCCCGACGAGGTTCCATTCCTCTTAATAGGGCAGCCTTTCTGAGTCATGATCGGGCGCCCGCCGCTGACTGCGCAGTCCGCTTCGCGTGAGCTGGTGGACTTGCCGTGTGGTGGTAATGAGTGAGTGTCGGAGGGCGCCGAGGCCTCCCGAGCGTGCCATCGGTTCCGTACACGACAGCTCCTCTCATGTCGGCCTGCACGGGTACACGAAAATCCCACTTCTCGTGGCGCATATCAGCGACGGGTTTTGCCCTCACCGATCTCCCGATGACAGCAGTGAGGGCGTCTGGGGAGAGACATGCTGGTTGGGGCGAATGGTGGTGCGCGCCACAGCGTTCAGCGGCTCTGACTTCAGTGAGCGCGCACACGATTAGTAGGCTCCGACCGGGTTGACGAGCACTTTGAAGGTTCGCCACATGATGACAAGGTCACCGACGACCGACCAGTTTTCGACGTAGTAAAGGTCGAGGCGCATGCTGTCTTCCCAGTTCAGGTCGGAGCGGCCGTTGATCTGCCACATGCCGGTCAGCCCTGGCTTGATGTAGAGGCGACGATTGACCTTCCCTTTGTAAGCGCGCACTTCGCTAGGCAGGGGCGGTCGGGGACCTACGAGGCTCATGTCGCCCTTGAGGACGTTCCAGATCTGAGGCAGTTCGTCGAGAGAGTATTTGCGGATGAAGCGTCCGACTCTGGTCACTCGGGGGTCGTTCTTCAGCTTAAAGAGCACACCGGAGCCTTCGTTTTCCGTTTGCAGTTCAGCCAACTTGTCGTCGGCATCCGAGACCATAGAACGGAACTTGAACATGCGGAACGTTTCGAGGTCTCGGCCCACGCGCACTTGGCTGTAGAACGCACCACCGGGGCTTTCAGCACGGATGATGAGCGCCAGGAGCAAGAACAGCGGCGCCAGCACCAGAAGGGCAATGCTGGAGACCACAATGTCGAGCCCCCGCTTCACGACATGCTTGCCGCCCTCGAACTGCGGAATCTCAACGTGAATGAGCGGCAGCCCCTCCACTGGCCGAAAGTGGATGCGGGGTCCAGCCACATTGGCAAGGCATGACGCCAAAATCAGCTCAGCAGCGGTGCCCTCTAGCCTCCAGGCGAGGTTGCGGATGAAGTCATTGCCAAAGCCGTGATCGCCAGCGACGATGACCGCATCAGCCCCGAGATCCGCTGCGGCCTCCACCACCTCTTCGGGCGTAAAGCTATAGGGGTGCGGAGTACCTGCGGTTGTGGGGGCGTTGACTTCGGGGTCGGTGAGCACGCCGACGAGCTTAAAGGCGGTGCTTAGGTTTCCCTTGATCCGGGACACCACGTAGTCGATCTCCGAACGAGTGCCGACAACGACAACGCGGGAGAGCGCATGCCCGTAACGGCGTTGCGTCGTAAGCCACCGACGCCACGACCACCTACTGACGAGAAGGCCAACGACGCCCAACGCCATCGTGACCACAGTTGCTTTTCCGGGAAAGCCAACCTCGACGATGAGCACTGTGACAGAGAGCAACCCAAAGGCAGTCATGCACGCGGTGATGACACGCTTGTATTCGTTGGGCCCGGAACCAATGATGCGCCAGTCCCGGGTATGGAAGGCTTCGAGCACCAGAATCCACACGAGCGCGATAGCGCCCAAACCCAGCCACACAATTAGCGGCAACTCTGACATGACGCCGGGGGTGCTATCGACGGCCGCCCGCATGAAGACCGCTGCGACCATCGTGACGACGATAATGGCGGCATCCGAAATGAGCAGTCGTGTTTGGTAGGCACGGGCCCAGACCACCCCGGAGTCGGGGTGGGGAGTGCTGGGAGCGTGGGGCTCAAATTCCACACCATCGACTAATCGAAGGTGTGCTCGTTCTCTATCGTTGGGCTCTGATCCAGGAAGTTTTCGGAGCTGACTCATCGGTCAACTTCCGCACTGGCACGACTGAACATGCGGGCGTTGCACAGGCGTGTGGTGCAGCTGCTGGGCGGAGTACAGGGGAGATTTGGTTATGGCTTGCATCGGGATCACGACATTTCGGGTGTCGACATTGGGGACGCTAATAGGAGCGCTGCGGGGGCGCGCTCGGAGGTGGCGCACTGATCGGCACGCACTGCGGGGCGGGTTGGTTAAACTGCTCTGGTACCACTGACCCCCTAAAGGGGGTAGTGGAGAACATACTCCCCTCACACTGTGAACCGTACCCCCATTTTGGGGGTCACGCGGCGTGGCGGGTTGACGAAAGCCCGGGTTGATTGCCCCTAAACCCCACGGTATTACTGGGATGCGAGGCTCAATAAGCGAGCATTAATCGCCATGATGCGGCGAGTGCAACTCACCCAACTGGTCTACCGCGAAGCGCCCCAAAGACTCCGAGAACCCTACGACACGACAGACGCAGCGACACCCGCCCAGTAGCTGCCGCCGGGGAACGAGAACTCGGCGACCGACGACTCGTGCATCTGCGCCGAGTAGCCCGGTGCCATCGGCACCCGGTAGGCGCCGTTTTCGACGATGCAGGGGTCAACGAAGTGCTCGTGCAGGTGGTCGACGAACTCGGTCACCCGGTTCTCGAGCGTGCCCGACACAGCAACATAGTCAAAGATCGAGAGGTGCTGCACGAGCTCGCAGAGGCCAACGCCACCCGCGTGCGGGCAGACCGGAACACCAAACTTCTTGGCCATCAAGTACACGGCAATGATCTCGTTCGGGCCGGCGAGACGGGCCGAGTCCAGCTGGCAGAAGTCGATCGCTTCGGCCTGGAACATCTGCTTGAAGAGCACACGGTTCATGCCGTGCTCGCCGGTGGCGACACCGATCGGGGCAACAGCTTTACGGATCGCAGCGTGGCCGAGCACGTCATCCGGGCTTGTCGGCTCTTCGATCCAGAGCGGATTGAACTCGGCGAGCGCCTTCACCCAGTCGATGGCCTCGTCGACATCCCACACCTGGTTGGCATCGATCATGAGCTTGGCGTCGTCACCGATCACTTCGCGAGCGATGCGGCAGCGGCGGATGTCCTCGTCGAGGTTCGCTCCGACCTTCAGTTTGATGTGGCGGTAGCCAGCATCCACAGCCTCCTGGCAGAGACGACGAAGCTTCTCGTCGGAGTAACCCAACCAACCGGCACTCGTCGTGTAGCAGGGGTAGCCCGACTCGGTGAGCTCGACGATTCGCTGTTCCTTGGTGGGAGCAAGCTCGCGCAGCATCGTGACGGCTTCCTCCTTGGTGAGCGCATCGGTGAGGTACTGAAAGTCGGCAGTGTCAACGAGTTGCTCGGGAGTCATGTCCGCGAGCAAACGCCAGAGCGGCTTGTTCGCCCGACGAGCAGCGAGATCCCAGACGGCATTCATCACGGCGGCCATCGCCAAGTGCTCGACACCCTTTTCTGGCCCGAGCCAGCGCAGTTGCGAGTCGGACTTCAGCTCACGGTAGATGCCGCCAAGGTCGCCGACGATCTCGTCAACATCCCGGCCCACGAGCGGTGCAGCGCGCTGCTCGGCAGCGAGCGCACAGATGTCGTTTCCGCGACCAATGGTGAAGGTGAAGCCGTAGCCCGCGACGCCCTTTTCGTCAGTGCGGAGTACAACATAGGCGGCCGAGTAGTCGCCATCCTTGTTCATGGCGTCTGAGCCGTCGGCGGTGAGCGATGTCGGAAAACGCACGTCGTAGACGTCAACGCTGGTGATAGTAGTCATGCTGAAGAGTTCTCCTTGCTCAGAACCGATAAAGGTGTTGTGCGCTGGTGAGGCGCGTCTGGTGCGCTGCGATGCGCGGGCGGGGTAGTTGGCTAGCTAATCGAGGTGGAAGACCTCAGGCAGCTCTTTCCACCACTCGCCCTCGGCACGGTCATCCAGCGGCCGCTGCAATGGTTCTTGCAATGCCCACCAGCGCTGCGTCTCAGGGTCGGCCGCGATGGCCGCCTGATCGGCTTCGTAGTCGTCCCCCGTGTACTCGAAGTACGAGAACAGCAGGTCGCCGTGACGATAGATCGAATAGTTGTGGATGTTGCTGGCCGACAGCCGCTCGAGAATCGTTGGCCACACCGCGGCGTGGTATCGCTCGTACTCTTCGCGGTTCTCGGGTGGGAGGCCGATGACCTGGGCTACTCGTTTCATTGTTATCCCTTCACCGCACCAACAGTTTGTCCACGAATAAGGAAGCGCTGCGCTGTCAGGAACACGATCAGCAGCGGGATCATCGAGAGGAATGTCGCGAGCGCGAGCTGCGGCATGTAGAGCTTCACATCGAGGCCGGCTGCCACTGTGGCGTTGAACAGCGGGCTGGCCCCGATGAGCTCCTGGATGCCGATCGAGATCGTCTTGTTCTCCTGGCTCGAGGTGAGCAGGGCGAGCGGAAGGAAGAAGTTCGTCCAGTTGGCCACGAAGGAGAAGAAGGCAGCGAGCGCGATGACCTGCTTGGAGATGGGCAACGCCACGTAGAAGAAGGTGGCGATCTCGCTGAGACCGTCAATGCGGGCTGCTTCGACCAGCTCTTGCGGCATGGTCGTCATGAAGTGGATATAGACGAGGTAGGTGCCGAAGGGGAAGAAGCCCATGATGACGGCGACGGGCCACAGCTGACCCACAGCACCGATCGCGTTCACTTCGAGGAACAGCGGGATGACGAGAACGGTATTGGGCATCACCATCGCGAGCAGTGTTGCGAAGAGCATGACCTTGCGGCCGCGGAATCGCAACCGCGCTAGCGCGTAGCCGGCCGGAAGGGCCGCGACGAGGGCGAGCACTCCACCGATGACGGCGACGACGAGCGAGTTGCCGACCCAGCGAGTGAAGAGACCTCCGCCACCAGGACCGAAGCCATTGATCTGGCTCCAGCTGAAGACGACGTTGTCCCAGGACATTCCGCCGAGACCGAGGAAGCCGTCGGTGCCGGCCAGCACGCCTTCTTGGCTGCGGAAGGCCATCGCGATGAAGCCGATGATGGGCAGGATGAACGCGGCGGCGATGACCACCATGACGGTGATGCGGGCAATTCGTCCGATGGTCCAGTGTTTGGAACCTACGACGTTGGGAGCGCTGTTGCTCATCGCTTCTTCTCCTTCTCGTCGCCGAAGAGTCCGCTCTTCATCACGATGACGACTCCAATGCTCAAGGTAATGACAAGCAGGATGATGGACAGTGCGGCCGCGGCCGGAAAGTTTCGGTTAGTGAACGCGAAGGCGTAGCCCAACTGGGTTGGCGCCCATTCACCGGCTATCGCTCCCGACGAGATTTGCCGAAGCAAGTAGGGCTCAAGGAAGAGCTGGAAACCGTAGGCCAAGTTCATGAGGGCCGCGTAGCCGATCCACGGGCGGATGAGCGGCAGCTTGATGTGCCACGCGAGGTCCCAGGCGTTGGCGCCGTCGATCTTGGCGGCTTCGAAGATCTCGTCGGGGATGCCGTTGAGGCCACCGTTGACGACGATGATCCACGTTCCGACGCCCTGGAAGAAGAGCATGCCGGTGAGGATCATCGGCATATTGCTATCGGTGACGATCTCCTTGAGCGAGCCGAATCCGACCTCTTGCCACAGTGGGGCGAGGGGCGACTGCGTGGGGTGGAGCAGGTAAACCCAGAGAACGAAGTTGGCGATTCCGCTCAACGCACCAGGGATGAAGTAGAAGAAACGCATCGTGGAGCCGAAGCGACCGGGGCTGGCGTGAACCAGCAGGGCCAAACCGACGATGCCGATCATCATGAGCGGCAACCACACGATCATGACGGAGAAGATGTTGATGAACGTTCCGGAGAACCGATAGTCGGTGATTACCGTAATGAACGAGTCAATACCGCCGAACCCGCTGGCCGGGTTGACGAGAGTTGGTGCTTTTTGCAGGGCAATCCAGAAGGCGTAGCCGATGGGGATTGCAGCAGCAACGAGGAACAGTGCAAGGTACGGAGCGAGCAAGATCCACGCGCCGCGTGACTCTGCATGACGGGTGCGGTGATGCCGGGGTGTGGTCGATACACGGGGCCCGGTAGCCGGTGGCTCCGTGCCTTTCGTGGTTAGCGTTGAGCTGCTCATGTAGTCCTCGCCTATGAGTTGTGAGTGGGAACAGAGTGTGGGGGCTTCAAGGATCTGAAACCCCCACACCTGCTGTGCCTAGCTGGGTACTTCTATTCGGCTGTGACCGTGTAGCCGACCGAGTCAGCGCGGTTCACGAGTTCTGTACCGAAGGTGCTGAGTGCGTCGCTGATGGATCCGTCAGCAATCAGCGTGGGGCTGACCGTCTCGGTCCAGGCTGCACCGGTGTCGTAGAGCATGTACGAGTACGGTGCTACGGCGCCAGCGGCATCCTTGAACGCCTGCTGAACAGAGGCGACATCGGCGAAGTAGCCGTCAGCTTCGAGCTTCTCGAGCCAGGCATCCTGGATCGGGCCATAACCGGGAAGACCGGTCGAAAGCTCAACCTGCCAAGCCGGGTCAGTCGCAACGAACGTCGCGAAGGTCAGCGTGTTTTCAAGCTGCTTTCCGGTGATGTGCGAGGAGACGCCCCAGAGGCCGCCACCTTCGTTACCGGCGGTCGGGCTTGATTCGCCTTCCCAGGTCAACGGTGCGCTTGCACTCATCTCGCCGGCAGGAATCTTCCACGTGTCGCGGAAGAGGTAGTTACCCCACCAGACAGCACCAGGGCTCATAACCATGTTGACACCAGCTGCTGCGGCGTCACCATCGAAGATTCCCTGAGTGGTGAGTGCGCCACCGTCGTACATCTGCGTGAGCAGTTCGTTAGCACGAACACAGTTCGGGTCATCGAGGTTGATGTGAACTTCCGACTCAGAGAGGCGGTCGTTCGTGGGGCAATCTGCAGCCTGCAGGTAGCGGTTCACAGCGTAGGCGTCGCCGAGGAATCCGCTGATCTTGTCAGGGTGCTCTGCAGCGATCTGTACTGCGAGGTCGCCGTAGCCTTCCCACGTGGTGGGCAGCGTGTAGCCGTTCTCGTCGAAGAAGGCCTTGTTGTACCAGAACACGTCGGGGGCAGCGTCGTTACGCAAGCAACGGATCTGACCATCGATGTCGCAGAACGAGAGCACTGCGGGGTCGTAACCATCGATGACATCGGGAAGCAGATCGGTGAGGTCGGCTGCGTAGTTGCTGGCTGCACCAGTTGCCCACGCGATGTCGTCGTTGGAGGGGAAGAAGATGGCGTCAGGCCATCCTGAGCCAGCGGAGTCGAAGTTGGCGAAAGCCTGCTTCACCGTCTGTCCACCGACGGTTCCGTCAATCTGAACAACGTCGATTTCGATCTCCGGGTGAGCTTCCTGGAAAGCTTCTGCGGCGGGAACACGGGGCGGGTCAACCCATACCGTGATTTTTCCACCCGAGTCAGTCTGCTCGGGGGCGGTGGCGCCTCCATCAGCTGAACAGCCGGATAGAACGAGTGCAGCGGCGGAAATAATGGCCACTCCTGCACTGGCGGAAAGGAACCTCTTCGTCTTCATTGACACTCCTTGGTGAGGGTTACTACTGCTTCGTAGTGGAGAGCTGCGGGCCGCTGGAACGGCTCAGTTTCTCCGGTGCTCAAACGTTATACCAACCTTGGAAGTTGTGCAAACGTTTGATCAAAGGTTTTTCAACTGTTATCTGTTGCTGCCCGCTTCGACGCGCTAGCGGCCGAGACGAGCGGGATCGATGCGATAGAACTCCGCAGCGGTACGGCCAAGCAACTGCTCGCGGTCAGCGGCATCCACGCTGCCAAAGAGGGGCTGGAGCCCCTGCCAGACGCGGGTATAGCCGCCGGCGAGCACCGAAATAGGCCAGTCTCCGCCATACATGAGCCGCGCTGGGCCAAATACTTCGAGAGCGCGATCGAAGAACGGCCGCACATATTCGGTCGTCCACTGCTGCGGATCTCCCGCTGCCGAATAGAGGCCGCTGACCTTCGCGTACACATTCGGGTTCTGGGCGGCCTCAGCAATTGCTGACCACCAGGGCTCACGATCGGCAAGCCCGATCGGCGGCTTGGCCAAATGGTCAATGACCATACGCAGTTCCGGATGCCGCCGCGACAGCTCCGGGATGATCGCCAAGTGCTCGGGGAGCACCGCGACCACGTCGAAGGTGAGCCCGGCGCGTTCCAGCACCGTGAGCCCCTCTTCGACGTTGGGTCGCAGCAGCCACTCCGGATCTTCCTGATTGTGGATGAGAGTGCGCACCCCGACCATGCGGGTGTCGCCCTCCCACGACTCCACCGTGCGGGCCGCCTGCTCGGGCCGATCGATGGGCGCGTAGCCCACGATCGCCGCGACTTCATGGTTGGCGGCCGCGCACTCCGTCATCAAGCGCGTGTCATCGAAGTTGTCGGCCGATTGCACCTGAACGGTGTAATCGACGCCGGCAGCCCGCAACTCGGGCAGGAGCTGATCGAGCGTCATCACCTGATTGATGGGGGCGAGGGATTCATCGAGCCAGTCATAGTGAGCCCGATGGGGGTTCCAAATGTGCTGATGGGCGTCGATTACTGGAAAAGTCACGATAACTACCTCTCACTCGTGGCTAGTTTAGAGAATCCCGTGCCGTTCCCATACGGTGCGCAACGAATCTCCGGCGAGCAGTTCAGCCAGAACCGTCGATTCGTTGGCCGCCCGCGTACGAGCGCGGGTGAGAACTTCCTCTTCGTGCGCCCGCGGAATCACCACAGCACCGTCGTCATCCGCCATCACGAGGTCGCCGGGAGCAATGAGTACCCCCGCCAACTCGACAACAACATCCGAGGCGATCACGCGCATGCGAGCGCGGAAGTCGATCGGGCGACGCGAGCGCGAGAACGACGGAAAGCCGAGTTCGGCAATCTTGTCGGTGTCGCGCAGGTTGCCGTCGGTGATGACTCCGGAGGCTTTCGCACCCAGGGCCGCCGCGCTAAACAGTTCGCCCCAGAAGCCCGAGTCGTTGCTGTTGTCGGTGGCGATCACGATCATCTGACCAGCACCGATGCCGTCGATGAAGTCGATCGATTCCTTGTACGGATCGTCGAGATCTGACTCAAGTGCCGGAGCGAACCGCACGGTGCGGGCACGCCCGAAGGCACGCGAACCGGGCGTGATCGGAGCGAAACGCTGGTTGAGAACCTGGTTGCGCAGCCCGGATTCATCACACGAGTCACTGAGAATCGCGGTCGTCAGGCGTTCGTCACCGGGCAGCGGCGTGAAGCCTGAATCGTTGGCAGCGGCGGCGGCGTTAGCGGATGACATGTCCACCTCCGGGGCTGAAGGGGAACTGCGCTTCGATTTCGGGAGTCAGCTGGATGCCGAGGCCGGGAGCCTTCGGAGCCACAATTCCGCCATCCTTGAAGTCGACCTCCTCCACCCGCATTGCTTCGCGCAACGGGTTGGGCAGGGTGCAGTACTCGAAGAGCTCCACGTAGGGGTTCGCAAGCACGGTGTGCAGGTTGGCGGCGAACGTAACGCCGCTGCCCCACACGTGAGGCACGGTCTTCACGCCGGTGGCGTGAGCGAGCTCGGCAACCTGCGCGAAGGCCTTGGGCCCACCCACGAAAGTGACGTCGGGCTGAGCAACATCGAGCGCGTTAGCGTCGAGCAGTTGCGCGAAGTCCCGCACGGTTCCGTTGGATTCGACACCGGAGATCGGCACGTCCACGGCGGCACGCACGGCGGCGTAGCCAGCCACGTCATCCGCCTGGCAGGGCTCTTCGTACCAGCGGGCTCCGAGTTCGGCAGCCTTCTTGCCGACGCGAATCGCTTCGTCGACGGGCCACGGGTCAGAGGCGCAGGCCTGCACGGCGTCGATGACGAACTGCACGCCCTCGGGCAGCAGCGCGGTCACGTGGTCGAGCAGCTTGATGGTGGTGTCTGGATCGGTCATGGCGCGGAACTTCACGGTGCCAAAGCCGGCTTCGATCTGAGCCGCGGCCCAGTCAGAAACCTCGCCAAACGTGGTGCCGAGGCCGCCACTGGCGTACGACTCGATCCAGTCGCGCTTGAGGCCACCGAGCACCTCATAGGCGGGAACGCCGAGGCGCTTGCCGACGGCATCCACGGCCGCGGTTTCGATTGCTCCAGCAACACCGTTGAGCATTCCGCCGCGCGCCCAGAAGGCGGTGTATGCGCGGAGGTGGTCAGCGACGTCGAGGGGGTGAGCGAACTCGTGGTCGAGAACGTAGGGGCGGAACGCATCCACGATTCCAGGCACGGCGGCGGCGGCCATGATGCCCGCTCCCGCTTCCCCGATTCCGGTGGTTCCATCAGAGAGGGTTACTTCGACGAGGGCGGCATCCCACGACCAAATGGTTCCTCCGACCCACGTCAGTTCTTCTCCGGGCTGGTACCGGTGCGAAAGCAACACTGCGCGCACGGCGGTAATGGTTAGGGCTGTGTCAGTGAGTCCCATGGAAAGGGCTCCTCATTTCTAATAGCGAGCGATAGTGGTTACGGTATCTGATCAATCGTTTGATCACAAGCACGTGAGACCGCATCCGCGAAGGAGCGGTCGTCACGCGAAGTTAGAGCGCTGCGACCAACCCGGCAGCTTCGAGGTCAGCCCAGAGTCCCTCAGGCATCGCCGTTTCGTAACGCTCGATGTTTGAACGCACCTGGTCGCCACCGCGAGCGCCGACCACCACCGAGACGACCGCCGGATGCCGCAGCACGTAAGCGATGGCCGCTTCCGGCAGCGTAACGCCGTGGGCTTCACACGCGTCAGCTACACGGTTGGCCCGCTCAAGAATGGCGGGCGGAACAGGCCCGTAGTCGAAAGTCGCGTCGGGGCTTGGACGATTGCGACCGAGCAATCCGGAGTTGTAGACGCCGGCAACCACGATGCCGACGTTGCGTTCGAGAGCGAGCGGCATCAGGTCGGCAAGTGCGTCGTCGTCGATGAGAGTGAAGCGGCCAGCGCACATCACGAGGTCGACGTCCGCACGGCGAATTAGCTCAGCTAACGGCGCCGCCGCGTTCATGCCCGCACCGACGGCTTTCACCACGCCCTGTTCGCGAAGCTCAATGAGCGCGGCGATGCCCTCGGTGGAGGCCTGCTCAAAGTGGTCGTCGGGGTCGTGCATGTAGAGCACATCGAAGTGGTCGAGTCCGGTGCGGGCGAGAGATTCTTCGACTGAGCGGAGGATGCCGTCGCGACTGAAATCCCACTGTCGTTTGGTGACGGCGGGCACGGCGAAGCCCTGGTCATCCATCCGGTCTCCCCCACCGGGGTTGGGCACGAGAAGCTTGCCGACCTTGCTGGAGATGACGTATTCGTCGCGCGGATGAGTGCGCAGTTGTTCGCCCAGACGACGCTCGGAAAGTCCCAGCCCATAGTGCGGAGCGGTGTCAAAGTAGCGAACGCCAGCATCCCAGGCCGCCGCCACGCCCTCTTCGACTTCGGCGTCGGTGGTTTCGCGATAGAGGTTGCCGAGTTGGGCGGCACCGAGGCCGATCTCGGTCAGTTCAAGTCCACGCTGAGTTGATCTGGTCTTCACAGTTGGTTTCTCCAGGGAGTGTTAGCGCGCGGGAGGCGCAGTCGATTCGCGCACGATCAGCTCCGGTGCTGGATCGGCGATAACGCGGTCTTCGGCGGTGCCGGAGTTGATGTTGTCCCACAGGCTCGCCATCGCGGCGCGGCCCAGTTCATAGAGCGGCAATCGAACGCAGGTGAGGGGCGGCCACGCAATTTCGGCCGTCCAGGTGTCGTGCATCGCGACGATCGACATGTCTTCAGGAACGCGGATGCCCAACCGTCGTGCCTCGGAAAGCACACCGTGCGCGGCGTTGATGTTCGCCACCACCACCGCGGTGGGAGGCGTCGAGAGCTCGGCCATGGCATCCAGAGCTTGAGCGCCCTGCTTGGGGTAGTAGCCAAAGTCGGTGACGAGCTCGGGCTCCACGGTGAGATTGGCGGTCGCCATCGCTTCCATGAACCCGGCGAGACGACGCTGGCCCGACTCTGATGTCGGCACACCGCCGGCGTACCCGATGCGGGTGTGACCGAGTTCAATGAGGTGCTCGGTCGCCAGGCGCATCCCGGCCTCATCTTCAACGCGAACGGAACCACCCTTGCCGGGGTTGATCGTGTTGATGGAGATCACGGGCAAGCCACTGTCGGTCACGGTGCGCAGATCGTCACCACTCAAGTGGTCGCCGAACTGCACGAGAACACCATCGACTCGGCCCTCGCCCATGAGGCGCGGGATGGACTCTTCGCCCTCGGGCAACCGTTCGGTGCTCGCGATCAGCACCATGTAATCCTTGGACTTCGCCTCTTCTTCGACGCCGCGCATGAGCTCGGCGAAGATGGCGTTCGTGACGCCGGGCACGACAAGGCCAACGGCATGAGTGCGCGATGACTTGAGCGCCCGCGCCGTGAAGTTGGGCCGGTAGTTGAGCTCTTTCGCGGCGTCGTGAATGCGCTGCCGGGTTGCCACGCTCACCCGCACGCCCGGCTTTTCGCTCAGCACTCGCGAGACCGCCGACACCGAAACTCCGGCGCGGGTTGCAACATCACTCAAGGTAGCCATGGTTGCCAGTGTATTCGGGCAACTACTCGCTGGTACCTCGATTGACCAGATAAAGATGAGTCAGCACCATCACGGTGTCACCATGTTGGTTGGTTACCGTCACCAGTTCGTGCAGGTAGCCCGCCTGCTCCGGTCGCTTCGCGTGCAACGACATCTCGTTGATCTCCGCCGTCACTCGAATGGTGTCGCCGATGAAGACGGGGCGGATGAAGCGGATGCGGTCGTAGCCATAACTCATCGCCTGCGGGTTGATGTCGCCGGCCGTCATTCCCACCGCGACGGAGAGGATGAGGGTGCCGTGGGCGATGCGCTGACCGGCGGGCTGGGTCGCCATCCATTCGGCATCCATGTGGTGCGGAAAGAAGTCGCCGGTCTGGCCAGCGTGCAGCACGATGTCGGCTTCGGTGATGGTGCGGCCGACGGTCTCGCGACGCTCGCCTACCTCGTGGTCGTCATACCAGCGGTCTTTCGTGAGCATCAGCGCACCAGCCATTCTGCGACGCCCGCGTCGAGGCGTTCGCGTAGTTCAGCGATTGTGATTTCGCCCAGAAGGGCTGAGGTCACGAGCGGGGAGACCGCATTCTGCAGTTCGATGTAGGTCGCGAAGCGGGGGCGCATGTAGGCGCCTTCGAGCGTTGCGCGCGTGCCGGTGAAGAAGTCGAGGCTGTCGGCGTTGGTGCGCGCGCTTTCCCACGCGACCGCATTGCCGGGCTGGCCGCCACCGTCGTAGTACGAGCTCTCTTGCACGTCGCCCGAGGCGAGCCAGAAGGCGTGCGCGATCGCGGCATCCATGACCTTGCTTCGTGAAGAGACCGCGATTCCGGCCCCACCGAGCAGCGAACCGGCAAGGCCGCGCGTCGAGCTCGGGATGTCGATGTACTGAACGCGATTCGACCGGTAGCCGGCACGCGAATAGTTTGTGTAGCCAAAGAGCAATGGAGAGTACGCGAAGGTGTCGCTCTCGGCGAGCACATCCGCGACCTGAATCGGGTTGAAGCCGGCGTTGTCGGCGGGCACCAAACGGGCCAGGCGGGTGAGCAGTTCCATCGAGCGGGTCAGCCCGTCTTCAGAGAGGAAGACGCCGGGCGTCGCCATCGGGTCTTCGCCGAGCCCCGCGGCGATCGTGATGAGGCTCGAGTAGGAGTCGACCGGCTTGAACGGCCACAGCACCCGGCCTTCTTCGGCGAGCGCGATCACCTCGGGCCAGGTGCGGGGCGGTGCCTCGAGAAGATCGGGGCGGTACGCAGCAACCTGCGCGGCAGCATCGAGCGCGAGGCCCCACTGCTGGCCGAGGTGTTGGTACGACTCGTGCGAACGGCCGACCGACTGCGTTGCTAGCGTGGCCAACTCGGTGTCAAAGCCGCGCCCGTTCAGCGGCGTGAAGAGCTTGTCTTCTGCCGCGACCGGAATGTGTGGATGATCGATCACGAGCAGGTCGTACTGCTCAACCAGACTCTCCAGATCTTGGTCGGCAAAAGCCTGCAGTGAGCGGTACTCCCACTGCACCTCAACATCGGGAGCAACCGAGCGATACGCTTCGGCCGCCTTCACGACGCTGCCGTAGCCGCGCTCGTGTTCCCACGTCATTCCGCGAACGATGGTCGGGCTCATGCTGAGGCCTCCTGGGTTGCGGTTGCGGCGGGAGCGGCACCGGCACCGGCGGCAGCAGCGCGCGACGGGAACTCGGCCCGCACGCTGTCGTTGTCTTCTCCGAGAGTCGGGGCCGCTTTAGTGCTCGTGAGAATCTGGCCGTCAACGCGGATGGGGCTGCGGGTCGTCAGCAGGTCGTTGCCTCCACGGCTGACGGGCTGCGTCATCCGAATCGCTTCGAACCCACCCGAGGCCAGCAGTTCGTCGAGCGTGAGCACGGGAGCGCACCACACGTCGCCGGCATCGAGAATGTCGAGCCACTGCTGGGTGGTGCCGGTCGCGAAGTGCGCGGCGAGAACCTCTTCGACATACTCTTGGCGATCCCAGGCGAGCTGCGGGTCGAGCATCGCGCTGAGTTCTGCAATGCCGAGCAGGTCGCCCAGTTTCGGCAGCGGATTCATGGCCATCGCGATGTAACCGTCAGTGGTGGGATAGGTGCCGTACGGCGCTGCCAAGAAAGCATGGGCCGAGTGTTCGCCGTGGCGCTGCACCGTGATGCTGTCGTCGTTGAGCTTGGTGCTGAGCAGTTCGAACTGCAGGTCGAGCATCGCTTCGAGCAGACTCGTCTGCACGAGGCCGCCCTTGCCGGTGCGGAACTTGCGCACGAGAAGCGCGGTGACTCCCTGGGCGATGTGGCAGCTCATCAGGTGGTCGGCGATCGAGAGCCCGACCGGCACGGGGCCGTCGGTCTTCGAGCCGTTGAGCCACGGGATGCCCGACATCGACTGAGCGAGCAGGTCTTGCCCCGGGCGATCCTTCCACGGGCCCTCTTCACCGTAGCCGGTCGCGCTGGCGTAGACGATACCGGGGTTGATGGCGCGCACGGATTCAAAGTCGAGCCCGATGCGCTCCATTACGCCGGGGCGGAAATTCTGGATGATCACGTCGGCACGTTCGACGAGCTCTTTCACGTAGGCGAGGTCGTCGGCGACCTTGAGGTCAGCGGTGATCGACTCCTTGTTGCGGTTCATCGCGTGGAACGAAACAGTGTCGCCGTCGAACTCGCGACCGGCGAAAGCGAGGGTGCGACCGATGTCTCCCGTGCCGGGGCGTTCGATCTTGATGACGCGGGCACCGAGGTCGGCGAGACGCATCGCTGCGACTGGTCCGGCCAAGAATTGGCTGAAGTCCAGAACAAGGATTCCCTCGAGGGGGCGGTCCAGTGGCGCAGACTCCGTTGGTGCGCCGTGGTGGTCAGTCATTGCTGTTCAGCCTTCTGTAGATACTCGTGAACAATCGTTTGATCATGCTAGTATGACGCAGAAATAGGCGCAAGGGAAACAGTGCTTCAGACGGGCCGCATTCCGGCATCCGGCTTCCACTCGACCCGCGCGCACCACTAATCGCAAAGGAGCGCACCAGTGCTGAGCGTGAGTTATGTAGGCGAGCAACGCCTTGAGGTCAAAGAGTACGAACCGAAGCCTCCGGCCGCCGGCGAAGTTCAAATTGCGGTCGCCTACAACGGGCTGTGCGGCACCGATATGCACATCCTGCACGGCAATATGGATGCCCGCGTGCAGTTGCCCTTGACCTTTGGTCACGAGATGAGCGGCACCATTTCCGCTCTCGGTAACGGCGTTGACGGCTGGAACGTCGGCGACCACGTCACGGTCATGCCGCTCTGGTGGGACAACACCTGCCCCGCCTGCCTCGCCGGCAACCAGCACATCTGCCAGAACCTCGACTTCATCGGCATCGACTCCCCCGGCGCCCTGCAGGGCAAGTGGAACGTTCCCGCCGAAACGCTGGTTGCGTTGCCGCCCGAGCTGCGCCTCGATCACGCCGCACTCGTCGAACCCACCGCTGTTGCCGTGCACGATGTTCGCCGTTCGGGCCTCAAGCCCGGCGACAAGGCCGTGATTATCGGCGGCGGCCCCATCGGTGTTCTCATCGCTTCGGTCGCGCGCGAGTTTGGCGCTGAGGTTGCCGTCATCGAAATCGATGCTGCCCGCCGTGCTCAGATCGACGCCCTCGGCTTCACAACCCTCAGCCCCCTCGAAGTTGATCAGGTCGCCTGGGTCAACGAGTGGACCGGGGATGCCGGTGCCGACGTGGTCTTCGAAGTTTCGGGTGCTGCGGCAGCCGTGCTCGGCGCCACCGACCTCGCGAAAGTGCGCGGAACTCTCGTGGTTGTCGCCATCCACCCCACGCCCCGCGAGATCAACCTGCAGCGCGTCTTCTGGCGCGAACTCACGATTATGGGAGCGCGCGTCTACCAGCGCACCGACTTCGAAAAGGCCATCGAGCTGCTTGATGGCGGCGTCATCCCGGCCGATCTGTTGATCACGCGCATTGTGCCGCTGTCGCAGACGAGCGAAGCTTTCGCTGACCTTGCCGCCGGCAAAGCGATGAAGATTCTCGTGGATGTCGCGGGCCAAAAGTGAGCACGACAGAGAAAGGTAACCCCTTGAACGGCATGTTTGACCTCACCGGAACCACCGCGGTCGTCACCGGCGCCCGTCGCGGAATCGGCTTCGCCATGGCCGAGGCACTCGCCGCCGCCGGCGCGAACATCATCGGCGTCAGCGCCACGATCGAAGCTTCGGGTAGCGACATCGAAAAGGCAGTCACCTCGTACGGCCGCACTTTCGAGGGCATCGCCTGCGACTTCGCCGACCCGGATGCCGTAGCGGCGCTGGGCGAGACGCTCTCGACCCGCAATATGGACATCCTCGTCAACAATGCCGGAACCATCGAGCGCGCCCCCGCCGTTGACCACCCCACCGAGCTGTGGGATCGGGTCATTCAGGTGAATCTGTCGAGCCAGTTCACCCTCACGCAGGCCATCGCTCGCTCGATGATTGAGCGCGGCCGCGGCAAGATCATCTTCACGGCATCGCTGCTTAGCTTCCAGGGCGGCATCAACGTGCCCGGCTACACGGCCGCAAAGTCGGGCATCGCCGGCCTCACCAAGGCGCTCTCGAACGAGTGGGCGGGCAAGGGCATCACCGTGAACGCGATCGCCCCCGGCTACATCGCGACCGACAACACCCAGGCGCTGCAAGACGACCCCGACCGCTCAAAGGCGATCCTCGACCGCATTCCCGCCGGCCGTTGGGGCGTCGGTAGCGACCTCGCGGGCGCCACCGTGTTCCTCGCCTCGCGCTCCTCCGACTACGTCTCGGGCGCCATCCTCAACGTGGATGGCGGCTGGCTCGGTCGCTAGTTCTCCCCCAGCAGACTGAGTGTGTTGACGTCGCGTCGCGACGCGACCCAACCCACATCAGTTTTTCGATGTGCTTGATACGCTGGCCCCACTGCTCCAGCAGGGGGCTGTCTGGACCCAAAGAGGAGAATCATGGTTCACGTTCTTGGTTGTTTCCGAGCTAAGCCTGAGTTTCGCGCTGAGGTGAAGGCCGCGCTGCTAGGGGTCCGCACCGGCTCTGTTGAGGAAGAAGGGTGTCTTGGGGTCCGCCTGTACGAGGATCGCCACGATCCCGACTTGTTTTACGGGGATGAGCGGTTCGTAGACGCCGACGCGGTGGAGTTCCACCGCGCGCAGTCCTACGAGGTCGCTCTGATGCAAGTCGCCGAAAAGGGTCTCGTCGAACCTCCGGTCGCGTTCCTTTTAGAGGACGCGATTGTCAGTGAGGACGATGAAGTTTCTCGCTCCGCTGAACCAGGCGAACTCGTGGCGATTGCGGTGTTCGACTTCAAGCCGGGCCTGCGAGACGCGGTCATCGCTGCGTACGAACGGCAGATACCGAACGTTCGGGGCCAAGAAAGTTGCATCTCTTTCAACGTTTACCCCGTGATCGGCCAGCCATCACAACTCGTTGTGATCGAGTGGTGGACATCGCCTTCAGCGGCCCGTCAGTTCGCCACCACAGATGGGTTGTCCATCGAAACAGGGCAGCTCTTAGCGTCCTCGCTCATTGGACCAGTGCCCGAGTACCTTCACGAGCTCACGGAGATGTTCCCAAAGAATCCGTGACGCACGTTCCGTTGAGCGTGTGTTGAGGTCGATGGGGAGAGCGAACGTTCCGAGCGTTGACCCGTTCGGCTAGTTACGCCACTCGCCGGGTGCGCCCGCCGCCGGAATCACCGAGAAGTTGTCGCGGAACAGCCCCTGCGGGTCAACGCGCGCCTTGATGTCGCGAAGACGTGAGAGTGTCGGCGGCGGGAAGGCATCGTGGATTCGCTCGGGGTCGAGCGATGTTTCGAAGCTCAGGTAGGTTCCGCTGAGGAAGGGCTTCACCTTGGCCCACTCTTTGGCGAGGCGTTGGGCGTTGGAGCTGCCCGCACTGATCGCAAAGTTTGCTGACCGATGGGCGTAGGCCGTGGCATCCGCCGCAACATCAGAGACGGCACCGCCGACGCAGCGAATCTGAATGAACGTGCTGGCCCCGCTTTCGACGAAGCGAGCCAACGCCTCGGCAACGTCTGGAGTGAGGTGCTCGATCAGGCCGGATGCAGAAACGGGTTCGCCCCGCCCGGAATGTGGTGCCGGGCTGGTATTGCCCATCAGCGCGCTGTACGGCAGCAGTTGAACGGATTGACTGGTGAGGGGTGCAATTTCGGCGAGCGGCTGCAGGCGGTTCAGGATGGTGTCCGGTTCGTCTGACGCCACAGCGCCCAAGACGTTGACGCCAACGTACGGCGCCGAGTTTTGGCGAACGATCGCGAGTTCGGTCGTGAGGTCGCGGGGAGCTTCTTCCATCGCAGCACCCCACCGCTCGAGCAGCTCCGGCATGTTTCCGGGATCGAAACCCAGCTGGGCGAATCCGATGTCGGCGACTTCTTCCACCACAAAGTCGAAGCTGACGACGATTCCCATGTTGGCGCCGGCACCGCGGATGGCCCAGAACAGATCCGGGTTCTCTTCAGCACTGGTGTGCACGAGCGAGCCATCGGCCAACACGATGTCGGCGGCGATGAGGTGGTCGATCGTGAGCCCCTGTTGACGTGCGAGCCAGCCGACGCCGCCCGCCGTCGCGAGCCCACCCACTCCTACTCCGCCGTAGTCGCCGGAACTCAACGCCCAGCCTTCGTCGCCCAAGACGGTCGCGACGTCAGACCACCGGGCACCCGGCCCGATGCGTACGGTCTTCGCTTCGCGGTCGAGAATCTCGATCGAATTCAGTTCTTTGAGATCGATGACCAGGCCACCATCGTTGGTGCTTCGGCCGCTGATACCGTGGCCTCCGCTGCGCACAGCAAGCTCAAGATGGCGATGAGTGCGAGCGAACTCGACGCTCTCGACAACCTCCTCCACAGTGCTGGGCTGCAACACCAGCCCCGGTGAACCGCCGCGCATGTAGGTAGATTTCACACTGGAAAAGTTGTAGTCACCGGGCTCGATAACGCGCACACCCTCGGGCGCAGCGTCATAGTCAATCCCACTTCGCCGCGCGGCGACCGCTGCGGTGCTCTTCACTTCGGCCGGCTCAAGGCCCGTGCGGGCTCGCTCCGTCGCGACCAATTCGCGTACCGCAGGCATCACTTCTTCGGCGAAGAGCTGCAAGACCATCGCGCTGTCGTTGGCCAGGATGAACGTACTCGCACCGTCTTCTAACGCCAGCGTTGCAAGCTGCTCAGCCCAGCCATCCAGACCAGTCTGAGGAACGGTGATGTTGGCGAGCCGGCGAATTTCGCGAGGATCGCGGCCGGCCGACACTGCTGCCTTGTCGATGGTGGCGTTGCCACGCGCGAAATCTCCGGGCTGGAGATACCCCAGCGACGGCAACCAGCCATTGGCTTTACGGCCGATCAGGCGCAGGCCGCGCGGTTTAAGGGCGCCAATCCAAATCGGAATATCGTGAGCTGCGAGCGGCCCGCGTTGAGCACCGCGAACGCTGTGCACGGTGCCATCCAAGCGCAAAAGTTGCCGATTTCCGGCATCCCAGATTCCCCGCATGATGTCGATCGCCTCTTCGAGTGCGGTGATCGATTCTCCGGGAGTCAGCCGCGGAACGCCCATGGCGACCACAGCATCCCAGAACGCTCCCGCCCCCAACGCCATGTCGATGCGCCCGCCCGACAGAAGGTCGAGGCTGCTCGCCGCTCGGGCCGCAACAGCGGGATTACGCAACGGAACATTCATGACGTTCGGCGCGATGTGAATGCGGTCAGTTCTCGCCGCAACGTACGAGATCAACGTCCAGGTGTCGAGGAACGAGGGTTGGTAAGGGTGGTCCTGAAAGGTAACGAGATCGAAGCCCAAAGACTCCACGAGCTGCGCCGATTCGACGGGTGCTTGCGGCGATGCATTCGCGGGTGTCACAAATGCGCCGAATTTCAACGGATGACCGTAGTCCATGAGGCTCCAATTCTGAGGTAAAGATTTTAGGCAGAGAGGCAGTACGCCGGGTGTTCGACCGGGGCCAACATCCGCGGCGCACTGCCGCAACAGGGTTCGGTTAGAACATTCCGTGACCGTTGACGGGGCTGACCGCGTCGGTGATGGGCTGGAGAACGTCCCAGTGCTCGAGCGCAATGCCGTCGGCGTCCATCTTCCAAATGTCGACACCGGCGACGCCCAGGTCGTCAGCGTCATCGTTGTACAGGTTGAGGAAGTTGACGTGCGCCCACACCCAGTCACCAGAAGCGATGATGCGGTGGATGACGACGCGCGCGTTCTGGCGCTCAGCCGTGAGAGCAGCGAAGGTGGCACCGAGTCCGGCAGCGCCATCCGGCAGCAGCGGGTTGTGCTGAATGTATTCGTCGGCGACGAGCTTGTTTGCCGCTTCAACCGAGTTCTTCTGGTTGATGGCTTGCTCATAGAAGTCGATGAGGTTGTTCTTGTTACGAACGGCACGCTCGTCGGTGGGGTCTACTGCTTCAATCATGATCTGTTTCCTTTTCTAGGGGTGGGATGGGTTAGGCGGTGTTGGTTAGGCGAGAGTGAGACGCAGGGCGTCTTGCTCTTCGGCCGTAGAGGTTCGAAGAAACTGCACGAGCTGCGCAGCGTCGTCACCGATCGTGGCGGTGCTGGGGGCAGGGATGCGTTCGGCGATGTCAATGACTTCGGCTGCCGCGGCCGCCGAAGTGAGGCCCTTCGCTTGGCCGTCGTTGAACCCAGCCGCAAAACGGGCAAGAGCTTCGCCGTAGAGTTCGCGCTGGTCATCGGTGAGAGTGTTCGTGAGTTGGCCGAGGAGAGCGGCCGACTTGGCGGGGCCTCCCGTGAGCATGCTGCCGGGCTGGATGATCGTTACCTCAACACCGAAGCGGTGAAGTTCGGTGCGGTACGCCTTCATCAGCGCTTCAACGGCGATCTTGGAGGCAGCGGATGGTGCGTTGAACGCCATCGGGAACGCCGCCGAAATGGTGCTGATCTGAACGATTCGCCCCTGAGCTGCACGCAGCTGCGGCAGGAACGCGTTGACAACGGTGAGCGGCGCGAAGGTGTTGACTTCGAATTCTTGGCGAATCGCGTCAAGAGGCACAAGCTCAAGCGGGCCTGGGGTCAGGATGCCCGCGTTGTTGATAAGCAGGTTGACCTTTCCCCCGGACTTGGCCGCGACGTTCTCGGCCCAGGTACGCACGGCATCAGGGTTCGTGATGTCAACGCGGGAGAGAACAATGCGCGGGTTACCGCTTGCCGGCTCACTGCTCAGCGTCGTTCCGTACACGGTGTAGCCCTTCGCTGCGAGCTCCTCGGCAATGTCTTTGCCGAGCCCGCTCGCCGCGCCTGTTACTACCGCGGTCGAGCTTTCGTGTTCGTTCATGGTCTCGCCTTTACCGATCTCGAGCCTGTCGCTCGGTGAGAATTTACTTGACTGGGCAACTATAACACTTACTTGCTTGATCAAGTACAATTGCGTTATGGCTCACCACAACAACGGCATGACGCGCGACGAAAAGGCTCTGATGCAGGCACTCTCGCGGGCGATTAGCGTCGTACCGCGCGTGCTCGATGCCGACCTTCAGCGCGACCAGCAGTTGCCTCTCACCGACTACTTCGCCCTCACCTACCTCTCTGAGGCAGAAGGCCAGCGCCTGCGCATCAACGAAGTCGCCACCCGACTATCGATGACCATCAGCGGTGCGACTCGCACCGTGAACCGCCTCGAAGCCCTCGAGCTTGTCGCCCGCGAGCGCTCCGCTAGCGACGGTCGGGGCGCGGATGTCGTACTCACCGAAGTTGGCTTAAAGCGCCTCAAAGAGGCCTGGCCCAGCCACCGCGACAGCGCCCGTCGGCGCGTGCTCGACCGTCTCGACGCGAACGAACTCGCGGTCCTCACTAAGGCGCTGAACAGCATCGGCGCCGAACCCGACGACTTCGATTCCGCCGACTGCCCCTCTCAAGCCTGAAACTATGCTGACGACGAAATCACAGCGCCACCGACGCCGAAGCGCGCACACGGTGAGAGCTCGGCCGCTGGTTAGTCCTTGGCGATAACCGCCTCGGGCCGCAGGTCGAGGCGGCGCAGCAGCTGCGCGTTCGCCGCGACAACAACGGTCGAGGCTGACATGAGTAGCGCGCCCACCGAGATGGGCAGCACGAAGCCGATAGGCGCAAGCACGCCAGCAGCGAGGGGCACTGCGAGGAGGTTGTAGCCGGCAGCCCACCATAGGTTTTGGCGCATCTTGCCGTAGCTGCGGCGCGAGAGTTCGATCACGGCAAGCACTGAGCGCGGGTCGTCACTGGCGAGCACGACGCCGGCGGAAGCGATCGCTACGTCAGTTCCGGCGCCGATCGCGATTCCGACATCCGCCTGCGCAAGGGCCGGCGCATCGTTCACGCCGTCACCGACCATGGCAACAGTGGCGCCTGCCTTCTGCAGTTCGGCGACTTTGCTTGCTTTGTCTTCGGGATGCACGCCCGAGAACACCCGGTCGATGCCGAGTTCGGCGGCTACTGACTGAGCAACGGCATCCGCGTCGCCCGTGATCATGACCACGGTGATGCCACGATCGTGGAGTGCATCGACAGCCTGGCGGGAGTCTTCGCGCACTTCATCCGCGAGACCGATCGCACCAATCACGTGCCCGTCCGAGAGCACGTGCAGAATGATTGCGCCCTCAGCCGCCCACGTCGCGGTCACCTCGACCGCGGTTTGGTCGTGCTGGCGGAGCATGCTCGGTCCACCAACGCTGATGGTGGCTCCGTCGACGGTGGCTTCGACACCTACGCCGCTCGACGAGCTGAATTGTGAGGCTGTCGCCCGGTCGAGGTCACGATCTTTCGCTGCCGTCACAATGGCCTTGGCCAGCGGATGCTCGCTGTCGAACTCTGCGGCGGCAGCGAGCCGAATCACCTCATCGTCACTCGACTCCCCGACAGCGACCACGTGCGTGACAGCGGGCTCGCCCTTGGTGAGGGTGCCAGTCTTGTCGAACAACACAGTGTCAACCTTGCGCATGGTTTCAAGAGCGAGACGATCCTTGATGAGCACCCCGGCGCGAGCCGCGCGCTCAGTAGAGATCGAGACAACGAGCGGGATGGCAAGGCCAAGAGCGTGCGGGCACGCAATGACGAGCACCGTGATGGTGCGCACGATCGCGTCATCCGGGCTGCCCGCGAGGGTCCACACGGTGGCAGTGATCGCTGCGGCACCGAGCGCGAACCAGAACAACCAGCCAGCGGCGGTGTCGGCAATGCGCTGGGCCGGCGACGAGGAGTTTTGCGCCGTTTCGACGAGCTTGGTGATGCCCGCGAGCGCCGTATCATCGCCAATCGCGGTGACCTTCACTCGGATCGAGTTATCGGTGGCCACGGTTCCCGCCACAACGCGGTCGCCCTCGCCGCGCGAAACCGGCTGCGACTCTCCCGTGATCATCGACTCATCAACCTCGGCTGAACCGTCAATCACTTCGCCGTCGGCGGGTACTCGTCCGCCGGGACGCACGATGACGACATCGCCCACAACGAGGTCAGACGGCGGCACGGTGACGAAATCATCCCCCTCAACTTTCTCCGCTTCATCCGGAAGCAACGCGGCAAGAGAGTCGAGCGCGCTGGAGGTCTGAGCCAGTGACCGCATTTCGACCCAGTGGCCGAGCAACATCACGACGATGAGCAGCGCGAGCTCCCACCAAAAGTCGAGCTCGTTCGCAATGAGGCCGAGAGTGGATGCCCACGATGCGACGAAGGCGACCGTGATCGCCATCGAGATCAGCAACATCATTCCCGGTTTGCGGGCTTTCAGCTCGGAGAAGCCGCCCGTGAGGAATGGCTTGCCGCCCCAGACGAACATGACGGTGCCGAGCACGGGGGAGATCCACTGCACGACCATGTTCTCGGGCAGCGTGTAGCCGAGAATCTGGGCGAACATCATGCTGAACCCGGCAACTGGGATTGCCATGACCAGCATGATCCAGAACAGGCGGCGGAACTGCGCGACATGATCGCTATGGCCAGAGTGCTGCTTGTGGGAGGTCTGCGTGTCGTGCTCGGTCATTCCATCCATGGGCGCCACGCTATACCCCTCTAGGGTATGGAACAACCCCAAACCCAACGACTCCCCGCTACCGTAGAGCCGTGACTACTTTCAGTGAAGAAATTGTGTCCGCAGTACTCGCCCATATGAACAGCGACCACAACGATGACAATCTGCTCATTGTGCGTGCCTTCGCAGAATCCTCCGCCATTTCTGCGGCCATGGTGTCGCTCGACGGCACCGAGGGCACGTGGCAGTATTCGGATGTCGACGGCATCGAACACCACGTAACCGTGCCGTGGAGCACGGAGATTACCGAGCGCGCCGAGATCCGCCATGAGATCGTGAAACTGTACGACGCTGCGTGTGAAAAGTTGGGTGTTGAGGCTCGACCTCACAGCTAGCGTTGCTGCGGCATCCGGCAATCGTGCTACGGCTCTGCAGCACTGCGGCTCATGGGGAAAATTCACCTACGCCTGCCCTAGCCAAACCCCCTCTAGTGCGAGTACGAATAGAGAGCACACGATGCGCACTCACCTAGTGTGCGCACAAGGGGGCACCACATGACTCGATCACCCAACCGCATTTTCGGAGCTATCGTCGGAGCGTTCTTCGTTCTCCTCGGCCTGCTCGGATTCTTGGTCACCACCGGAGTCGAGTTCTTTGCAACCGAAGGCGCGCTGTTGGCCGACGTCTTCAGCGTGAACGGTTTCCACAACGTGGTGCACATCATTGTTGGTGCTGCCCTGCTTCTTGCGGCTCTTTCTAACCGTGCGGCCGCCCGCGCCCTCAACTCGGCCCTCGGCTTCGCCCTTCTTGTTCTCGGGTTTGCGGGCCTGATGCTCGTCGGTTCCGCCTACAACGTGCTCGCGCTCAACGCAGCAGACAATGCCCTGCACTTTGGTGCGGCCGTCATTCTGCTCCTCGTCGGCATCGGCGCCGACAAGCGCGCCACCGGCGTCAGCGCTTAAACTGCTGGCGACAGCGTGATCGGGTGAAGCTCGAGCGCCAGAGAGGTATCGAGTGTCCGCCATCAGTCGCAGTTGGCTCGCCTTCGCCGCGGCGGGCGTCGGCATTATTCACTGTGCGCTCATCATTGGCGCGCCCGTCGGGCTTGCGCTTCCCCTCGGCATCCTGGGCATTCTCGAACTCGGATGGGGCTTGCTCGCCTTCACTCGTGACCAGTTGCCGGCACCTCGCGCCGCGATCGTCGTTGCGCTGGCACCGCTCGTCGCGTGGGGAGCACTGGTGGCAGCAGCATCCACTTTTCACATCGGTGCGCTCGGATCGGTGTTGGATGTCGCCCCCTGGGGCATCGCCGCAGTGCTCCAGCTGTTCGTAGCGGGGTCGCTTGCGCGGCACTTCCGTCGCGTCAGTGACGGCACCGACGCCACTGCCTCCGCCCCGAGCGTTGCGCGGTACATCACCGCCCTCGTGGTGGGCGCACTCGTGGTTTTCGTTCTCACCCTCACTGCCCTCGCCACCATCAATGGGCCGGCGACGGAGGGCAATGACGTGGATGACCTGTTCGACATCCCCAGCCACGTCGGCCACTAGCCACTCCGCGGTGCACTCTTCCGCTGTGGATTCTCCCCCGGTGCATTCTGCTTTCCGGAGCGATTAACCAACTTTTGGATGATGCCGGGCAATAAACCGCCGCACTAGAGTGAGGGTCACCTAACCCCCTTCTAGGAGACTCCGTGGCTGTAATTCCTTTCTCGCAAGCACTCCGTGAGCGCACCTGGTCAAGCCACGGCGACAGCGAAGGTGCCGACTTCATGAAAGATCTCATGACGGGCAAGGGAACCCGCGAGGATTACATCGCGCTAGTCGCTCAGCACTACTTCATCTATGAAGCGATCGAAGCCGCCGCCGATCACTTCGCCAGCAACCCGGTTGCTGCCCCGTTCATCACCTCGCAGCTCACCCGCTTGCCCGCGATCGAAGCGGATCTCGAATTTCTGATCGGTGCCGACTGGCGCGACCAGATCGCCCCTCTTCCCACGGCTGCCGCCTACGCCGCCCGCGTGCGCGAGGTTGCCGCCGAAGACTGGGCTGGCGGCTTTATCGCGCACCACTACACCCGTTACCTCGGCGACCTTTCGGGCGGCCAGGTTATCCGCACCCTCATGCAGCGCCAGTTCGGATTCGACACCAACGGTGTCGGCTTCTACCTCTTCGACCAGATCGCCAAGCCTAAAGAGTTCAAAATCACGTACCGCGACCAGCTCGATGCTGTCGAGTGGGATGACGCCGAGCGTGACCGCGTCATCGACGAAGTACTCGCCGCCTACAAGTTCAACACGGACCTGTTCGTCGACCTGTCGCGCGCCAAAGCGGCCGCCTAGCCCCGCCGCGCGGGCCGTGTCGCCGAACCGGCATGGCCCGCTTGGGGATTCGCTTGGCCCCGCCAGTTTTCGCTGAACCTGCTAGCCCTACTGAGCCCGCTAGCCCCATAGCCCCGCTAAGCCACTAACCGGCCTCAATCTGGGCCCGCATCGTGTCGAGCGTCTCCAGAATTGCAACGGAGACATCCAGCGGATGCTCGGGCGCTTCCGTGCGCCCCTCCGCAATGTGCTGAGCAATCGCCGTGGTCTGAAACGACAGCCCCTCGCGGCCACGGAGTCCCGTGCCATCCGTGAACTCGGTGCGCTCGTCGTCGCGCACGACGGCAAAACCGTGCGGCGCGTAAAACGGGGTGAGCACTTCAACACGAGCACGGGAGCCGTTGATGCGGGCCTCCGTGGGAGTGTCGGCCTCCATCGTCGTGTGCAACACGGCTTGGGCACCGGTGGCGTGGTCGAGAATCATCGCCGCCTGCGCGTCGACGCCGGTGTCGAGCATCCGCCCCCGAGCGAACGCTGCAGTGGGAGCGCCGAGCGCGAACCGGGAAAACCAGACAGCATAGATGCCGATGTCGCGCAGCGAACCGCCGCCCATGGTCGGATCGAACACTGGTTGCCCGGCGGGGGTTCCGAAGTTGGCGCCGAAGTCGGCGGTGACAACTTTAAGGTCACCGAGTTCGCCCGCCTCCAGTAGCTGCGAGATGATCGTCGTCTGCGGCAAGAAGCGGGTCCACATCGCTTCCATGGCGAAGACGCCGGCAGCACGGGCCGCATCCACAATCACGTGGGCGTCAGCGGCGTCAACGCCGAGCGGCTTCTCAATGAGAACGTGTTTGCCCGCCGAAATCGCCAGCAACGCCAGCGGCCGGTGGAACACATTCGGAGCGGCCACATAAATGATGTCGACATCGGGGTCGGCCACCAACTGCTCGTAGCTGCCGTAGCTGCGCTCGATGCCGTGCTTCTGGGCAAACTCTGCGGCACGGTCGGCGGAGCGCGAGGCAACAGCAACAACGCGTTGATCGGTGTTGGCGTGCATCGCCGCGACCCAATCCGTGGCGATCCCACCCGGCGCGAGGACGCCCCACCGTAACGTCGGTCCGCCTCGAAGCGGGGTAGCAGTTGAGTCCGGCAGAATCACGACAGTTCCATTCCCAGATAAATCGAGTCAGCGCCTCGAGCCAGCTCCACAAAACCCAGGTGGCGGTAAAAGGCGATCGCATTGTGGTTGTCTTCGCCCACATCCAGGTGGATGCCAGTCACACCGCGAGCGCGCAGCGCCGCAAAGAGCGTCTCCAGCATCGATCGCCCGAAACCTCGCCCTTGCGCACGCGGGAGGAGGTCGATGTGGAGGTGTGCCGGATAGTTCGCGACCACCGAGTCGGGGGCGAGAACCGGGGTGTGCAGGTGAGAGATGAGTTCGTCGTCGAGAGAAGCCCCGGCCGTCGGCGCGTATTGGGAGCGCAACACGGGCCACCATTCGCGCTCCTGCCACGCTTCGAACTGGCGAGTGTCTGCGGCGCCAAGCACGTAGCCGGCGACTCCGAGTTCATCCGCAATCACCCAGGCGAAATCGGGGGCTCCGACGAGGTACGGGCCGACGTAGATGTGACCGAGCAGATCGGGGTTCGCGAAGAGAGCGCTCCCATCGCCCCCGGCATCCGCCGTCTGGAGACAGACACGATAGGTTCCGGGGAGGTCGTAGAGGCCCGCAGGCCGAATATGACTCATGGATTCACCATATCCCCCACGTCAACTGGTCTAGTTTGGAGGTCTCGCGTCGGCCACGGAGTGGTCTACGACACTCCCCCTGAGCCCAGAAGTTATGCGCTTCATTCCCCGATTTACGGGTATGTTTCGGGCATATTTCGCCCAAATGTACCCCGAAGTGGTCTAATCAACTCTTTACCAGGGGCGCAGAAATGGGCTCTAATGAGAGTGTGACCGTTGTCGAGGAATCCACCAGACACACCCTGAGAGCACGCTTGCGAGAACTCGTAGCGTCGACAGAGGTGGGCAAGAGCCTGCCGAGCGAGCGCGATCTCAGCGCCCGCTGGGGCGTTGCCCGCATGACCATCCGACGTGCCGTCGATGCGCTCGTTGCCGAAGGCCTCGTCGAACGACGCCACGGTTCAGGCACCTACGTGACCCCGCAGCCGTTCGTGCGCCTGCTCGGCCTCACCTCGTTCTCACAAGACATGCGCGACCGCGGCTTAGAACCAGGGGCTCGCCTTCTGGCCTACCGGGTCTCCCCTGCCGACGCCGCTATCTCCACCCAACTCCAGATCTCCCCCGGTGACCCCGTTGTCAGCTTCACCCGCCTGCGCTTAGGCAGCGGTGAAGCGATGGCCGTAGAAACTGTCTGGATTCCGCAGGCGCTCGTGCCGGGAATCAACGGCAGTGACCTCGGCGGTTCCCTCTATGAACTACTCAGCAGCCGCTACCGCATCTCCCCCGGCGCCGCCAATGTCTCGATCGAGCCCGTGTTGCCCGACGAGCGCGTGCGCGAGTTGCTCACGATCTCCGAAAACCAAGCCTGCCTCCGCATCCGGATGGTGGATTCCGATGCGCGCGGAAACATCATCATGATCGCCAATTGTTTCTACCGCGGCGACAAGTACCAGCTCACTGCTCAGGTTTCGGGTGGTGCTTTCTCGGCCGAACAACCCCGGAACAGCTAATGCTTCGGGTTCTCGCTGTCGATGGCGGACAGTCCGGAATTCGCCTCAAAAGCAGCGCACAGCCTGGCACTGTTGAAGTCGATGGGGTGAGCCGCCTCGAAGGCGACACCATGCGCACGGTTGCGGCCGCAGTCGCGAGCGCCTGGGCGCACGGCAAATTCGAGCCCGTTGATCGTGTCGTGATGGGTCTCACTACGTCCCCCGCGGATGCTGCATCTTCCACCCGTCTCGCTGAACTTGTCGCGGCAACGACCGGGGCCAACGAGGTCTGGATCGCAGATGACACCGTCACCTCCCACGCCGGAGCACTCTCCATCGAATCCGGCGTCTCGCTCATCACCGGCACCGGCGTTGCCTGTCTCGCTGTGCGCCCCACAGGAGAATCCCATGCGGTCGACGGCGATGGCTATCTCTTGGGGGATGCCGGCGGCGGGTTTTGGATCGGCAGTCGCGGCATCTCTGCTGTGCTCAAAGAACGTGACGGGCGCGGACCAAGCACCGCCCTGACGGCGCGAGCGGCAGAACACTTCGATGGCCTCACTAATCTTGCCGCACGCCTCCATAGTGCCCACCGCCCGGTCAACCGCATTGCCCAGTTCGCTCGTGCCGTGCTCGCTTCGGCCGCTGAGGGGGATGCCGCCGCCGACGCCATCGTGATCGAAGCGGCCTACGAACTCTTCCTCACCGCTCGTGTCGGAGTTCGGTGGGTGGGCGATGATGCCCCGTTGGCTCTTGGCGGCAAACTGCTGGGACCGAACACTCTCCTCTTCGCCCGCCTCGTTGAACATCTCGCCAGTGAAGGCATGTCGTTCCGCCCCGCGGATGCGTCAGCTCTCGAAGGTTCGCTCCTGCTCGGCGCTGGCGACACCGACAATCTCTATCGCGATCTCATCCACGTGTGGAAAAAAGGAACACCCGCATGACACTCACGAGCCCCCCGATTCTCGATGTGCAGTCACCCGCTGCGCGCTACTTGGCGCGCGCGACGCAGCTTATCGAGCGCCTGACCACCGATGAAGGTCCAAACATTGTGGCGGCATCCCGCCTCGTTGCTGACGTGCTCATCAATGGCCGCACGGTTCACATTTTTGGCACCGGCCACTCCCACATGCTCGCCGAAGAGCTCTACTACCGAGCCGGCGGCCTCGTCAACGTTCAGCCGCTGCTCTTTGAGGGCCTCATGTTGCACACGAGTGCCCCGCTCAGCACCTCCCTCGAACGACTGCCCGGTCTGGCCGCGGCGCTGCTGCGCGACCACCCGATCGCCGCGAATGACGTGCTGATCGTGGCATCCAACTCCGGCAGCAACGCCGTCACGTCTGAACTCGTGCAGCAAGTGATGGCCAATGGCACCCCCGTCATTGCCCTCACGAGCCTGACGCACGCCACCTCCCCCGAAGCCCGAGCGACAACGCTGCCGCGACTGCACGAACTCGCCACCGTTGTGATCGATAACGGTGGCGCGGTCGGCGACGCGGCCGTTGACATCACCGGGCTGAGCAGCCGGGTGTCCGCCACCTCTACTGTGGTGGGAGCGGCCATTCTCAATGCCGTCATGGCTGAAGCTATCCAGCTCTCTGTTAGTGCCGGAGTCACTCCCGACATTTACGAGAGCAGCAACACCACCAGCGGCGATGCCAGCAACCTCAAATTCACCACCCCGATAACCACACCATGACTGCACGCTCCCGAGCCATCTCCGACTCCTCAGCTTTCGCCATTCGCGGCGTCATCGAGGGGTTCTACGGCGCGCCCTGGAGCCACGAACAACGCCTCGACCTCATCAGCTTCCTCGGCAACCGTGGCATGAACACCTTTGTGTACTCGCCCAAAGATGACCCGCTCGTTCGTCACGAATGGCGCACCCCCTACGCTGGCACCGAGCTCGCCCGCATGGCCGAACTCATCACACGCTGTGACGACAACGACATGACTTTTATGTACTGCCTCTCCCCCGGGCTCACCATGAAGTATTCGAGCAGCGACGACATCGAGATGCTGCTCGCTAAGTTCAGCGCCGTGCGCGAATTGGGCGTCACCAGCTTTGGACTGCTTCTGGATGACATCCCGGCCCGGCTGCAGCATCCGGCCGACGTGGCAGCATTCCCCGATCTCGTGACCGCCCACCAATCGCTCATCGGGAATGTCTTTTCGCAGTTCGATGCCGACACCCACCTCACGGTGTGTCCCACGCAGTATTGGGGCTACGGCGACGAGGACTACATCACTCGCCTTGGGCGCGGCATTGATCCGCGCATCGACCTCTTCTGGACTGGCCGCGTCATTTGCTCCGCCACCCTCGACCTCGCTGACGCTGCCGTCTTCGCCCGCGCAACCGGCCGCCCCGCGACCTACTGGGATAACTATCCGGTGAATGATGTCGCGATGGGCCACGAGCTCCACATCGGCCCCTACCAAGGTCGCGATCCGCAATTGCACCGCTTTTCGACGGGCATCATCGCTAATGGCATGGAGCTCTTTGAGTCATCCAAGATTCCCTTCGCCACGATCGCCGACTATCTGCACGACCCCGAGAACTACGACCCAGAGGCCAGCTGGAAGCAAGCGCTACTGGATGTCGTCGGCCAAGACAACGTCGACGACTTCAGTCTGTTTGCTGACACGGTTCGGTCCTCGTGCCTCTCTGCTGACGATGCGCCGGTACTGGGCGAGGCCCTCGAGCGCTTCACTTTTGAGTCGGAATACGGTGATGCCGCCACCGCGGCTGCCGACCTGCTCGCGGTTGCCCACACCATGCTCGGTGCCGCAGACCGGTTGCTCGACGGCCCCGTGGCAAACCCGCAACTCATTACCGAAGTGCGGCCGTGGCTTGAATCGTTCCGCGTGGGCGCGCGCGCACTCGTGGAGGTCGCAGAGCTCGCCGCCGCCGGTCGCCTCGCCACCGCTGGCCCCAGCCGGCTTCTCCCCTATCTCGACACCCTTCGCGCAGCCCACCGTCGCGTCTTCGGCGACCTGCTCGATATGACTTTGGCAGAGCTCGTTTCTGCCGGGGGCTCACCACCCGCAACACCTGCATCACCCCGCACTGCATCACCCCGCACTGCATCACCTACAGCAAAGGAATGATCATGCCCGTCACGCGAAAGAAGACTCTCGCTGCTGTCGCTGCCCTCAGCGCCACAGCACTGATCCTTACCGGTTGTTCAGCCGACGGCGGAAGCTCCGACGACAACGTGCTCCGCATCGCCATGGGTTCCCCTGGCGAAGCTCAGATCCGCGTCTGGGACGACGTAGCGGCACAGTACGAAGCCGCCAACCCCGACGTCACGGTCGAAATGAACTACCAAGACGACGATCTGTACCAAACCATCGGTCTTCCCAACCTGCTCAACGGCCGCAACGCTCCAGACATCTACTTTGAATGGGCGGGAGCGCGACTCGAACAGCGTGCCGCTGACGGATTCGCTGCCGATCTCACGGAAGCCGTGACATCCGGTCCCATCGCTGGTCTCTTCGACGACGAAGTCTTCACCTCGCTCACCGTCGATGGCGCCGTCGTGATGGTGCCTCACTCCGCCGATGTCACCAACGTGCTCTGGTACAACGAAGACATCTTTGCGGATGCCGGACTCACGCCTCCCACCACCTGGGCAGAACTGCTCGACACCTGTGACGCGCTCAACGCCGAGGGAATCATCCCGATCTCCTCGGGCAACAAGGACCTGTGGGCTGCTGGTAACTGGCTCGCCCACCTGACCTCGCGCGTGGTGGGGGAAGACGTTTACAGCTCAGCCCTCGCCGGTGAGACTGACTTCAACACCCCCGAGTGGATCGAAGCCTTCGGGTACGTCGAAGAACTCGCCGACCACAACTGCGTCAACGAAAGCGTGAACGCTGTCGACGACAACGAGGGTGCTCAGCTCTTCTTCCAAGGCAAAGCAGCAATGCACGCGATCGGTTCGTGGCTCGTGAGCTGGGCGATCGATGAGGCGCCTGACCTTAACTTCGACTACGTGAACCTCCCAGCTATGCCCGGCGAAGGCAACCAAGAGAGCGTCATCGGTGTTGTCACCGGGTACGTCGTCAACGCCAAGAGCACCAAGCAGGATGAGGCCGCCGAGTTCTTGGCCCTGCTCAACAGCGACGAGAACGTTCAGCAGTTCATCGGTGCGGAGCTCACTCCGATGACCCTGTCCGCCGCGTCGGGTGAAGACATCGATTCGCGCACCGCATCACTCACGTCTCTGCTTGAGACCGCTCCCGCGATCGTGCTGCCGCCCGACAATGGCTACGACCTCGAGACCGCCAATGCGCTCTACGCGGCTCTCGCTGAGGTTTTGGGTGGTCAGAGTTCGCCCGCTGATGCCGTTGCCGGCATAGATCAAAAGCTTGGCTAACACCCTCCCCGTTAGCTAGCCGACCGCGCTGGTCGTCCACCACCCGAAGGCGGACGACCAGCGCTCCTTTCGAAGGATCGCTCCATGAAGCCGAACCGTACGGTCACCCCGTATCTGTTCTTGGTGCCTGCCATGGCGGTTTTCGGCTTCGCCGTGCTGTTCCCGGTCATCATGACCTTTGCCTACAGTTTCACGGAGTGGAACGGTTATGGCGCCATGGTTTTTGTCGGCATCGACAATTACGTCAAGGCCGCCCAAGACGTTCTGTTCCGCGATTCTTTCGTGCACGTTCTCATTTACATCGTCATCACCATCGTGCTCGAGGTTATTGTCGGCCTGGTGCTCGCGGGCCTCGTGAGCGTTCGTCGCCGCGGTTCTCTCTGGTTCCGCGTCGCTATCTTCACCCCGGTAATGCTGCCGATGGTTGTCGTGGCTGTGCTGTGGGCCTTCGTCTATAACAACGACTTCGGTCTCCTCAATGCCGCCCTGCAGACCTTAGGCCTAGAAGACCTCCAACGGGTGTGGCTCGGCGACACCTCCACCGCGCTGATCGCGGTAAGCGTCGTCTCCGGCTGGGTATATGCCGGTTTCTACATGACCATCTTCTATGCCGCGTTCAACCAAGTTCCGACCGAAGTCATTGAGGCGGCCCGCCTCGATGGTGCTGGCGAATGGCAGCTGTTTCGCCGCATCAAGGTTCCGATGATCCGCAACGCGATCACAGTCGCACTCTTGCTCTGTATCACCGGTGGCTTCCAAGGCTTCGACCTCTTTTATGTCATGACCAATGGTGGGCCCTACGGTGCCACCGAGATCCCGACCACCTATCTCGTGAAGTCTGTATTCACTTTCCAGAATGTCGGCTACGGCTCGGCTATGGCTGTTGTCCTGACCGTCGTCGTGGTCGGGCTGGGGCTGATCTTCACGAGAGTAAATCGCGAGAAGCCTGAGGAGGTTCGCTCATGAGTATCGACGCCAGCAACAAGCAATCCGATTCAGCTCGCACGCACACCGCGAAGCATCACGCCGGCCGGCGCACTCCCCTGCGGATTCCCGATGTGCTCTTCACCGCGGCGCTCATCGTCATCGCCGTCGTGTTCTTCTTTCCGATGCTCTGGATGGTGTTCTCGAGCTTCAAGACCAACTCGGCGATCTTTGCAACGCCCTTCGCCCTCCCCACCGAGATCGACTTCGGCCGCTGGGTTGAAGCGTTCGAAGTAGGCCACATCGGCCAGTACGCGCTGAACAGCGTGATCGTCACCGGAGCGTCGGTGCTCGCCATCCTGCTGCTCGGCGCTGCCGCGGCTTTTTCGTTCAGCCGCTACCGTTTTCGCGGTCGTAACCTGTTTATGGGGTTACTGGCTTTGGGCCTGCTTCTTCCGCTGCAGTCCTACTTCATCGCGCAGTCCACGATGTTCACCCAGCTGGCCATCACCGACACCCGCTGGGCCTTGATCATTCCGTATACCGCGATGGGTTTACCGCTCGCGGTCTACCTGCTCAAGGTCTATTTGGATGCCGTGCCCGACGAACTCTTCGAGGCCGCCCGCATCGATGGCGCAAGCGACCTGCGCATCTTCGGCTCGATCGCGCTGCCGCTGCTGCGGCCCGGACTCGCTACCGTCGCAATCTTCTCCGCGCTCTCGAGCTGGAACGAGTTCTTGCTCGCCCTGCTCTACATTCAGGATGATGCGCTCAAGACAATCCCCACCGGACTGCTGGCATTCTCCAGCCGGTATGTAACCGACTACGGCCTGCTGTTTTCAGCGCTCTCGATCGTGACGCTGCCGATGATCGTGATCTACATCGTCTTCAACAAGCAGATCGTGGAAGGCATCACGGCTGGCAGCGTGAAGTAGCTTCAGTACCTCACGCAAGCCCGGGGGAGTCAGGCCTGAATAGCCGGGATGGGCTGGGCCCGCGACATGAACCGCACGACGTTTTCATCAACGATGATGTCGCTCGGGCGCAGAGGCCTAGTCAGGTAGAGCCCTTCAAGCCTGCTGATGCGGCTGAGGGCAACATAGGTCTGGCCGGGAGCGAAAGAGCGTGGCCCGAGATCCACTATCGCGCTGTCGTAGGTCTTGCCCTGTGATTTGTGAATCGTGACCGCCCAGGCAAGCCGCAGCGGAAACTGCGTGAATTCGGCAACGACATCTTTGCGAAGCGCTTTCGTGCGCGCCGAGTACGAGTACTTGAACTTCTCCCACGCGACGGGCTTCACTTCGTAGTCGCGCCCGTCCACTTCGACCCAAACGGTGTCAGCGATCTTAACGACAGTGCCGACGCTGCCATTGACCCAGCGCTGAGTGCCGCCCTCTTGAGTGTCGTTGCGCAAAAACATCACTTGCGCGCCCACCTTGAGCTCAAGGGATTCATCGGCGGGGTAGGCGCGACCGCCGAACTCTCCCGAAATCTCGGCCTTCGCCGTGAGCACGCGACCGGGGAGTCGCGCGAGCGCTGTCGCGTTGATGCGCGTGACGGTGCTGTTCGTGGTGGCGAGCGTAATCGTGCCGTCGTTCGGCGCTGGCCGCGCTCCGACTGCGTTCAACCGCCCAGCGATTTCAGCAGTGACTCCGTTGTGACGGACGGCATTGAGCATGTATTTGAACTCATCCTCATGCTGGCGATGGATGCTCGTGAGTTCGTAAATCGTGAGGTCAGTCTGTTGCCACACGAGAGCGTCAAAGAACCAGATCGACTCATAACGGTCTTCGAAGTAGGCCCGCTCATCCGGGTCGCCCGGAACCGGCGCCAGTTGATACGGATCACCGAACAAGACGACCTGCACCCCACCAAAGGGCTCTTTCTTGCGCTGACGAGCCTGCCGCAGACTGCGATCGATCGCGTCGAGAAGGTCGGCATTGACCATCGATACTTCATCGATCACCAGCGTCTCGATGGTGTTGAGCAGCTTGCGCAGCTGATCGGTCTGTTCGAGCTCGTGGTCGGCGATCACACCGATCGGCAACCGAAACAGCGAATGGATGGTCTGCCCACCCACATTGAGCGCCGCGACTCCGGTCGGCGCACAGATCACAATCTGCTTCGATGTGTTGTGCGCAAGGTGATTGAGCAGCGTCGACTTACCCGTGCCGGCCCGCCCCGTAACGAAGAGGTTCTCCCGCGTCGTCTCGATGGCAGCAAAGACCGCTGCTTGCTCGGGCGACAGGGTAATTTCGGACACCCAATCACCCTAATGCCGCACCTTGCTGGTCTCGTGCCCGCGCGCCACAATCTGTGGTTCATCTCCGGCGCACCTCAGCGGTTTAGGATGTGTGAATGCGTCGCGAGCTTGTTATCTGGTCAATCGTGTTTGGGCTGATTGTTGTCGCCTTCGTCACGACTGTCCTGATTGTGAACGCGACACTCTTCAGCGCAAGCGGTTTCGTTCGCAGTTATCTCGGCGCTCTCGCCCGTCATGACATGGCATCCGCTCTGCAGATTGCCGACATCACGCTTCCTGAGGAACACGGCGCAGCATCAGATGATGGTTCTGGCGCGACACCGATCGACACCACCGGTGCTGGTTCCATGCTTCTCGCTGGCGCTCATGACCTCCTGCGACCGTCGGCACTCAGCACGATCGAAGAGATCGCCGTGGTCTCCCAGGAGAAGAACGCTGATGGGTCCGAGACCGTCACGTTCGTGTTCGAGCTCGATGGCCAAACCTCGCACTCGACGTTCACGGTGGAGCGAGATGGTTCACGTTTCGGCGTCTTTGCCGACTGGAAGTTCGTCACGGCCCCCCTCACGATCGTGCGCCTCACCGTTACGAACGCCCAAGAGTTCACCGCGAACGGCTCCGAGTTTGTCACTCCTGCCCAAGACACTCCCGCGCCCTTCGTAGTGCTGACCCCCAGCAGCTTCGAGATCAGCCACGATTCCACCTACCTCACGGCTTCCCCCATCACGGTGTCGGCCACGGAACCGGGCGATACCGTTCGCGCTAGCCTCGACGTCGTCGCCAACCAGACGATGATCGCGCAAGTGCAGCGTGAAGTGAACGACTATCTCGATGAGTGCGCCACCCAGGTAGTGCTGCTGCCGACCGGATGCCCCTTCGGGCAGCCCATGGCCAACCGCATCGTCACCACCCCCGAGTGGAGCATTGCGAGCTATCCCGAGGTCTCGCTCGTGCCCGGTTCTGAGACGGGAACTTGGCTCATGCCCGAAACGGATGCCGCAGCCCACCTCAACGTCGACGTCCGTTCGATCTTCGATGGCTCAGTATCCACTTTCGATAAAGACGTTGACTTCACCGCGAGCTATCTCGTCACGTTTATGCCGGAGGATGAGTTGCTCATCACGGCGCAATATCCGCAGTAGTTTCCCGCTGCAGCTGCGGTTGATCTGGGGAGTCGTCGGGGGCGTGCCCGGGACCTTCCTGCTCAAATCCGGCCCGCTCGATCGTGCCCCATTCACTTGGCCGCTTAAAGAGTGCTCGATACACCCCCTGCAACCGCCACCAGGTGTGCACGAGGTGAAAGCCCATTAGCTCGACGATGGTGGTCATCAGCAGAACGACGACATCCCGTAGACGCGAATACCGGTGGTAGGCGCTCTCTTCGATGAGCACGGAGGCGAGTGACGAGACCAGAGACAGCCCGACGGAGACGAAGAATGCGAGCGCGAAAAGCTGCCACGTGATGAGCCCGGTGATCGCTCCGGCGAGCGCAATGAACGCCCCAAGAACTCCGAAGATGGGGCCGTAGAACTCAAACAGCACGAAGTAGGGGAGCGTCAGCATCCCGAGCACGCCGTAGCGCGGATTCAGGATCATTTTTCGTTGCTTGGCAATGAGTTCGCCCAAGCCTTGTGACCACCGTCGACGCTGCGTGCTGAGTGCACTGAACGTGTTCGGCACTTCGGTCCAGCACACGGGCTCCGCCACGAACGCGATGCGATAGGGCCGTTTCTCGTCTCGAGCTTTCTTAGTGATCGCGACCACGAGATCGGCATCTTCGGCGAGGGATGTGCTGTCGAGGCCACCCACTTCAAGCACGGCGTCACGCCGGAAAGCCCCGAAGGCGCCGGAGATAATCATGAGGCCTTTGATCGATGCCCACCCGGTGCGACCCACGAGGAACGCCCGCAGGTATTCGACAACCTGAATTCGTTCGACCCATTTCTTGGGCATTTGCACCTTGGTCACGGCGCCCCGTGACACCGTGACACCGTTGGCGGGACGGATAACACCCCCGACCCCGAGAACCGTAGGGTCGGCGACGAACGGGGCCACGATATGCAGCAGGGCATCGCGTTCGAGCAGCGAGTCCGCGTCGATCATGCAGACGATTTCTTGGTCAGCGGCGCGCAGTCCCGCATTGACGGCATCCGAGCGCAGCCGCACGCTCTCTTTGCGAACAACCGTGAGATCACCACTGCGGGTCGCCCACAACTCGGTGATTTTGCCCTCGTGCTGCGGTGCCGCAGCGAGCACCTTCGACGTCGGTCGCAGGTCGAAGTTGTCCTTGAGGCGTTGGAAGGTCTCATCGGTCGACCCGTCGTCGACGACCACGATGCGAGTCAGGGGATAGCGGAGGTTACGCAGGGCGAGCACGGCATCCACAATCCCTGATTCTTCGTTGTGAGCGGGCACGATTATCGAAATGCCTGGCGTCAACGGGTTGGCGAAGATCTCCGACAACGTCATCGACGATGGCCAGTTAACTTCTCGCGAGACTTCGAGCGCTCCCTTGAGGAGCACCACCAGAAACACTCCGTTGTAGATCGCGTAGTAGACGATGAGCACCCAGGTGGCCCAGAAGGTGAACTGCATGAGGAAGTCGATCATCAGCCCACCGTCAATTCGTGGATAACAACTTCGGTGTGAAACAGCTCCTCAGGGCTCTGGGTTTCCATTCGTTCAAGCGCTGCGAGCGAGAGAGGCGAACCGAGACGTTGGATGGATCGCACGCTCGCCATCCGCACGTCGGCGCTGGGGGAGTCCAGCCCTGCTTCAATCGCACGACGGGCGTCGACGAGGTTGAGTTGCCCCGCGAGATCCAGCGCCAGCGCCCGCACTCGATGATTACTGTCCGTGACGGTGTCCCCGAACTCCGCAATGGAGGAAGGTGCCGCGCGCAGAACCGCCATGGAAATGATGCGGGCCGGGATGACTCTGGTTCCCTCCGTGCGGCGCAACAGCTCCGGCACGAGAGCGGCCATTCCCGAGCGGCCGGCGACCTGCGCGGCGAGGCTACGCACGCGCAGATCTCTGTCACCGAGCATCCGCTCAATTGATCGAGGCGCGTGCTCGGCCATGGGCGCAAACCGGTCAAGGGCACGCGCCCGGGTCAGGGCAAATGGTGACTTCATGCGACGCAGGTGAGCGCGATGAAATTGTTGGCCGATCAGCCACTGGGTGAGCGCCTCGCGGTCCTCGCCTCGCACCTGACTGGCTGTATCGGCCACCAATCGAGACAGGGCTGCACGGTCGCGGCGGGGGAGCGTCGCTGGGGTGTCACCGTCGACGATGGTCAGGATGTGGGGGCGTACTCGATCGCGACGTTTCTCTTCGCGGTGAGCCAGAGCAGTGCGAATGATGCGCTCTGCAACCACAATCAACGCCAGCAAGCCACACACCGTCGCGGTGGTGAGCAGCAATGCCATGGCCAGCCCGGGAATCGTCGGGATGGCGGGAATCGACGGAATCATCGCGATAACAGGGCGTTTGCGCGGGCCAACAACTCGCGGGAGGAGAATGGTTTGACGACATAGTCGTCGGCGCCCGCAGCCAAAGCGCGCTCAATGTCTTGCTCTTGCGCTTTCGCAGTGAGCATCAAAATGCGGGTAGCAGCGAAGAGTGGATCAGCGCGGAGTTCGAAGCAGACTTCGAGTCCGTTGCGCCGTGGCATCATCCAGTCCAAGATCACCAGGTCAGGAATGGATGCTCGCGCCGCGCCCAAACCGGCCTCGCCGTCGTGCTCGGTGTGAACCTCGTGGCCCGCCTGCTTCATGCGGTGAACCACCAGCGCACGCACGTCTTCATCGTCTTCAACGATCAATACAACGGCCATATTTGCGCCTCCCGAAAGGCTAAATCTCTGAGCATCGATGCTCAGGCTCCCGACTAGTCTGTCATTAGTCAGAGACTGGGGGTCGAAATGGCAAGGTCACAATTGGGCACTCCCGGTGACGCTCGCCGGGTCACAGTGGCTTCCCCTTCCACGCTGCTTTTGCTGGTTGTGGTGTTTTTGCTCGGGTGGGGCTTCGTCGCTTTCTCGCCCCCGGGCTCCCATGTTGCCGCCTGGTGGCCCGCCGCCGGAGTCAGTGTTTTGCTGGTGCTGCGCCTGCACCGCTCCCAGCGCGTCTGGGGAGCGGTCGCGGTCGTTGTCGTCACCACTTTGTCGAATATGGTCGGCGGCCGCGAGTTCGTTGTAGCGATCTCTTTCGGCATCGCCAATAGCGCGGAAGCGTGGCTGGTCGCCGTCATCGTGACTCGAAGCGCCCGGGTGCGTCCCGTTCTCGATAGCCTCGCGATGGCGTATCGACTGTGCGTCGCCGTCGCGGCGGGCGCGCTGCTCATCGGAATCCTCGCCGGTCTCACCGTCGCCGTCTTCGATGGGGGATCATTCGTCGACACTCTCATCGGTGTCAGTGCGGCTCACGCCACTGCGGTGTTGATTATTCTGCCGTTCGCCCTGCTTCCGCACGCGAGCCTGGCCCGTGTGCACCCTGCCGAAATTCTGGCGCAGCTGGTGATTATGAGCGCAGTGCTTCTCTATGTCTTTGGCCCGGACAGCACCCTTCCGCTGTCGTTTCTGCCCCTGCCGATTATCGCGTGGGCTGCGTTCAGGTTTCCCACTCGTATTGTGTTGTTCGAGATCGTCGGAATCGCCATTGCCGTCACCCTGCTCACGACCGCGGGCGGCGGGCCGTTCGACCAGGCCGTTGCGCTGGGCGGCAATCCCTCTACCCTCATCCAAGTCTTCCTCCTCTCCGTTGCGTCATTCGTACTCCTTGCGACGTCGTCCCAGAATGAGAGTCGGCTCGTCACCGCCCGTCTCCGCGACCGCGAAGGAGTGCTGCGCGGAGGATTCGTAGGATCCCGCGTGGGGCTGCTGATCGTCGAGCCATACCCCCACGGCTTCGTCGTTCTGGAATCGAATGAGATCGCCTCTTCAGTGATTGCCCCCGAGCAAGAACTCCGCACGGACTCTGACGGGAATTCGGTGGCGCTCTGGCACGGACCACTCGCCGCCAAGGTGGCGGCCGCGGTTGAACACCACGAGGAACGCGTCAGTTGGCAGGCCGACGTCGACGGCGTGCGCTCGGACATCGACGTGCTCATCGTCTCTCAGCCTTCGTCATCAGGGGTGCGCTACAGCATCCAACTCGTGGATGTCTCTGCCGCTCGACGCGTCGCCGAGGCTCACGAGCTTGCTCTCGAGAAAGAGCAGATGGCGACCGCGCGGGTGACCGAGCTGAACAGGCAAAAAGAAGAGTTCGTGGCGTCGGCAAGTCACGAACTACGCACGCCCATCACGAGCATCATCGGCTATGTCGAGCTGCTCGAAGAGGAAGAACTTGATGACTTTCAACGTGCCTCTGTCGAAACGATCGCCCGCAACGCCCGTCGCCTCGCTGACCTCGTAGAGAGCCTGCTGGAGTTAGGGCGCCCCCGCGACCCTTCGACCGCTGTCGCGTCAAGCGACTTCACAGTCACGGCCCACGAGGTCATCGGTAGCCTGCGCCCGCTTGCCGAGCGCAGTGGGATCGTACTCACGGTCGAATCAGGCCCTCCGGTCTGTGCCGCGCTTCCACCAATCGAACTGGATCGCATCCTGACCAATGTGGTCAACAACGCAATCAAATTCACCCCGGGCGGGGGCGCCGTCACTATCAGCGCCACCCCCACGGCGACAGAAGCAGTGATCACGATTACGGATACGGGGATCGGGATGGATGCCAGCGTCATTGAGCACATTTTCGAACGCTTTTACCGAGCACCGGATGCGGAAGAGCGCGGTATCACTGGCACCGGACTCGGGCTGCCGCTGGTGCGGGGACTCGTGCAGAAGCACTTAGGCTCTGTGGCCGTCACTTCGGTGCCGGGCGAAGGAAGCACGTTCACCGTGACGTTGCCATTGGCGGTGCCATCGCCGCTGGCGCCAGAAGTTGACGCTGGCCCCCAGAGCACCTCCCCCGCGTAACACCCCACTAGCCTGCCGATAAGCTGGTGCCTTAGTTCGACGAAAGGCAGGACCGGTTGCAGTACACCTCCACACGGGGCCACACCCTCGGCTCGTACACCGATGTCATCCTCGAAGGATTGGCAAGCGACGGTGGATTAGCGATCCCGAACGAGCTGCCCCACGTCGATGCCGCCCTGCTTGAGTCATGGCGCGGCCTGAGCTTTGCTGAGCTGGCGACCGCAGTCATCGGCCTGTTCGCTAATGACATCTCCGAAGATGATCTCTCGCGCCTCTGCCACGCTGCGTACGACCCCGCGAAGTTCTCTACCCCCGAGATCATTCCTGTCACCAAGCTCGGCGACAACCTCACCCTTGTCGGTTTGTCCGAAGGCCCCACGCTTGCCTTCAAAGACATCGCCATGCAGTTTCTCGGGGAGGCACTCGACTTCGCTCTCGAAAAATCCGGCGGGGTCCTCAACATTCTCGGCGCGACCTCTGGTGACACCGGTTCAGCCGCCGAATACGCCATCCGGGGGAGAAAGCGTCTCAGCGCCTTCATGTTGTCGCCGCTGGGCCGGATGAGCGAGTTCCAGCGTGCGCAGATGTATTCGCTGCAGGAACCGAACATCCACAACCTCGTCGTTGACGGCGTCTTTGATGATTGCCAAGAGCTCGTCAAGGAGCTTTCCAGCGATGCCGCCTTCAAGCAGGCCCACAATTTGGGCGCGATGAACTCCATCAACTTTGGGCGAATCTCCGCGCAGATCGTCTACTACTTCTGGTCATGGCTGCGGGTTACCGATGCGGTAGCCACGCAGGAGCGAGCAGGCTTTGAGATCTCTTTTTCGGTGCCGTCGGGCAACTTCGGCAACGTGCTCTCGGGTCACTACGCGCGAATGATGGGTCTGCCCATTCGAAAGCTCGTCGTAGCGACAAACGAAAACAACGTTCTCGACGAGTTCTTCCGGACCGGCATCTACCGCCCTCGTAACGCAGCAAATACGCTCGCCACCTCCAGCCCGTCTATGGACGTTTCTAAGGCATCCAACCTCGAGCGTTTTCTCTTCGACCTGCTTGGCAGCGATGCGGACCGCCTTCGTGGCCTCTGGCAGCAACTCGGCGCCGACGGTTTCGTCGATCTCGCCTCGCAGCAGTCGCGCTTTCTGGAAGAGTTCGGAATCGTCAGCGGCACGAGCACGCACCAGGACCGTGTCAACACGATCCGGTCAGTCTTCGAGAGCACGCAGGTGTTACTGGATCCGCACACCGCCGACGGTGTCACTGTGGCCCAGGCCCACATTGAGCCCGGTATTCCCATGCTGGTCTTGGAGACAGCAAAGCCGGCAAAGTTCCCCGACGTTATCGCTGAGGCGCTCGGCCGCATTCCCGCCACCGACGAGGCCTACCGCGAGATGCTCGAACTCCCGCAGCACCAGATTGATATGCCCGCGGATGCCGCTGCCCTGCGCGCGTACATCTCGGAGCATGCACTCCACGCCCACTCCTAGTCGGTGGCCCTTCACCCGGAGGGCTACCAAGGGTGCCTGCCGCCGCGCTACCCGTGCGGCGTGCTTAGCGCTTAGCGCTTAGCGCTTAGCGAGCATCTCGTTGTAGGCGTCGAGCTCTGCATCGCCATCGCGGTCGGCCTTGCGGTCGTAGCGCACGGACGCTCGGCGGTCGCTGCGCGACCACATGATTGCCACCGCGATGGCGAGCGCGATCGTGGGGATCTCGCCAACACTCCAAGCGATGCCGCCACCGATGCGCTGATCTTCGAGGGCTGTCACACCGTTGTCCCAGCCCATCGCGCCGTACCAGTCGGCCAGCAGCAGCCCCGTGCCGGTCATGAGGCCGAGGCCAAAGAAGGCGTGGAAAGCCATGGTGGCAAGCAAAATGAGCAGGCGAATGGGAAAAGAGGTGCGGTGCGGCGACGGGTCGATTCCGATGAGCGACTGCACGAACAGGTAGCCGGAGGCCAAGAAGTGGATGATCATCCATTCGTGCCCGACGTGGTCAGTGGAAGCCCACCGGAACAGCGGCGTGTAGTAGAAGACCCACAGCGAAACAACGAAGATGATCGCCGCAACAACCGGATGCCCGATCACGGCCAGATACCGTGAGTGCACGATCCGCAGAATCCACTCACGGGCTCCGCGGCTGCCGTCAGTGCGTTTGGCGATTGCGCGCATCGCGAGCGTCACGGGCGCACCGGGCACGAGCAGCACCGGAATCATCATGCCGAGGGTCATGTGCCCGAGCATGTGCATCGAGAACAGGTAGCCCTCGTACACGTTCACGCCACCGTTGGTGATGTAGAACAGCAGCAGCATCCCGAGCACCCAGAACACGGTGCGGTAGATCGGCCAAGAATCGCCGCGCTTGTGAAGGCGCCAGACGCCGGCGAGGTAGAAGAAGATCGCGAACGCGCAGATCAGCACCCAGATGAGGTCGAAGCTCCACAGGGTGAACAGGTTGCTTGCGGTCACGGTGGGGGGCAGCGGTGAACCGGTGAGGTAGGCAGCGGGGGAGGAGTCGGGCAAATCAGCGGCCACGATCTCGGGAACGGGCGTGGGCGTCGTCGCCAGGGCGGCAGCTGCGCCCGATGCGAGACCCATGAAAGCCAACTCGGCGCTGACAATCCACCAGAACCATCCGCGCTGCTTGCGGGGGCTGGATTCGAGGCGGCCGATTGCGTAGTTGCGGTACACAGCGCCGAAGAGACCCAAGACGATGAGGGCAAAAACTTTGACGAGCACGAGGATGCCGTAGGGCGAGAGCAGGTTCGCCAGGTTCTCGACGCGAATTTCTGCGCTCACATAGCCGGAGGCGGCCACCACGATGAAGCTCACGAGCGCGATGGTCGAGTAGCGGCGCAGCACGATACTCAGCCGGTCTTTGGTGAGGGCGGGGCGGGCGATGGCGATCGCGAGCAACCCGCCGAGCCAGAGGGCGGCAAAGACGAGGTGGAGAAATATGGCGCTGGTGGCGGCATCGTGATCGGCGGTTCCGCCGCTGTGGCCTTGAAGCGCCATCGGGATGAGCCCTGCAACGGAGAGCACCAGCACAAAGACGAGGGCGGTCATATTGCGCACGGCGAAGCAGAGAACGGTCACAACGGCCGCTATAAGCACTGTGGCAAGCCAGGCTTGACCTAGTTCGGTCGAGGTCAGAAAGCTTGCGAGAACGTCACCAAAGGCGCTGGAGAGGTCGATGGGCTGGTTGCGCACCGCCAGAAAGGTGAAAAACCCAGTAATGGCGGATGCCACAGCCCACACTGCGGCGCCGGCGGCCGCAAAGTCGAGAGTGATGTTGAATTCATCGCGCTTCGGACTCATCGCGAAGACAGCGATCATGAGCCCGCCGATGGTCGCCGCAAGCCCGAGGTTCACGAAGAGCTTCGCGATGGGCAGTCCCCAGCGCACGACAGCGCCCGGGTCAAGAAGAATCGGAACCGCAGCACCGCCACCGAACTGGAGTCCAGCAACAACCGCGATGGCTGCAACAAGGATCAGCAGGGCGGGTCCGGCGATCCGGCTGATTCTTAGCACCCCTCAAGAGTACTCGCGCTTATACGGGAGTTCGCCCGGTCCAGCGTCCCGCCCCAGCGTCCCGCCCCAGCATCCGCAGCCCCAGCAGCGACGGGAATCGCACCCAGAAAACAAAAAGGGCGACATCCCGGAGGATGTCGCCCTTTTAAAGTTGCTACTTAGCCCTTGGCTGCTGCCTTGAGCTTGCTGCCTGCGCTGAGCTTGACGCCGTGGCTGGCCTTGATCTCGATAGCTTCACCCGTCTGCGGGTTACGGCCGGTGCGAGCCTCGCGGAAGGTACGCTCTGCAGCCATCCATCCGGGGATCGAAACCTTGGTTCCTTCGCCGACCGACTTCGAGAGTACGGAGAAGAATGCGTCAACGACGCCGGAAACGGCAGCCTGGCTCTGGCCAGACTCTGCGGCAACCGCCGCTACGAATTCAGTACGGTTTAGCGACTTGTCAGCCATAAGGTGGTCCTCCTCGGACGTAGTGCAGTTAGTTGTTCCGAAACGTTAGAAAACGTCGGAACCGCTTGGAATCTACCAGCTTGACTTGGTAATTCCGGGCAACTCGCCCCGGTGAGCCATTTCACGGAAGCGAACACGGGAAACACCGAACTGCTTGAGGTATCCACGGGGACGTCCGTCAATGGCGTCGCGACCGCGTACGCGGATCGGCGAAGCATCGCGGGGGAGCTTCTGAAGTCCGAGGCGTGCAGCCTCGCGTGACTCGTCAGTTCCGGCGGGGTCGACGAGAGCCTTCTTCAGCTCGAGACGACGCTCGGCGTAACGCGCAACGATAACTTTGCGCTGTTCGTTCTTTGCAATCTTGCTCTTCTTAGCCATGTTTAGCGCTCCTCGCGGAATTCAACGTGCTTGCGAACCACCGGGTCGTACTTCTTGAGTACGAGGCGGTCGGGGTTGTTGCGACGGTTCTTGCGCGTCACATAGGTGTAGCCCGTTCCAGCAGTTGAACGGAGCTTGATGATCGGACGTACGTCCTGTGCCTTTGCCATTAGATTTTCTCCCCACGTGCAAGGAGGTCCTTGACAACGGATTCGATGCCACGAGCGTCAATTACCTTGATGCCCTTTGCGGACAGCTGAAGAGTTACGTTGCGGCGAAGCGACGGTACGTAGTACGTCTTCTTCTGGATGTTCGGGTCGAAACGACGCTTGGTGCGACGGTGCGAGTGCGAGATTGCGTGTCCGAAGCCGGGAATGGCGCCGGTCACTTGGCAGGTTGCTGCCATGGTGATACTCCTGTTCTAGTTACCGTAAGGACAAAGCCTTACCCAAGATCACTTGTCGGCACACACACTGCATTCTTCTCAAACCCGTGTTTTGGCACGAATTCAATCAGGGTGGGATGTGTCTGCGAGAGCGGAAGATACCGCTCGATCAACGGTATATGTTACGTGCTAGAGCAGGCCGGGCACAAGCCGAAAACGTCAACAATGTGATGCGGCTGGGTAAAACCGTGTTCGGCGGCGACGTTTTTGGCCCACTCTTCTACGGCATCCGCCTTGATTTCGACGGTTGTTCCGCAGTTGCGGCAGATCAAATGGTGGTGATGCGAGTCGGGCGTGCAGGCGCGAAACAGGCTTTCGCCATCTTGCTGCAGAGAGTCAGCGTCGCCCGTTCCGGCCAAGTCAGCCAGGGCGCGATACACCGTGGCCAGACCGATCGCGCTCCCGGCGTCGCGCAGCGCGGTGTGCAGCGCCTGAGCGCTCACGAAACCCTCTGACTCAGTCAGAGCATCCCGCACCGCTTCTCGCTGCCACGTATTGCGCTTCATAGTCACCACTCTAGCTTTCACCTGCTGGGGTAGCGCTGATCAATTCAGCTCCGGATGCGCGGCTCGAGACACGACGACCGCCCCGATTGCGCCGCACCGCGATGATGCGACACACGATGTAGATCAGGAACGAAATAGTCGTGATGTAGGGGCTGATCGGCAAGGATCCGCCGATCGCGAGCAAAACGCCACCGGTCGCCGACACGAAACCAAAGATCATGCTGAGCACGGGCACGAGGCGCGGCGATGACGATACCTGCATCGCTGCCGCGGCTGGCGTCACGAGCAGTGCCATCACCAACAACGCGCCAATAATCTGCACCGCCACCGCGACCATGAGCCCCAGCAGCACCATGAAGCCAAGAGAAAGCCACCGGGACGGAACGCCACGAGCTGCCGCAACCTCAGGGTCGAGGCTGTCGAACGTCAGCGGACGCCACACGACAAAGAGCGCTGCCAGCACCACGACGCTGATCACGATGAGCAGGCCGAGTTGCTCACTATCAACCGAGATGATTTGGCCCGTGAGGAGGCCAAACTTGTTTCCACTGCGTCCGGGATAGAGCGCCAGGAACAGGATGCCCAAACCCATACCGAACGGCATGAGCACACCAATAATTGAGTTTCGGTCGCGAGCCTTCGCCCCGAGCATCCCGATCAGAATCGCAGCAACGAGGGAACCCGCGAGCGACCCAGCCACCACATTGGCGCCAAACAGCAGCGCGGCGGCGGCTCCCGCAAAGGAGAGTTCGCTGATGCCGTGCACGGCAAAGGCCATGTCTCGCTGCATTACGAAGACGCCGATGAGGCCGCCCGCGATGCCGAGTACTGCTGCGGCAATCAGGGAAAACCGCACCAGGTTCAGGAGTTCGCCGTAGTCGCTGAAGTTAACGACCTGACCCCAGAATTCGTCGAAGGTCATTCGATCTCCTCCTCGTGATGGTGGTCGCCCTGCGGCGTGCCGGCCACGATGACGCGGCCGCCCACCCGCACAACTTCCACGGGTGTGCCGTAAAGCTCGCTCAGGACCTCGCTGCGCAGCACTTCGTCTGGCGTGCCGATCATGAACTTGCCACCGGCGAGGTACAGGATGCGGTCGACCATGCTCAAAATTGGGTTCACGTCGTGGGTCACAAAAATTACGGCGGTGTCGTGCGCGCGACGGCGGCGATCGATCAGTTCAGAAACGCCGCGCTGATGTTGCAGGTCGAGGCTGAGCAGGGGTTCGTCGCAGAGGAGCAACACAGGGTCAGCGGCCAAGGACTGGGCAACCCGCAAGCGTTGCTGCTCGCCGCCCGACAGTGAACCGAGGGGTTGGCTTGCGTAACCGGTCGCCCCCACGTCAGCGATGAGCTCATCAACGCGTTCTTTTACCGCGCGGGGGAGCGTGGGGAATCCGAAACGGTGCCCATTGACTCCCAGAGTCACCAGATCCCGACCGCGCAAAGGGGTACCAGGGGCCGCAAGTTTTTGTTGCGGGATATAGCCGATACAGCGATCGCCCCGGCGAACCGGATGCCCGGCTACCGTGATCGTGCCCGAGTCGAGCTTCTGCTGCCCGAGGATCGTTTTCAGCAGACTCGATTTGCCTGAGCCATTAGCGCCCAAAACTGCGAGAAACTCGCCGGGTGCGACATCGAGATTCAGGCCTGACCAGAGAGTGCGCGCTCCAAAGCCGAGTACACCATCGCGGATGCTCAACACGGGAACTGCCGCGGACGCCGAACCATCCGCGGCAGAAGCCGGTGTAGTGGCTGTAGTACTCACAGCGTTGCCACCATTACGGGACAAGGACCACCGCGAGTTCGTCCAAGTTTGAAGTCATCCATTGGATGTAGTCTGCACCCTCGGGCAGCGTCTCCGTAAATGACACCACGGGAAGGCCTGCTGCTTCGGCCGCTTCGCGGACTCGCTCAGTCTCGGGGCTTGCGGTCTGCTCGTTGTACGCCAACAGCGCGGCGTGACCGGAATCGATCAGGTCGAGCACCTCGAGCAGAGCAGCCGGGGGAACATCCGAACCCTCTTCAATCGCCTCAGTGAATTCCGGCGACGTGTCATCGTGCAGGCCAACCGCTTCAAGCAGGTAAACGGCAACAGGCTCTGTTACCGCAGCGCCCTTACCCTCCGCGCTCTCGGCGATGGTGTCGGCCTGGTCTTCGAGTCCTTCAAGATCCGAAAGGAACGCTGCGAGGTTTGCCTCGAAAGCGTCGCTTTTCTCGGGGCTCAGTTCCGTGAGCTCTTCGCTGATATGTTCAGCAACGTGCTCGATGGCGTGGAAGCTGTACCAGATGTGCTCGTTGAAGCCCTCGATGTGGTCGTGGTCCTCTTCTTCGTCGCCCTCTTCTTCGGCATGCTCGTCTTCGTCAGCGTGATCGTCGCCGTCTTCCTCAAGCAACCCGGATACTTCGACCGCTTTGATCAGGAGGGCTTCTGAACCGGCAGCTTCATACAGCGCTTCGGCGAAGGGGTCGTAGCCGCCACCGTTGAGGATCATAAGGTCAGCTTCGGAGACAGCGAGCTGGTCGCGAGCCGACGCTTCGTAGCTGTGGGGATCTTGAGCCGGGTTATCGATCAAGCTCGTGACGGTAACGGCGTCGCCACCGATCGTGGCAGCGATGTCACCGTAAACGATCGTGGACGCGACGACGGCGATCGTGCCGTCATCCTCGGTGGGCTCGGTGGCCGAACATCCGGCGAGGGTGAGTGCGGAGACCGCAAGCACGGCCCCAGCGGTCAGCGCGCGTGAGCGCGGAGTTGCAGAAAAGGCAGAGGTGAAGCGAGACAAGGGAGTGTCCTTCGAAAGCTGTAGGTAATAGCGGTAATGAGATTCGTTATCAATAGAGTACACCTGGAACGAGAGGACGGCGAATCAGCCGACATCCATCCCTGCTGGCTACGCTCAAAGGGCCCTGCGATGGGCACAGAAAGCGAGTACACAGTGTCAACACCACTCACCAACTGGGCCGGCAACCTCAGCTACATCGCCGAAACGATTGAGCAACCGACGACCGTCGTTGAGGTGCAAGAAATAGTGGCTCGCTGGCCCCGCGTTCGAGCGCTCGGCACCCGACACTCCTTCAGCGACATTGCGGATACCTCCGGGGCGCTCATCAGCCTGGCCGAACTCGACCCCGAAATTCGGATCGATGCGGCATCGCTGACCGTCAGCGTCACCGGGGGAACCAGCTACGGCATCCTGATGGCGGAACTGCAGAAGCACGGCTTCGGCCTGCACAACACCGGGTCTCTCCCGCACATCTCTGTTGCCGGAGCCACCGCTACCGCAACCCACGGCTCCGGAGACGGCAACGGCATCCTCTCCACCGCCATTGCCGCTCTCGAACTCGTCACGGCAGACGGCTCCCTCGTGACGGTCGATCGCTCCAGCGACGACCTGTCAGCGCTGGCGGTGGGGCTCGGAGCTTTTGGCATCATCACGCACGTGACCCTCGACATCCAGCCCAGCTATGTTGTGCGTCAAGACATCTACCGGTTCGCGCCGTGGGAGACGGTGCTCGAACAGCTGGATGAGGTGATGGCTAGCGCCTACAGCGTGAGCCTTCTTGCTGACTTCGCTAGCCCTACCGTGGCCCAGGTCTGGCTCAAGACCCGCCTCAGCGATGGCGCTGAGGCGCCACTGGCCTCCACCCTGTTCGGCGGCACCTGGTACGACGATTCCGAGGAAGCTTCGCGCGAGCATGTGAACCAGCGCGCGAGCGTGCCCGGCCCGTGGTCAGAACGGATGCCGCACTTTCGCCTCGACGGTCAACCCTCCAACGGCGGCGATGAGTTGCAAAGCGAGTACTACGTCGCGCGCGAGCACGGCGTTGAAGCGTTGCGCGCACTGCGCTCTCTTGGCGCCCAGATCTCGCCGCACCTGCTCATCTCAGAGATCCGTACTGCTGCGGCCGACGCCCTGTGGATGAGCCCCGCCTACGAGCGGGATGTGCTGTGCATCGGCTTCACCTGGGCGAAGCACCCTGCCGAGGTCGCAGCGCTACTGCCGGTGATCGAAGAAACTCTTGCACCATTCGCACCGCGGCAGCACTGGGGCAAGCTTTTTCACTATGGCGCCGACGACATCCACAAACGCTTTCCGCGAACCGCCGACTTCGTTGCGCTTCAGCGAGAGTACGACCCTCACGGCAAGTTCTGGAATCCGTTTCTCGAACGGACCCTAGGGCCCCGCTAGCGCGCTACTTCTTCTTTTTCGCGGCCGCCGGATCAACATCGGGCCGGTGCCCTTTTTCGTTCCAGGTCTTGAGAATCGACCACCCCACCGCAGCGATCGGCACGGCCAACACTGCGCCCACAATGCCGCCCAGAATCGTTCCGGCCGTCAATGCCACCAAAATGACGAGCGGGTGGATGCTCAGCGACTGCGCCATCACGACGGGCTGCAAGAAGTTGCCCTCGAGCTGATTCACCAACACGACGATGCCCAGCACGATTAGTGCCACGACCCAACCGTTGGTCACGAGAGCGACAACGGCGGCCAAGATGCCGGCGACGGTCGCACCGACGAGAGGGATGAAGGCGCCCAAGAACACAATGACCGCGAGCGGCAGCGCCAGAGGAACCTGCAAAATGAGCAGTCCGATACCGATACCGAAGGCGTCAACGGCCGCAACCGTTGCCGTGCCGCGGACGTAGCCGCCCAGAGTGCGCACGGCAGTGTGACCGATGCGGTGTCCGCGTGCGAGGCGTTCGCCATCAAGCGGGCGAAGGAAGAACTCCCAGATGCGGTCGCCGTCTTTGAGGAAGAAGAAAAGGATCACGAAACCGAGCAGGATTCCCGTGACCACCTGAGCCGCCGCTGAAACGCCCTGAATAGCTCCGAGACCGAAGGTTGCGCTCGTCACGAAGTCGATCACCGCGTTCCAGGCATCATCGAGGGCTGTCTGATCGATCGGGAACGGACCGTCGAGCGCGAAGTCCTTGAGTTGCTCAAAGCCCTCGACAGCCGAATCAGAAAGCTCCGACCACTGATCCTCTACGGCGAAAACGACCGCGGTAACCAACCCACCGAACACCACGATTCCGCCAAGCAGCGCGGTCCAGGTCGACAGTGCTCGTCCGACACCACGGCGACGCATCCAGACCACGATCGGGCTCGCAGCCGCAGCGAAGATCAGAGCGATAAGCACGGGAATAACGACAAGTTTGATCTGCGTCAGCGCAAACACAATCACCGAGATGAGCGTGAGCAGCAAGAGCACCTGAAGCGCCCGAATGGACCAAGCGCCCAAGCGGTCGGTCCAGAGGTCGTGGATTCCAGGGCGCGTCGAATCGGATGTGGAGGGAAACACCGACGATTTCTTTCCGAAGATCATTCGGCTACATTACCTATCGCTTCGCCTGATGTGGTGAAGCGATGGAGTGTTGTTGCCTAACGCTCAGCTACTAGTCGAGCAGCAGAGCAGGCTCTTCCAGCACACTCGCAAGATCTGCCACGAAACGGCTCGCAACATCCCCGTCAACAATGCGGTGGTCGAAGCTCGCGCTGACCGTCGTGACGTAACGGGCCCGCACTTCGCCGTCGACAACCCACGGCTTTTGCTTGATCGTGCCCATCGCAACAATCGCCGCTTCACCCGGGTTGATGATGGGGGTTCCCGTATCCATGCCGTACGAACCGAGGTTAGTGATCGTGATCGTGCCGTTCGACATTTCGGCGGGTTGGGTTTTGCCATCGCGTGCCGTCAGCGTGAGCTGCTCGAGGGCCTTGGCGAGCTCGAGAAGGCTCAGTTCTTGGGCATCTTTGATATTCGGAACGATGAGTCCCCGCGGCGTTGCCGCAGCGATACCGAGGTTTACGTAGTGGTGAACGGTGATCTCTTTATCGGTCCAGCTCGAGTTCACGGTCGGGTTGCGACGCACAGCCCAGTTCACGGCCTTCGCCATGATCAATAGCGGACTCACGCGCACGCCAGCAAAATCGGTGGAACTCTTGAGGCGCTTCACGAACTCCATGGTCCGCGTGGCATCCACGTCAGTAAAGACGCTGACGTGCGGTGCAGTGAAGGCGCTGTGAACCATTGCCTTCGCGATTGCCTTGCGCACACCCTTGACCGGAATGCGCTCTTCGCGTTCGTCACCCCACTCCGGGGTTTCGATGTTGCGGAAGACACTCGCTTGCGACGCGTGACGAATCACGTCTTCGCGGGTGGTCTCACCAGCCAAACCTGTCGCCTCGACCTCGGCAAGTTCAACGCCCAAGTCTTTGGCGAGCTTGCGAATCGGTGGCTTCGCAATGATCGGGCTTGCGAACGAAGCGGGGACGGATGCCGGGCGCGGCTTCGAGGGAGCGCTGGCGGCAACGACATCCTTCGCCGGCTGCGCACCCTTGCGGCGACGCGAGCTGACATGCCCGCCGGTGCCGTAGCCCACGAGCACTGCCCCTGGCTTATCGTCTTCGCTAGCGATCGTGGATGCTGTGTCGGCGACCGCGGCAGCCGTGTCATCCTCAGCGCTGCCCTCGGCGCCGACGTCAGACATCATGCCGTGGCTCTCGTCTTCGCCGGAGCCCGGAGCGGTCAGCTCGAGTGAGCCGCCTACCGACTGCACGGTGATGATCGGGGTTCCGACCTCAACGGTCATCCCCTCCTCAACAAGCAGCTTCTGCACGGTGCCTGCAAAAGGCGATGGCAGTTCAACGAGCGACTTAGCCGTCTCGATCTCAACGAGCACCTGGTTGACGACGATTTCATCGCCGGGCGCAACTTTCCAGGAGACGATCTCGGCTTCAGTTAGCCCCTCGCCCACATCGGGGAGAGGAAATTCAGATACGGCCACGAGGGCCTCCTTCGTCAGTAGGCCAATGCCCGGTCGACAGCATCCAAGATGCGGTCAACACTAGGCAAGTACACGGATTCCAGCTTGGCAGGAGGGAATGGGGCGTCGTAACCGCTCACGCGCAGCACCGGTGCTTCGAGTGAGTAGAACGCACGCTCTGCCACGGTAGCCGCAACCTCCGAGCCCACGCTCACATTCCCGGGTGCCTCTTGAACAACAACAACGCGGCCCGTTTTTTGGGCGGATGCCACAATCGGGTCAAAGTCGATGGGGGAGAGCGACCGAAGGTCAACAACCTCAACGCTTGTGCCTTCTTCGGCGGCGAGTTCTGCTGCTTGCAACAACATCGACACAATCGCGCCATGGCCAACGAGGGTCACTTCGGTGCCCTCGCGCACGACGCGGCTGGAGTGAGTGGCGATGCCTGCCGACTCGCGGTCGACCTCACCCTTCTGCCAGTAACGCGATTTGGGCTCGAAGAACATCACCGGGTCGTTGCTGGCGATGGCTTCTTGAATCATCCAATACGCGTCGTGAGGCGTAGCGGGGCTGAGCAGGCGCAACCCGGCAGTGTGCGCGAAGTAGGCTTCTGGGCTCTCTTGGTGGTGCTCAACAGCGCCAATGTGGCCGCCGTAGGGAACACGAATCACGACGGGCATCTGAAGCGTGCCCTCGTGGCGCGCGGTCAGCTTCGCCAGTTGGGAAGTGATTTGGTCAAAGCCGGGAAAAATAAAACCGTCGAACTGGATTTCGCACACGGGGCGGAATCCGCTCATGGCAAGCCCGATCGCGGTCCCCACGATTCCGGATTCAGCCAGCGGAGTATCGAGAACACGCTTGTCACCGAACTCGGCCTGCAGCCCCTCGGTGACGCGAAAGACGCCACCGAGCGGCCCAATGTCTTCGCCCATCAACAGGACTTTGCTGTCAGCAGCCATCGCGGCACGCATGCCCTCGTTGAGAGCCTTCGCCATCGTCATCGTTTCAGTCATCAGTTGCCCTCCTCAAACGATGCCTCGAAGTCGGCGAGCGCCGCGCGCTGTGCATCCATCAGCGGATGCGGGTCTGAGTAGACATTGTCAAACATCGTCGAGCTGGCCGGCACCGGCAACTCGGTGATGCGCTTACGGATGTCGGCAGCGAGGTCGTCACCCTCTGCCGCAATTTCGTCGAAGAAAGCTTGGCTCGCGCCGCGGCCCCGTAGGTAGGTGTCGAAGCGGGTGATGGGGTCACGCTGAGCCCAGAATTCGAGTTCGCTGTTGTCGCGGTATTTCGAGGGGTCGTCGCTCGTGGTGTGGGCACCCATACGGTAAGTGAGGGCCTCGATAAAGCGGGGGCCTTCGCCGGCGCGGGCGGCATCAAGATTGGCCTTGCTCACAGCGAAGCTTGCGAGAACGTCGTTGCCGTCGATTTGAACGCTCGGGATGCCGAAACCTTCGCCGCGCAAGTAGAGCGGGGTGCGCGACTGGCGTGAGACGGGAACCGAGATGGCCCAGTGGTTGTTTTGCAAGAAGAAGACTTGAGGAGTTTGGTAGCTGGCAGCGAAGACCATTGCTTCGCTGACGTCACCCTGGCTCGTTGAGCCGTCGCCGAAGTAGACCATGACGGCCGCGTCGGTGTCGGGATTGCCGGTGCCGGCACGACCTTCGAGGTTCATGCCCATGGCATAACCAGTCGCGTGCAGCGTCTGCGAACCAATCACGAGCGTGTAGAGGTGGAAGTTGTCGTGCTCTTTCGGGTCCCAACCACCGTGGCTGAGGCCACGGAACATCGACAGGATCGTGATGGGGTCGACCCCGCGCATGAGAGCGATGACGTGTTCCCGGTAGGAGGGAAATAGGTGGTCTTGGGGTTTGGCAGCGAGCGCCGAACCCACCTGAGCGGCCTCTTGGCCGTGGCTCGGAACCCAGAGGGCAAGCTGGCCCTGTCGCTGCAGGTTCGCTGCCTCAATATCGAAGCGGCGCATCACCACCATGTGGCGGTGGAACTCCTGAAGAGCGTCATCACTGAGCTTGTCGACGTAGGGGAGGTACTGTTCGCTGGCATCGCTGTGAACGAGCGTGCCCTCGGGAGAGAGCAGCTGAACCGTCGCGGCGGTATAAGACATTCGACTAATCTAACGCGGCCAGCGTTAGATCGTTTCCCTTGAAGCGACAACCTCTTGGGCTGCTCTTAGGAGTTTCTCCACAGATTCCTCTTCGCCAACGCTTACCCGAAGGCCTTCGCCGAGCGCCCGAACGACTATCCCGTGTGACCGGAATACCTCTGCAGCCCAGTCGGTTGCTGACCCGGTCGGCAACCACACAAAGTTGCCGTTGGGGGCGGGTACGTCCCAGCCTTGCTCGCTGAGGCCAGCAACGATTCTGTCGCGCACCGCATTAATGCTGGTCACCCGCTCCAACAATTCATCTTCATGTTCGAGGGATGCGATCGCTGCTTTCTGCGCAATCTCCGTGACCGAGAGTGGAATGGCCACCGCTCGCGCCGCATCCATCACGTATTCGGGGCCGACCGCATACCCGATGCGGAGGCCTGCAAGGCCGTAAGCCTTGGAGAATGTGCGCAACAACACGAGGTTCGGGTACGTGCCGACGAGCGTCTCTCCGCGCACAGCCTCGACGTCGGTCACGAACTCGCGGTAGGCCTCATCGAGAACGACAAGAACGTTCTCGGGAACTGTTGCCATGAAGTCGCGGAATTCGGCATCCGTGACAACAGTGCTGGTGGGGTTGTTGGGGCTGCAGACGATCACGACGCGAGTGGACGCTGTGATGGCGTCGCTCATAGCCGCGAGGTTGTGCCGGTGGTCGCTTTGATTCGCGATCTGCACGCTCGTGGCTCCGGCTGCCGAGACCAACAGTGGGTAGGCCTCGAAACTGCGCCAGGCGTAGATGACTTCGTCGCCAGCGGCTGCGGCGGCGCTCACGAGTTGGGCGAGCACGGCTACCGAACCTGCCCCGACCTGCACGCTGTCGGGCGTAACACCGAAGCGTTCAGCAATCTGCGCCCGCAATGCAGCGGCGGATGCGTCGGGGTAGCGGTTGATCGAGTGCGTCGACAATTGCGCCAGCACCGAGGGCAACGGCTCGTAGGGGTTTTCGTTGGAGGACAGCTTGAAGGCATCCGCGGCGGCGGGCGCACCCTGGCGGTAGGGCACGATGGCGGCGATTTCGGGGCGGAGCTGTACTCGGTTGCTGGTCACGTCACCAGCCTAGGGGCGCGAGTGGATGCATTCGTTTCGCGCCGGTGACAATGTGCGAGGCGATTCGCGCGCCTCGTTGTGCCGCCCTTCAGCGGATAGCCGTTGCGGCAGTACAAACACGTGCTGCATAGTTGAGGTATGAGAATCATCGTGCGCTTGCTGATCAACGCTCTTGCTTTGTGGCTGACTACGGTGGTTGTTGCCGGGGTCGAGATCATTCCTTTTGCTCCCGGGGGAACCCTTGAGGTCGTTCTGACCTTCTTGCTGGTCGCTGCGGTGTTCGGAATTGTGAACGGCGTGCTCGGCAATCTGATCCGTATTGTTGCTTTCCCGCTGTACGTTCTGACACTGGGCCTTCTTGCTCTCGTGGTGAATGGTCTGCTGCTGTTGCTCACGAGTTGGATCTCAGGTCTCTTCGGTTTCGGCCTCGTTGTTGACGGATTCTGGTGGGGAGTGCTTGGCGCGCTCGTCTTGGGTCTCATCAGCTGGTTCATCGGCATCTTGGTTCGGCCCGTAGTAGGCCGCAAGCGCTAAGGCTGCACCCGCTCGTACCCGTAACTAGTGACGGTGGTTACAGCATCCTTGTGAACGGTCGGCGTTAGGTTCGACACGGCGTCGCGAAGAAATTCACTGTCTGTGCTGTCTATTCGGCGCGCAGTTTCTCGATACTCGTCCAGTTGATGGGCTGGCGCCATAACACCGTCGAGTAGCGGACGGCCAGCAAAGACCTCTCGCTCCACGATCACCGCGTGCTGATTTCCTTGAATCCCCCCAGCTGCCGGAACGATGTCATCGCTGTGCTCGAAGAGGAGCGTGGGAACGGTTGGTGGGATCTTGATCTGACCCGTGTTGCCTCCGAACCCGACTAAACCGGTGACGTTGTAGTCTTCCGATTCTGCGAGCCGGGCGATGATCGCTGCCCCCTGAGAATGCCCGGTCAAAGCAACCGCGCTTTCGGCGGTAATACCCGCTTCTGCCATCGCTGCAACCACAGCGCTATACGCCGCCGCCTCCTGGTCCGCGGCGAGGCTGAGATTGCTCGTGCCGTCGAACGGTTGCGCTGAGTCGGAGATAGCAAAGTCAACGGTCCCGGAAACGTACACCTCGAAGGAGTCGTCCTCTCCGGGAAATGATGTCTTTTCTATGCGGATCTGAAACGGAGAATCTGGGGTGGGTTGGGGAATTCGTTCGGCGCGTTCCTCAACAGAGTGGGCGGGCTCCACGCGAGTGGTGTCGCTCTTGCTGACCAGTTGCACCGGCGTTTCTTTCAGCACCCCGGCGATACCTCCCAGCCGCTGGATCGCCCCGGCTGCGGTGGGAAGCCCCAGAACACCCGCCGCGCTCAAGACGCTCACTAGTGATGGCGGTAACCCTGCGGCTCCGGCCAAGAACTCATCGGCATTCATCACACCGAAGCGAACAGCGAGTACATACGCCGGATCGCTTATGAGTTCGTTGAGTTCAGCAGTGAACTTTTCGCTGGCGAACACTTCTGCTGGATTGCGGCCCGTCACGAGAGCTGCTGCTGTGATCCCCAACAGAATCGGCACCGCTGTCACCGACAATGCCAACACTGCGGCGTGCGTCGGGAACAAGAAACCGAGCCACGCCGCGGCATCGGCCGTGATCTTGCGAGAAACTCCCTCGGCGAACGCCTCAGCCAACCCGTAGCTGTCGGCAGCGAATCGCACGAGATTACTCAGGTGCTCGGCACGATGAGCGACTCTCTGAAGGTCAGAGAAAGCGAAGTCGAGGTCATCCTCGGCGAGCGCGGCAGCCGTAGGGATGCCGAGCATCTCGAGTTGGCTGAGGGTGAGCCGGGCATCCACCATCTGAATGGCACCGGCGATGTCCCGCGTCATTTCGGCCGCCCGCTGGAGTGTGCTGACAGCGATGAGCATTTCCTCCGTCGAGACCGAAACGCTGCCACCACCGGAGATGATGAGTTCATCCGACATAGGAGCCCATCTGCTGAAGTGCCAACATCGTTCGATGTTCTGCCGTCTCAATCAAGGTCCGTGCTCGCGTTAGGTCCCGGTGCAGTTCAAGCACCCCGGCATCGAACAGCTCCTGGGCAGGACCGCGCCAGTCGATGCCCGCGTGGGGAAGAAACTCTCGCACAGAGCTGAGCCGGGCAAGGATCATGCGGAGTTGTTGGGCTTGAAATTCAAGTGCGACGCGAGCAGTCGCATCCAGGGGTGTAGTCAATGGTCGCCTTTCGCTGTCACAACTCTCGCCAAACCCCGCCCCACACAGTGGCTACCAACACGTATCGGGGAAGGGAATACGTAGACCAGCGCTGTTGGGGAGTTGAAACTGCGACAGAATGAAGCATGACCTTCGAGCGAGCACTCTCAGACTCGACTGCTTTTAGGGTCTGTTTCGTGTGCACCGGCAACATCTGTCGCTCTCCGATGGCCGAAACAGTGTTTCGAGAGCTTGTTGCCGAAGCTGGCCTTCAGGACCGCATCGCGGTTACTTCCGCCGGCACCGGTGACTGGCATGTCGGGGAGTCAGCTGACCCCCGCACCATCAGCGCCCTTGCCGCACGCGGCTACAATGGTTCTGGGCATCGCGCCCGCCAGTTCGACCCCGAATGGTTTGACAAGTTCGACCTCATCGTCGCGTTCGATCGAGGACAGGAACGCATTCTGCGCACGTGGGCACCCAACGATCAAGACCGATCAAAAGTGCAGCCCATGTTGAGCTTTGACAGCGAACTCGCTCCTCTTATCGACGTGCCAGACCCCTACTATTCGGATGCCGCACTTTTTGATCATGTCCTCGGCATGATCGAGAAAGCGTGCGGCTCACTATTTCGTCAGATCACGCCAGGCATCACAGCACCAACCCCCAACAACCAGGGAGCCCCATGAGCCCGTTGCCCGTTCAACCACTGAGTCCCCTCGATGGCCGCTACCGTCCCGCCGTTTCGGCCTTGGGGGAGTACCTGTCCGAGGCTGGCCTAAACCGGGCCCGCGTGCATGTTGAAGTTGAATGGCTGATTTTCCTCACGAGCAAGAGCCTGTTTGGTTCGAACCCGATGAGCGCCGACCAGGTCACCGCCCTGCGCGCCTTCGCTACCGATTTTGGTCAAGAGCAGATCGATGAACTCGCTCGCCTCGAAGCCACCACCCGCCACGACGTCAAGGCCGTCGAGTATCTGGTGCGCGCCAAGCTCGACGAGCTGGGCCTGAGCGCGATCGCTGAGCTCACTCACTTCGCCGCCACGAGCGAAGACATCAACAATCTCTCGTACGCGCTCACTATCTCGGATGCCGTACGCGAAGTCTGGCTGCCCAAGTTCCGTACCGTGCTCGGTGCGCTTCGCGCGCAGTCCGAGCTCATGCGCGACAACGCGATGCTCGCTCACACCCACGGTCAGCCGGCGACGCCGACCACCATGGGCAAGGAATTCGCGGTCTTCGTGTACCGACTCGACCGCATCCTGATCCGCATTGAAGGCATCAGCTACCTCGGCAAGTTCAGCGGAGCTACTGGCACGTTTGCCGCCCACCTCGCTGCAGACCCCGAGCAGAACTGGCCAGCCCTTTCGAAGGAGTTCGTGGAATCCCTCGGGCTCGACTGGAACCCGCTGACCACGCAAATTGAATCGCACGACTGGCAAGTGGAGCTGTACCAAGCCACAAGTCACGCGAACCGCGTGCTGCACAACCTCTGCACCGACGTGTGGTCGTACATTTCGATGGGCTACTTCCGCCAGATTCCGCAGGCGGGCGCAACCGGTTCGTCGACAATGCCGCACAAGATCAACCCGATCCGCTTCGAAAACGCTGAGGCCAACCTCGAGCTCTCGAGCGCTCTTCTCGAGTCGCTCGCTCAGACTCTCGTGACCTCACGACTCCAGCGCGACCTCACCGACTCCACGACGCAGCGCAACGTGGGTGTCGCCTACGGTCACTCGCTGCTCGCTCTCGACAACATCGAGCGCGGCCTCAAGGAGATCGCCCTCAACCCTGATGCTCTTGACGCTGATCTCGACAGCAACTGGGAGATCCTCGGCGAGGCCATCCAGACGGTCATTCGCGCCGAGGTCACCGCGGGCCGCAGCACCATCAGCGACCCCTACGCCATCCTCAAGGAACTCACGCGCGGCAAGCGCATCAACTCTGTCGACCTCACCGAGTTCATCTCGGGGCTCGACATTGGTGCGGATGCCAAGGCACGTTTGCAGGCGCTGACCCCCGCCACCTATGTCGGCCTTGCGAGCTCGCTCGTTGACTACCTCGGCGACGCCAAGTAGCCCTCGCACTGCGGCGAGCAACTCACGCTAAACAAAGGCCGGTCTCCTCACGGAGGCCGGCCTTTGACGTTTGCGCCCCTGATTGCTCCGTCCGACAGGGGCGCCGCACACCCCTCGGGGCTTAGTAGTACACAGCGAGCGCGCCGTTAGGCCCGTCGATGACCTGCACCGGGGTGTCGAAGATCCGGGTGAGCACGTCATCGGTCAAGATCTCAGCGGGCGTTCCGAACTCGGTGACTTGGCCATCCTTGACGGCACAAATGTGGTCGGCGTAGTGTCCGGCAAAGTTGATGTCGTGAAGCACGATGATAATCGTGCGGCCGAGTTCTTGGGCGGCGCGCTTGAGGTGACGCATCATCTGCACTGAATGCTTCATGTCGAGGTTGTTGAGGGGCTCATCCAGAAGCACATATTCGGTGTCCTGCGCGAGCACCATGGCAACATAGGCGCGTTGGCGCTGTCCGCCCGATAGCTCGTCAAGGTAGCGGTCTTGCAGGCCTTCAAGGTTCAGAAAGTTGATGGAGTTGTTGATCGCCACCTCATCCGCTTCGGTCAGTCGGCCTTGCGAATACGGGAAGCGGCTGAACCCCACGAGCTGACGCACCGTGAGTCGGGCGATGAAGTGATTCTCTTGCCGCAGGATCGCGATGATCTTGGCGAGGTCTTTCGACTTGGTCTTCGCGACGTCGTAGCCCGCGACTTCGATGTGGCCGGAGTCAATCCCGAGCAGGCGACCGATCATGGTCAGCAGCGTGGATTTGCCCGCACCGTTCGGGCCCACCAGCGCGGTGATGCCCCCCTCGGGGATCGTGAGGTCGACCGGCCCAATAGTGATTTCGTGGCCATAGCTTTTGCCCACATTGTTCAGGGTGATCACAGGCGGCCCTTTCTCAGAATGACGATGAGGAAGACGGTTCCTCCGACAAGTTCAACGATGATCGACACCACTCCTTGCGCGTAGAACAGGTTCTTCATCACGAAGTACGCGCCGCCCAAGACCACGAATCCGGCCAACACCGCGATCGGGAAGATGTGGCGATGGTCGTAGGTGTCCGCGAATTGGTAGGCGAGTGTCGCGACTAAGAACCCGAAGAAGGTCATCGGGCCGACGAGCGACGTGGAGACTGCCATCAAGATCGAGACGAAGAACAGTACGCGCATGATCTCGAAGCGGTAGCTGATTCCCAAGTTCGTGGCGGTGTCAGACCCCAGGGCGACGATATTGAGGCGTCGGCCCTGCGAGAGCAGGAAGGTGCCGGCCACCAGGCAGAGCACGAGCGAGATGGGCAGGTAGCTGGCATCCGCATTGGAGATGGACCCGAACAGGCGGGCCGTGAGGATGTCGAACTCGCTCGGCGTGAGCAGGCGCTGCATGAATGTCGACACCGCTCCGAGCCCGCCGCCGATGATGATGCCGACGAGCAGCATGATCTGCAGGTTGCCGTACTTTCCCGTGAGCAACCAGCCGTACAGCAGTAGCGAGAGCCCCACCATCAGCGCGATCTGAAGCAGGAACTGGGGGAGACCCTGCAGGGCAACGATGCCGCTGATGCCCAAGAAGTACACCGCGGAGGTTTGAACGGCCACATACAGAGACTCGAAGCCCATGATGGATGGCGTAAGAATCCGGTTGTTGGTCACCGTCTGAAAACTCACGGTCGCAATCGCCTGGCAGAAGGCCACGACGGCAATCACAATCACGTTGGTAGCGCGCAGCTCAGCGATGAGCCAGAACCCGTCGGTACCGACCGGCATTGGGTTATCCCACGCCAGCAGGCCGACGGCGATCGCGACAGCGGCCACGCTCAGGATGCTGAGGAGTATCCAGTAGCGGCGACGCGCCTTGACCGTGGGGAAGGGCCCCGTCACGCCGGCCGCGCCGACGGCAATAGTCGGCTTCTCTCGAGCATCCAAGGGACTATGCACGGCGGCGCTGCTTCAACAGAAGGGCAATGAAGACGACCGCACCCACGACGCCCAGAATGAGCGACACGGGTACTTCGAACGGCATGATGATCGTGCGGCCCACGATGTCGCACACGGTCACGATGGCGATGCCGAGCAGGCACACCCAGGGCAGGTTGCTGCGCAGGTCATCGCCGCGGAACATCGACACGATGTTGGGAACGATCAGCCCGAGGAACGGCAGATTGCCGACGACAACGGTCACGACTCCGGTCGCTACCGCAATGAGCGCGGTGCCGATGAGCAAAATCTGGTTGTAGTTCACACCGACATTCGTCGCAATGTCTTGGCCGAGCCCCGCCACGGTGAGCCGGTCGGCGAACAGGAAGATCACGACCACGACGACTGCGACGATCCAGAGCAGTTCGTACTGCCCGCGCATCACCGAAGTGAAGCTGCCGGCGAACCACACGGAGAGGCTCTGAAGCATGTCGGTCGAAAGAGCAATGTAGGTGGAGATGGCGCCAACGACGGAACCGAGCATGATGCCGACGATCGGCACGATCAGCGACGAGCGCAGGGTGACGCGGCGCAGGAAGAGAAAGAACACCCCGGTGCCGATGAACGCGGCAATGACCGCACCGGTCATGCGGGCGAGGATGCTGGCTCCCGGAAAGAGAATCATCACGGTGAGCAGTCCGAGGCCTGCCCACTCGGTAGTGCCGGTCATGGTCGGTTCCACGAAGCGGTTCTGCGTCAGCAACTGCATGACGAGCCCGCTCATTGCCATCGCTGCACCCGCGAGCACGAGGGCAACCGTTCGGGGAACGCGAGTAATGCCGAACATTCGTTGGCCGTCATCCGCCCCAAAAATGTCGTAGACACCGATGAAGAGCGAGGCAACCAACAGCAGCACAACGCCCACCGTCGCGAGCAGGAGTTTCCAGTCGAAGAGGGTGGTCGCGTTGGCGGGCCGCCGTCGGGCCAGTGTTGACGTCATCCGTGAGTGAGGGTTTCTGATTGAAGGCCAGAACCGTTCGGTGCTGAAGTTCGCCCGGGGGCACACTTCAGCACCGAACGGCGTGAGTAACGCTAGTTCTTGGCTTCGAGAGCGTCAGCGAGAGCGTTGAAGAACTCGGTGTACGTCTGGATGCCTTCGTTCGTGTAGGTGTCAGCCGGCATGTACACGAGGTTGCTTTCCTGCACCGCGGTGACGCCCGAGAGTGCTTCGGAGCTCTCAAGAACTTCGCTGCCCTGCACGTAGCTGGGGTCGTCAGCGAGAATCGCGGCGTCGCGGTCCATCACGAGAATCCAGTCGGGGTTGGAGTCAGCAATTGCCTCTACCGAGATGTCATCACCCTGGTGGTCTTCGCTGCTGTCATCGACATCCAGTGCGGCGGTGAAGTCGAAGATGTCGAAAAGCGGGCCGAGGGTGCGACCGACGGTCGGAGCCGCGTATCCGATCTCTCCACCGGAGGTGATGACAGCCATCACGGAGTCTTCGCTGTTGTACGCCGCGTTCACGCGCTCGATGGAGGCATCGAAGTCAGCATTCAGCTGTTCGGCCTCTGCTTGCTTGCCGAAGATCTCACCCAGAATGGTGGTCTGGCGCTTGAGCTCGGCGTCAAAGGGCTCACCCTCGCGCGGGTCAAGGTCAACGACCACGGCGTCAGGCACGAGCTTGGCGAAGTCGTCGTAGTACGGCGCAAACCGCTGCCCGTTGATGATCACGTCGGGTTGTACGGCAACGACGGACTCGAGATCGGGCTCGCTGTGGTTACCCAGGTCGATGATCGAGTCATCTTCGGTGTAGGCAATCGTGCTCGGCATCAGCGCGACAGCAGCGGCACTGAGTTCGATTCCCCAGTCCGAGAGAGTTTCGAACGTGCGGTTATCCGTGGCGACTACCGAGGTGAATGGCGTCGACAGCGTGTGGCTGCCGTTGTTGTCTTCGAACTGAACAGATGCTTCAGCCCCGTTTGAATCTGCAGCTTCGGGGGTAGCGGTGCTGCAGGCAGCAAGCGCGAGCGCCAGTACTCCGACGAGTACTCCGTGCCGGGTTCGTGAAAAGTTCATGGTGTCCTTAGTTATTTCGGATGACCGAAAGCGGTCGGGCGTAAAAACGCAACACCCGCTGCAGCGAGTGTTGCTTAGGTAAGCCTAACCTTAATAAAGACTGGGAGTCAAAGAAGTTCCAGTCACCAACCGCATGAACTTCTGGGCGCTCCAAAGAGGTCGATCGGGGCGCACTTCAGCCGTTTTAGGCGGGTGCACACTACCCCCGTACGTCAGAGCACACTAGTGCGAGGCGTCGCGGTCCTGCTCATCCATGTCAAGAAGTTCGTCCTTATCGGGACGAACGGCGAGCACGAGCATTGCGATAACAACAAGCGAGACGATGAACGCAACCCCAGTGAAGATGAGGGCGAGCATCAGTTCACGGGTCGACATGAAAACGACGAGACCGGCGAACAGCCCGAAAATCGCGGAAAGACCGAGCATTTCGGCTGGACGCGTGCGGTCACGCTTGTCTGGGGAGGTCACTATTCTTCTTTCTCTTGCACGGCTGCGGTTACAACATCATGATCGGTTCGACTCCACTTGAGCGAGAATGCCGCGATCACTAGGTACACACCAAGAATGGCCCAATAAGCTCCGAGAAGACCGACTACCACAATGGATGCCGTGAGTTCTCGGTCGATTCCATCGGGTCCTGTGTAGGGCTGGCTGAATCCCGGCGGCACAAGCAGCACGATGAGCGCGAGTAGCGCAGTCAGGCCCCCGACGAAAACCCAGTCGCGGGATGACGCGTCACGTCCCCGGCTGCGGAGACCCAGGTAGAGCTCAAGAAAACCGGTGATGGCGGCGAAGGCTGTCAGCAAGAAGACGAAGTAGGCCTGGCCTCCACCTGTCGCGACGAACGCGGCGACGGCAGTGGCGAGCGTGACGACGCTCTGCGTGATCGTGAAGGAGCGGGCGATACCCCGGTGCGGCGACATGATGCTTGCCGTGAGCAGAACGGCGCCGACCACGAGAGTGAAACTTGCGAGGGTGACAAGACCAAGGCGCGACGAATGATCGGCCGAAAACGTAATGACGATGGCCAGCGCAAGGGCGGGAATAGCGCGAGCTAGCGGCACGTACCACGCAGTGGATGCCGGCAGCGGCTCAGCGTGAGCACTAGTCAAGCGATCGCCTTCTTTCTCAACAAGCGGATGCTTCTAGTGTAGGCCGCTTGGGACACTCCCCTGTCGGGGATGCTGACCAGAAACGCCTAGGACCCTGGCGGCAGGTCGACGAAGCGCGAGAAGTGGCCGTGGAAGCCCACGGTGACGGTGCGCGTCGGTCCGTTACGGTGCTTGGCGATGATCAGGTCGGCTTCACCGGCGCGGGGGCTATCCGCTTCATAGGCGCTTTCGCGGTGAAGCAGGATAACCATGTCGGCGTCTTGCTCGAGCGATCCCGATTCACGAAGGTCGGAGAGCGCTGGCTTCTTGTCGGCACGCTGCTCAGGACCACGGTTCAGCTGCGAGATAGCGATAACGGGAACTTCAAGCTCCTTGGCGAGAAGCTTGAGCGCACGAGAGAACTCGCTGACCTCTTGCTGACGCGACTCGACTTTCTTACCGCTCGTCATGAGCTGCAAGTAGTCGATGATGACCATGCGCAGGCCAACCTTTTGCTTGAGCCGACGGCACTTGGCGCGAATCTCCACCAGAGTCATGTTCGGGCTGTCGTCAATATAAAGCGGAGCATCATTGATGCGGCCACGAGTCTGCGCGATGGTGGTCCAGTCGTTGGCGTGCACCGAACCCTTACGCATGTGCTGCAGCGGAACGCTGGCTTCTGCCGACAGCAGTCGCATAGCGATTTCGCTTCGTCCCATTTCGAGCGAGAACACAATCGACGGCAAATCATGGTGAATGGATGCTGCGCGTGCGAAGTCCAAACCAAGAGTTGACTTACCAATAGCTGGTCGCGCGGCCAAAATGATCAGCTGACCGGGGTGCAGCCCGTTGGTCAGTTCATCGAGCTCAGCGAATCCGGTGGGAACACCGATCATCTGGCCGTCGCGGCCGCGAGCTGCTTCGATTTCGTCGATTGCGCTCTCGACGGCGGTCGTGAGGGGTACGTAGTCTTCGGTTTCAACGCCACCGGTCACGGAGTAGATCTCGGCCTGGGCGTTGTTGACAAGGTCGAGAACTTCGCCCTCGCTGGCGTAACCCATCTGAACGATTCGTGTCCCCGCTTCAACAAGACGGCGAAGGACCGCTTTCTCCGTGACAATCGTCGCGTAGAAGCCGGCATTAGCTGCGGTTGGTACGAGACCAGTGAGGGTGTGAAGGTACTCAACTCCACCGGCTCGGGAGAGCTCACCTGTTTTCGTGAGCTCGTCGGTAACGGCGATGACGTCAGTTGGTTCACCGTGCGAGTAGAGGGTGAGTACTGCGTTGAAGATGGTTTCGTGCTTGGGGACGTAGAAGTCGACTCCGCGTACGGTCTCGATGACATCGGCGACAGCATCCTTGCTCAGGAGCATTCCACCGATGGCGCTTTGCTCGGCAAGGAGGTCGTGGGGAGGTACGCGGTCGCCGCGGGAGCTGCCTCGAGATTCGCCTGATTGACGCTCGTCGCCCGAAAGGCCTAGGTGCGCGATCGACATGGTTTTCCTCCTTGTGGGGCAGCTCTATTTATACGAGTAGCCCCTGACACTCGGGCAGGCTCCTCACTGGGACCCGCTCCAAGGCTGCTTTACCCTACGAAGCAGAATCAACTACCCACAACTGGGGATGTGTATAAACCTGTGCACAACTCGGACGAAACGCCGACTGCTGTGTGAACAACCTGTGGAAACAACTGTGGAAACAGCGGGGAATAAACACTCAAATCGCCGTCTGACCTGCACTTTTAGTTTTCACACACAATGTGTAAAAACATGCCTAAAGTCGAGATTGAGGGTTCCGTATTTTTCGTAATCCTGTGCACAAAAGGCTTGACAACGGGCCTTAAAACACAAGGACGACGAGCCAAGCGGCTCGTCGTCCTTGCGATAAAACAGTTACTTGCTAGCAACCACCTGAAGGGTGATCGTTGCAACGATGTCGTCACGCAGACGGATCGTAGCTTCGTGATCTCCAACAACCTTGATTGCCGACGAGATTTCAATCTTGCGCTTGTCGATGTCGCCAAGTCCTGCAGCGGCAACAGCGTCCGCTACGTGAGCGGGCTTAACCGAACCGAACAGACGTCCACCCTGACCAGCGGTCACGGTGAGCTTGACCTTGGTCGCCTGGAGGCGAGCCTTGAGGTCCTGAGCTTCTTCAAGCGTGGCGTGCTCGCGCGATGCGCGTGCTGCCTTGATGGACTCGACCTGCTTTTCGCCACCGCGAGTCCACGCCACGGCAAAGCCCTGGGGGATGAGGTAGTTACGGGCGAAGCCGTTCTTTACGTCTACAACGTCGCCAGGCGCGCCGAGACCAGTCACTTCGTGAGTGAGGATGAGCTTTGACATGTCGGTGGCTCCTTAACGGCCTGCGCCGGCGTAGGGCAGCAATGCCATCTCACGGGCGTTCTTGACGGCCGTGGCGATGAGACGCTGCTCCTGAACGGAAACACCGGTAATACGACGGGCGCGGATCTTTCCACGCTCGGAGATGAACTTACGAAGCGTAGCGACATCCTTGTAGTCGATAACGCCTACGCGGATCGACTTGGCTGGTGCGGCGTTCTTGCCGTCCTTGCCTTTGCGGATGGGCTTGCGGCGGTCGCCGCTGCTCTTTCCTGCCATGAGTGTTACTTCTTTCTGTAAATAAGACTGATCGTCGAGTGCCTAGAAAGGCGTCTCGTCGGAGTAGTTACCAGGGGTGTTCCATACATCGCCAGATGAGGCTGCAGGAGCGCTAGCTGCCCACGGCTCTTCCTTTGCCTGGCCGCCACCGTTTTGCTGGACTCCACGAGGGGCCGAGCTGTCACGGGGGGCGCGGGTGATCTGCGTCGTTGCATAACGGAGGCTGGGACCGATTTCGTCGATCTCCAGTTCCATGCTCGTGCGCTTTTCGCCCTCTTTGGTTTCGTAGGAACGCTGACGAAGACGACCCTGCGCAACAACGCGGGTTCCCTTGGTCAGTGAGCTGGCAACGTGCTCGGCGAATTCACGCCAGCAGGAAGCGCGGAGGAAAAGTGCTTCTCCGTCTTTCCACTCGTTGGATGCTCGATCGAAGGTGCGCGGCGTAGAGGCAATGGTGAAGTTAGCTACGGCAAGTCCGCCCTGCGTGTAACGCAGTTCGGGATCTGCCGTGAGGTTCCCCACGACCGTAATGACTGTTTCGCCGGCCACGGTTACTTAGCTTCCGCTTCAGCCTTGGCTTCGTCAGCAGGAGCGGCGGGAGCGGCGGGCGCCGGAGCAGCCTTAGCTTCTTCAGCAGGAGCCTTGGTTGCGGCTGCAGGAGTCTTTGCTGGAGCAGCAGCCTTGCGGGCGGCCTTCTCTTCAGCAACCTTCTTGGCAGCAGCTACCTGAGCGAACCCAGCTTCTGCACGCAGCACCTTGGTGCGCATGACAGCTTCGCTGAGTGAGAGTTGGCGGTCGAGCTCATCTGTTGACTTGCTCTCTGCGGTGAAGTTGACGACGGCGTAGATGCCCTCGGTCTTCTTGTTGATCTCGTAGGCCAAACGACGGCGACCCCAAATATCGATGTTATCGATGGTGCCACCGTCATTACGGATGACATTGAGGAACTTGTCGAGACTGGGAGCCACGGTGCGTTCGTCGATCTCTGGATCGAGGATGACCATGAGTTCGTACTGATGCGTCACAAACCCACCTCCTTCGGACTTAAACGGTTACAGACGGTCTGTAACAGGAGGGTGTTGACGTTCATCGAACTGCCTAAAGGCAGTCAGACAACCTGCCCAGTGTAGTTGCTTGGCACGCTAATACTCAAGGTGAGAAGAAAAGCCGCTTTCGCTAGCGGGCGTCTACTGGCGGGCAGCCCACCAGGCTCGCAATCGCTTTTCTGCTTCGTCGTCACCGAGCGGTCCTTCATCCAGACGCAGGTCGAGCAAGAACTTGTAGGCCTCGCCCACCTCACGACTCGGCTTAAGCCCGAGGATCGCCATGATCTGCTCACCGTCAAGATCGGGACGAACTGCAGCAACTCCCTCTGCCTCAGCGATAGCCGCAATGCGGTCCTCGAGATCGTCGTAGGCAAACGAAAGTCGATCGGCCTTGCGCACATTGCGCGTGGTGACATCCGCCCGCGTAATGATGTGGAGACGTTCAAGTTGGTCACCGGCATCCCGAACGTAACGGCGCACGGCCGAATCGGTCCAGGCACCCTCGGTGTAGCCAAAGAACCGCAAATGCAATTCAATAAGGCGCGCCACCGCGGTGATGGTCTCCTTGTCGAAGCGCAGTGCACGCAAACGCTTCGTCGCGAGCTTCGCACCCACAACATCGTGGTGGTGGAAAGTAACAACGCCACCGCGCTCGATCTTGCGGGTCGATGGCTTGCCAATGTCGTGCAGAAGCGCAGCAAGACGCAGAATCAGATCGGGGCTTTCAATGCCCGGCCGACGCTTCTCGAGATCGATCGCCTGACGCAACACGGTGAGGGAGTGTTCGTAGACGTCCTTATGGTGGGCGTGCTCGTCCACTTCAAGCTTCAAGGCGGGCACTTCAGGCAACACTTGGTCAGCAAGGCCGGTTTCGACCATGAGGCGGATGCCCGGCACGGGGTCATCCGTCTTCAAAAGTTTTGTCAGCTCATCGCTCACGCGCTCTACGCTCACAATGTCGAGGCGCGGAGCGAGCTGCTTCATCGCCGCGACAGTAGCGGGGGAGACCGTGAAACCCAGCTGCGACGTAAACCGTGCGGCACGCATCATGCGCAGCGGGTCATCACCGAACGAGACCTCGGGGGAGCCCGGCGTTGTCAGAGTCTTGCTGAGGAGATGTTCAACGCCGCCCCACGGATCAACGAGAACGCGCTCCGGCAATCGCAACGCCATCGCGTTGACACTGAAGTCGCGACGTTCCAGATCTTTTTCGAGAGAATCACCGAAGGCGACAACAGGCTTACGGGTCGCACCGTCATAACTATCGGCACGGTAGGTCGTAATCTCAACCGTCTCGCCATCAATGCGGGCAGCGATCGTGCCAAAGTCCCGGCCGATATCCCACTGCGCTTCTGAAATCGGCTTCACCATGCGCATGATGTCGTCGGGGGTCGCATTAGTTGCAAAATCGAGGTCTGTGACCTTGCGGCCCAAGAACGCATCCCGCACCGGACCACCCACGAGGGCGAGTTCGAATCCCTCAGCAGCGAAGCGCGCCGATAAGGTGGCTACGGGTTTAGAGTCGGCAAGCTGTCCGAGACTCTCGATCGCGTGGGCAACACTCTCCATGATGCGACTAGTTTCGCACGAGCAACGAGTGCAATTTGTCCCCAACCGCGCAAAGCACCCACCATTCAGACAAGGACGAATAAACTCACACCATGCTGGCCACGCGAGAGTACGGGGTAATCCCTTGCTTATAAGAGTCTTTAGTGCCGCTCTGGCGCTCGGTCTCGGGCTCACTCTTGCCGCGAGCGGAGCCAGCGCCGCGCCTGCTGTCACCGATGCTCCGGTGCTAACGACGGCATCCGCGGCTACCGATGTTGCCATTATTGCTCCGTTGACGGTTCCCACCGGCAGTGGCGGTCTTCTCGACGCAGACGCCCTGGCTGACTACACGGAACCTCTTGGTCTTCTCACGCGTCAACTGGATGCCATGGCTGGAAAGCCTGTGGCAATCGCAGTTGATCCGATGATCGTGGCTTCCATTCGCGTGCTCGGCACAAGTGCTCCCGCCTCGGCGCGCGAGTGGCTCGAACGACTCTCACTCATCGACAATGAGATCGTTCCTTTGTCCTACGCGAACGCGGACATCACCTTGGCGACTCAGTCGGAGCTGGGCGCCACGGTAGAACCCATCTCCTTCGACTTCGCTCTCGACTCGTCCAACTTCGCGGTGAGTGACACTCCGGCGCCTACGCCTTCCTCGACAGCTACCGCGCAGGCGGAGGACCCGGACGCGGTTCCTAGTTTTCCCACTACGGAGTCCTTGCTCGCCTGGGATTACGAAATCGATGGCTTTATTCTTCCCCGCACCGACACGGTTGTTGCGAGTGATCTGGCTGCGTTTTCCGATAGTGGCTACAGCACGATCGTTTTGTCGTCGACGAACGTCTCTCGAGAATCCGGCGCCGGCTCGGTAACCACCATCGATGGTGTTACCGCCCTCGTGGCTGATGCAACTGCTTCCTCAGCAATGGATGACGCGCTCGGATCCACCCTCGACCGCGACGTGACTGCCGCCGAAACGGCACTCAGCCAGGCCGTGCTCGACGCCGGTGCTAGCCAAACGGCAGACACCGGATCCGTGTTGATCACGATCGATCACTCATTGGAACTCAGCTCGGCGAGACTAGATGCCGCCCTTGCCACCATGACGGCCAGCCCGTCAATCACGATGGTAAATCTGAGCGAACTAGCATCGACCGAAGCCACTGCGGTAACAATCAACGACATGCCTCAGTCGGAATCGCGCATCGGTGATGTTTCACGAATGTTCGCCGCAGCCCAAGCGGAACGCACGTTCTTCTCGATCGCCGCAGACCCTGAATCTCTTATCGCGGAACGACGGCTTGCTTTGCTCGACGTGCTCGGCACCGTAGAGACTGAGGATTCCACTGACTGGCTGGCTGAAGTAAACAACTTCCTGGTCGACTCCCGTGAGTTGCGCACTTCAGTGACCGTCGTGGAGGCCAGCAACTTTCTGGTTCTAGCCGACAACGGATTTCTTCCCGTGTCGGTCAGCAACAATCTTGGTCAAGCTGTCACCGTTTTCATCACGGTCGACCCACGAACCGGCCTCCTCGCCGTGGGGGACAGTCGAGTAGAGCTGACGATCGAACCCTATTCTCAAGCCAAGGGCGAAATTCCGGTGCAATCGTTGTCAAACGGGGTCGTGGATGTCGAAATTAGCCTCAGCAGCAGCACCGGACTGAAGATCGGCTCCACCACGGTCAGCGAGATCAACGTGCAGGCAGGGTGGGAGACTCCCCTCGTGCTTGCGTTCGGAGCCCTCGTCTTCGTGATTTTCGCGGTCGGATTCGTTCGCAGCATCGTTCGCCGCAGAAAGCCGGCAGATGACTGACCGACCCAATCCCGACGCGATGCCAACGCCCGGAGTGCCCCTGCCCGCCGCGGCCGTGCCAGAGGTCAAGAACTCGACAATCGGGCGAGCGAGCGCTCTTCTAGCGTCCGGCACGTTGGTCTCTCGCATCTTGGGATTTCTGAGCGCCATGGTGCTTGCCCGCACTTTGGGGCTGTTCGGCACGAGCGATACCTATGCCATCGCCAACCAGCTTCCCAAAGCGGTCTATGCCATCGTGGCTGGTGGCGTTCTGAGCGCGGTCATTGTTCCGCAGATCGTGCGGGCCGCTCTGCACAAAGACGGCGGCCAGAAGTTCATTAACCGTCTAGTGACGCTCGGCATCGTCGTTTTCCTCGTCATTACAGTCGCAGCAACGTTGAGCGCGCCTCTTCTTGTGCAGGTGTATGCGCGACCCAGCGTCAACTTTGGGCCAGCAGAGTTCGCACTCGCGACGGCCTTCGCCTACTGGTGCCTTCCTCAAATCCTCTTCTACGCCTTGTATTCACTCCTCGGTGAGGTCCTCAACGCTCGCGGCAAGTTTGGGCCGTTCACGTGGGCACCCGTAGCTAACAACGTGGTCATGCTCATTGGGCTGTTCGTCTTCAGCTTGCTCTTTGGCGACGTGACACAGTATTCGTCCGAGGACTGGACGCCGCAGATGATCGGAGTGCTCGCCGGCGGCGCCACTCTCGGTGTCGCGGTGCAGGCAACACTTTTGGCCTTCTTCTGGCGTCGCGCCGGTCTTCACTATCGCCCGGAGTTCCGCTGGCGCGGAGTGGGGCTCGGCAACGCCGGCAAAGCAGCGGCCTGGACCTTCGGCATGATTCTTGTCACGCAGGTTGCGGGTGCTGTTGGCACCCAGATTGCCAGCCTCGCCTCTACTGTCGCCGCATCGGTCTTCGTCATCACGACCGCGTGGCTCATTTTCATGCTGCCGCACTCCGTGATTTCGGTCTCGATCGGGATGGCCTACTTCACCCGGATGAGTGGCCATGCGCGTGATGGAAACCTCACGGCCATGCGCGACGACGTATCAACCGCCATACGCTCAATTCTGATGCTGCTGATGTTCGCAGCCATCGGCCTCATGGTGATCGCATTCCCGTTCAGCGCACTTTTCTCCACTGTCTATGCCGAGCAATCGTCCCTAGCGATCGTGTTGATCATTTATCTGGTCGGGCTGGTTCCCTTCAGCATCATGTACATACTGCAGCGAGTTTTCTATGCCTTCGAAGACACTCGCACTCCCTTCATCTTGCAGACGATTCAGGTTCTGGTCTATGTTGCGGGCGCTCTATACGTCTCCACTTTTCCGCTCGATCGCATTGCGATGGGGCTCGCCGCGATGATCAGCATCGCCGGCACGATGCAGACGATCATTGCGTTGATCGTGGTCCGCAAACGCGTTCCAGGATTCCAGCTACTTCCTCTCGTGCTTCGCGCTCTGTGGTTCCTCGCGGCGATGATTCCGTCGGCCGCAGCCGGCTTCGGCATCCTGACTCTCCTGGGCGGATTAGGGGAGGGTTCTTTCGCCGTCTCTGGCTTCGCCGGTGCTTTTGTCTCCATCGCCCTTTCGGGTACCGGCATGCTGATTGTCTACGCGGCAACTCTTGCCCTCACCCGCAATTCCGAGTTCTTCGCGTTCGCTCGACCGATCGTGTCTCGACTTCGCCGCCACTAACGGCCGGCCCGTCCCACAGTTCTGCCGTCAAAAAGCGAACTTAAAGTGACGGTGCTCCGAACTCTTGGGTGTTAGCCCCGCACGCCCCAGCCACTCGGAATACTCCGTGGCTAGGATGTGTTGAACCGGGTAATCACAATCCCAAGGAGACACAAAAAGTGCGCCAACTCATCATCATCGGATCCGGCCCAGCCGGGTACACTGCTGCGATTTACGCGGCGCGCGCGAACCTTGCGCCCCTCGTCATTGCGAGCTCTGTTGAGGCTGGCGGCGAGCTCATGAAGACCACTGAGATCGAGAACTACCCCGGCTTTGCCAACGGCATCCAAGGTCCCGAGCTCATGATGGAAATGCAGAAGCAGGCTGAGCGTTTCGGCGCCGAGATTGTTCTCGACGACGTCACCGATCTTCAGCTTGAGGGCCAGGTCAAGAAGGTCACTCTCGGCAATGGAGAAGTGCACGAAGCACTCGCGGTTGTGTTTGCAACTGGGTCTGCTTATCGCAAGCTTGGACTTCCCGACGAAGAGCGCCTCAGCGGCTACGGAGTTTCTTGGTGCGCTACGTGCGACGGTTTCTTCTTCCGCCAGAAGACGATTGCTGTCGTTGGCGGGGGAGACTCGGCCATGGAAGAAGCGACGTTCCTCACCAAGTTTGCTGAGAAGGTTTACGTGATTCACCGCAAGGATGAGCTGCGTGCCTCGAAGGCAATGCAGGAGCGTGCGTTTAGCGACCCGAAGATTGAGTTCCTCTGGAATAAGGCTGTAACCGGCATTACCGGTTCCACCCTCGTTGATGGCATTGATCTCACCGACACCGTCGATGGTTCCACCTCACACGTTGAACTCAGCGGTTTGTTCATCGCGATCGGCGCCGACCCCCGCACCCACTTGGTACACGGCCAGCTCGACATCAACGCCGACGGAACCGTTGCAGTGGATGGTCGTTCCTCTCGCACCAACATCACTGGAGTATTCGCGGCCGGCGATGTCATCGACCCGACCTACCGTCAAGCAGTTACGGCCGCCGGCTCCGGCACCGTCGCTGCGCTCGATGCAGAGCACTACCTTGCATCATTGCCCCGCGAACTCGTTGCCAGCGCAATCCAGCCCGCGGAACCAGCAGCTCCCGTAGCTGCCTCCGTCTAAAAACGTCCCATCGAACAAAGGAATTAGAAATGTCAGCAGCAACAGAAGTAACCGACGCCAACTTTGAAGAACTCGTCATCAACTCAAAAGACACCATCATGGTGGACTTCTGGGCTGAATGGTGTGGCCCCTGTCGCGCAGTCGGCCCCATCCTTGACCAGATCGCCAGCGAAAACTCCGACAAGATCAAGATCGTCAAGCTCAACGTAGACGACAACCCCCAGATGGCTATGAAGTACCAGATCACCTCCATCCCCGCGATGAAGGTCTTCAAGGGCGGCGAGGTCGTCAAGACCGTTATCGGCGCAAAGCCGAAGCCTGCAATTGAAGCAGACCTCGCAGAGTTCCTAGCCTAAAGCCCAGTCTCTGCCGAAAGCCTCCAGCATCCACTATTTGGTGGGTGTACGGAGGCTTTCGTATTTAACGCCCGTGAGACGCTCTGACTCAAGCCAGAGTTTGGTCGCGTCGACGTCCGAGTGTGAGGCTGCGTTCGACTCAACCAATACAGGAGCACCTCGATGCTCGTTACGGCTGCCGGGGCCAAAGAAGTCGCCGCCCTGCGCCGTGGGGTCGGTTGCGGCCCGCAGAGAGGGCCTCGCGCCTTGCCTCGGCGACTGAATACCCAAGAAAACCAGTGATTTGAGCGGGCGCAGATACCAGCGATTGAAGAGGTGGTCGGCTAAACCTGTGCCGGCCGTGCCGGGATGTGCGGCCACGGAGATCGCATCCACCCCGGTTGCTTCGAAGCGGCGTTGAAGCTCGTAAGCGAAGAGAAGATTAGCGAGCTTGGAGCGACCGTAGGCGGCTCGGGGAGTGTATGAGCCGTTGTGGAACATCAGGTTGCCGAATTCCATGAACCCCCAGCGGTGAGCAAGGCTGGAAAGACTGACTACTCGTGCGCCCGGAGTTGCCTCGATGAGGTCCATCAGATGACCAGTCAAAGCGAAGTGACCGAGGTGGTTGGTGCCCAGTTGAGACTCGAAGCCATCGATCGTGAGTTGGGCATCCGTCATCATGATTCCTGCGTTATTGATCAACAGGTCTAGCCGCGAATGTTTCCCGTGAAACATCTCGCTAAATCGACGGACTGATTCCAGATCGGCCAGATCAAGCAACATTGTTTCGAGTGACACGGAACCGAGGTTGTCCAGCAATGCCTGCTTAGCGACTGCAGCCTTCTCGGCGCTGCGCATCGTCATCACAACGTGCGCCCCTGCTTTGAGCAGGGCACGACTTGTTTCAAACCCGAGCCCAGAGTTCGCACCCGTCACCAGTGCCACGGTGCCGGTGAGGTCTCCGATGTCAGATTCTGTCCAGCTAGTGCGAGCGTTCACTAATGTTCTCAATTTCGTAGTCGAGTGCTGTCAGAGTGCTGCGGTGATCGTGACGCAAGCTACCCATTTTCAAAGCAGACCTCATCATTTGAACACGACTTTCTCTGCGTCGCCTTTGAACCTTATTCGGAGCGAAGAGGGATGAGGTTTGGCTGAGATCGCCCCGTAAACGTCGCTCAGTTTCGAGTCCTTAGGGTCAAACGCCTATTGTTTAAAGTCAACCGAACGGGATTGCCCATGACAACACAGCCAAACAACCTTGACCAGTGGTTTGACCACTATGCAGATCGTGCCTCCGGCCTTGCGGCCTCTGAGGTCCGAGCGTTGTTTGCGGTGGCCTCGCGCCCCGAAGTTGTGTCTCTCGCCGGCGGCATGCCGTATGTTTCCGCCCTGCCTCAAGACCTCATTACCGAGTCGATCGATCGCGTGATGCGCGATCGCGGTGCGGCCGCCCTTCAATATGGCTCCGGCCAGGGACTACCTGCACTTCGCGAGCAAATCCTCGAAGTGATGGCTCTCGAGGGAATCCGTGCCAGCGTCGATGACGTTGTCGTCACGACTGGCTCACAGCACGCCCTTGAGCTCGTTACGAAACTCTTCATCAATCCCGGCGACGTCGTTATTGCCGAGGGCCCCAGCTATGTCACGGCTATGGTCGTATTCAAATCGTTCCAGGCCGAGATTACGCATGTTGAGATGGATGAGTTCGGCCTCGTTCCCGATTCGCTGCGGGCTCACATTGCCTCAGTGCGGGCCGCGGGCAAGACAATCAAGTTCTTGTACACGGTTCCGACCTTCAGCAACCCCGCTGGAGTCACTCTCAGCTGGGAACGACGTCTTGAAGTTCTCGAGATTGCCCGCGAAAACGGCATTCTGGTGCTCGAAGACAATCCCTACGGCCTCCTCTATTTCGATGGTCCGCCACCGCACGCGATGCGCTCAGTCGAAGAAGACGGTGTCGTGTATTTGGGCACATTCTCGAAGACCCTCGCTCCCGGTTTCCGGGTTGGTTGGGTGCTCGCTCCCCACGCGATTAGAGAGAAGCTCATTTTAGCGAATGAGGCGGCCGTGTTATCGCCGAGCTCATTTACCCAGAACATCATTAGCGAGTACATGAATGTCTCTGATTGGAAGGGCCAGATCGACACCTTCCGTGGTGTCTACCGGGAACGTCGTGATGCCATGTTGGATGCCCTCGACGACTACCTGCCCGACCTCGAGTGGACTGTACCCAACGGTGGTTTCTACATCTGGGTCACGCTCCCCGATAACCTCGATTCGAAGTCGATGTTGCCCCGCGCGGTCAAGGAATTAGTGGCCTATACGCCAGGTACGGCCTTCTACGCGGATGGGAATGGGCGCAGCAATATGCGTCTGTCCTTCTGCTACCCGACGCCTGACTTCATTCGTGAAGGCATCCGTCGTCTCTCCACTGTGATCAACGGAGAACTTGAGTTGCTCAGCACATTCTCGCAAACAGCCCCTCTCACGGTTGTGCCTCCCACACCGTCGATGATCAACCCTCCAGCCAACCTCAGCTAGGACACCTCATGAACGATTCACCCACTCGCGTCCTCGTTCTTGCTGGCGGAATCTCGCACGAACGCGACGTTTCCCTCCGGTCTGGTCGCCGCGTCGCCGACGGATTGCGCGCTCAGGGCAAGATCGTCGAGCTCCGGGATCCGGATGCCACGCTGCTTCCCTATATTCGCGAATCGAAGCCGGATGTCGTGTGGCCTGCTCTGCACGGTGCCAGTGGTGAAGATGGTGCTTTGCGCGGTCTTCTCGACCTCATCGGCATCCCTTATGTTGGATCGCGAGCGGATGCCGCGCGTCTCGCGTGGGACAAGCCCACCGCTAAGGCTCTAGTCTCGCGAGTAGGAGTGCGCACGCCGCTGTCGATCGCGTTGTCGCGGGACTCCTTCCGTGAACTTGGCGCCCACAGCATCCTCGATGAACTGGCCGATGAACTTTCGGGGGAGCTCGTTGTGAAGCCCGCACAGGGTGGTTCCGCGCAGGGCGTCTCGATCGTTACCGATCGTTCTGATCTCCCGCAGGCGATGGTCAATGCCTACAACTACTGCGACGTAGCCCTCATCGAACAGCGCATCACGGGTGTAGAAATCGCGATTGGAATCCTCGATAGCGGCATGGGCCCGGTTGCTCTGCCCGCCGTCGAGATCGAACCGGTCGACGGAGCCTACACATTCGAGGCTCGTTATAATGCTGGTCAGACCCGCTTTTATACTCCCGCCCGAATTTCCGAGGGTGAAGCTGACCGCGCGGCCGAAGCCGCTCTCGCAGCACATTCCGCGTTGGGCCTTCGCCACCTATCGCGCGTCGACATAATTGTCGATGGCGCCGGCACGCCCTGGTTCCTCGAAGCCAATGTGTTGCCCGGCCTCACCGAGACGTCGATTCTTCCCCAAGCCCTCGTCGCCGCCGGACACGATCTCGGCTGGGTCTATGCTGCTCTCGCGGACATCGCGATGGAAGGTTAACCAGCGCATCATGCACCACAGCTAGGGAATGCACTCACTCAGAGCCCTGGCCTTTTTACAGCCCATTTTGTATCAGTCGGCGCGGTTGCGCCGCATTCGGTCCACTAATCGACTGCGGGTTGAGTTGAGGGGCCAGAACACGGCAGCCAGCACCCAGCTTCTTTCACCTCTGGCCGGTGGCTGGTGGCCGGGTACCGGGTTGCTGGGTACTGGGTACTGGGTACTGATGGCTGCGATCGCACAGCTCGTGGGCCGATCTAGAAGCGTCCACGCCGGTAGCGTTTCACGTGGAACATCTGTGCTCACTCTTCGAGGCGCAACGAATCTCGTGCAGTGGTTTCACGTGAAACATCGTTGCCCACAAAGTTACGGATTTGGCCGAGACTTCAATGTTTCACGTGGAACACTCGTGATCCCAACCGCGGGAATCACGGGGTCTGAACTATCGTGCCCGATAAACCCCGCAACCTCACACTCCGGTGGAGGCGGCCGTGTGTCGTCGCGCAGCGTGATTTCCCTGCGCGAAGAAGCGGGAATCTCAAACCCCCTGTTGCAAACGGACATATCGCTGGCCCTGTACGCCAAAACCGGAGGTGTCTTTTAGCGCCGTCAGGTCACCCCGCTCCCACATACAACATGGGGCGGGGGAGCAGCGGCAGACCATGGGATCGCCTAGCCATATTGCACATGCGCCGAAAAGGGAGCGTGCGAACCGCAACCTAATGTGCGAGGAGAATCTCTGTAGACGCAAAGGCCCAAACATTCGCCGAGGCGCCGAACTTCAAGGCACCGAGCATCAAGACACTGAGCAACGTAGGCACTGAGCACTAGGCACTAGGCACTAGGCACTAGGCACCGAGCACAGTGCCCCGCTAAAGGACCACTGCTACAACCAACCCAGACGCGGCGCCGGGCCAGACCGCATACCAATCCGATGGAACGGTGCAAGAACGGTTTAGGAGTTGAAACCAGTATCGCCGAGCTCTTCGAGAATGCGGTTGAGGTCTGCGACGGTTGCGAAGTCGATTACGACTTGGCCCTTGCTCGCACCGAGCGAAACCTTCACTCGGGTGTTCAGTCGGTCGCCCAGGCGCTCTGCGATCTCATCGAGATGACCCTGCTTCTTGCCCCGTGACGGCTTTGAGCGAGGAGGCTTGGTCGATAAGGAGCCTGCAGCTGCTTCGGCGGCACGAACAGAGAGCTCCTCGTTGACAATTTTCTCCGCCAAACGCTCCATTCCAGCGTTGTCAGGAAGCGATAAGAGCGCTCGCGCGTGTCCTGCGGACAGGACGCCAGCTGCTACCCGGCGCTGAACGCTTTCTGGAAGGCGCAAAAGACGCAAAGTGTTCGTAATTTGGGGCCGTGAGCGTCCAATTCGTTCACCCAGCTGTTCTTGGGTGATGCCGAAGTCGGCTAAAAGCTGCTGGTACGCCGATGCTTCTTCCAAAGGATTGAGGTTTGCGCGGTGCAAGTTCTCGAGCAACGCATCGCGAAGCATGTCTTCATCTGCTGTGCTCTTAATCACAGCAGGAATTGTCGCCAAGCCTAAGTGCTTGCTCGCACGCAGACGACGCTCGCCCATGATCAGTTCATATTGCGGTTGACCGTCAACAGCACCAGCGAGGGGACGAACAACGATTGGCTGAAGCACGCCTATTTCGCGGATCGAGATGATGAGCTCTTCGAGTTCCTCTTGACGGAACTCAGTTCGTGGCTGGCGAGAGTTGGGAACGATATCAAGGGGGGAGAGGCTGGCTAGCCGAGCGCCAGGAACCGACCGAAGCTTGTCCGGTGTTAGCTCTCCGCCAGGAAAAAACACGTCGACGGGACGTTCTTCATTCTCATCCGAGGAGGGGATAAGAGCGCCGATTCCACGACCGAGACCCGTACGTTTTGGTGCTGCCATTATTTGCGTGCTCCTCGGTAAGCAATCTCGGCCGCTGCTTCAAGGTAAGAGAGCGATCCGGGGGAGTTCTGGTCGTAACTGATGACACTTTGCCCGTAGCTGGGAGCTTCGGAAATCCGTACTGAGCGAGGGATGACCGTGGTCAATACCTGCTTGGGGAAGTGCTGCCGCACATCGTCCACAACCTGGTTAGCTAGATTGGTACGAGAGTCGTACATTGTCATCAAGATAGTCGATACCCGGAGACGAGGGTTCAAATGACGCTCGATGAGCTTGATGTTGTTCAGCAGTTGGCTCAAACCCTCGAGCGCGTAGTACTCGCATTGAATGGGGATGAGCACTTCCTGCGCGGCTACGAAAGCGTTGATTGTAAGCAGGCCCAGTGACGGCGGGCAATCAATGAATACGTAGTGGAATGGCTCGGGCGTTTCCGCCAGAAACGCATCCAACGCAGAACGTAGGCGTTGTTCACGAGCCACGAGCGAAACGAGCTCAATCTCCGCGCCAGCGAGGTGAATCGTGGCGGGTACGCAATAAAGAGCGTTGAACTCGGGGCTCTTTTGTACAACGTCGGCCATCGGCACATCGTTGATCATGACGTCGTAGACACTCGGGGTCTCCGAGCGATGCTCCACACCAACAGCGGTTGAAGCGTTACCCTGTGGATCGAGATCGATCACCAAGACCCGTGCCCCGGTCCGAGCGAGCGCGGCGGCGAGATTCACCGTCGAGGTAGTTTTTCCGACCCCACCCTTCTGATTCGCGACGGTAAACACGCGAGGATTTTCAGGCAAGGGGAGTGAAGCGGACGCAACAGCTTCACGTCGGCGAGTCAGATCCGCGACTTCCCGCGCAAGCGGCGTGGTTTCATCGAACGACTTGCCTTGTTCGTTGACTTCGCTTTCGGGATGTTTCACGTGAAACTTTCTCTCAGGGTGATGAAAAACGGGGAGTGTGAAGACTGCGCTGAGCGGAGTCGAATCAGTCCACTCTAGCCCGAAAGACCCTAGTGATCTCGGGGGTGATTCCCTCGCCAAGAACGATCGACTCGACATCCTTCAGCCGCGCTTTACGAATGGCTTTAGATGCAGCTTCAATCTCTTCATCGATGCGCGCACCCTTCATAAAGACCATCTCTCCGCCAGGGGCCAAAAGATGCTCGGTTGATGGGATGAGCTTGGAAAGAGCGGTGACCGCGCGGGCCGTAATCTGAGTCAATCCTTCAGCGTACGGAGCATCCTGCGAACGAGAACGATTAACCACAACATTCGAGAGGCCGAGGCGTTCGGACTCAGCATTGAGCCAATCGACACGCCGCTCCATCGGTTCTATCAACACAAATTCAACATCTGGTCGCGCAATCGCGAGAACCAATCCCGGAAGCCCTGCACCGCTACCGATATCTCCGACAAATCCTGGGCGAAGCAGGGGAGCGACAAGCACACAGTTAATGATGTGTCGAGTCCATAGTCGTGGCACTTCAAGCGGACCAATTAGTCCGAGTTCCTCGCCGCGGAGAGCAAGACTCTCCGTATACGCTCGCGCAACATCAATACGAGGCCCAAAGAGTTCAGCCGCTATCTCAGGCTCGCGCTCAAGCCCCAACTCATCCGTCAATGTTTCACGTGAAACTATGAACGGGTAATGACCGTGTGACGGTCGCGACCCTCGCCGCTTGATTGCGAGACAAAACCGCGCTCCGCAACAACATCGTGAACAAGCTTGCGCTCGTACGACGACATCGCGGGGAGTGCTGCAGAATCTGCGCCGGCCTCAATGCGCTCAACGGCAGTGTCTACGAGCTTCGACAACTCAGCAGCACGAGCCTCACGCGAACCTCCGATGTCAAGAATCAAACGCGAGAATGCACCTGTCTTGTTCTGAACCGCGATGCGAGTGAGTTCCTGAAGAGCCGTCACAGTCTCGGGCTTCGACAACAACCGGAGGTTCGTGTCCTCGCTCGATGTCACGGAAACATACGAGCGTCCGGCACGAGCATCAATCTCGATGTCGCCATCAAGATCAGCGATATCGAGCAGTTCTTCGATGTAGTCGGCAGCAATGTCGCCTTCTTCCTCGAGTTGCGCGGTCGTGCGGTCGTCGCGATCCTCCACAGGAGCGGACTCGACTGCGGTGGTGTCAGTATCAGAAACGTTCGTCATTTCTTCTTTCCCTGCTTCTTCTTTGCGCGGTTCTTACTTACAGGTTGATCCCGCTGCACGTTCTTAGGTTCTTCAATCACAGCAGTTCCGGAGTCGGATTCGGGAGCTTCTTCGATGATTCCCTTGCGCTGATTACGTTTTGCCAAACGAGCTTCGCGAGCGAGCGCCGCTTCACTACCAGGAGTAGGCATGTTGCGAATAACGAGGAACTGCTGACCCATGGTCCAGAAGTTGGAGACGAGCCAGTAGAACATAACGCCCAGCGGGAAAGTAAACCCAGAGAAGGCAAAAACGAGGGGGAGTAGGTACAACATGATCCGCTGCTGGCGGTACATGGGGCTTGCCTTCATTTCAGCCGACTGGTTCTTCGACATGATCTGAAGCTGTGTAATGAATTGTGAACCGGTCATGAGAATGACCATGATCACTGCAGTAACGATGACCGCGGTGTTGCCGTCTGCCGTGCTGATTGCAAGGTGCAGGGGAGCGATGTTGAAAAGTGACGAGGTTCCGAAGGATTCTGAGAGCTCAGCGTTGAGGAGGCCAACACCAGGAGCGTTTCCCTCGAGCTGTGCATTGCGCAGCACCGAAAAGAGCCCGAAGAAGATCGGCATCTGCAGAAGAAGAGGGAGGCACGAACTAAACGGGTTAGTTCCCGCGTTCTTGTACATCGCCATTGTTTCGCGAGACATCGCCTCACGAGAGAACTGATCCTTCTTGCCTTTGTACTTGTCCTGAATCTTCTTGAGTTGCGGCGCGACTTCCATCATGCGTCGCTGACTCTTGATCTGGCGAACAAAGACCGGAATCAAAGCTGCGCGCACAACCAAGACGAGACCGACGATCGAAAGAACCCAGGTCAGGCCGGCATCCGCGTCCATTCCGAAGAATGTAAGGATTTCGTGGAAGGCCACGAGGATTGCCTCGATCACCCACTTGATCGGCCAAAGCAGACTGCCGAAGAAAGCAAAAAGATCCATGAAGTAGTTAGCCCCTTTCGTGGCTTGCGGCTACAACAAAGCCGAATCGAGTGATCTGGTAGCGGTCGTGCCGACGAACCGGGATGTCATCGATTCCGCCTTCGGCCCACGGGTGGCAACGAAGAAGACGACGAGAACCAAGCCACACACCACGGATAACACCGTGTTCCTGAATTGCTTGAAGTGTGTAGTGAGAGCACGAAGGGTAATACCGGCAGACATCACCGTAGAGAGGTGAGATCACTGCTCGATAAATCCGCAAGACAAGGACACACACGTTGCGCGGAAGGAGCATCGCAAATGTCACGACGGAACTCATACCTTCACCACGATGCGGTCGATCCCTTCTGCAATCTCAGCCTGAAGCGTAGTGCACGCAGCTTGCTCAGAACCTGCCAGCGCACGAACCACAATGTCTACGTTCGACTGGACGTGAGGAAGAAGCTGAGCAGCAGCAGCACGAAGCCGACGCCGAACTCGATTGCGTACAACCGCATTGCCTACCGCTTTAGAAACAATGAAACCAAAGCGAACGCTCTGAGACCGCTCATTATTCACAATGTGGACAACGCAGTGCGGTGCTGTGAAACGACGACCGCGACGCACAGCCAAGCGAAAATCGCTAGGAAGCGCCACACGGTTTGCCTTAGACAGCACCGGACGAGATTACGCGGAGAGTTCGGTGCGTCCCTTGCGGCGACGAGCGCTCAGGATCGAGCGACCGGCACGGGTGCGCATACGCAGACGGAAACCGTGAACCTTCGCGCGGCGACGGTTGTTGGGCTGAAAAGTTCTCTTGCTCATAGCTATATCTCCAAGGCCCAGCTCTAGCAGCCGGGAAGAATTGGTAGGCCCAAGGGCCAGAAGTCAACTGATTAAAACTACGGCGTTAAACGGGTGCGGTCAAACCACACTTTCTGCAACGGCGCATTATCCACACAGAATACATCCTTATTGGTAACGACATGCTGTGGACAACTACGATGACTATCAGTGCACAACGGCCAAAAGACCGCAGTATTTCAGCGAGAATAGCTGTACTCACCAGTGGATAAGCCTGTGAGTAAATACTGCCAAGGGATGGGAAAAGAATGTCGGAAACACCCGACCCGACTAAAGGACTGTGGCAAACAGTTCTGACACACCTCAACGGTGATGAGCGAATTACCCCTCAACTGCAGGGATTCGTGAATCTGGTTGAACCAAAAGGCGTCATGGCCGGCACCCTCTATCTCGAGGTTCCCAACGAGCTCACGAGGGGGATGCTCGAACAACGACTGCGCCAGCCGTTCATCGACGCGATCGCCGCTCTCGACGACGAACACGGAATTTCAAACTTCGCCACCGTGGTCAATCCTGAAATCCAACAGGATGCCCTTTCTCAAGACATACCGCGTACCGAGCAGCCCTACATTGAACCGACTCCACAAAAGCCCGTCGAAACATCAACGCCTCGACGCGGCGATTCACGGCTCAATCCCAAATACAGTTTTGACAACTTCGTTATTGGTGGATCCAACCGCTTCGCTCACGCAGCAGCAGTGGCTGTCGCCGAAGCACCAGCGAAGGCCTACAACCCGCTCTTCATCTATGGCGAGTCCGGGCTTGGCAAGACTCACTTGTTGCATGCCATAGGTCACTATGCAGAGAGCCTCTACCCTGGAATCCGGGTGCGTTACGTGAGTTCCGAAGAATTCACCAATGACTTCATCAACTCGATCGCTAATAACCGCGCGTCAGTATTTCAGTCTCGTTATCGTGAGATCGACATCTTGCTGATCGATGACATCCAGTTCCTTCAAGGTAAGGACTCCACTCAAGAAGCGTTCTTCCACACCTTCAACACCCTTCACGATCACAACAAGCAAGTGGTCATTACCAGCGACCTACCTCCGAAACACCTCACCGGTTTTGAAGACCGGATGCGGTCGCGATTCGAATGGGGCCTCATCACCGACGTGCAGGCGCCCGACCTTGAAACGCGAATCGCCATTCTTCGCAAAAAGGCCCAGAGCGAGAAGATGCAGGTGGGCAACGACATCCTCGAATTCATGGCATCGAAGGTCTCATCAAATATTCGTGAACTCGAAGGAACATTGATTCGAGTTACGGCGTTTGCGAGCCTTAACCGCACCGAAGTCGATATGGCTCTTGTCCAGACCGTGCTGAAAGATCTCATCACTCTTGATGAAGATAACGTCATAGCGCCGGTCGACATCATCAATCACACCGCTGACTACTTCAAGCTTTCCGTCGACGACCTCTATGGTTCTTCCCGTTCGCAAGCAATTGCAACCGCGCGTCAGATCGCTATGTATCTCTGTCGAGAAATGACGAACCTCTCGTTGCCCAAGATTGGTCAGCTGTTTGGAAATCGAGACCACACGACAGTGATGTACGCCAATAAGAAGATCACTGAGCTCATGAAAGAGCGTCGCTCGATCTATAACCAGGTCACTGAGCTCACAAGTCGCATCAAACAAAACCAGCGTTTCAGCCAGAAATAGGTTTTCCCACTTGGGGATAACTTGGGGATAACCCTCCCAACTCGCCGGAAAGATTGTTGACCACAAGAATTTTTCTGTGGAATCAAGAATTCGCGTGATTCGAGTTTCCACGAAGAGTGCGAGTGTTCTCCACTGGCCGTCAACAACTCACACCGATGTAGTTTCCAGTAATTACATGAATTTGGAAGAGTTATTCACACAATCCACAACGGTTAAGAGTGTGACCTTTAAAGAATGAAATTTGAATCCCAAATAACCTGTAGTTCGCAAGTGGATTGGCTGTGCCAGTATTAACGGCCAGAGCTTGATCCGGTTAGGGGTAGTTCATGAAGTTTCAAGTCAATCGTGACGTCTTCAGCGAGGCGGTTTCGTTCGCGGTAAAACTGCTGCCGCAACGCACAACGCTGCCGATTTTGAGCGGTGTCTTGATCGAAGCTACCGATGAGGGCCTCACGCTTTCGTCTTTTGACTACGAGGTTTCCGCACGAACACAGATCCTCGCTGAGGTTGAAGAACCTGGTCGTGTGTTGGTTTCTGGCAAGCTTTTGGCTGACATTGCCAGCAGACTTCCCAACGCTCCTGTGCGTTTTAGCACCGAAGACAACAAAATCACCGTCGCCTGTGGCACCGGCCATTTCACGTTGTCGAGCATGCCGGTTGAAGAATATCCTTCACTTCCGCAGATCTCCGACAAGGTGGGAACGCTCAAGGCTGACCTCTTCGCCGCCGCTATTTCTCAGGTCGCGGTTGCTGCATCACGCGACGACGTCACGCCCGTCATCACCGGTGTGCAGCTCGAGGTTTCTGAAAATAACATCTCGCTTGTTGCCACTGACCGCTACCGAGTAGCCGTTCGTGACATCGAATGGGATGCCGGTGCATCCGGAGTCGAAGCTGCAACCGCATTGGTGCCGGCCAAGACTTTGGTCGAAGTGGGAAAGACTTTCGGCAACAGCGGCGAGATTTCCGTCGCGATCACGAGTTCCGATGAACGTGAGCTCATTGCGTTCCAAGCGGATAAGAAAACTGTGACCTCGTTGCTCATCAAAGGAAACTTTCCACCGGTTCGCCGACTTTTTCCCGAGACTGTGGATAACTTCGCTGTCATGAACACTGGCGAGCTCATTGAAGCCGTTCGTCGAGTGTCCCTCGTGCTTGAGCGGGAAGCTGCCCTGCGTTTTACTTTCACGACCGAGGGCGTCACTTTGGAAGCCATCGGGTCTGAACAAGCACAGGCATCCGAAACCATCGACGCGTTCCTCACGGGCGACGACACCGTGGTCTCACTCAAGCCGCAATTTTTGATCGATGGCTTGAGTTCGGTTCATTCCGAATTCGTGCGAATTTCGTTCACCAAGACCGAAAACCCGAACAAGCCAGGCCCTGTGCTAATTACGAGCCAGTCATCGAAGGATCAGCCAGGCAGCGACAACTACAAGTACCTGTTGCAGCCCAACCTTTTGTTGAGGTAATCCATGGCGGAAACTATGCATGTCGGAATCATTGGCCTAGGAAAAATGGGTGGCAACATGCGCGAGCGCATGCGAGCCGCCGGTCTCACAGTGACCGGGTACGACCCCAATCCTGAGGTTAGTGATGTGGCCGATCTGACCGACTTGGTGGATGCGTTGCCGGCCCCCCGCATTGTGTGGGTCATGGTCCCTTCCGGCACGATTACGGATTCTGTAATTACCGATGTCGCGGCATTGCTCACACCTGGCGATCTCGTCATCGATGGTGGAAACACGCGGTTCACGGATGATCAACTTCACCGTGATCAGCTCGAAGAACTCAATCTTTCCTTCGTGGACGTCGGAGTCTCTGGTGGAATCTGGGGACTTGATAACGGCTACGGGCTGATGGCCGGTGGCAATAAGACGGATATCGAACGAGCGATGCCGATCTTCGACGCTCTTCGCCCCGAAGGCCCGCGCGAAGAGGGTTTTGTTCATGCTGGCCCCGTTGGTGCAGGTCACTACGCCAAGATGGTCCACAACGGCATCGAATATGCCCTTATGCAGGCCTGGGCCGAAGGCTTTGAACTACTCGACAGCCGCAAGGATCTCATCGAAGACGTTCCCGGCACCTTTAAAGCTTGGCAGCGAGGAACAGTCGTTCGCTCCTGGTTGCTTGAACTTCTCGTGAAAGCTCTCGAAGAAGATCCCGAATTTTCTGATATTGCTGGCTACGTCGAGGATTCGGGGGAGGGCCGTTGGACTGTACACGAGGCTCTCAATCAAGCCGTTGCTGTTCCGACGATTAGCGCCGCAATTTTTGCACGTTTCGTTTCTCGTCAAGAAGACTCTCCTTCCATGAAGGCGGTCGCCGCTCTCCGCAATCAGTTCGGCGGGCATAGCGTCCGCAAGAGCTAAGTTTCGCCGCAATGCGTGTAACTCATGTGGAGCTCAAAGATTTCCGTAATTACAAGGGCCTGACTCTAGAACTGGCCGCAGGACCGACCCTCATCGTAGGTTCCAATGGCCAGGGTAAAACGAATCTAGTTGAGGCTCTTGGATTCTTGAGCACGCTCGGTTCACACCGCGTCTCGACTGATCACGCCATGGTTCGGCAATCAACGGATGCCGCAATTGTGAGAGTGCGCCTCGAACATAATGAACGAAAATTCTTGGCCGAAGTGCAGATCAATCGTTCTGGGGCTAACCGTGCTCAGATCAATCGTTCAGTTATCCGCACCCGCGAACTTCCGCGCTACTTTTCCAGTGTTCTCTTCGCGCCAGAGGATTTGGCGCTCGTGCGCGGCGAACCCTCCGGGCGGCGGCGCTTTATCGATGAGCTTCTCGTGCTTCGCTCTCCACGATTCAGTGGGGTAATGAGCGACTACGAACGTGTCGTGAAGCAACGTAACATGCTGCTGAAATCAGCACGGGCATCCGGCATTCGAGACGCCCAGTTGAGCACTCTCGATGTGTGGGATGAACGGCTCGTCGCCTTTGGTGCCGAAATCATCAGCGCCCGCAGTGCCTTGGTTGCTGATCTTAGCCCCGAAGTGTCCCTTGCTTACGAACGTATCGTCGGTGCAGATCACGGTGCATCGCTCGCCAATTCGTTGAGCATCATTTCTCGTCAGGATGACGCAGAAAACGCGGTAGCCACTAGCGCGGTTGGCGAAATAATTTCAGTCGCTGACGCGACGGCAGCATTCACCGCGGCCCTGGCATCCGTACGAAAAGCAGAACGTGATAGAGCAATTACCCTCGTTGGACCGCACCGCGATGACTTGATCTTCGGACTCAATGGGTTGCCAGCGCGAGGGTATGCCAGCCACGGCGAATCGTGGTCGTTCGCTCTCGCGCTGAAGCTGGCATCCGCTGAACTGCTGCGTCGCGATTCTTCGGCAGGCGACCCGGTGCTTATTTTGGATGATGTCTTTGCAGAGCTCGACCAATCTCGTCGCGAAAGACTTGCGACTTCGATCGCGGGTTTCGAACAAGTTCTCATAACCGCTGCGGTATTTGGCGATGTTCCGACGGAACTCGCGGCGAATGTAGTGCGCATCAGCGCCGGCGAGGTGATTGACGATGAATGACCGGGATCCTGCGGTGGATGAGCACGTTGCGGTCTATCTCCGATTCCGCGATGTTTTCGGTGATGCCAGCAAACGTTCGTATATGGCGCGCAAGCGTAATCGCAAGGAGCCGGGAACGAGCGTTCCTTTTGCCCCCGGTCGCGATCCGCACGGACTTGGCGATGTGATGGATAACCTCACGATGAGCATGGGGTGGAGCTCTCCCTTGGCTCGCTCTGAATTGATTCTTGCCTGGACCACAATTGTTGGCGCCGAAACGGCAGAACACTCGGAACCGATCGGGATTGAAGAGGGAGTGCTGACCATCCGGTGCGATTCCACCGCGTGGGCAACCCAACTTCGACTCATGCGTGGCCACATCACAACGACGATCGCTCAACAGCACCCGGAAGCCGGTGTGGAATCCGTGCGCTTTGAAGGGCCCAACGCCCCTTCGTGGAAAAGAGGCCCCAGATCAATTCCAGGTAGGGGCCCGCGAGATACTTACGGCTAGGAAGGCAAAATAGGTCACGCTACTAAAGAAACTCCCGCAGAAGGCAATTTGAGCGCCGCGGGCTCTCGGAATTTGGTAGAATCTCCAAAGCCGTCGGACGCGCCTCCTCAGGGAGTTATCCGCTCTGAATGGCCAGCGTGAACTAGCGGCAGGAGCCTAACTTCAGATGACATCGACGCCCGAGAACGACGTGCCCGAAAGCCATATCATTGCCAACGGTCATGTTGCCGCTGACAGTTACGGTGCCGATCAGATCCAGATCCTTGAGGGTCTTGAGGCCGTGCGCAAGCGCCCCGGTATGTACATCGGTTCGACCGGCCCCCGCGGTCTTCACCACCTTGTGTATGAGGTTGTGGATAACTCTGTGGATGAGGCTCTCGCGGGTTACTGCGACAACATCAACATTTGGCTCCGCAAAGACGGCTCGGTTCGAGTTCGCGATAACGGCCGCGGTATTCCGGTCGATCTTAACCAGCAGGAGCAGAAGTCCACTGTTGAAGTGGTTATGACGATCCTGCATGCTGGTGGAAAATTTGGTGGCGGCGGTTACGCCGTCTCCGGTGGACTCCACGGTGTTGGTATTTCTGTAGTGAACGCACTCTCGGCAGAAATCGACACCGAGGTTCGTCGTCAGGGACACGTCTGGCGGATGAGCTTCGCTAACGGTGTGCCGACAGGTCCCCTTACCCAAGGCGAAAGCACCGACGAAACAGGTACTCAGCAGACTTTCTGGCCGAGCAAGGAGACTTTCGAAACAGTCGAGTTCGACTTCGAAACTCTGCGCGCGCGCTTCCAGCAGATGGCATTCCTTAACAAGGGACTGCGCATCACTATCACTGATGAACGTGGCGAAGACGAAATCTCCGAGAGCTACATGTACGAGCGTGGACTCGTTGACTACGTGGAGTACTTGAACAAGACGAAGAAGAACGAACTCATCCACCCGGATGTCATCGCCTTTGAATCGGAAGACACCGAGAAGAGGATTTCGCTCGAAGTCGCGATGCAGTGGACGGCGGGATACTCCGAAAGTGTTCACACCTATGCCAACACCATCAACACTCACGAGGGTGGAACCCACGAAGAGGGTTTCCGCGCTGCGCTCACCACTTTGGTGAACCGCTATGCGCGTGAGAAGAACATCATCAAGGAAAAGGACGACAACCTTTCTGGTGATGACGTGCGTGAGGGGCTGACCGCAGTCATCTCAATCAAGCTGGGCGAGCCCCAGTTTGAAGGCCAGACCAAGACCAAGCTCGGTAACACCGAAGCGAAAGCATTCGTTCAGCGAATTGCTGGGCAGCAGCTCGGTGACTGGTTCGACCGCAACCCCACGCAGGCCCGCGATGTTATTCGCAAAGCCATTCAGGCATCCCAAGCGCGACTCGCTGCCCGTAAAGCGCGCGAACAGACTCGTCGTAAGGGTTTGCTTGAGTCGAGTGGAATGCCCGGAAAGCTGCGCGACTGCTCGAGCAAAGACCCGTCACTGTCTGAGATCTTCATGGTTGAGGGTGACTCGGCCGGCGGTTCTGCTGTACAAGGTCGTAACCCCGAGTTCCAGGCAATCCTCCCGCTGCGAGGCAAAATCTTGAACGTCGAGAAGGCGCGCCTCGATCGCGCTCTCGGCAACGCCGAAGTCCAAGCAATGATTACTGCGTTCGGCGCTGGTGTCGGCGAAGACTTCGACCCCGAGAAGGCTCGGTACCACAAGATCGTTTTGATGGCTGATGCTGATGTTGATGGCCAGCACATCACGACGCTGCTTCTCACTCTGCTCTTCCGCTACATGCGTCCGCTGATCGATTTGGGTTACGTGTACTTGGCGCAGCCCCCGCTCTACCGCCTCAAGTGGAGCAACGCGCAACACCAGTATGTGTACAGCGATGCTGAGCGCGACGCCCTGACCGAAATGGGTCTCGCGGAGGGCAAGCGCATGCCGAAGGACAACGGCATCCAGCGTTACAAGGGTCTTGGTGAGATGGACTACAAGGAATTGTGGGAAACCACGATGGATCCCGCCACTCGCACGCTTCTTCAAGTCACCCTCGATGACGCTGCCGCGGCAGACGAAATCTTCTCGACCCTCATGGGCGAAGACGTTGAGTCTCGCCGAAACTTTATCCAGCGCAACGCCAAAGACGTCCGCTTCTTAGACATCTAGCTCGCTACGAGCACACGGCGCCCGCACTCGCGACTCACACAGACTGGAATTGACACTTAATGGCTGACGAAGAAACTCCGAAGAAGACCTTCGAGGATGCACCCATAGACGACCGCCACGACAAGATTAATCAGGTCGATCTTCAACTGGAGATGCAGCGCTCCTACCTCGACTACGCGATGAGCGTCATCGTGGGTCGTGCGCTTCCTGAGGTGCGCGATGGCTTGAAGCCTGTGCACCGTCGTGTTATTTACGCGATGTACGACGGTGGCTACCGCCCAGACAAGGGTTTCTCCAAGTGCACCCGCGTCATCGGTGATGTCATGGGGCAGTTCCACCCGCACGGTGACTCGTCGGTGTACGACGCCCTCGTTCGTTTGGTACAGCCGTGGAGCCTTCGTTATCCATTGGCCCTAGGCCAAGGAAACTTCGGATCTCCCGGCAACGATGGTGCTGCTGCCCACCGTTACACGGAAACCAAAATGGCTCCCCTCGCTATGGAAATGGTGCGGGACATTGAAGAAGACACCGTCGACTTCCAAGACAACTATGACGGCCGCACCCAAGAGCCGACGGTTCTTCCTAGCCGTTTCCCGAACCTGCTCGTCAATGGTTCTGTGGGTATCGCGGTCGGTATGGCTACAAACATTCCGCCGCACAATCTCCGCGAAGTTGGCGAGGGTGCCCTCTGGCACTTGGCCAACCCAGATGCTTCTCACGAAGAGCTCGTTGAGGCGCTGATTCAGCGCATCAAGGGGCCGGACTTCCCGACCGGCGCGCAAATTCTTGGTGTCAAGGGAATTCAGGATGCGTACCGCACGGGTCGTGGTTCGATCACGATGCGTGCTGTAGTGAATGTCGAAGAACTTCAGGGTCGCACGTGCCTCGTCGTCACCGAGCTCCCGTACCAGGTGAACCCCGACAATCTGGCACTGAAAATCGCCGACCTTGTCAAGGACGGCAAGCTCGCCGGGATCGCCGACATCCGCGACGAGACGTCTGGTCGTACCGGCCAGCGCCTCGTCATCGTGCTGAAGCGCGATGCTGTGGCGAAGGTTGTTCTCAACAACCTCTACAAGCACACGCAGCTGCAGGAAAACTTCGGTGCGAACATGCTCGCGATTGTCGATGGCATCCCGCGCACGCTCTCGATTGATGGCTTCATCACCGAGTGGGCTACCCACCAGATCGAAGTGATCGTTCGCCGCACCGAGTTCCGCCTGCGCAAGGCTGAAGAACGTGCCCATATCTTGCGTGGTTACCTCAAGGCTCTGGACGCTCTCGATGAGGTCATTGCCCTCATCCGCCGTTCGCCCACCGTTGAAGATGCGCGCAACGGCTTGATCGATCTCCTTGACATCGATGAGATTCAGGCCCGCGCAATTCTCGACATGCAGCTGCGTCGACTCGCGGCCCTTGAGCGCCAGAAGATCATCGACGAACACGATGCTATCGAGCTCGAAATTGTTGAGTTCAAGGCAATCATTGCGAGCAAGGAACGCCAGAGCAACATCGTCAGTGAAGAACTGACGGAGTTGCTTGCCAAGTACGGCGACGACCGCCGTACCGAAATCATGATGGGTTTCGATGGCGACATGAGCATGGAAGACCTCATCCCCGAAGAGGAGATGGTGGTTACTGTGACGCGCGGCGGTTACGTCAAGCGCACCCGCAGCGACAACTACCGCAGCCAGCACCGCGGTGGCAAGGGAGTCAAGGGCGCACAACTTCGGGCCGATGACATTGTTGACCACTTGTTCGTCACCACGACGCACCACTGGTTGTTGTTCTTCACGAACACCGGCCGCGTGTACCGCGCCAAGACCTACGAGCTGCAAGAAGGTGGCCGGGATGCCAAGGGGCAGCACGTTGCCAACTTCTTGGCGCTGCAGCCCGGCGAAGAGATCGCTCAGATTCTCGACATCCGTGACTATGAACAGTCCACATACCTAGTTCTTGCAACGCTCAAGGGTCTCGTCAAGAAGACCGCCTTGGCGGAATATGACACCAACCGCAGCGGTGGCATCATCGCCGTGAATCTGCGGGAAGGCGATGAACTCGTGTCGGCCCTGCTGGTGGAGAACACCGACGACGTTTTGTTGGTTTCGCGTAAGGGAATGTCCATTCGCTTCACGGCATCCGATGAAGCACTGCGCCCCATGGGTCGTTCAACGTCTGGTGTGATGGGGATGAGCTTCCGAGAGGATGACCAACTGCTCAGCGCGAGCGTGGTTCCCGACAGTGGCTTCGTGTTCGTCGTCACTGAGGGTGGCTTCGCTAAGCGCACTGCTGCCGACCAATACCGCGTTCAGGGTCGTGGTGGTTTGGGTATCAAGGTTGCCAAACTTGACGGTACTCGTGGCGACTTGGCCGGTGCTTTGATGGTCGGGGATGAGGACGAAGTTCTTGTGGTTCTTGCCAGTGGCAAGGTGGTACGCTCATCTGTCGCTGAGGTTCCGGCCAAGGGCCGTGACACCATGGGAGTGGTTTTTGCCCGCTTCGCAGCGGATGACAAGATCATTGCAATCGCACGAAACAGCGAACGAAATCTAGAGAAAAAAGAACTTGAAGCTGGGAACGATAGTGTTCCAAGCGAAGATGCCCCTGCTGGGAAGGACGAGTCGGTAGATGAGTAGTGTCGCAGAGAAGCTGCAGCGCAAGTCGCAGCGCCAAACATCGGTAAAACAGGTTCGCCTGAAGCTCGTGTACATCGACTTCTGGTCGGCCGTTAAGTTCTCATTCCTAGTAGCAGTGTCTTTGGGAATTGTCCTCGTGGTGGCATCGCTTCTGGTGTGGATCGTGCTGAACTCCACCGGAATTTTCGGAAAGGTCGATGAGATCTTCCGGGATATTTTGAGTGACGAAACCTTCAGCGTGGCGACAACGTTCTCTCTTGCCCAGGTCGGAGGATTCTCGCTGGTCGTTGCCATCTTGAACGTTTTGATCGGTACTGCACTCGGCGCAATTTCGAGTATGCTTTATAACTTCAGCGTTCGACTTACTGGCGGAATCCTCGTGGGTTTCACTAACAACTAGTCGATTACGCCAAACGGTCAGAATGCGATACTCTCGTATCTGCCCAACGGGGGTATAGCTCAGGCGGTTAGAGCGCTTCGCTGATAACGAAGAGGTCCGTGGTTCAAGTCCACGTACCCCCACTGGAATCTCCACAAGAGGTTCCTTAAATTGGGGCCTTAGCTCAATTGGTAGAGCGCCTGCTTTGCAAGCAGGAGGTCAGGGGTTCGATTCCCCTAGGCTCCACAGCAAGAACAAAAACCCCGGCCAGTCTTCTGGCCGGGGTTTTTGCATGTCTGGGGGAGTGCAATGTGATCGTGTGATTCTCGGCACTAACTCTGTTATCAATGATTACATGTCTGTGTTATCGTCGATATCATGGATGCACGCGCGACGATAATCGAAGCAGCGGCCCAGCTGCTTGCCGATTCACCCCACGGAGATATTTCCACGCGGGCGGTGTGCGAAGCAGCGCAGGTTCAGCAGCCGGCGCTTTATCGTCTATTTGGCGACAAAGCAGGATTGCTCGGCGCAACAGTCGACCACGTGTGGGACCGCTACTTGAGCGTGAAGCGCGCAGCAGTGAAATCTGCCGACCCTCTTGTTGACCTTCGTCGAGGCTGGGACAGCCACACCGCCTTTGCCCTCGCAAATCCCCAGGCGTATCGCCTGCTCTTCGGCTCTACCGTCGCGGTCGCAACTGACTCGGCGGCAGAAGCGCTTCGGCTGCTTCGAGAAGTGTTGGAACGACTCGCCGCGGAAGGACGACTTCGGGTGAGCCCGGCCATCGCCGCACAACAAGTGATGGCAGCAAACACCGGAGTCGCACTCGCACTCATTCTTCGCCCCGTGCAGAACCCAGACAAGGGCATCTCCGAAAGGATGCGCGAAAGCATCGTGGCCGCGATTCTCACGGACACGGACACGGACACGGACGCGGACGCGGATGATCCCGCCAGCACTGATTCGTCGGCACCGACGAGCGAGTCTGGAGCGGCTGTGACGCGCACCCCAGCACCACAGACGGCCGCGATCACGCTTCGGGCCGCGCTACCCCTAGTCGCGAGCGGAAGCTTCAGCGCAAACGAACTCGCGCTTCTCGATGACTGGCTTGACCGCATCCAGAATCTGACCACTGTCGACGAGAGCGATGGAACGCCATGAACCCCACGCCAGCAACCCATGCCCTGCGGGATGACTCGGAGGGTATACCCACCACGAGGCTCGACCGCGTCGCGCTCGTCACGGGCGGATCGGGCGGAATAGGCCGGGCCGTTGTTGAGCGCCTCGCCCAGGATGGCTTTGCGGTTGCCGTGCACTACAGCGGTAACAAGGCTCGCGCCGATGAGACGGTAGTTCAGCTCATCGCCTCGGGTGCCCGTGCAATTGCAGTCGGGGGAGACGTAGCTGATGAGGAAGAGATGATCGCGGCCTTTGACGCGGTCGAGGCAGAATTCGGTCGAATCGACGTCGTGGTGAACACGGCAGCAATCATGGTGCTTGCCCCGATCGTTGAACTCGATCTCGATGACTTGGATCGGATGCACCGCACCAACATCCGCGGCACGTTCGTGGTTTCTCAACAAGCAGCACGACGGGTGCAGGCGGGCGGTGCGATCGTGAACTTCTCCACCTCGGTGACGCGCACGCAATTCCCCACCTACGGCGCTTACACGGCTAGCAAAGCCGCGGTGGAAGGTCTGACGCTCACTCTCGCCCGTGAACTTCGCGGCAAGGACGTGACGGTCAATGCTGTGGCTCCTGGGCCGACCGCAACGCCACTGTTTCTGGATGGCAAAGACGACGCCACCATCGAGAAGCTCGCCCAAGCGGCGCCACTTCAGCGATTGGGACAGCCAGACGATATCGCGGAGGTAGTTTCGTTTCTCGCGGGCCCTGCACGGTGGATCAATGGCCAAATTCTCTTCGCGAATGGCGGACTTGATTAGCAAGGTCAGCGCACGACAAAAAAGTTCTGGCCCAGTTCGTTGGGAACTGGGCCAGAACTTTTAGAGGTTGGAGCTACACCGTGTGAGGTGCGAAGCAGCGGAAGGCTACGCCGTCTCTGCTTCGTCGTCGATCCACAGGTCATCATCCGCGCGAAGTGTCTGCCACGCGGCGTACGCAACGCCGACTGCAGCAACGACGCCGATGCCGATGAGAATGTAGCGACCGAAGCCGGCAGACTTGGGCTGGGGTTGTGCCTTCATAAGCCCGGTCTTCTCGCCAGCGGTCGCAGCGAGACCCGAAACGCGAGCGAACGCATCCCGAACCTGCTGGTTCTTGGCCACTTCGAGAGCTGCAAGGGCTGTGCCGAGCGCTGACGTGACAGCAGGCAACACATCACCCTTGACCTTGGAGCGGGTGCTCTCGGCCACTGAGCGGGCTCCAGCAACGGATGACGACACAACGGGCTTCACCCGGGAGTCGATCGTGTTGTGAATCTTGGGGCTGACTTCTTCGCGGGCGTAACTGGCGGCCTGATGGCTCGCCTCTCGTACAACCGCAGAAGCGTGATCAAGCAGCTCCTTTTGGTCGGCCCACAGGTCTTCAGCTTGACCTTTCAAGCGCTTGAGTTCTTTCCGGCGTTTGCGAGTTAGTGCCACGGGAAACCTCCAAAGATGGTCGAACGGTGAGTCCATACTGCCATGGCCTCTTCTGTGTGCGCACTGCTTTGCCTGTGAGCCCCCTGAATAACAAGGATCTGAGGCTCAGGTTCGCTATGTAAGAATTGACCTTATGTCTCAACACACCGCAGTTGCCACGATCAAGACAAACCTCGGAGAAATCCGTCTCAACCTCTTCGGCAACCACGCGCCGAAGACCGTTGCTAACTTCGTTGGTCTCGCCAAGGGCGATATCGAATGGACCCACCCCGCCACCGGGCAGAAGACCACAGCGCCTCTCTACGACGGCGTCATCTTCCACCGCATCATCAAGCAGTTCATGCTTCAGGGCGGCGACCCCCTGGGCAAGGGCATCGGCGGCCCCGGCTACAACTTCGACGACGAAATCCACCCCGAGCTCGACTTCTCGGCTCCCTACATCCTCGCCATGGCAAACGCCGGAACGCGCGGAGGCAAGGGAACCAACGGTTCGCAGTTCTTCATCACCACGGTTGCTACTCCCTGGCTTCAGGGCAAGCACACCATCTTCGGTGCCGTTGCTGACGACGAGTCGCGCAAGGTAGTCGACGCAATCGAAGCCGTCGACACCGATGGCAGCGACAAGCCCCTCACCGACATCGTCATCGAGTCCGTCACGATCGACGAGGTCTAACCTTCGTGACCACATCCCCGGATGCCAGTGGCAACTATTGCTACCGGCATCCTGACCGGCAAAGTTTTACACTCTGCCAACGATGTGGGCGCACCGTATGCCCCAGCTGCCAAACGCAGGCAGCTGTGGGCGTACATTGCCCCGAGTGCATTAAAGAAGCCCGCGCTAACGGGCCGAAGCGCAAACCTGTTCTGGTTCGCGCAGCTCGAGCCTCCGAGGGCAAACCCGTAGTCACATACACGTTGATCGGTCTCACTGTCGCAATCTTCCTGCTGCAGCTCATTCCGGGTCTCGGCGTGACTCAAGCGCTCGTGTACTATCCACCTCTGACGGCTATTGAGCCGTGGCGGATGATTACTTCGGCCTTCCTGCATTCAACAAGCAGCATCTTCCACCTCGGCTTCAATATGTTCACGCTCTTCATCTTTGGGCGCGTGCTGGAGATTCCGCTGGGTAGAGCGCGGTTCATCGCGCTGTATCTGATTAGTGCGTTGGGTGGCTCTGTTGCCGTCCTGCTGCTTGCACCGACCTCGGTCGTGTTGGGCGCATCTGGATCGATCTTCGGAATCGTTGCAGCGTTCTTCGTGATTCAGCGCCGTATGGGCGTGAACAACCGCGTGCTGCTGATCGTGCTCGTGATCAACCTCGTCGCTGGCTTCATTCCCGGATTGAACATCTCGTGGCAGGCCCACGTGGGTGGACTCGTCACGGGTGCCGTTCTCGCGCTTATCTTCGTGCGCCAAAGGAATAAGCGATCCGCTAATTCGGAGATCGCGTTAGTGGCCCTCGTCGTCGCGGCTTTGATCAGCCTGACACTGGTGCGGATCTTCGTTCTATAGCTGACTAAAAGTTATCCACAGGGTTATTAACACTGGGTATAACTACACGCGTGTAATTTCTAACGCCACCGTGTTGTCATCAGGAATCCGACGAAGAGGATTCCGAAGCCGACCAGGATGTTCCAGCTGCCGAGCGATGCAACAGGCAACTGCTGGTTGCTCACATAGAAGACGATGATCCACGCGAGCCCGATCAGCATGAAGCCAAACATGACGGGCTTGAACCAGACCGCGTTGGGGGCGTCTTCAGCGGGACGCGACGATGATTTTTCTGCAGAGTTACGGGCCATGGGAGAGATTCTAGCGCGAACGCCCTGAGTGCTGAACGGCCGCGCGGAAACCAGCCAGAGTCTGCGGATAGAATTGCGCCTATGGTTCTCGAAGACGGCCGCCGCGTGCGGCGCAGTGCGAAGCCCCGCCGCCCTATCTCTTTCATTGGTGTGCTCGGTGAAATCTTCATTACCGCCGGCGTAGTTGTGCTGCTCTTTCTTGTCTGGCAGACCTGGGTAAACAGCTATTTCGTCAGCAATGCACAGCGCGATGACGCTCTCGAGCTCAGCCAAGAGTGGAGCAAGGGCGAAGCTGTCACTCTGGCGCCGGATGAGCGTGCCGACCCCGGCGTGCCCGTGGTCGACGAAGCTCCCGGACAAGCAGTCGCCTTCGGCACGTTGATCGTTCCGCGTTTTGGCGAGGACTACGCGATTCCGATCGCCGAAAGCGTGAGCCTCTACAGCGTGCTCAATGCACAAGGCGTTGGCCACTACACCGGAACCCAAATGCCCGGCGAGGTCGGCAACTTTGCGGTTGCTGCTCACCGCACCGGCTACGGTGACCCCTTCTTCGATATCGACAAGCTTCAGCTCGGTGACAGCATTTATGTTGAGACCGAAGCCGGTTGGTACCGCTACGTTTACCGTTCTCTTGAATATGTTCTGGCATCCGGTGTTGGAGTTCTGGAGCCTGTTCCACAGTTCGGGGGAGCAGCGGCCAGTGATCGCATCATGACGCTCACGAGCTGCAACCCCATCCACACCGCCGACGAGCGCATCATCGCCTACGCGGTGTACGACACTTGGTATCCGCGATCTGAGGGTGCCCCCTCGGAGATCTCGGCGATCGCCCTCAATCTCGAAGGAGCTGGCTAATGTACGCTGCCCTCTGGCGGGTGCTTCCAGGACCCGCAATTATTCGCGTTCTCCTGTTGTTGGTGATGGCCGCGGCCATCGTGGCTGCCCTGTTCATGTGGGTCTTCCCTTGGGCTTTGCCGCTGGTGACTCCACTGGATGCGACGGTGCAACAGTGACCCGCATCCTCGTCGTTGATAACTACGACAGCTTTGTGTACACGCTCAACGGGTATCTGCTTGAGCTCGGCGCTACCACCGAGGTCGTGCGCAACGACGCTTTCAGCGCGGATGACGCGGCCGCCGTTCTCGCGGACTACGACGCGGTGCTGCTCTCGCCTGGTCCGGGCACTCCGGCCGACGCTGGCGTGAGCATCCCGATCGTGCACGCAGCTCTTGCCTCGGGTATGCCATTGCTGGGAGTGTGTCTCGGGCATCAGGCGATTGCTGAGGCTCTCGGCGCCACAGTTACTCACGCGGCTGAGCTCATGCATGGCAAGACGTCGCAAATCGAACATGATGACAGCCTCATCTTCCGCGACATGCCTCAGCCGTTCACCGCTACGCGGTATCACTCGCTTGCCATCGTTGATGGCACTGTGCCTGATGACCTCGTGGTCACTGCTCGCACGCATGACGGAATCATCATGGGTGTGCAGCACGCAACGCAGCCTGTGTACGGAGTGCAGTTCCACCCCGAGTCTGTGCTCACCGAGGGTGGTTACTTGATGCTCGGCAACTGGTTGTCTCGCGTCGGCATGACTGAAGCGCCCGCGCTAGCGAAGACGCTGACGCCCCTCGTTCACAACTAGGAAGCGTCGGCAGACGCCGCCGGAGCTGGCGAAATGCCGTAACGCTCAGCAGTGAGGCGTGAGACTATCGCAGTCTTAGCCAGCGCAGTACTGCAGCGTGATCTCGGACTTCTGAGCTTGGTCGCCCACGATTGATTGGTAGCTGACCGTATTGCCGGAGCATCCGAAGTCCGCACTCAACTTCACGCTGAGCTGCAGGCCGGTGAGCGTCGTGTTCGCTTCACCGATGTCTTTGCCGGTGACATCAGGAACCTGCACGAGCCCATTGGACACGACGAGGTTTACAGTTTCACCCTCGCGGATTACCTCACCGTCTGAGGTGCGCTCCGCATCCCCGCGGGGGTCGGAACTGATGACGGTGCCCTTGCTGAGATTGGGCGAATAGGTCTGGGAGGTTGTGCCGTAGACCAGCCCCGCCGACTCGAGGAGCTTGATCGCCGCTTCTTCTTGCATGTTGCTGACATTCGGCACGGTCACCGGAGTGCGACCAAGCGAGACAACAACCTGAATTTCGAGGCCGAGAGGCACAGTCTGGCCGGGGCCAGGATCTGTGCGGATGATGATGCCCTCTTCAATAGTCTCGCTGGCCTGATTGACCCGCTTCGGAATGAGGTCGAGCTCTGTGAGCAGAGCGGCACCCTCTTCGTAAGTCAGGCTCGCGACATCCGGAACGTCCACTGCACTGGTTCCAGAGAGCTGAGCCGGAGTGAGGCTGAAGGCCCAGACGACGACAGAGACAATGATGACAACCATGAGAGCAATTCCGCCCCAGATCCAGGCAACCGGAGGACGGTTCTGGGTGCGCGGAGTGCGATCGTTCTCATCGACCGCGAGCTGACGGAAGGTGGCGTCGCTGCCGGCAGTGCTATTCGGGTTGACCCCGAAGAGGGTGGAATTAAAATCGGTGGATGCGAGTTGCTTGCGTTCCGGAACCGAGCCGGCAGCAGCTGCCTCAAGGTCGGTGCGGAACTCGGCAGCACTCTGGTAGCGGTCGAAGCGATCCTTCGAGAGCGACCGCAGTACGACAGCATCGAGAGCAGGGGAGACAGCGGCAACCATCGTGCTCGGGGGCACTGGCTCCGAGTTCACGTGCTGATACGCAACGGCGACCGGGTTTGCTCCAGTGAACGGCGGCTGCCCGGTGAGAAGCTCGAACAGAACAACGCCGGTGGAGTAGAGGTCGGAGCGGGCATCCACCCCTTCGCCACGAGCCTGCTCGGGAGAGAAATATTGGGCGGTGCCGACGATGGCACTCGACTCAGCGATCGTCGCAGCGGAGTCAGAAACCGCACGGGCGATGCCGAAGTCCATGACTTTCACTTGGCCACTCTTAGTGACCATGATGTTGCCGGGTTTGATATCGCGGTGAACGACTCCAGCACGATGCGAGTACTCAAGAGCCGTGAGTACTTGCGAGACGATGCGTGCTGACTCGTCGGGAGCAATCGGGCCTTCAGCCACGATGTCTTTCAACAGACGCCCGTCGACGTATTCCATGATGATGAACGGGATGAGGGTCTCATGACCCGTCTCATCGATTACGGACTCTTCGCCAGCATCGAAAATTCGCACGATGGTGGGGTGCGCCATCTTTGCGGCATCGTGAGCTTCCCGCCGAAAACGGGTACGGAACGCAGGGTCGTTCGCCAGCGACGGCTTGAGCAGCTTGATCGCCACACGACGACCTAGCCGCGTGTCCATTCCCAAGTGAACATCAGCCATACCGCCGTGGCCAAGAAGTTCGCCAATTTGGTATCGCCCGGCGAGCTGGCGTACGCCCTTTGCCACGCCTTCGCTCACTGGTTCACTCCTGTTTGTTGTGGGGTCTGTACCGACTCAGTCTATCCGTTGCGAGTAGTGATATTGCCTCACGGACCGGCAACGATCGTGACCGTGACCGGCTCAGAAGACGGCGACTCAAGATCGGTACACACTGCGGTGTACGAGATCTTTGTAGTGTCGCCCTCATTCGACGGCAGCACGATGTCGAACTGGCTCACGCCGGCGGCATAGCTGGAAGCTCCAGCGTTGGGGCCGCCCACCACGAGGAAGTTGAATGACGTTAGCGGATGACCAGCAGGGCAACCCTCATACGTCGTCCACTTCACCGTGACAGGTTCGTCTCCGTAGTAGGGGCCGAGTGGGGTCAACGTCGTCGCAGAAGGCTGCGTCGGGTCCGGAGTCACCGCAATTTTGTCGTAGAAGTAGACCGTGATGGTTTCGCCCTTAGAGACGTTGCCGGTAGGGGCTGCCTGGTACGAGAAACCAACCTTTTCAGACGACGGTGCCTCGGTGCCGATCTGAGCATCGAGCACGAGCTCTTTGTCTTCGAGAATCTGCGCGACCGCATCTTGCTTGCGGTCCAAGAGTTCATCTTCGCTGAGCGCGACTACTGTGGGCGTGGGTTCCGGCGAAGGCTCCGCAGACTCGGTAGCGCTCGGCGATGCGCTTGTTGCCACGGGCTCTTCATCGCCCGGGCTCGCGAGCAGCGCGATGATCGCACCGATCAAGACGACGGCCAGCAGGGAAATGAGCGCAACGATCGGCCAGGTCCACGGATTGCGACGCTTGGTCTCCTCGAGAACTTCGCCCGGGGTGACGGCTGCGCCGGCAGGGTTCGCGGTCGTGAGAACGCGAGTCGCCTGTGTGTTGTTGCCGTAGTTAAGGCCGACGGTCGCGGCATGAGAGTTATCGCCCAAGATGCCGGGAACCGCGGTGGCTGCAGCAGCGACATCCCCGCGGCGCAACGACTGTGCTGCGCGAGACAGGTGAGAAGCGGATGCCGGGCGGTCGCCGGGTGACTTAGCCAAGCACGCGTACACAAGATTGCGCACCGGTTCGGATACCGTCATCGGCAGCTCGGGTGGAGTCTCGTTGATCTGTGCCATCGCGATCGCGACCTGCGATTCGCCCGTGAACGGGCGGCGGCCAGCGAGGGCTTCGTAGGCGACGATTCCAAGAGAGTAAATGTCGGTTGTCGGGGAGGCGGGGTGACCACTGGCCTGTTCAGGCGAGAGGTATTGCACCGTTCCCATGACTTGACCGGTTGCGGTCAGTGGCACCTGATCGGCGATGCGGGCGATACCGAAGTCGGTGATCTTGACGCGGCCTTCTGGTGTGATCAGAAGGTTTCCGGGCTTGATGTCGCGGTGTACGAGACCTGCAGCGTGGGCAGCCTGAAGCGCGGCGGCGGTCTGAGACACGATATCGAGAACACGGTCGGGGTCAAGAACGCGTTCACGTTCAAGGATGGCGCTGAGCGCTTCGCCAGGAACCAGTTCCATGACGAGGTAGGCGCTGCCCTCTTCTTCGCCGTAGTCGAAGACGTTGGCGATGCCCTCGTGGTTGACGAGAGCAGCGTGGCGCGCTTCGGCACGGAAACGCTCCAAGAACCCGGGGTCCCCGAGGTACTCGTCTTTGAGGATCTTGATCGCAACCGTTCGACCGATCACGAGGTCTGTTGCTTGCCAGACCTCGCCCATGCCACCAATCGCTACGCGACTGGAAAGCTGGTATCTACCGCCGAATGTGAGTCCACTAGTTGGTCTCATCTGTTTAGCACCGCCTCTAGTACTTGACGCCCAATTGGTGCGGAGAGCCCACTCGATGTGCCGGACTGTCCTAGTCCGCCACCGTCTTGAACAACTACCGCGACAACAACTTCTGGATCATTTGCCGGCGCGAATCCGGTGAACCATAGGGTGTATGGCTCGCCTTCTCCGTTTTCTGCTGTACCGGTTTTACCTGCAACCTCAACCCCATCAATACTGGCAGTGTTCGCCGCACCGTTACTGACCCCATCCACCATCATCTGGGTGAGTGCAGCCGCGGTTTGCGGACTGATTGCCTGATTGAACAGGGTTGGCTCGAAGGATTGGATGGTTGTGAGATCGGAGGACACGATGCTCTCAACAAGATTGGGCTGCATCAGAGTGCCGCTATTGGCGATTGCCATCGACACCATTGCCATTTGCAGGGGGGACGCGCGAACGCTGGATTGACCGAATGCGGAGAGCATGGTCTGGGGAGCGTCAAGCGCGCTAGGGTAAACGCTCTCGGTCGAGGCGAGCGGCACAGAGACGCTCTCGTTGAAACCGAACAGGTTGGCCTGCTCGCGAATCGCGTTAGATCCGAGCTCTGCACCCAACTGAGCGAACGGGATGTTGCACGAGAGCCGGATTGCCGTAGCGATTGATGCGGTGCTGCCCGAGCCACACGTCGCGCTGTCGGAGTTGCTGATGACGAAGGTGCTCTCGGGGAGCTGCAGCTCTGCAGGGTTCGGGAACGTGCTGTCGGCGGTGTAGTCGCCGCTCTCGAGAGCAGCAGCAGCGACGACGAGCTTGAACGTCGATCCGGGAGGGTCCAACGGTCCGGCAAGTGTGCGGTTATAGAACGGGTCATCCGGGTCAGCGAGCAGGCGGTCATACGCATCGATGACCTCGCTCGTGTTGTGAACGGCCAACTCGTTGGGGTCATACGACGGCTTGGACACCATCGCCAAGATTTCGCCTGTATCGGGCTTGATAGCGATTACGGCGCCCTTGAGGTCTCCAAGGGCATCCCAGGCAGCCTGCTGAATCACAGGATCGATCGTGAGCTCGACAGCAGCACCGGTGGGGTTCTGTCCGGTGAGGATTGAGTTCACCTGATCAAAGAACTGATCGTTCGAGGAACCACTGAGGTAGTCGTTGAGCGAATCTTCGAGACCAGTGTTGCCCTGGTTCAGAGTGAGGTAGCCGGTGATCGGCGCATACAGCTCGCCCTTCGGGTAGACCCGCAAGAACTTGAACTCGTCATCCACAGGCTCTGAAAATGCGATTGGTTCGCCATTGACGAGGATGGGGCCACGCTCGGCCGAGTAGCTTGCGTAGAGCGTGCGCACATTGCGACCATCCGCCTGCAGGCTGTCGGCCGTGACAACTTGAATCACTGAACTTGAAATGAACAAGCTCACAAACATGAGAAGCACGACGGCGCTTACTCGCTTGAGTTCGCGGTTCACTGTCCCACCACCAATCGGTTTTCGATCGAGGGCTCAATAACGAGCTGCGGCTGGTGACGCACGGTGTCAGAGAGGCGCAGCAAAAGCGCTGCAATGATCCAGTTGGCGACCAGCGATGAACCACCGGCGGCCAAGAACGGGGTCGTGAGACCCGTCAAGGGAATCACGCGTGTGACGCCACCGATAACGACAAAGACCTGGAGGGCGATCACAAAAGCGAGACCGACACCCAAGAGGCGGCCGAAATCATCTTGACCGGCAAAGCCGATACGGAATCCACGAGACACAAACAGAAGGTACAACGCCAGAATTGCGAAGATGCCGATAAGTCCCAGTTCTTCGCCGAGCGACGCGACGATGTAGTCGCTCTCGGCGAGGGGGGTTATCTCGGGGCTGCCTCGTCCAAGCCCGGTACCGATGAGGCCACCGTCAGCGAAACCGAAAAGGCCCTGAACCAACTGGTAGCTTCCTCCGGTTGCCTCGTAGACCTCCTGATTGAAGGGATCGAGCCAGGCGTCAATACGGCCAGAAATGTAGGTGAGGTAGCGGCTAGCGACAAAAGCGCCGCCCAAGAACATGGCCATTCCGAGCAGAATCCAGCTCGACCGCCCTGTTGCGACGTAGATCATCACGAGGAAGAGCCCGAAGTAGAGCAACGCTGTTCCCATGTCGCGTTGGAAGATCAACACGAGCATGGATGCGACGAAGACAACGATGATGGGGCCGAGGTCGCGGGCGCGAGGGAAGGTCATCCCCAGGAACTTGCGACCAACCATAGAGAGCGAATCACGCGCCGAGACGAGATACCCAGCGAAGAACACCGCGAGAGCGATCTTCGCGAGTTCGCCCGGTTGGAAAGAGAACGCACCGATTTGAACCCAGAGGCGGGCGCCGAATCGGGTGTCGCCAATGACCGGCGCAAGCGGCAGCAGCAGCAGGGCGATACCGCTGAACATTGCGATGTAGCGATAGCGCTGCAGCACTCGGTGATTCTTGATGATGATGAGCACCGCCATGGCGATGATGATCGCAATGCCGGTCCAGACGATCTGGCGAACGCCGCCGCTGCCCCAGCCAGTAGATTCGTCCGCCAAATCAATGCGGTAGATCATGGCGATACCGAGACCGTTGAGCACCGTAATGATGGGCAGAATCAGGGGGTCGGCATCCCGCGCTGTTTTGCGCAGCGTGATGTGCATCGCGAATACGAGCACACCTAGCAATCCCGAGAGGCCCAAGACGGTGTAGCCAAGGTGGCCCATCGCGCCCAATTGCACGAGAGCGATAGCGCCCAAGTTGATGCCAATTGCGACAATGATCAGCAGCAATTCGAGGTTGCGCAGGCGCGCAGGAACCCGCAGTTTAAGACGGATGTTTTCGGTGATAGCTCGGGGGCCGGCCGCCGCTGAGGCCCGAGCGTCAGCGCTAGGGGACACGGGCATCAGACAACATTTCTACAATGCGTTGGGCATCCTCAAGGTCACTCGCATTGATGGTGTTCTCAACGCTCGAGCGCAAATAGAGGGGAAGATCAACAACGCGAACGTCGGTGATTTGGTAAACGTGGGACAACGAAATCGGGCCGATGCTTTGCTGCACACCCTGATAGATAGCAACCTTGCCGTCATCCGTCCCCACGAAGTGCTGCTGTTGCGTGTACTGGTAGCCCAGAACTAGACCCGTAATGATCGCTGCGATAGTGAGGGTGATGAAGGTAATCCACGAAATGCGGCGGCGGCGAACTCGGCGGCGATCCTCGCGGATGATGGCCTGGTAGTACTCGTCAGACTCGGGCTCGAAGTGGCTGTCGTCGGTTTGCGTCGCTTTTAATGGGTGCAGCAACAGGTTCGGCAAACGAACCGGCTTCTTCACGATTGTCGGCTCGAATGAGAGCGGGGAGGCTGCGGAACCAACCATGAGCGGCGGCTCGTGGGCTGACGACGCGTCGTCGCCGACATCCACCAATACAACGGTGACGTTGTCGGGGGCACCCTGATCGAGAGCAGCCTGAACGAGACGCTCGGTCGCGACCTCCGAGTCGGTTACCCGGCGAAGGATTGCCGCGATTTTCTCTTCAGTAACGAAACTGCTCAGACCGTCGGAGCACAGCAACCAGCGGTCACCGGGCTGGGTGTCAAAAACTTCGGTGTCGATCTCGGGCGACGCATCAACGTCACCCAACACCCGCATCAAGACAGATCGCCGCGGATGCACGGCCGCTTCTTCGAGGGTGATACGGCCGCTTTCGACCAGACGTTGCACGAAGGTGTGGTCGTGAGTCATTTGCTTCATCGTGCCGTTGCGCAACAAATAAATGCGCGAGTCACCAATGTGGGCCATGCCCATCTTGTTGCCGACACGAACCATTCCACTGACCGTGGTGCCCATGCCAGTGAGCTCATTGTGCTCGATAACGGTGTCAGAGAGGATGCGGTTGGCGGCGAGCAGAGTGTCGTGCAGCGCCTGAGCTGCTTCTTCCGCTGTCTCAAAAACGTGGTCGGCTTCTACAACATGCTTGATAGTGATTGCGGAGGCGACGTCACCGCCAGCATGACCACCCATGCCGTCCGCGACGATAAAGAGGTGACTGCCGGCGTACGCACTGTCCTGGTTGTTAGCCCGAACCTTTCCCACATGGGAGGCGGCAGCACTGTTGCCCGAAGTGGCCATTCAGTTACCGTCGCAGTTCGAAGCTAGTAGTGCCGATTTTGATCGGCGTATTCAACGGAATTGGCGTCGGAACACTCACACGCTGACCGGCCAGGAAGGTGCCGTTCGTGGAATCAAGATCCTGAACAACCCAGCTATCGGCCCACCGCAACAAGCGTGCGTGGTGAGTGGAGGTGTAGTCGTCACGGATAACGAGGCCGGATTCACTCGAGCGGCCAATCGTGAGCTGCTCTTCGGGGAGCGAAATTTCTAGCCCCTCTTTTGATCCAGAGACAATGACGAGGCGCGTAGCGTCGAGCGAGCTTCCCTCGGCGGGCGCTGGCGGCACGGGGCGCGTGGGCTGGGCGGCGGCAGGAGCCGGAGCGGCCGGTGCTGCGGCAGCTTGCTGCACCTGAGCTGCGTTCTGAACAGGCATCCGACGCACCTTTTCTCCGAAAAGATCGGAGCGCAAGGCATACACGATGGCAAAGATAAAGCCCCACATGACGGCCAAGAACGCAACGCGCAACAGAAGGAGGGTTAGTTCACTCATAGGGTGAACCCCCGGTCGTCGCGACGATCAGCGGGCTGGTCGACATCTGCAGATTGGGCAAGCACACGGAATACGATACGGGTTCGACCGATATCAATCACGGATTCCGGCGCGAGTGGTGCACGAGAAACTGGCGATCCGTTCAGTTTTGACCCATTTGTGGAGTTCAGATCGTTAACTTCGGCACGGCTGCCGTCCCACAGGATCTCAACATGCTTGCGTGAAATGCCATTGTCGTCGAGCGTGATGTCGGCTTCGCTGCCGCGACCAATGATCGTACGGGCGTGCTTAAGGGTGTGACGAGTTCCGTTGATGTCGAGTACCGGAGTCCAAGCGACGGTGCCCTTCACATTGACAGAGTCGACTTCGATCATCCCCTGGCTGAGGGAATCATCGGGGACAAGAGCGATAGAGATACCGCCAGAGAACGAATAGTGCTGGGCGGTGGCGTGACGCTGCACCAACTCGGTCAGTTCAGAGATGAGGGTGCTGCCGAGGCCAGCCATCCGCTGATAGTCGCTTTGGCTGAGGCGCACGGTGAAGTTGTTGGGTACGAGGATGCGGTCTCGCGATACAACGGCAGCCTGCGTGTCGAGTTCGCGGCGCAAGGCGCTCGTGATCTCGACGGGTTGCAGACCACTCTTGAAGGTCTTAGCGAAAGCGCCATTAACGGCGCGTTCGAGACCTCGTTCAAAGTTGTCCAGAAGACCCAAAGCTCTCCTCGTTGTGGCTCGTTGTAGTACGTCGATGTTAGCTGGTGCATGTCGCTAACCCGTTACCCACGGTTGAGCAATTAGGGCAGGAGACCCATCGGGTCAACGCGTGTGCCGTTGACGTAGGTCTCAAAGTGGAGGTGGGCGACGGTGACGTAACCGGTGCTGCCGCTCAGGCCGAGGGGGGTGCCTGCTGCAACAGTTTGGCCGGGGGAGACCATTTGCGAGCCTTGAATGAAGTGAGCGTAGAGCGTGGAAACGCCGCTGCCGTGATCGACCTTGACGTATTGACCCCAGCCGCCACCGTAGGTGACCTGAGTAACGACGCCGGGTGCGGCCGACACGACCGTCATGCCGCTGCCGGTCATGATGTCGATTCCGCCGTGGAATTCTGATCCGCGGTAGCCGAAGCCATCGTTGACAGGAGCGTTAGCCGGCCACTGAGTGAGGAAACCAGCGAAGGCACCGTTGTAGCTTCCGGAGAATGAACCCGAAGGCGCTGCGGCATAGACCTCAACAACAGGCTCGGGCTCGGGCTCGGGCGCTTTTACCTTGATGGCGTCGCGAGTAGCGGCTGAAATTTCGGTTTCTACCGAAGAAGCGAAAGACTGGATCGGCACAGTCTGTGCGGGTTCTGTGGGGGCGATAGCAGCAGACTGCTGCAAAATTGCGGATGCCGACGCTGCAGAAGCAGTCGACTCGATTTCGCGCGACGAGGGCTCCATGTGTGCTGCGGCTGGAACAGTCACACTCACGACAACAGCCATGACTGTGCTGATTATCAGCAATCGTTTCACGCGGTAACCCCCAGGGGTGTGGTCTGTGTTCTGTCTGGTTGGACAGATTTTGGATCAAGTCTGGTTGAACCCGTAGCGTTAGGCACACGGACAGCTATCGAGACTATATGACGAAGCTGTGAATCGTCACTATTCATCTTCTGGACCCGGAATCGCTGAACCACTGGGCGCTGTGATAATCTCACTCAGTTGAGTGTTCAACTCAACCCACGCGTGAGTGGCGGAATTGGTAGACGCGCACGGTTCAGGTCCGTGTGTTCGAAAGGACGTGGGGGTTCAAGTCCCCCCTCGCGCACAGTGCAATCGCACACAAGAAGTAAAAGAAAAGGCCCACCGGTTGGTGGGCCTTTTCTTCTTGGTCTGCTCTGCGCTCTGCGCTGTTCGCTAGCGAACCTGGCGCGCAGTGAACTGCATCTGCGGGTTCGCATAGAACTCTTGCGACTCAACGAGCTGCAGCTCGCGCTCGCCCGACTCGAGGGTCTTGGTGAGCAGGTCGAAGACGCTGGATGCCGTGCGAGCCAAGGCATCCGCGGCGTCGCCGGTGCGCACAAAGTGGGCGGTGAAGAGCGCGGCGGTCACGTCACCGGAACCGTTGGCCTTGATGGGAAGCTTCGGGGTTTGCACGATCCACGCCCCGGCATCCGTCACGACCATCATTTCAATCGTGTCGGTCTCACGGTCGGGACGCTCCACGCTCGTCACAAGAACAGTGCTCGGGCCCATCGCGCGGGCGAGATCTGCGGATGCCAGCGTCGATTCGATGGTGTCGGGCTCGGTTTCGGTGAGAAAACCCAGCTCGAACTGGTTCGGGGTGATGATGTCGGCGACAGGCACCACGCGCTCACGAAGCAGGATCGGGATGGCCGGGGCCACGAAGCATCCGGATTTCGCGTTGCCCATCACGGGATCGCACGCGTAAATCGCGTGGGGGTTCGCCGCCTTGACGCGTGCAACGGTGTCGATGATGACATCGCCGATGCCCTCTCCGCCTTGGTATCCCGAGAGGATGACATCGATCTGAGGGAAGACTCCGCGGTCCTCGACGCCCGCAATGACCTCGGAGACATCGCTGGGGTCGATCATCGGCCCGCGCCACGCGCCGTAGCCGGTGTGGTTAGAGAAGTTGACTGTATAGACCGGCACAACCTCGACGCCGATGCGCTGCAGCGGGAACACCGCAGCGGAGTTGCCGACATGACCAAACGCGACTGCGGACTGAATCGAGAGGATCTTCATCCTTTGATTCTCCCACCTTCTTGTAGAGGGCGCTTTTCTCCCGAAGGCGAACAGCTGCGTCACCACAACGTGGGGGCGCGCTTGATGAGGGGCGCTAGATAACCTCAATTTTGACTTATTGAAGCGATTTAGGGGATTTTGTGATTGTTAGAACTAAGACCATGAGCGTTATCGCGGCAGCGATTGTGGCCTGCACAATGATGTCTGGTTGCGCATCCTCTGGAGCGAGCAATGATCCGGAACCCTCATCGTCAGCCGAAGGTGGCATTGCGGTCGAAGAGAAATTTCTTGACGTCGTCGTGACGCTGCCGGCGAGCTTCTTCGAAGACATGAACGCGGAGGAGATCCAAACAAGTGCGGAGGAGTCCGGCTACAAAGCGGTCGTCAACGACGACGGTTCGGTCGAGTACACCATTCCCAAATCAGTGCACGCCGAGCTGATTGCTGAGATGGCCAGCGGAATCGACGACAGCATCGCCGAAACGCTGAGCACGGAAGCATCGATCGAAGAGATCACGCACGATGACAAATTCGCCACCTTCGCCATGACCGTAGACCGCGCGGCGTTCGAAGATTCGTTTTCCGCTCAGTTCATTCCGTTCAGCCTCGGGCTCCAAGCGATGCTCTTCCAGTCGTTCGATGGAATTTCGCTAGATGACAGGCGGGTTGTCGTGACCTACATCGACTCGGCTTCGGGAGAAGAGTTCGACACCTACGAGCTTCCTGACGCTTTGGAGTAATCGCTTGGGGCTTGGGGCTAGTGGCGCCCGAGCTCCACGAGCTTGCGCTCGCGCATGGCCAGGAACAGTGGGAAGGTGAACGCGAAGGCCGTGATGCCCGAGAGCACGATGTAGAGCCAGGCCCGCTTCATCCCGAGGCGACGCGCTTCGATGATGATCAGGATGCTGCCCGCCACGGCTACGACGAGAAGGTCGGCGCCGAGCGAGTTGACGGCCGGGCCGCTACCGAACCAGTCGCCGAGGTAGTCGCGCATCTGCACAATCGCTAGCGCATTGAAGACCCACGTGCCGACCAGGCCGATGATGGAGAGCACCGCGAAAGTGATTGCGGTGGCATTCCAGTGGCGGAGAAGAGCGGGGCGCTTACGGTCGTGCGGCTGAGGGGACATGCTCCGTAGACTCTCGCACCACTAGCTCTGGGCGCAAGAGAACCGAGCTGCCCGGGTCGGTCGACTCGTTTGACCCGCGCTCGACAGCCTCCGAAACGGCAAGCTGCGCCATCCGTGTGATGGGTTGGCGAACGCTCGTCAGCGGCGGGTCATAAAGGTCGGCGAGGATGATGTCGTCAAAGCCGATCACAGAAACATCGCGCCCGACCTTGAGCCCCAAATCGCGCAGGCCGCGGCAGAATCCCAGTGCCGTCATGTCATTGATCGCTACCACCGCAGTGGGGGCATTCTTCGGGTCAGCGAAGAGGTCGCGTGCGGCAGCCCGCCCCACTTCGGCAGCTTCGACGTCGCCGAAGTGTGCGGCATCCATCCCTGTCCATTGCGGCATGTCAGCGACCGAGAGCCCAGCGGCTTCGATGGCATCGCAATACCCGCGGTAGCGCGCCGACCGGTTGACCGAGCGAATCGAGCCAGACACGAAGGCGATGCTGGTGTGACCCAATTCCAGAAGGTGAGCGGTGGCGACTTGGCCGCCCACGTTGTTGTCGATGCTGATGCTCACCACCGATTCGGGATCATTCGGTTGAGCTGGCCGATCAAAAGTGACAAGACGGAGGCCCTCGGCGATCACATGACTGACGTGATCGAGCGACGGCAATGAGGTGCAGAGGATGATGCTGCGCACGCCGTCTTCCCACAGCTCTTCGACGTAGCGGCGCTCGCGTTCGGGATCGCGCTCGCTGTTGCAGAGCAGAACGCTGCATCCCAAAGCCAGCGCTGCGACCTCAACCTCGTGAGCGAATGCTCCCCAGAATGGGTTGCCGACAGAGGGCACAACGAGGCCAACCGTCTGCGTTTTGCCGTTGCGCAACTGTCGCGCAGCACGGTTGGGCCGGTAGCCGAGTTCTGAGATCGCCGTCTCAATGCGTGTTCGTGTCGCAGCGACCATTCGACCCTGACGGTCGTTGAGGAAGTTGGAGACGGTGCTGGGGGAAACGCCAGCGGCCTGCGCCACATGCTGGATGGTTACTCGAGCCACGTGACCTCCTTTGGTTAATGGCGATCCTGATGATCGCTGTTTCAGTGTAACGATTTATTAGTTTTCGGCAAACGGCCCTGAACCACTCGCGCCGGCGTCGAACCTATTCAAATAAAACCTATTGACGTAACGAGACAGACTCGTCTATGGTCAGTGCATCGTTACACCGATTTCATCCACCCCCCTAGGAAATCGGTTAGGAATCGAATGAGCCGACGACGACGTCGCGGAACGAAGGCACTGGAGCCGTCGCTCAATCTCAGCTTGAGAGGACATGCACATGGAAGTGAAGTCACGAATGCGCCGCACAGCATCGGTCGCGATGGTGGCCCTGATGGGTCTCGGTCTCGCCGCCTGTTCAGCAGGAGAAGCGGATGCCGATCTGAACCCCGATGAGGTTTCGGGCGAGATCAGCCTGCTCACCCCCATTTTTGAAGGAAGCCCCGGGCAAGACCTTCTCGAAGACGAGCTGCTTCCGCAGTTCTACGAGGAGTACCCCAACGTCACGGTCAACGTCGATTACACGACCTACGGAAACCTGAACGAGAAGCTCACTACGGCGGTCGTCTCGGGCCTCGTGCCTGACGTAATGCTTATGGGCGTCGGTTGGATTGAAGCCTTTGCTGATAAGGGCGTACTCGCCGACCTCGGTGAACTCGGTCTCAGTGAAGCTGACCTTAAGGAGAGTTACACCGACGAGATCGTTGAAGCCGGCATGTGGGACGGCAACGTTTACGCCGTGCCGATCATGCTCGATACTCGCTTCGGAGTCGCTCGCATGGACATCCTCAAGGAAGCTGGCTACGACAGCCCGCCCTCCTCCTGGGAGGAGCTCATCGAGATCGCAGAAGCGACCACCGTGCGCTCATCCAACGGTTCGCTCGAGCGTGCAGGCTTCGACATGATGTCGCTGGATGCCCGTCAGGCGTTCGAGACAATGCTCTTCTCGGCCGGCGGCGAACTCTTCAATGACGATGCAACGGCACCCGCGTTCAATAGTGAGGAAGGCGTTGCGGCTCTTGGCCTCATGGCTGACCTGGTGAACAAGTATGAGGTCGAAGACATTGGCTTCACCTCAACCGATGACATCGTGAACCCGCTCATCAACGGCCGGGCTGCAATGGGTATCGCCCACAACAACCTGTGGACCCAGGCGCAGGAAGCCGACCCGACCGTGCTCGACAACCTTGAGCCTTTCGTTATTCAAGGCGACGCGTCCGGCATGTTCTTCGGTGGAACCTTGGCGACTGTTGCCAACAACTCCAAGAACCCGCAGGCGGCTCGCGCACTCCTCGAATTCCTGTCGAGCCCCGACGCAGCACTTGCAGCCAATGAACAGCGCGGAAACGTGCCGGCTCTGACCGAACTGCTCGACTCTGACTACGTGCAGTCGAACCGCTTCGTGCAGTTCGCCATGGAGAACTTGGATGTCGCTCAGCGCGAGGGCGGCCCGTCACAGTGGCTTGAGGTGCGTGGCGACTTCGCCCCCGCAGTTCAGGGCGCTCTGCTCGGACAGAAAACTCCCCAGGAAGCGCTTGACGATCTCGCTGCTCTCGTTCAGACAGCAATAGACCGCTAGTTCCTCCCCTGAGTGCCCGGGCGTCCAACCCGCCCGGGCACTACCTCCCCAGACTTCAACCACACGAGGGCGTGATGACCACTACAGAGCGACACCCCATTCGCAGCGCGGAAGCGGCAGCGAAGCAGGTTTCCCCATCCACCGCACCGAAGAAACGCAAGCGGATCAGTACCGCGGAGAAGAAGCGGCGCCGTGCTGGCTGGCTGATGATCACGCCATCCGTGATCCACGTGGGACTGTGGACGCTGATCCCCGTCATCGCGACCTTCTATCTTTCGTTCACTGACTACGGCATCTTTGAAGCGCCAAAGTGGATCTGGTTCGACAACTATGTCGAAATGTTCAACGACGCCGTCTTCATGCAGTCCATCGGCAATACCGTTTGGTACACGTTCTGGACAGTGCCCGTATCAATGGCTGTCGCTGTCGTCGTGGCAGTGCTGCTCAACCAGGGTCTCAAACTACAAAAGTTTTATCGCACCGCCTTCTTCCTGCCGCAGGTCACCGCTACCGTCGCCATCGCGATGGTGTGGCTGTGGATCTTTAACCCGCAGTACGGTCTGCTCAACGCGATGCTCGAAACGCTGGGCATTCCCGGTCAAGCCTGGCTCGTCGACCCGCAGTGGGCGCTCCCGGCAGTGATCTTGGTCGGCGCTTGGCAGGGCATCGGTATCAAGATGCTCATCTACATTGCGGCGCTGCAGAACATTGACGAATCGCTCTATGAGGCAGCATCGCTCGACGGCGCATCCTCCATTCGCAAGTTTTTCAGCATCACCGTTCCGATGCTCAAGCCGGCCACGTTCTTCGTCTTCATCATCTCGATCATCGGCGCCTTCCAAGTGTTCGACCAGATCTACGTGCTCACCGACGGAGGGCCTGCCAACGCCACGACGATGATGACCTACGAGGTCTACCGCTCGGCATTCCAAGAATTCCGGATGGGGATGGCATCCGCTCAGTCGGTCGTGCTCTTTGCCTTCCTTCTCTTTGTCACTCTCATTAGCCGTCGCGTCACCAAAGAAGAGGACTAGTGATGACTCTCCCTACTATCAAGGCCCTCGCCATCAGCGAGCAGGTCACGGTCGTTCCGCGCAAGCGGTGGTTCCACCACGCGAAGGGCCGTCAAGCGGCGCTCATCAATGTGGCGCTCATCCTCGGCTCGATCACCATGCTGGTGCCGTTCCTGTGGATGGTGCTCACGAGCCTCAAGTCGCCGGCCGAGCTGGCACAGTTTCCGCCCACGTTCTTTCCGCAAGAGTGGATGTTCAGCAACTACGCGGCGACTCTGGATGCTGCGCCGTTCGGCCTGTACTTTCGCAACAGCTTTGTGATCGCCACCACTCATACCCTCATCACTGTCGTGTTGGGTTCGATGGCGGGGTATGCGCTGGCGCGTATTTACTTCAAGGGGCGGGAGGCGATCTTCCTCGCTTTTATCGCGATGCTGATGATCCCCACCTACACGAAGATCGTTCCGCAGTTCCTGCTCGTGAAGTTCATGCCCTTGTTCGGTGGCAACGACATCCTCGGCCAGGGCGGTAGCGGTTGGTTGGACACCTGGTGGGCGCTCATCATTCCTGGTGGGCTCAGCGCCTCCGCTATCTTCCTCTTTCGTCAGTTCTATTTGTCCCTGCCGAAAGACCTCGAAGAGGCGGCCCGTATCGATGGGCTGGGCGAATTTCGTATCTTCGCGCAGATCTATACGCCGCTCATCAAGCCGGCCATCGCGACGGTGGGACTGCTCACCTTCCAGGAGAGCTGGAACAACTTCCTCTGGCCGCTGCTCGTCACGACGAGTAGCGACCTGCGCGTGATCCAGGTCGGGCTTGCGGTCTTCCAGCAGCTCGACAACACGCAATGGCAGTACCTGATGGCCGGAACCACGATGGCGACAGTGCCCATGGTGATCCTGTTTGTCTTCGCCCAGAAGTACTTCATTCAGGGCTTCACCAACGCTGGCATCAAGTAGCCGCACCCCCTTCACGAACGGCTGCTCTAGTGGCAGCCGCCCATCCAACAAATAGATAGGCACGGTACATAGACATGAGCATTGACCTCACCGGACGACGCGCACTCGTAACAGGCGCGGGAGCAGGAATCGGCGCGGCCATCGCGAAAGCACTGGCGGCGGCAGGAGCTGACGTAGTGGTGCACTACGCGAACAGTGAAGCGGGAGCGACCGCCGTCAAGGAAGAGATCGAAGCGGGCGGGCGGCGCTCGCTGGCCGTTCAGGCTGATCTCACGGACTCAGCGCAAGCAACGAAGTTGGTGGATGCCGCCGTCGAGTTTCTTGGTGGCCTCGACATCCTCGTCAACAACGCCGGTCACTTGGTGGGCCGCGCCACGATCACCGAGACCACGGATGAGCGCTGGAACGAGATCATGGATGTGAACGTGGCCAGCACATTCTTCACAACCCGGCAGGCGCTTCCCGCGCTCGCCGAGTCGGAGCACGGCCGCATCATCACGATGGCATCGCTCGCTGCGGAGAACGGTGGCGGCGCTGGCTCGGTCGTCTACGCCACTTCGAAGGCTGCGGTCGTCGGCTTCACTCGGGCGTTGGCCAAGGAGATCGCCGGCAAGAAGATCACGGTTAACGCAGTTGCTCCCGGGTTCATCGGTGAGACTGCCTTCCACGAGACGTTCACCCCGGGCGAGGCCCAGAAGAACATCGTCGCGGGCATCCCGCTCGGTCGGGCAGGCACCGCGGGCGACGTTGCTGACGTCGCACTGTTCTTGGCCTCTGACCTCTCGTCGTATGTCACTGGCCAGGTTGTCGACATCAACGGAGGCCTCAACTTCCGATGAGTTCTGTTCCGCAGCAGCCGGGTGGGTGGTGGCATGACTATGTCTGCCCCACGCATGGCATCGAGTTGGGCGCCCGCGACGGCGACGAGTTTCTGTGCAGCTACGGCTGTCGCCTCACGGGTGACAAGGTCGAGGCCGCCTGGCTCGCGCTTGAACATCAAGCCCTTGCTCGGGCCGCCCGGGTTGCTGCGCGACGGTTCGCGCTGCACGGTGACGTTGCCGATCGAGAACGGGCCGTCGAGCTCGTTCTCGACTACTCCGCTCTCTACGTGCAGATCTCGGCCGGCGGCTGGAGCGACAAGAGCGAATCGTGGATGCTGCAGGGCAAGCTTTTTGCTCAAGCGCTCTCTGAGGCGCAGTGGGCTGTCGGGTTCGCGGATGCCATCATCACGCTGGGCCCGCTTCCCGAACTTCGCGAGTCGGCAACCCTCAACCGCACTCTCGAAGGGCTCGCTGACACGCTGGCCGAGTCGCGCCGGATCCTCGTCGAAGACCGCAACGACCAGCGCAGCAACTACACCGCGTGGTTGGATGCCGCCGCTCGCCTCATCGCGCTAGCCCGCGAGTCGCTGGGTGGCGAGCCTGTTGCCGCACACTTCGAGGCCGCGATCGTGGATCACCTGCAGCTCGCCGTGCGTTCTGACGGCTGGGAGTGGGAGGCATCCACCTACTATCACGTGTTCGTTTTGCGGGCCTATCTTCTGGGTTTGCGTGGGTGCGACCCGCAGCAGGTTCCGACTGAGGTTGCCGATACTGTGCGCCGAATGATTGACGTATTGGTGTCGATCGCTGCCCCCGATGGATTTTTGCCCGCGCTGCACGACGGCCCCTACGACCGGGTCGCCATGCATCGCGAGGTGTTGGAGATCTGCACCCTGGGTGCTCAGTTCTTCAGCGATACCGGCCTCGCGACTGTGCAGTCGTGGGTTGTCGAAAGACTTGGTGCTGACCACGATGGTCTCGAGTGGATGCTCGATGGCTGGTTCGTGGGGGCGCCGCTTGACCGCGCACCGGTGGTGGTCGGTTCGCGAGCATTCGAGGATGCCGGGTATGTCGTGTTGCGTGATTCACGCAACCGCATGGTCGGCATCCTCGATGCTGGACCCCACGGCGGAGCCCACGGTCACTTCGACAAACTTGCGCTCTATCTCTATGGCGATGGTGTTCGCTGGCAGCCGGCCCCGGCGGTTCCGCCGTATGGGCACGCGTTGCGTCATTCGTATTACGCGCGCACGATCGCGCATCCGACGGTGAGTGTTGATGGCGCCGATCAGGTCGAAGCAACCGCCGAGATCACCGCGTGGGATGCTGCGACCTCGCGCGTCACGGCCGTCACCACGACCGCGATCGAGGGCGTGCGCCTGAGCCGCACGGTGCAACTCGCCGACGGAGTGCTCGTGGATGTCGTTCACGTCACGTGCGACGACGGCGAACCACACACGATTGCGCTTGGTCTTCGCCCTGCCGTTGATTTCAGCGTCAGAGTTATCGGCAACTCGTGGCGTTCGACTTGGGGTGCTGGTGCGGGAGCAGCTGCTTCGCCCGCGGGCGCGCACGCCACAACTGGCGAGCAGACTCTGCCGGCCTTGAACGGTTGGCACTGGGCCGCCGGCGAAACCACGCTCGACCTCCACGCCGGTCGCGGGCCCTCCGACGACCCAAGCCGGCTCCAAGGAATCGGCGACTGGGTGACCACGGCCCCGACCGCGACTTTCGTGAGCGTCTACAGCTTCGATCCCGACGCCACCATCGACTCCATTGAGACCCATATTTCCGATACCGCTGTGGTGATTGAGCTCGCCACCGCTGACCACGACACTTCCCGAATAGAGGTAGCACTGTGACCACCCCCATGCTGATTGGTAGCCGCGAAGCTGAGCTGCGGAGCGCGCTGGATGGCCCGTTGAGCGCGCAATTCCGTCGACTCTTGGAGGAATGTGAGCGTGCGAAGGGGATGGAACTTCCGCAGGAACACCCACTGGCATCCATCACCTATTTCGGGCCGGGCTCGGCGAACCTCGCGCTCGCGTACCGGCTGACCGGGCAAGAGGCGTACCTCGAAGAGTTGCGTCGCTGGTTGGCGCCGCCGCTGTCGTTCCCGCACTGGGGCAAGGCGAATCTGCCCGACCACGACCTCGATGCCGGCTGGATTCTGCACGGGTTGTCGCTCGCGTATTCCTGGGCGGGTGACGCCCTGCGCCCCGAAGAGAAGCAAGCGCTCGAAGACAAGCTGCTGCTTCAGGGCCAGCGCATGTACGAGTTCGCCGTGGAGAAAGAGGGCGGATGGTGGTCGTCGTCGTACTGGCAGAACCACAACTGGATTTGCTACGCCGGCCTCGCGACCGCCGGCTACGCCCTGCAAGAGAAGTACCCCGAAGCCAAGGCCTGGACTGAGCGTGCGAAGGACAACTTCGGCAAGGTTCTCGACTCGCTTCCCGACGACGGCTCCAACAACGAGGGCGTCGTCTACTGGCGCTACGGAGTGCCGTGGATCGCGAGTTACCTCGACGTGCTGCGCGACCAAGAGGGCCTCGACTGGTTCAATCGCGGCACCTATCTAAAGGAAACGTTCTGGTACCGCCTCTACCAAGCAGCTCCGGACATGGAGCGGATCGTCGATCACGGTGACTGCCACGACCGCCGAAGCGGGCATCCGGTCGCCCTGTATTACAAGCTCGCTGCCGAGTACCGCATCCCGCAGGCACAGTGGTTGGCCAACAAGGTGTCGACCGAGTTCTACTGGCGCGAAGCCTACGAGAGCGGAGTGCGGCCCGGCGTGCGCCCCGAGGCGTATCAAGAGCTGCTGTGGTTCGACCCCAGTGTTGAGGCTGCTGGCCCCGAAACGCTGCCGCCGAGCAAGTACTTCGAAGACCTTGGCCTTGTTGTCGGTCGCACATCGTGGGATGAGCAAGCGGCGCTCGTGTCGTTCAAGGCCTCACCCGGTGGCGGCCACAAGGCCTGGAACCAGTCGCACCGCCAGCGCGAGCAGAATGGCTGGGTCACACTGAACGCGGGACACCACCACCCCGACTCGGGCAGTTTTGTGTTCCTTGGCCACGGCTCGTACCTCGCGATCGACGAAGGATATTCGTCGCGCAAGCTCACCGAACACCACAACTCGATCCTCATCGACGGCAACGGTTTTGTGAACGAGGACCGCTACCACGTCTTCGAAGAGCTGGCCGAGGAGTTCACGGCCGAAATTCTGACGACAACGATTAAGGACGGTTGGACGCACGCCGTGAGCGAGTCATCCGCGATGTATGACCGAGCCCTCGGCGTCACTCGGGTGCGCCGCCACCTCGTACTCACGCCCGGGGGCAACCTCGTGATCGCCGATGACCTCGCCGCCGACCAGCCGCGCACCTGGACCTGGCTGCTGCAAACCGACAACGCTCCGGTCGCCATCAGCGACAAGCGCTGGCGAGCGGATGCCGGACACGGTGTCATGCCCATCGCTGCGCTCGACGAGAACCCCACCAGCGAAATCGTCGAGACGTTCGTGCACGCCAACCCCACGTCATCCACGCCGAGTTTGGCAATCAGCAAGAAGCAGCACACGCTCAAGCGGCTGAGTGAGCCGACCATGAGCGCTCGGTTCGTTACGGTGCTGGAGTCGCGCAACTGGGATGACACCGCACCCGCGACCATCCGCTACGACGTCGCAGCGGGCGGAGTGCGTGTGGAGATCGAGCGCAACGGCGTGACCGAAACCGTATCGTTGGGCTTCGATGGTGACGCGCCCACACTGGGCGCCACCGCTGTCATTGGCGAAGGATTCCAAGGAAGCACGAACGCGCGACGATGAGCCAGCCGAAGAGAACCAAGCGCCGCACACCGCGGTGGGAGCGCAGCATGCTGACCGCGCTCACCTACCCGGGCAACATCTTTCTGGGTTCGCTTGCGGTGCTGATTCTCTCGCTCGGCATCATCACGGTGCTTCCCGCTGCGATCGCTCTCGCTCGAGCGTTCGCGCAGTGGATAGTCGATAACGATGACAAGGTCTTCACGAACACTTTTCGGGAGTTTCGCGATACGTGGCGGCGCACGCTCGGCCTCGGTGTCATCGCGACCGTGGTGCTCGCGATCATGGTCGGCGATGGTGTGTTCTTGGCGTACCAACTGGCTCAGGGTGGCGGCTCCATTGCGTTGATGCTGAGCGCCGCCGTCATCCCGGTGGCTGCCGGTGTGTGCGTACTGTTCGTAGCTACGACCACCGCCGCGACCCTCACCCCGGAAGCGGATGCTCGCACCTGGGTTCGGGAGGGATTCGTGCTGATGCTGCAGCATCCGCGTCGCGCGCTCTTCGTGTCGTTCACGGTTGCGGTGACTCTCGTGGTGTCGATTCTGCTGCCGACGATTGCGCCCTTCGCGGCAATCGCACTGCCGGTCTATGTGGGCGTGCGGGCGTGGGGCCCGAAGCCTCCCGTCGACGACGAACAGGATTAGGGCGGTGGCGAAGCGCCCGCCGATCTCGTTTGCGCTGAAGGTTCTCTATGGCGACACCTTCACGATGGCCGTCGGTTTTTACATGCTCGTGCCCTTGCTGGCGTATCACTTTTTGCAAGATCTGGCCCTGACGATTGCGGTCGTCGCTGCCCTCACCGCGCTGCGCACAGCAGCCCAAAACGGGATGATGCCGATCGCGGGGTGGGTTGCTGATCGCATCAACTTTCGCCGCGCCATTCTGATCGGGGTGCTGGTTCGAGCCTTGGGCTTTGCGATGCTCGGCACTGTCGAGTCGATTCCGCTGCTCGTGGTGGCGTCGATCTTTACTGGTTTGGGCGGTGCCCTTTTTCACCCGGCGAGTTATTCGGCCTATGCGGCTCTCACAACCGGCGCCGACCGGGTGCGGGTGTATTCGACTCGCGAGGTCGTGAGCAACGTCGGCTTCATTGTTGGCCCCATCATCGGTGGGTTTCTGGCCGGCGCAGACTTCGCTTTTGTGAGTTTGTCGGCGGCCGGGATGTTCGTTATCGCGTTCATCATCAGCGCCTTCGGCTTGCCGCACCCGAGCGATGAAGAACGGGCTCGCACGCCTCCGCGTTTGAAAGTGGCCTTCGCGGATGCCGCATTCCTGCGTTACTGCGCGCTCGTCGCGGGTACCGCGGTGCTCATCGCCCAGTTCTATCTCGTGATCCCGTTTCGGGCTGCCGAGTTCACCTCCGGGCCGTCTGACCTCGGCTTCATCTATTCGGGGGCCGCCGTGGTCATGGTGATCACGATGCTGCCGCTCACGGGTGCGGCCAATCGTTTCCTGCCCGACCGCATCACGCTCGCCGGCGCCACCGCGTGCCTCGGGATAGGCGTCGGAATCATGGGACTGTCGACAAATCTGGTCGGGATGCTCGTCGGCGTCGCCGTGTTCATCGTCGGCCAAATGTTGGTGCAGCCCGTGCTCAACGCGACAGTGTCACGCTTCGCCCCCGAAGGCTCTGTCGCTAGCTACTTCGGAGTGCAGGGTCTCGCCAACGCGATCGGTGGCGTCGTGGGAAGCAGCTCAGCCGGTGTGATCTACGCGCTCGCCGGCTCGGGTGAGCCCGGGGCCGAGTGGGTCTGGCTGACCTACCCCGCGTGGGCGGTCATCGTTGCGGTGTTGTTTGTGGCGTTTGGGCCGCGGGCACACCGGATGCCCGCCAACGAATAGCGAATTGCGAATAGCGGCTAGCGCCGCTCGCCCCACCACTGCGGGCTCGCGGCGAGCACCGCGTGCACGGCGCCGTCGAGGTCATCGAGGTCGCCCGTGAGGAGCCACGCTTCGGCTGCGGCGACCGTTCCGCCGGCGGCGTAGGCGACCGCCATGGCGAACGTTGTTTCTGAGAGCGGGGCGAGCTCGGTGGGCACGATTTCTGGATGCCGCCTCAGATGATCCGCGAGAATCTCGCGCGCAGGCTCGATGAGCACCGATCGCAGCCGGCCGCTCAGGCTGCCGCTGGCCGCCATCCGATAGAGCGTGGCGTGGGTGCGTACGTGACTGAGGAAGACGCGAGTGGGGCCGGCGAAAACATGGTTCGTCGTCGACAAGGTCGTGGTCGATGCGTTCTGGTTCGCTCTAGCGTCCGGGGCAGGCTCAGTGGCGTGGGAGAACGCAGCCGTCTCCGCGGGGTCGAGCAGATCACCGAATTGTTCGATTGCTTCAGCCAGCTCGGCATGCAGAGCAGTGGCGATGAGATCAACGGGGTCGCAGGCATGGCGGTAGAAAGTGTCGCGGCTGATGCCGGATGCGTTCGTGATGTCGGTGACCGAAATAGTGGCGATGTCGCGCTGCTCGGCGAGGGCGTAGGCCGCCGCAACGAGAGCGTCGCGGGAGCGGCGAGTGCGAGCATCCATAACCGAACTGTACCGGAATAGGCCACTATCTGACACTTGTCAGATAGTGCGTATAGGCTGGAGGTGAGGCTGCAAACCTCAGCCTCACCCTAGAGAGGATTTAGCCCATGCAAGCAGTGAAGCTCGTAAGCCCCCACACGATGGAACTTCAGGATGTTCCCGTGCCGGAGATCGGTCCCGATGAAATTTTGGTCAAGATTGCGGGCGCTGGGCTGTGCCACTCCGACCTCCACGTCCTTCACATGGGCGAAGAATGGCCCTTCTTCGGCGGAACAGTCGGTCACGAAGGCGCCGGCTGGGTGGAAAAAGTTGGTTCAGCACTCGAGGGCTACAGCAAAGGTGACGCCGTTCTTGTGAGCCTAATCTGGGCGTGTGGCCACTGCCGCGCCTGCATCGAAGGTCGCGACAACGAGTGTGAAGTCAACGGCAGCCGCATGCAATTCCCCACCACCCCTGGCCTCGGCCCAGACGGCGCCATGGCCGAGTACCTGGTCGTGAAGGCCCGCCACCTCGACAAGATCGGTGACCTCGACCCCGTTCAGGCAGCGCCCCTCGCGGATGCCGGTGTCACCCCCATGCACGCCATCAACAGTGCGCGTTCGCGCCTCACTCCTGGCTCGACCGCCGTAGTAATCGGTGTCGGTGGCCTCGGGCACCTCGGACTCCAGATCCTGAAGGCCACCACCGGTGCCCGCATCATCGCCCTCGACAGTGATGACTCCAAGCTCGAGCTCGCGCGTGAACTCGGTGCTGACCTTGTGCTCAAGAGTGACGGTGCTGCAGCTCAGCGCATCCTCGACGAAACCAACCAGTACGGTGCGGATGCCGTCTTCGATTTTGTTGGCATTCAGCCCACTGTAGATCTCGCGGTTGCCGTGATCGCTCCCGGCGGGATGCTCCGCTTTGTAGGCCTCGGCGGTGCACAGTTCGACTACGCCGTAGGTGCCGCCCCGGTCCTCCCGTGGGGAACCGACGTTCAGCTTTCCTATGGCGGAACCCGCGCCGATCAACTCCAGGTGATCGCGCTTGCTCAGCAGGGCAAGCTCGGCGTTGAGGTAACGAAGTACCCGCTGGCTGACTTCCAAAAGGCCTTCGACGACCTCGAAGCCGGCCGCATCACCGGCCGTGCGGTGCTCATCCCGTAACGGCTAGCCGCGCTCCGAACAGCGCGACGGTCACGGCCCTCACCACACCCGGTGGGGGCCGTGGCTCGTTAACGCTCGTTGCCCGTGCCCGCTGCCAGTTGCGTCGCAGCCTGTCACTCGGCAGACCCTAAGCCCGCCCCACCAGAATGGGGGAATGCACACGACACCAGGCGCCAACGATTCGACCGGTCCCGCCGCACCACGAGAGCCGATCGAAGTCGCGTCTGTCAGAGATTCAACCGCGCCCGATGAGCCTTCGCGTGCGAGCCGCATTGGCCGCCGGATCGGCCGCATTGCGCTCGGCGCCTCCCTCGTGTTCGCCGGCATCAGCCACCTCACCTTCGCGCGCGAAGACTTTCAAGCGCAGGTGCCCACGTGGCAGCCGTTCGACCCCGACTTCGTGGTCGTGGCATCCGGAGTCGTCGAAATTGCGCTCGGCAGTGCGCTGATCTTCGCCAAGAAGTACCGCCCGTACGTGGGCTGGGTTGCCGCTGCGTTCTTCATCGCGATCTACCCCGGCAACATCTCTCAGCTCGTCAACCAGGTCGATTCGCTCGGTCTCGACACCGACCTCAAGCGCTGGATTCGGATGCCGTTCCAGCCCGTGCTGATCGCGTGGGCGCTCTGGTCTACCGGCGCGTGGCGCGCGTGGCGTGCCGCCCGACGCAACGATGGTCGAAACCTCGGTGCGTGATAGCTTCACTCTATGAGCGGAGTCTCTGAATGAGCAGAGTTGCGGCAGTCGCCCCGGTGGTGCCCGAGCACAGCTACACGCAGGCGGAAATGACCGGCATGCTCGCGCCGCTTTTGGCCGAGAATTCCCGCCATCAGGCCGTGATTGAGCGGATGCACGGAGCCAGTGGCATTGACCGTCGCCACATGGCGCTTCCGCTCGAGCGGTATCCCGAACTCGGCAGTTTTCGCGAAACCAACGACGAGTTCATCCGCGTCGCGACCGACCTTCTCGAGCGTGCACTGACCACGGCGCTCGCCGATGCCGGCCTCGCCCCGAGCGATGTCGACTTCGTCTTCTTCACTTCGGTCACCGGCATCTCGGCACCATCGATCGACGCGCTGCTGATCCCGCGGCTGGGGCTGCGGCCCGATGTGAAACGGATTCCTTCGTTCGGCCTCGGATGTCTAGCGGGGGCCGCGGGCCTGGCCCGGGTGCATGACTATTTGGTCGGGCATCCGGATGACGTTGGCGTTGTCCTGAGCGTCGAACTGTGCTCGCTCACCCTGCAGCGCGATGACCACACCATGGCCAACTTCGTCGCCACCGGCCTCTTCGGCGACGGTGCCGCGGCGGTCGTGATGGTGGGGGAGAACCGCAGCGAGCCGGGCCCGCGCATAATTGACACCCGCAGCACGTTCGTTGCCGATAGTCACGATGTGATCGGCTGGAACGTGGGCGGCACCGGTTTCGAGATCGTGCTGAGCGCGGGCGTGGCCGACGTGATTCAGAACAGTTTCCCGGGCGAGGTCAGCGAGTTTCTGGGCCGCAACGGTCTGACCATCGCCGACATCGATACGTGGATCGCGCATCCGGGTGGCCCCCGCGTGCTCGAAGCATTCGAGAGTTCGCTCGGGCTTCAGCGCAGCGATCTGCAGTCGAGTTGGGATTGCCTTGCTCGCGTCGGCAACCTGTCCTCGGCGGCCGTGCTGCATGTGCTCGCGGATGCTCTGCACGCCGATCTCGCGCCGGCCCCCGGCAGTCACGCTCTCGCCTTCGCTCTCGGCCCGGGAGTGAGCGCCGAATTCGTCCTCTTGGAGTGGTGAGTATGACCGTCATTGCCTACATCGCTCTTGTACTCGGCACCGGCATGGAGCGCCTCTATGAGCTGCGCATCTCGAAGCGCAATGCCGCTGCAGCCTTCGAGCGTGGCGGTCGCGAGTACGGTCAGAAGCATTTTCCGTGGATGGTGGCCCTGCATACGGGCCTCCTCATCGCGTGCGTTGTCGAAGTGATCGTCGCCGATCGCCCCTTCCTGCTGTGGCTCGGAATCCCGATGCTCGTCATCACCCTGCTCTGCCAAGCGGCGCGCTACTGGATCATCAGCTCGCTCGGCGCTCAGTGGAACACGCGCGTGATCGTGGTGCCCGGGGCCGGCCGTGTGCAGAACCGCGGGCCGTATCGCGTGACCTGGTTGCCGCATCCGAACTACCTCGTCGTAGCGATCGAGGGCATCGCGTTGCCGCTCGTGCACACCGCGTGGGTCACCGCGATTGTGTTCACCGTGCTTAATGCGGTGCTGCTGTTGGCGTTCCGCATCCCGACCGAAAACCGGGCGCTGCGCGAACTGACGCCATGAGTGCGGCGGGCGACGATGCGGTCGCTGCAGGTGTGGCCGATGATGCGGTGGCCGAACCGAGCGTTTCGCCGGTCGTCGATGTCATCGTCGTCGGTGGCGGGCCGATCGGCCTCGCCGCTGCCATCAATGCGCGGATGCACGGCCTCACCGCGCTCGTGATCGAACCCCGCACCGGCACCATCGACAAAGCCTGCGGCGAAGGAGTCATGCCCGGTGCCGTCACCGAACTCGCCGCCCTCGGGGTTCACCCGCGCGGGCGCAGGATCGCAGGCATCAGTTATCAAGACGGCACCCTCATCGCCGAACACCGCTTCGCTTCGGATGCCGCGCTCGGCGTTCGCCGCACCGAGCTGCACCGGGCGCTCACCGACCGGGCGCTAGAGCTCGGTGTCGAGTTCGACCACGGCAAGGTTGAGGCGATCGAGCAGCATGATGACGGTGAGCAGGGCGGTGCGGTATCCGCGCACCTCGCTGACGGTCGCACCATCGAGGGGCGGTGGATGCTCGGCTGCGATGGCCTGCACTCCACGGTGCGCGAGCTGGTCGGTCTGGCCGCGCGCCCTCGCCGCGTGAGGCGACATGATTCTCGGCGGTTCGGCATCCGGCAGCACTTTGAGGTTGCTCCGTGGACTGATCTCGTGGAGGTGCATTGGGCGCCGACCGCTGAGCTGTATGTCACGCCGGTGAGCGACGCCGAGGTGGGTGTTGCCGTGCTGGGCCCGCGGGGAACATCGTTCGAGGAGGCGTTGGCGAGTGTGCCGGCGCTCGCCGAACGACTGCGCGGTGCGACGCCGGCGTCGAGCGTGCGAGGTGCTGGCCCGCTGTTGCAGAACACGACCGGGCAGCGCGCGGGCCGAGTGTTGCTCGTCGGCGACGCTGCTGGCTACGTCGATGCGATCACGGGGGAGGGCATCCGCTTAGGGCTCGCCGAAGCGCGCGCTGCGATCGAGTGCATCGTCGCCGGCAAGCCTGAACGCTACGAACGCGAGTGGCGGCGAGTGACCCGCGACTTTCGGATGCTCACCACCGGGCTCGTGGCGGCCGCGAACTCACCGCTGCGCCGAGCGATCGTGCCGTTCGCCGCGCGGCTGCCTGGTGTTTACGGTCGCGTGGTGGAGAGTTTGGCCCGCTAGCTAGGAAGAAGCAGCGGCAGCAGTTCTTCTGCCTTCGAGACCACAGCGAGCGATCCGTCGGATTCGCCAGGGTTGCCATAACCCCAGTCGACATAAATCGTGGGGATGTTGTGCTCGGCTGCACCCTCGATGTCGTAGAAGCGGTCACCGATCATCACCGGGTTGCTCACGTCGGCACCGATCATCGTCAGGCGCGTAAGCGCTTCGGCCACGATGTCTTTCTTGGCGCTGCGAATCTCATCGATCGAGGCGCCAGCCATCACACGGAAGTACTGCGTGAGGTTCGCGTGATCCAGAATCACGGATGCCGGAAACTCGGGCTTCGAGGTCGCCAGCGACAGCGGAATTCCGGTCGCGTGCAGCGTCTTCAGAACCTCGGGGATGCCGGGGAAGATGTCGCTTCCGTTGGCGCTATTGCCCTCCATGTAATGGCGGCGGTAGATCGAGAGTGCCTGCGCCGCTTCAACGGGCGTGAATCCGGCGCGGTCGCGGAACGAGTCCACAATGGGCGGGCCAACGTAGGCGCGCAGCTCTTCAGCCGAGGGCACGGGGTAGCCCATCTCCTCAAACATGTACGCGAGCGACGCCGTGATTCCGGGCGCCGAGTCAGCGATCGTGCCGTCAAGGTCAACGAGAATGCAAGTCCAGTTATTAGCCATTTGTTACCAGCCTAAGGCGTGCGCCTGAAGACTAGAACAATCGCATGTTGGGGTCGTCGAGGCCGCGCATCTCGTCGTAATCCAACAGCACACAGCGGATGCCGCGGTCCTTCGCGAGCGTACGCGCCTGGGGCTTAATTTCTTGGGCTGCGAAAACGCCAGTGACCGGAGCCAGCAGGGGGTCCCGGTTCATCAGTTCGAGGTAGCGGGTCAGCTGCTCAACGCCGTCAATGTCGCCGCGGCGCTTGAGCTCCACGGCAACGCTTGCGCCCTTCTCGTCGGTCGCGAGAATGTCGACTGGCCCGATGGCGGTCATGTATTCGCGGCGCACAAGACGGTAGCCCTCACCCAAAATGTCGATGTGCTCGGCCAACAGCTTCTGCAGGTGAGCCTCAACGCCATCCTTTTGCAATCCGGGGTCGACGCCTAGTTCGTGGCTTGAGTCGTGCAGGATTTCGTGAATCGAGACGATGAGCATGTCGGCCGACTTAGTGTGGGCGACTTTCCAGATCTCGGTGACTCCGGCATCCGACTGCTCGGCTTCGGGCTCAAGGGTGGAAAGCACACAGGGCGGGCTCATCCAGTTAAGCGGCTTGTACGAGAGCGCATCGGAGTGCACGAGCACACTGCCGTCGGCCTTCAGTAACAGCAGTCGCGTCGCGAGGGGCAGATGGGCACTGAGACGCCCGGCGTAATCAACGGAGCATTTGGCTATGACAAGTCGCACCGTCCTACGGTACTCGGAGAAGGCCGGTGGTGAATCATTCCGGACGAGATTCATCATCTGGCCGCGCCGCCGACGGCCATCCGCGTTCGCGCACCTGACAGGATGGTAACCATGTATGTCGCCACCTCCGGACCAGCTGATGCCCCGCCCGTGCTGCTTCTCCACGGTGGCGGTGTTGCTGGCTGGATGTGGGATTCACTGCGAGAGCGGCTCGAGGCCGATTACCGGGTGATTGTTCCCGACCTCCCGGGCCACGGACAATCAGCTGACGAGCCCTATGTTTCACACGCCGCGACGGTCGCAGCGCTGGCAAGTCTCATCACGACCCCGGTCACCGTGATCGGGTTCTCGCTGGGGGCGCAGCTTTCGATTCTGCTCGCGTCGCACCACCCCCGACTCGTCACGAACGCGGTGATCGTGAGCGCGCAAGCGAAAGCTATGCCGTTCACAGGCCTCACGCTTGCCGCTCTGGGGGTCAGCGCGCCTCTCGCTCGTCAGCGTTGGTTCGCCAAGCTTCAAGCTCGCGAATTGTTCGTGCCTCCCCACCAACTCGAGAACTACATCGAGACGAGTGCCGGCGTCACGAAAGAAAGCTTGCTGGCCGCCGTCGGTGAGAACATGAGATTTGAACTCCCCGCGGAGTGGTCTGCCTTCGACGGTCGTGTTCTGGTGATGGCGGGCACCAAGGAGCGTCGGCTGATGCACGAGTCGGCCGCCGCGATTCACGAAGCCCAGCCCAGCAGCACACTCACGCTCGTCGAAGGTTGCGGGCACGGCATCCCGCTTCAACGCCCGGACTGGTTCGGCGACCGCGTGAGGGAGTGGCTCACTCAGGCCTGAGCTGATCAGCCAACTGCGTCAGCCGCGTAGGTCGCGAAGTCATTTCCCGCTGCCGCCGCCCGGGCGCTTGCGCTTGAACTTGCCTAAGCCGCGACGCTCGTTCTCGCGCTGCGCTTCTTCGATCTGCTCGGGGGTGATGACGAAGTGCATTTCGGTGGTCGCCATTGTGATGGCAATGGATGTCGTACCCGGCGACGAGAAGTCGACGTACGGGAACGCGTGGCGGCCTGCCAGTTCTCGGGCGTACGGCGAAAGTAGCCCAGAGATGATCGCGAGAACCACGATCAGCAGCAACGCATTCAGCACGCCGACCTGGTCGCTGAGCACGCCGATCATGGGTGGGCCGATGAGCGTGGAGGCGTAGGCGATGGTTGCGACGGCCGTCACTCTCGCGGTGGCGCGCTTGGGGTCATCCGCAGCGGCCGAAATGCCGACGGGGAATCCGAGGGCAGCACCAGCACCCCAGAGCGCGGTACCGATGACGGCGAGCCAGACGGCCGGCGAGAAGATGACGAGTAGCAAGCCTGCAGCGGCGAGACCTGCGGATGCGCGCAGCACGGGAACGCGACCGAAGCGGTCGAGGGCGCGAACCCCAAAGAATCGGGTGGCGGTCATGGCGGTCACGAAGACACCAAAGATCAGAGTGCCGAAGGCATTAGAGATTTCGTAGCCATCGACCATGGCGAGAGCGAGCCAGTCGATGGCCGAGCCCTCCGCGAAGGCCATGCCGAGCACAATGATGCCGATGAGGATGGTGCGGGGCTCGAGCCAGACGCTTTTCAGCTTCGGGGCGGTCAGCTCTCCGGCGGCGACCTTCATCTCGACGGTGTTGGGCGGCGGATCCGCGAGTCGCTCCGGAAGGATCAATGCCGACACGACGAGCGCAGTGATGAGAACGATCGCCGAGACGATCACGAGGTGAGTGGCGAGCGGAACGCTGAGCGCCTCTGCTGCTGCACCGAAGCCGGCGCCCGCCATCGTGCCGAGGCTGTAAAAACCGTGCAGCGTGGGCATGCTCGAACGACCGAGTAGCCGTTCGTTCGCGGTGCCCGAGAGGTTAATCGCAACGTCGTAGGTGCTGAAGGCGAGTCCAAACACGGCGAGAGAAATCACCGCACCGAAGAAGCTGCCCAGCACCCCAATGATGATCGCAGTAGCAGCGAGCGAGCCGACAAACAGCACCACGCACGCGCGCACGACGATCTTCGCGCCGAACCGCTCGACGAGCTTGCCGGCAACGACGAGACCGAGCAGCGAGCCGATCGCGAGCCCAAAGAGCAGAATGCCAATCTCCGAATGACTGGCATCAAAAGTGTCGCGCACCGTCGGGATGCGGCCCACCCAACTGGCGAAAGAAAAGCCAGCGAGAGCAAAAAGGGTGGCGATCGCATTGCGCCACGAGAGCACCTGCCGGCTGGTGAGGCCGTGCGGAAGAGAGGGTGGTGTGGCGGCCGAGTCAGAGGCTGTCATCAGTTAAGTGTAGGCCTATCCACTGGTCTTCGATTCGCAGCTAATCCTTGTAAAGAACGCTCTAGGCTGGGGTGCATGAGTGCCGAATCATCATTGCCTTCCGGAATTGCCGTCAACGATCTTGATCCTCAGGTGCGCCCTCAAGACGATCTCTTTCGCCATGTGAATGGCGCCTGGATCGACCGCACCGAGATTCCGTCTGACAAGGCGCGGTATGGCTCCTTCATGGTGTTGGCCGAAGAAGCCGAAGAGGCTGTGCGCGACATCATCATCGAGTCGCAGTCGGCAGAGCCCGGCACCGAACAGCGCAAGGTTGGCGACCTCTACGCGAGCTTCCTCGACGAGGCTCGTGCCGACGAACTCGGGGCTACGCCCATCGCGGCCCAGCTTGCTGATGCTGCTGCGGTTGACTCCATCCCCACTTTGCTCAGCACGCTCGGCCGCCTTGAACGCGGGGGCACGAGCGGGTTCTTCCAGCTCTTCGTCGACAATGACCCCGGCAACCCCGAGCGCTACCTTGTCTTTCTCGAGCAAGGTGGTCTCGGCCTTCCCGACGAGTCGTACTACCGCGAAGAGAAGTTCGCCGAGGTCTTGGCGAAGTACACAACTTTCATTGAGCGGATGCTGACGCTCGCCGGTCTCGATGCTCCGGCTGAGCGCGCCGCCCGCATCGTCGCCCTCGAAACCGAGATCGCGTCACAGCACTGGGATAACGTCGCCAATCGCGACAGCGAAAAGACCTACAACCCGATGACGTGGCAGGCCGCCAACGACCTCACGGGCGCCATCGACTTGAACGTGTGGCTCGACGCCATCGATGTTCCCGCCCACTCCTTCGACGAAGTCGTCGTGCGCCAGCCCAGCTTCGCCGAAGGGCTTGAGGCGGTGCTGAGCGACGACCACCTGCAGGCGTGGCGCGACTGGCTGTCGTGGCAGGTCATCCGCAACAACGCTGCGTATCTGTCGGGCGATTTTGTGGAAGCCAACTTCGACTTTTATGGCCGCACCCTGTCGGGCACCCCCGAACTTCGTGCCCGCTGGAAGCGCGGTGTCTCGCTCGTTGAAGGCGTGCTCGGCGAAGCTGTCGGCAAGATCTACGTGGAGCGCCACTTTCCGCCCACGGCCAAAGCGGCGATGGATGTGCTCGTCGCTAACCTCGTCGAGGCGTACCGCCAGTCGATCACTCAGCTGGAATGGATGAGCCCGACTACGCGGGAGCGCGCGCTCGACAAGCTCGACAAGTTCACTCCCAAGATCGGATTCCCCGACAAGTGGCGCGATTACTCCACTCTGGAGATCAGCGCGGATGACCTCGCCGGCAACGTGCGGGCCGCGAACGAGTTCGAGTTCCAGCGCGAGCTCGGCAAGATCGGCAAAGAGCTCGACCGCGATGAATGGTTCATGACGCCGCAAACCATCAACGCGTATTACAACCCCGGCTTCAACGAGATCGTGTTCCCGGCCGCCATTCTGCAGTACCCCTTCTTTGATGAGGGTCGGGATGACGCCGCCAACTACGCCGCGATCGGTGCGGTCATTGGTCACGAGATCGGCCACGGCTTCGACGACCAAGGTGCCAAGTACGACGGCGATGGTCGCCTCGTCGACTGGTGGACGCCAGAAGATAAGGCTGCCTTCGAAGAGCGCACAAAGTCGCTCATCGACCAGTACGATGCTTTGGCTCCCGCCCAGGTTCCCGAGCACCACGTCAACGGTTCGCTCACGATCGGTGAGAACATCGGTGACCTTGGCGGGCTCGCGATCGCGTGGAAGGCCTACCAAATCTCTCTCGGCGGCGCCGAAGCTCCCGTGATCGATGGCCTCACTGGAGCCCAGCGATTCTTCATGTCGTGGGCTCAGGCGTGGCAACAAAAGGGTCGCGATGAAGAAGTAATTCGCTTGCTTGCAATCGACCCTCATTCGCCGAATGAGTTCCGCTGCAACCAAATTGTTCGCAATCTCGATGCGTTCTATGAGACATTTAGTGTTACGAAATCCGATTCGTTGTGGCTGGACCCGAAAGATCGCGTCACTATTTGGTAGAGATCGAGCAAACCCGAGAACGCCGGAATCGCATTCGCACCCCCCGAGTTGCGAAGCATGCCGGAACTGGAGAAGAACCCAACTTCACCAGTACCTTTGCCGCGCTTGGAAAACTGAAGCTTTCCGACCGCAGCGTGCGAGTGTCCGCCAGCGCTGTTGATATCAACACGGGCAAGACGATCCTCAGCATCGACGATCGGGTAGAGCTCCCCACCGCCAGCATCGGCAAAATTCTGCTGCTTATCGAAGTAGCGGCGCGATTCGATAGCCGAGACTTTGCGCCCTACGGCATCCTCGACAAAGTTCCCGGTGCATCCGTTGGAGCCGCCGGACTCTGGCAGCACTTGCAAGCACCATCGCTTCCGGTAGCTGACCTGGCCGCGCTCGTCGGTGCCACCAGCGACAACCTGGCGACCAACATCCTGCTTCGACTGATCGGGTTGGATGCTGTGCGAGCTCGCACCGAATCCCTCGGTCTTACCAAGACAGCACTCCTCGATCTCGTGCGCGACACTCGCGGTCCCGACGATGCACCCCAGCTCTCCGTCGGCTCCGCCATCGAACTCAGCTGGCTATTCGGTGCTCTTGCCCGTGGCGAAATTGTGAACTCGATCGCCAGCCAGCGCGTGCTCGGTTGGCTCTCGCTCAACACCGATCTGTCGCTCGTCGCGAGTGCGTTCGGGCTTGATCCCCTGGCTCACCGGGGAGCAGACCACAACACACTCCTGGTCAACAAGACCGGAATCGATCAGGGGGTGCGAGCGGAAGCGGGCGCCCTCAGAGGCAACAAGCGCGCAGTCGCGTATGCGGCATCCATCCAATTCGATGACGCCAACCTTCGTTCACGCCTGCGCGTGATTGAAGCGATGCGCACCTTTGGGCTCGACCTGCTGGAGTACGTGCACTAAGCAGCACCCCGTGACTAGCGACTGAAGCGTGCTTTCAGCCGGGAGAAGATTCCCTCTTTCGAGGCTTCAGGCTCAGGCATCCGGATCACATCGGCGGTCGTATCGACGGTGTGAGTCAACAAACCCATCAGTTCAAAGGTGGAGACTAGTCGGCGCGCTTCGTCTTCGGGAACGTGTGCGAGTGACGCGAGCTCGGTGATCGTGAGGTAGGCGGCGCCGAGCATTGCCGTCATGCTCATCTGGTCAGTGGTGTGCGTCAGGGTGGTGAGGTTTGGCCAGCGACGCAGCTTAAAGCGAGCTCCAGAAAGGCTCAGTGGGTCGAACGACTCGGGCTGAGCCTGAGTGCCGATGAGCCAAATCAGAGGCTCCCAGTCGCGGCCAGCTTCATCGTGGTGAATCGCGAGCGGGCGAGCAACGGTCTCGACGTCGCCGTCGGTGGTCGTTTCAGAGAGCTTCTCAAGAGGTTGAGCCCACCAGTAAACGCCACCGCGGGGATCAATGACCAGGGTGGGAGCATCGGCGAAGCGGAGCTCGACGAGCGGTTCCGCGGCAGAGTGAACGGCTTCGGTGATGGCACGGTTGAGCGCATTCCAGGTGGCTGCGGGCAGAACGATATCAACACTGGTAGCGGGTCCCGTGCGGCGCTTGCCGGCCGCGGGCGTACCGGAGGCGGCATCCGCTGGAGTGTTTTTGTCGTCGATCGGGGTGACGTTGAGGATCTGTGCTGTGGCGCGCTGGGGTCCCGCAGCATTCGCTTCCGTCGTTGAAGCGGCTGAGAACGGGACAGGAGCGGTGGCCGTAGTTGTGGTGGTGCCGGCCATGGCGGGCATCGCCGAGTCCATGGAGGCGCTAGCGTTCGCATGATCGCGGGCGCTCTTGCGCGGGGCCGGGTGAATGACGAGCACGTCAGGGTCCCCGGCAGTGGCAGGAGCGCTGACGTTGAACTGTTCTTCATCGACCGTGACGTTGAGAGGTGTTGGCTCGCTGTCGAGGGCTGAGACGTGCTCGGTCCAGGCGGTGGCATCCCACCAGCGAAGTTGCAGAGAGCCAAGCGGGTCGCGGTACCACCCTGCGGGGATACTGGTGCCGTCGGTCATGATGTTTCTTTCTGAGCGGTGAAGCCTGCTGTGGCGGTCATCGGATGGCCGCCACAGCGAGAGGATTTTTAGAGGCCGAGGCTGGAGTCGGCAGTCTTGACGTTGATACGTGCAAGCGCGAGGTTCGACTTCGCCTTGTCGAGCACGAAGTAGATGAAGACCTCGGGGTTCGATGACAGCGGGCGGATGATGTGGTACTGGCTTGAGAGCGTGATGAGGATGTCATCGATGGAGTCCTTGAGGCCGAGAGCCTTCATGGTCTTGAGCTTCGCGCGCACTACCTCGGTGTTACCGGCTGCTGCTGCGTCGAGGTCGATGCCGCTTCCAGCGCTTCCGAGCAGCATGCCCGAGCCACTGTCGACAACAGCGGCGGCCATGGCGCCATCGGTCTCGAGAAGGGTTGCGAGGGTTTCAGTGATGTTTGACATTATGTTCTCCGTTTGAGGTGTCGGGTTGGTAATACTTCGATGTGATGCTGGTTAAGCAATGAGCTCGGCCATGCGTCGCGCGGCAATGCGTGCGATCGAGAGGCCTTTGCCCAAAGTTTCATGAGTATCGAACAGCGCGGCGAGCACGATGGGGTGCCCTTGAACGCGCAGCTGGATGACGTGGCCGAGTTCGGATGCGATGATCACGTACTCGTTGGTGCCGATTTTCAGTTCGTGGGCGACAGCATCGCTGAGTGCTTGCACTGAGCTGGACATGCTGGCGAAGCGTCCGCCATCCGCGTGGGTTCCATTGAGGTGAACGATCTCGAAGCCGTCATCGGTGAGCAGCGAGGCAAAGGTGAGTGAGCTCGCGAGATCTTGCATTTCGGCGAGGGTGCGGTTGCCGGCTTCGATGTGGACGGGGTTCAGGTGCGACGCAATAGCGGCGACGGGTGCAGGGGTGAGGTTCATTAGATGTTCTCGGAGATCGGTGTCGGGGCAGGTGCAAGGAGTTCACGCATTTCGACGCTGGCGACGAGGGTGAGCAGCAGGGTGCGCATCTCTTCGGCATTGCGAGGGTCGACGGTGAATACGGGAATCAATTGGTCGGGAGACGCAGCGGTGAGCGCGGCCGAGTAGTCGGCAACGCTGGGTGTTTCGGAAACATCAGACTTGGTGACACCGATGACAACCGCGCCGCGGGCGTGGAGTTCACGGAAGTCGTTGAGGTATTCGAGAAGCAGCGCGACAGAGTCAGGCGCATCGTTATTGATGAGAAGAAGTAGACCACGTGCGCGGCCGGCCAAAATCGACCACATGAAATCGAAGCGCTTTTGCCCCGGTACTCCGTAGAGGCGAACCTTCGTGACATCGTCGATGGTGATCTCGCCGTAGTCAAGCGCCACCGTAGTGGTCTCTTTATCCGCTGTCTCGCGATCGGTGTTGGTAGCCTCGGTCGACACCACAGCGATTTCGCTCAGACTGCGAATAGCGGTCGTCTTGCCGGAGCCCATGGGGCCAGCAAACAAAACGACGTGCTCAGACATAGATCTCTTTCGGTTGGTTAGTGGTTCGGAGCGAACGCCCCATCAGATGGGCGTGAAAAGTCCGCGAAACGATTGGTCATCGTTTGTGGCGTTAATAGAATCGGTGCTGCCCAAAATCTTCACGAGTCCCCACTCGGGGGTCGCGAGAACGGGACCCGCAGAAAACTGCACCAGAACGTTCTGTCTGTCCCCTAGTCTGGGTGGATGTTTTTCCCGGAAAACAGGGGAATTCGCAGACTAAAGCGGTGGTGCGAGAACCCTAGGCGAGCGGGTGGACTGCCCATTCGCGGTCGAGAATCGCGTAAATACCGGTGTCGGCCCACGCGCCCTTAAACCACATATCTTCCACGTGATGGGCTTCATGCCGCATGCCAAGCGCGAGACACAAGCGAACGGAATCGTCGTTTCGGGGATCCAAATTGGCGAAAACTCGGTGCAGCTTCAGGGTGTCGAAAGCGAGATCGAGCAGAGCGGATGCTGCCTCCCGGGCATAGCCCTTGCCCTGGAAGTCGGGATGCAGAGCCCACCCGATCTCGGCATTCGAATCCTCAGCACTCTCAATCTTGAAATACAGGGTTCCGATCATCACGGAGCGGCGCTCGCGGTGGTGAGCTGTGGGCTCCGCACCCACCGCAAGAGGAGGAACAGCATCCGGCAGCTCAATGGCCAGCTGCACGTAATCGTCAGTCTCCGCGAGCACTTCGCTCACTGTCCACTCGGTGATCTTCTCGATTATCGTGGCGCGGTCGCGGGGCTCGTAGAGCATGTAGGTAGTCAGCTCGGGGTCTGATTGCTGCGCGTGCAGGTCATCGATATCGTGCTCGCTATGCGTGAGGCGGCGCAGCACGAGGCGCTCGGTGTACAGGGGACCTGTTGACTCATACGGTTTCATGCGAGCCCCTCATCATTGTGGGTGGTGCCGAAGGCCAGCATCGCGGCCCGACGCTAAGCCGTGTGCGGTCGCGCCTGAGCGTCGCTTGCCCGTGCCGTGCGCTCGACCGGGATGTTGTAGAGCGCCGAGAGGGCAGCATCAAACTCTGCGACGCGGCCATCAGCCGCGAACTCGCGGGCGCGCACCGAAGGGCCGTGCAACAGCACGCCGCCGAGGTGGCGCAGGGCAGAAATCGTTTCGTCGCCGGCTCCGCGGGCAGTGGCGCGAGCTATTTCCGCCTCAAGGAGGGCGAAGTGGTGCGTGCGAAGAGCAACGATGGCGGGCTCCGCCTGGCTTTCGGCAGCGAATTCGTGGGCGGCCGTGCGAACCAGGTCGCGAGCATCCGCGTGCGCGTTCAGTTCTTCGAGCGGGGCGTGCAGGCTGATGGTTTCGAGGTCGAGCAGGTCAACACCGTTGAGTTGGCCAACGGCGGGGTCAACGTTGCGGGGGAGCCCGAGGTCGAGCACGAGGCACTTGCTGGCGGCTGAGAAGCGTTCGGTGCCGAGCACGGCGCTGGCGGTACACGTGACAATGACGTCAACGTCGAAGTCCTCGCTGGGGGTGAGGCTGTGCTTGAGGGCGAAGGCGGCGTCGCGGCCCGAGGGCGAGAAGACGCGCAGGTCGAGTGCGCCCTTGTCGCGCAGAGCGTTGACGGTCGTGACGGCGTAGCGGCCGGTGCCGACGACGAGAACACGTGCGGTCGACCAGTCGGCGACGCGGCTCGAGGCGAGTTCGAGAGCGAGGCGCACGAGGGACTTGCCCGCTCCGCCGATGGCCGTGTTGTTCTTGATGCCGCGGCTCGTGTGAGTGGCGCGCTGAAAGAGGCGCTCGAGGTCGCGGGTAGTGGTGCCGTTTTTGCGCGCTTGGTCGAGCGCACGGCTGACTTGGCCCGAGATTTCGGCTTCACCGATCACGACGGACTCAAGACCCGAGGTCACCGCGAAGAGGTGAGCTGCGGCATCCGCCCCCTCATGAACGGCGATGGAGGCATGGAGAGTGTCGACGCTGAGGCCGGTGCGTTCGCTCAGTGATTCGAGCAGCGAGCAGACCGTGATGGCTGTGGCGGCGGTGAGAGGTTCCTCGACATCGAGGTAGGCCTCGAAGCGATTGCAGGTGGCAACCAGAACGGCTCCGGCCACGAAATCATTGTGCGTAACAAGGTCGACGGTGGCCGCCGGGGCGACCTCAGACAGACTTTCGAGTACGTCTAAGCTCGCGTTGCGATGATTCGAGCTAAGACACAGGAGCACGACCTAATGTTAACCCGTGACTTTGAATTCTGACCACCCACTTCTCGACGGCCGCACAGCTAACTCGCCTATCATCCGGGCCTATCGCGGCGATCGCCCCGAAACCACTCCCGTCTGGTTTATGCGCCAAGCCGGCCGCTCTCTTCCCGAGTACCGCAAGCTGCGTGAAGGCAACGAAATGCTCGAGGCGTGCCTGACGCCCGACCTCGCGAGCGAGATCACGATGCAGCCGGTGCGTCGCCACAATGTCGACGCCGCCATCTTCTTCAGCGACATTGTTATCCCGGCCAAGCTGGCTGGCGTTGAGGTCGAGATCGTTCCCGGCCGTGGCCCTGTCTTTGCCAACCCCATTCGTACGGCGGCGGATGTCGCCAAGCTGCACCCCATCGACCCTGCGGCGTTTGCGCCCATCCGCGAGGCTGTCGCGCAAACCGTTGCTCAGTTGGGCACGACGCCGCTCATTGGTTTCGCTGGAGCACCATTCACTCTCGCGTCGTACATGGTCGAGGGTGGCCCGAGCAAAGACCAGCAGCGTGCCCGCACACTCATGTATTCCGACCCGCAGACCTGGGCAAACTTGCTCAACTGGTGCGCCGATGTTGCTGGCGAGTTCTTGATCGCTCAGGTCGAGGCAGGCGCCTCTGCCGTGCAACTCTTCGACTCCTGGGTCGGTTCGCTCTCGGAACAGCAGTACGTGCGCCGGGTGGCCCCGCACTCCAAGCGCGTTCTTTCGCACTTGCGCGGCTACGACGTTCCGAAGGTTCACTTCGGCGTCGGCAGCGGCGAAGTTTTGCAGGCCATGCACGGCATTGGCGCCGACGTGATGGGTGTTGACTGGCGCATCCCGCTCGATGAGGCCGACCGTCGCCTCGGTGGCGGAGTGCCGCTGCAGGGCAACATCGACCCCGCCCTGCTCGGTGCTCCGTGGCATGTGCTCGAAGCGCACGTGCGCGACGTCATGAACCGCGGCCGCGTTGCTCCCGCCCACGTGGTCAACCTCGGCCACGGCGTCGGCCCCGACACTGACCCGGATGTGCTCACCAAAATTGTGGAGCTCGTTCACGAGGAAGGTTAGTGAGCGTGAGCACGACAGAATTCACCGTCGTCGGCGGCGGCATCGCAGGGCTCGTCGCTGCGCGCAGGCTCGCAATGGCGGGCCGAACCGTGCGCCTCATCGAGGCGAGCGATCATCTCGGCGGCACGGTGGCATCCCACCTTGTCGGCGGCATCAATTTGGATGCCGGAGCCGAAAGCTTCGCCACCCGCGGCAATACTGTTGCCGACCTTGCTCGCGAGCTGGGCCTTGGCGACGACATCGTTTCGCCGAGCGACGAAGGTGCCTGGCTGCAGCCCGTGGATGGCGCGGCCCTCCCGTTGCCCAGCACCGGCATTTTGGGCATTCCGGCGACACCGCTCGACGCTCAGACGATTGCGGTTCTGGGTATGGGCGGCGCTCTGCGCGCCCAACTCGACTCACTTATCCCGTGGTTTGGAAAGCGCACCGATGTGTCGCTCGGTGCTCTCGTTCGTCGCCGCATGGGCAAGGCCGTTGTAGAGAAACTGGTCGCCCCCGTCGTGCACGGCGTGTACTCGCTGCACCCCGACGATCTTCCGCTCGACCGCGTTGCAACGCTCAAGGAACGCCTCGCCCTCCACGGGTCGTTGGCGGCAGCGGTGCGTTCGATGCGCGGCGCGATGCCGGCTGGAACAGCGGTTCAGGGCATCCGGGGCGGGATCAATCGACTTGTGACTGAGTTGGCCGCCGACCTGAAGACCTACGGGGTTGTTGTCGAGCTCGACCGGCGCATTGAGAGTGCCGGCGAGCTTGCGGAACTCGACGGCACCGTCATTGTGGCGGCTCCCGGCATCCTCGCCCCCGTTCGTGGCCGCACCGTCACGCTCGCGACTCTTGTGCTTGATGCGCCCGCGTTGGATGCCGAACCCCGCGGTTCGGGAGTGCTCGTCGCCCCCGGCTGCACCGCAGTCTCCGCTCGCGCCCTCACCCATGCGACCGCCAAGTGGCAGTGGTTGAAAGAGCAAGCGAACGGCCACCACGTCGTGCGCCTCTCGTACAACGAGGTGCCCGCCGGAGACTTCGCTGACGTTGCCCGTCACGATGCTGAAGTGCTGCTCGGGGTCTCGTTGCCACCGGAGTCGGTCATTGATTGTGCTCGTCGCGAATGGGTTCGCCCGGCCGCGCTTGCCGCCGCTGAGCGCACGGATGGCGTAGCAGTTGTCGGCGAAACCGTCGGCGGAACCGGGCTGGCTGGCATCGTCACGCACGCCAATGCCACGGCCGATCGCTTGCTGGCGCTCGCGGCCGAGGAATCTGCCGAGGAACCTGCCGAGAAGCCCGCCGCCGAAGCAGCCACCGCGCCAGCCACCGAGGCCGATGACGCCACTCAAGAGGTAAGCTAGTTAGGTTCACCTAACTCACGGTATTTTCCCAGTGTGCCCAGAAGGCGCGGGAGAGAATGGAAGACATGACAGACGTCGACAAGTCCACTGAAATTTTGGGTTACACGCTGTGGGCGGTTCTCCGTCGTGACCCGCACCGTCCGGCGCTCGCCGGTAACTTGGAGCCGGCTGTTGCCGCTGTCGAGGCCCGCGGGGTCACCATCCGCGGTTTCTATGATGTCTCGGGCATGCGCGCCGACGCCGACCTCATGATTTGGCTGCACGGCAGTAACCCCGAAGACCTCCAATGGGCACTGCGCGAGTTGCGTCGCCATGACCCGCTCGCCTCGCTGCTTCCCACGTGGAACGCCATGGGCGTGCACCGCGACGCGGAGTTCTCGAAGAGCCACATGCCCGCCTTCATGCGCGGCAAAGAGCCCGAAGCCTGGCTCACCATTTACCCCTTCGTGCGTAGCTACGAGTGGTACCTGCTGCCCGATGCCGAGCGCAGCAAGATGTTGCGCGACCACGGCATGAAGGGCTCCGAGATGCCGCAGGTTCTCGCGAACACCGTTGCGAGCTTCGCCCTCGGAGACTACGAGTGGATGCTCGCGCTCGAAGCCCCCGAACTCGTTGACCTGGTCGACCTCATGCGTCACCTGCGCCAGACGGATGCCCGCCTGCATGTGCGCGAAGAGGTGCCGTTCTACACGGGCCGTCGCATCACTCTCGATGAGATCGCCGAGGTGCTGGCATGACCCACGTTCTCGGTGCTACGGATGCCGCCGCATCCGGCCCGGAACACGTCGAGGAGCCCGTGGCGTATGACGCCATTCTCCTCGCGAGTTTTGGTGGGCCTGAGGGTCAAGACGATGTCATCCCGTTCCTGCGGAATGTCACGCGCGGACGAGGCATCCCCGAAGAGCGCCTCGAAGAGGTCGCGCATCACTACCGCGCGTTCGGTGGCATCAGCCCGATCAACGACCAGAATCGCGAGTTGAAGGCCGCGCTTGAAGCCGAGCTTGCTCGTCGCGGCATTGACCTGCCCGTGCTGTGGGGAAACCGCAACTGGAACCCCTACTTGAGCGATGCGCTCACCGAGGCCAACGAGCGCGGCTTTAAGAAGCTCATCGCCGTGGGCACGAGCGCCTATAGCTCGTACTCGAGCTGCCGCCAGTACCGCGAAGACTACGCAATTGCGCTCGAGCAGACCGGTCTCGAAGGCACGATCCAGATCGACAAGGTGCGTCAGTTCTTCGACCACCCCGGCTTCGTGCAGCCGTTCATCGACGGCGTTCGTGACGGTCTCGCTCAGATCGCCGCCAAGGGCATTGCGCCCGAGAAGACGCACGTGCTCTTCACGACCCACTCGATTCCGTCGACGGATGCCGCCAAGAGCGGCCCGGAGTCGCGCGGTTTCGGAGAGGGCGGTGCCTACGCGGCACAGCACCTCGCCGTCTCCGAAGTTGTGATGGCGGCGCAGGCGGAAGACTTTTCCGCCACCACGCTGCCGGCGCACAGTCTCGTGTACCAGTCGCGCAGTGGCCCGCCCTCGATGCCGTGGCTGGAGCCCGACATCAACGATGCAATCGATGCGCTTGCCGCCGATGGTATCGAAGCGGTCGTCATCGTTCCGGTCGGATTCATTTCTGACCACATGGAAGTGAAGTGGGATCTCGACACCGAAGCGTTGGAAACGGCGGGAGGCCACAACATGGTTGCCGTTCGCGTTCCCACGCCCGGCGTACATCCGGCGTTCGTCACGGGTCTTGTTGACCTCGTGTTGGAGCGCCGCGACGGAGTGCCGGTGGCAGACCGCCCCGCACTAACAACAATCGGCCCCTGGTACGACGTCTGTCGTCCTGGATGCTGTGAAAACGTGCGGCTCGGCTTCAAGCCGGCAGCCGCGGGGGTAGCACCGTGACCGTAATTCGAATTGGCACGCGAGGCAGCACACTCGCAATGGCGCAGACCACCACGGTGGCACGCCAGCTCGAAAGCAAGACCGGCGTCGAGACGGAAATCATTCCGATCTCCACTCAGGGTGACCGCTCAACAGAATCGCTCTCCACGATCGGCGGGCAGGGTGTGTTTGCGAACGCTCTGCGCGAAGCGCTGCTCGCGGGGGAGTGCGATGTTGTCGTGCACTCGCTCAAGGACCTTCCGACCGCTCCCGTGCCCGGTCTCACGATCGCGGCCATCCCCAAGCGTGCCGACGAGCGCGACGTGGTGTGTGCTCGCGATGAGCTCACGCTCGCGACATTGCCCGCCGGTTCCAAGGTCGGCACCGGTTCGCCCCGTCGCCAAGCTCAGCTGCGTTCGCTCTACCCTGACCTTGAAGTTGTCGACATTCGGGGCAACATCGATTCGCGACTCGACAAGGTGACAAACGGTGAGTTGGATGCCGTCATTCTCGCCGCCGCCGGCCTCGCCCGCGCCGGTCGTGCCGCCGCCATCACTGAGTACCTAGGCATTTCGGGCTGGCCAACGGCTCCCGGCCAAGGCGCCCTCGCGATCGAAACGCGCACGGGTGAAGAGAAGCTCGCGGCAGTGCTCGACCACAAACCCAGCCGCACCAAGACAGACGCCGAACGCTACGTTCTCGCTTTCCTCGACGCCGGATGCTCGGCACCCCTCGGAGCGCACGCCGTGATCGACGACGGCCTCCTGTTCTTGGATGCGCGGGTCTACGCCCTCGATGGCTCCCGCTACCTCACCAGCTCGCACGCGCTGTACGTCAACGATGTGGATGACCCGGCCCGCGAGGCAGCACAGCGGGTCGCCGACGATCTTTTGGCACAGGGCGCTGGGGAGCTCACCGGGGCACGAGCGTGATCATCCGCCCCCGCCGTTTGCGGTCGAGCCCGGCGATGCGTCGTCTGGTCGCCGAAAACCGCACCCACCCCAACCAGCTGATCCTGCCGATGTTTGTGCGCGAAGGGCTCACCGAGCCTGCCGCGATCAGTTCGATGCCGGGCGTGCAGCAGCATTCGCTCGACTCGATGCGCCGCGCGATTGCCGAAGCCGCCGAACTCGGCGTCGGTGGCGTGATGCTCTTCGGTGTGCCTGAACACAAGGATGCCGAGGGCTCGGGAGCGATCGACCCCAACGGAATCCTCAACGTCGCCACGCGCGCGGCTGTCGCCGAGGCTGGTGACGCCCTCGTGGTGCAAACCGATCTCTGCCTCGACGAATTCACTGATCACGGTCACTGCGGGGTACTGCGCGGACGCACCCACCCCGTGACCGGTGTGACCGAACTCGTCGTCGACAATGACGCCTCGCTCGAGCGCTACCGCGAAATGGGCGTCGCTCAGGCCGAGGCCGGTTCGCAACTGCTCGGCCTCAGCGGCATGATGGACGGCCAAGTTGCCGCCGTGCGCGACGCCCTCGACACCGCCGGGCACACTGACACCCCCTTGCTCGGTTACGCCGCCAAATACGCCTCCGCGTTCTACGGCCCGTTCCGCGAAGCCGTGCAGTCCTCCCTTGAGGGCGACCGCCGCGCGTACCAACAGAACCCCGCCAACCGCCGCGAAGGCATCCGCGAAGTCGAACTCGACATCGACGAAGGTGCCGATGTGGTGATGGTCAAGCCCGCCATGAGCTTCCTCGACGTGCTGGCCGACGCCAGCGCGATCAGCAGCGTGCCGGTCTGGGCGTACCAAGTCTCCGGCGAATACGCGATGATCGAGGCCGCCGCCGCAAACGGTTGGATCGACCGCCGCCGCGCTATCGAAGAATCAGTACTCAGCATCCAGAGGGCCGGCGCCGAAGCGGTGCTCACCTACTACGCAACAGAACTTGCAGAATGGCTACGCCGATGAGCACCAGCACCCCGAACAGCGCCACCACGAGCGGCACCGCCCCCGCCACCAACCAGCAGTCGTTCGACCGCGCTCGCGGCGTGCTGCCGGGCGGCGTGAACTCGCCCGTGCGCGCCTTCGGCTCCGTCGGCGGAACACCTCGTTTCTACGTAAAGGCCTCCGGCTCGTACGTGACGGATGTTGAGGGCCGGTCGTACATCGACCTTGTCAACTCGTGGGGCCCCGCCATTCTCGGCCACGCTCATCCCGAAGTGATCGACGCCGTTCAGCAGGCAGCGTCGCGCGGCCTCGGCTTTGGAGCGTCCACCCCCGCCGAGACCGAGCTCGCCGAACTCGTGCGCGACCGCATCAGCGTCGGGGGAGTGAGCCCGATCGAACGGTTGCGCCTCGTCTCCACCGGCACCGAAGCGACCATGACGGCCATCCGTTTGGCTCGCGGTGCGACCGGTCGTCGCCTGCTCGTGAAGTTTGCCGGTCACTACCACGGTCACTCCGACGGGCTTCTGGCCGAAGCCGGCTCTGGCCTCGCGACGCTCTCGATGCCAGGCTCTGCCGGTGTCACCGCCGAGACCGCCGCTCAGACCCTCGTCATCGAATACAACAACGTCGCCGCGCTCGAGCAGGTCTTCGCTGAACACGGCCACGACATCGCCGGAGTCATCTTCGAAGCCGCTGCCGCGAACATGGGCGTTCTCGCCCCGCAGCCTGGCTTCAACGAAACCATCGTGCGCATCGCCCACGAGCACGGTGCCCTTGCGATCAGCGACGAAGTTCTCACCGGCTTCCGGGTTGACCCCGCCGGCTACTGGGGCTTGGATGCTCGCGCCGCAGCGGCCGCGAACCCCGACGCCCCGGAGGCGCGCTGGGTTCCCGACCTCTTCACCTTTGGCAAGGTCATCGGTGGCGGGATGCCGCTGGCCGCTTTAGGCGGTTCGGCTCGCATCATGGAGTTGCTGGCTCCGCTCGGTCCGGTCTACCAAGCAGGCACCCTGAGTGGAAACCCGGTCGCCGTTGCGGCGGGCCTCGCTACGCTGCGGCTCGCTGACGACGCCGTGTATTCGCGGCTCAACCAGGTTGCCGAAACTCTCTCGGCCGAAACGTCGGCCGCACTCTCCGCCGAGGGTGTTGAGCACGTCGTGCAGCACGCGGGCAACCTGTTCTCGTTCGTGTTTAGCGGCTCCGAGCCGATGAACTTTGCCGACGTGAAGGCCCAGCAGGGCTACCGCTACGCACCGTTCTTCCACTCGATGCTGGACTCCGGGGTCTCGCTGCCGCCGAGTGTGTTTGAAGCGTGGTTCGTTTCGGCAGCCCACGACGATGGCGTGGTCTCGAAGATTGTCGAGGCGCTGCCCGCCGCCGCGAAGGCTGCCGCCGCGGCATCCGCCCCGCAGTAGCCGGGATTGCTTGCGGCGACCTTGCCGTGGGCCTCGAAAGCGATGATGGCTCGACTGTAAACTCTGTGTGAGTTCTTGGGGAAGCACTATGCCAATCTGAGAATATGCTCCAGAATAGCTACCTGCGTTACCAGAAAACCCTGACCCCGGGCTGCAGTTAACGCGAGTATGTTGGAAGAACCAACCGGCAACGAAATGGAGTTCACCATGAAGGGCAAGATCCTCCTAGTAGTAGGACTCGGCATCGGCTACGTGCTCGGAACCCGCGCTGGCCGCGAAAAGTACGAAAAGATCAAGGCAACGGCAGGCAAGCTGTGGAACGATCCCCGCATCACCCAGCAACGCCATAACGCTGAAGACTTTGTGAAAGACAAGGCTCCGGATGTTGCGGAGTTCCTTGCAGACGGCGCCAAGAAGGTTGTCAAGCAGGTCGCGTCAAGCAAGAGCGACAAGGCGGCGCCAGAAAAAGTGACCACCACCAGCAGCGCGCCTAAAAAGAAGCCTGCCGCCAAGAAGTCTTCGTCAGCGGCATCCACGACGAAGTCCACCAACTCGAAGTAGGGCTGCCATGTACGGTGAATCACCGAATACAGAACCGCAGCGCGACCCCAAGCGGTCACTCGCTGCACTAATCGCCGACGTCCCTCGCCTTCTCGGCGATCTCGTCCGCGGAGAGATCGAATCGCTCAAGAGCGAGATGGTCGGCAAACTCAAGAACGCCGGAATTGGCGTTGGCCTGTTTGCGGGAGCAGCGTTTTTCGCGCTGTTTGCGCTGATGGTTCTCATTGCTGCCGCCGTGCTCGGCTTTGCAGAAGTAGTGCCAGCCTGGGCTGCCGCTCTGATCGTGGCCGGCATCTTGCTTGTGATCGTGGCGATTCTCGTTTTTGTGGGCCTCGCGCTCGTCAAAAAGGGAACCCCGCCAGCCCCCACCGAAACGATTGAAAGTATTAAGAGCGACGTTCGTGCCATCAAAGGCACCCGAAAGCGGAGGTCATAATGTCTGAAGAGACCAACAACACGATCGAGCAGGCTCGCGCCGAACTCGAAAAAACGCTCGACGCCATCGAAGATAAGTTCAACATTGGCAAGCGTGTAGATGAAGTTGCAACCAACGTACGCACCTCCTACGAGAGCAACCCGTTGCCGTGGATTATTGGTGCAGCAGCGGCAGCGGTCTCGGTAGTGGCCGTCGTTGCATGGGCAATTCTCAGCGACGACGACTAGCTCGATTAGCGTCTGACTCCCCAACAGGGGGAGTATAGAGAGCATGGCAAGAAAAGCACTCGATGGTTTGCGCGTGCTCGTCCCGCGCGGAGGCAATTGGGGCGACAGCGTCGCAGCACTTTTGAGGGGTCACGCGGGCATTCCCGTGATTGCGCCCCTCATCAATTTCGCGCCCTCAGAGAATGTCGCCGCGCTCGCCAACGCCTTTCATGAACTCAATGATGGGCAGTTCGACTGGATCGCTGTGACCAGCGCGACCACCATTGATGTGTTGATAGCAAGTGGCGTCAAAATCCCCGACAACACCAAAATCGCTGCCGTCGGCGAAACCACCGCCAGCGCGCTGGCGCTCGCTGGACACCGGGTCGATTTCGTTCCCGAGTTTGATAACTCCGGTCGTGGGCTCGTTAAAGAGTGGCCCGACACGACTCCAGGACTCCGGGTTTTGGCACCGCAATCGAACCTTGCCGATACGACTCTTGTCGATGGGCTCGGTGCGCTCGGTCACGAGGTATTGAGCGTTTCGGCGTATAGCACCGTTGGGGTGCCTGTGGCTGACAAGGTGCGGGAGGATGTCGCATCCGGTCGTATCGCAGCCGTGCTGATCAGTTCTGGTTCGGTCGCGCGGCAAGTGGCCGAGCAGCTCGCGCCGCTGCCCGAAGACACCATCGTGGCGTGCATTGGTCCGCGCACGGCGTTCGACGCGCGTGCAGCTGGTCTCACCGTGCACGTGATCGCCGAAGACCGCTCGAGCGAATCTCTCGTCGAGACGCTTGTCGAGTACCTGCGCCGCTAGCGGGTGGTGCGGCCCGCCAGCGGGCGAAGGTGGACGTTAACGCGGGTGTGGCGGTTGCCGTCGGTTCGTGCCGTCTTAGCCGACGTTGAGGGCCAGGACGAGGAAGATGATTCCGAGTAGCGGCGGCGTTCCCTGGATGATCGCGGGGCGAGCCATCAGCTTCGGCTGCGACGTGATCAAAACCACGGCCGCGAGAAGCATGCTGAGCGCTCCAAACATGGCGAGCGCGATGCCGGCCGGCCACAGGTTGGTGGTGCCCATGAGCACGAGACCCGTTCCGGCGCCGAGAGCGAGGAACACGTTGTAGAAGCCCTGGTTATAGGCCCACGGCTTCACGGCATCCGCATCCTGGGGGCGCACGCCGAAGATCTGCTGAACGCGAGGCGTGTGAAAGAGCACGCTCTCCATGAAGAAAATCATGAGGTGCACGAGGGCGGCGAGAAAGATAAAAGCTGATCCGAGGATGGCTAAAGCAGTGTTCATGCTCAAAAGTGTGGCACAGCCGGAATGCTTAGCCGTGCACGTCAACGACGGTACGACCGCGGATACGCCCCGCGATGATGTCCTCGCCAGCAGCAATAGCGCTGCTGAGCCCGATCGTGGAAGTCGTGCTCTCGAGCAGGCTGAGGTCGAGATCGCGCTCCAATCGCTCCCACGCTTCGAGGCGGTGTGCTCGGGGGGTGAAGACCGAATTGATGCCGACGAGGCTCACTCCGCGCAAAATGAAGGGCATCACGCTCGTGTGCAGGTCGCTCGATTGGGCGTTGCCGCACGCGGTGACCGTTCCGCCGTATTGGGTGGCGGCGATCGCCGAGGCCAGAGTCGTGCCACCGACGGCGTCAATGGCGCCACCCCAGCGCTGCTTCATGAGGGCTTTGGGTTCGGTGCTGAGTTCGGCGCGATCAATGATGGTGGTGGCGCCTAGGGCGCGCAAGTAGTCGTGTTCGCTTTCGCGACCAGTGGATGCCGTCACGCTGTACCCGAGCTTATTGAGCAGGGCGATGGCCACAGACCCTACTCCGCCGGCAGCACCGGTGACGAGAACCTCGCCGGAGACCCCACCGCGCTCGATGGCGAGCACGGAGAGCATCGCGGTGAAGCCGGCCGTGCCGATGGCGGCGGCCTGATGGTTGCTGATGCCAGCGGGCACCGGAACAACCCAATCGCCCGGAACACGTGCCCGTTCCGCGTAACCACCATGATGGGTTTCACTGAGACCGCAGCCGTTCACCAACACGCGCTGACCAGCACTAAAGCGGTCATCCGTCGAGTCGGCGACGACGCCGACGAGGTCGATGCCGGCGATGAGGTGGGGGGCGCGAACAATGCCGGGCCTGCCGGTGAGGGCGATGCCGTCTTTGTAGTTCAGGCTGGAGAACTCGACATCGATCGTGACATCTCCGGGCATCAGGATGCTGTCATCCAGTTGCTCAGAGAGCTCCACGTGCGCCGGAGCTTGCCGGTCGGACTCGTTCTTGGTTACTTCGATTCCACGCCACATACCGTCAGCCTAGAACCGCAGGCTGGGTTTTGGTTCAGCGCTGGTATTAGCCGAAGAGAATCGCAGCTTCGTCGTAGCGTGACTGTGGCACCGTGTTGAGCTTGCCGAGGGCATCCTCGAACGCCACGTTGGTGATCTCGGTTCCCCGCAGGGAGACCATGCGACCCCAGCGACCGTGGATGACGGCGTCGACTGCGGCGAGGCCGTAGCGAGTGGCGAGAACGCGGTCGTACGCGCTGGGAGTTCCACCGCGCTGGATGTGGCCCAGAGTGGTTGAGCGCGTCTCGAGGCCGGTGAGGGCTTCGATCTCGGGCGCGAGCTGGTCGCCGATGCCGCCGAGGCGGGGGCGACCGAACGCGTCGAGGCCACGCTCGGAGTGAGCGTCATCCATGGTGTCAAGGGTGAAGCCTTCGGCCACAACAACGAGAGGAGCGCGGCCGCGGTCGCGAGCAGAATTTACCCACTCCACGATCTGCGCCATGCTCGTCTTCTGTTCGGGGATGAGGATCGCGTGTGCGCCGGCAGCCATGCCCGAGTGGAGGGCAATCCAGCCGACGTGGCGGCCCATGACCTCGGCGACCATGCAGCGGCCGTGCGAGTCACCGGTGGTGCGCAGGCGGTCCATGGCGTCGGTCGCGATCTGCGTGGCAGTATCGAAGCCGAACGTGTAGTCGGTGGCCGAAAGATCGTTGTCTACCGTTTTGGGGACTCCGACGATCTTGATGCCGGCATCCGTCAGCCGCTTGGCAGCAGCAAGCGTGCCTTCGCCACCGATGGCGATGAGGGAGTCAACCCCGAGGCGTTCCATGTTTTCGCGCACAGTGTCGGCGCCGTCGGTGCCCTCGAAGGGGTTCGTGCGCGAGGTGCCCAGAATGGTGCCACCCTGCTTGGAGATGCCCTGAATGTCTTTGCGAGTGAGGGGCATGGCGTCGCCTTCAACGACTCCACGCCAACCGTCGCGGAAGCCGACGAACTCTTTGTCGTAGACCTGCGTGCCCTTGAGCACGATGCCGCGAATAACTGCGTTCAACCCGGGGCAATCGCCACCGCTGGTCAGGATTCCGATCTTCATGAACCCATCATGGCGCATTTTTGTGCGCTAGCGAGCCACGATCTGGTTCGCAGCGCCGCATAACTTTAGCGGCTGATTGCTGCTTCGCCGATCGGATGCGCGGCACACGCCACGGAGTCTGCGTGCTCATCGCACACCACGAACTGCTCACGGCAGGCCTTGTTGTGGCAATTCTCAACCCGTTTGGTTGCCGCACCGCACTGGTAGCAGGCGCCGATTGCTTTGGTGTCTGCAGTGAAGTCAATGGCCATGCGCTTGTCGAAGACGTAGAGCGAACCGTTCCAGAGGCCGGAGTCGCCGTACTTCTCGCCGTAGCGAACGATACCGCCCTCGAGTTGGTAGACCTCGCCGAAGCCTCGGCTGCGCATGAGGGAGGAGAGAACTTCACAGCGGATGCCGCCCGTGCAGTACGTGACAACGGGAGTGTTCTTGAGATGGTCGTACTTGCCGCTGTCGAGTTCGGCGACGAAGTCACGAGTGGTGGCGACATCCGGAACTATCGCATCGGTGAATTTGCCGATCGCGGCCTCGATGGGATTGCGGCCGTCGAAGAAGGTGACCTCTTTGCGAGCCACGAGCTCGTGGAGCTCTTCGGGGCTGAGCTTCGTGCCGCCGCCAATCACACCGTTCTCGTCGACCTTCAACTCACCGGGGGCGCCGAAGCTCACGATCTCGTCGCGCACCTTCACGCTGAGCTTCGGGAAGTCGTTGCCCTGACCCTCGCTCCACTTGAAGTCGATGTTCTTGAACGCCGGGTACTCGCGCGTCTTGCGCACGTAACGCTTGATGTCTTTGAGCTCGCCGCCAACGGTGCCATTCATGCCGTCTTTGGAGAGGATGATGCGACCGCCGAGCCCGAGGAACTCACAGAGGTCGCGCTGCCATAGCCGCACAGCCTCCGGATCGGCCAGCGGCGTGAACACGTAGAAGAGAAGGATCTTAGGAACAGCCACGGGGCAAGTTTACGGCTGTTGGGTGCGGGAGTTGCTCTCGCCGGCGGCGCTGGGGCTGGATGCCGCAGGCACGTCCACCGCCACGTCGGCTTCGGCGGCGGCGAGCTCGGCCTGGAGAAAGAGCATCCACTCGTCGTACACGTCGTCGGGGCGGAGGAAGACGCGGCCGATGGTCTGGGCCAGAGTGCGACCGGAGTCGGGGAGGAGCCGGTGCCAGAGCATCCCGCGCACAAGTGTCGAGGCCAGCACGAAGCTGAGGGCATAGGCGACGAGGGTGTTCAACGCCTGCTGTAGCGGGGCGACGTCGGGCTGCAGAAAGAGCACGCCCATCGCGCCGGCGAAGCCAAGGAGGAGCGCACCCGCACGGGGGAGGGGCCGCGGGGCAGGCACGTGCACCCTGGCGTAGACGGCTCCAATAAGAAAGCCGCCGACGATCGCGCCGATGAAGAGAAGCATGGACGCAGTTTAGTCAGCGGCGGGGTTCTGGCCTGCTGAGAGTTCGCGCTCGCCGAGCATCGCCGTGTACTCCTTGCGCAGGTCGCGGGGGTTGCTGAATTGGCGCGCAACCAGCTGCCAGTAGGTGAAGCCGGATTCGGGGAAGGCCCGTAGCCAGATCCGCGGGGCGTAAGCAAATTGGGTAATGATCAGGCCGCCGAGAAAGGCATAGCCCATCATCCCGTGGCCTCCTGTTGTTGCGATGATGACGATTACCGCGCCCATGCCCACCATGAGAATGACGACGTTGGGAAGCGGTTTGTAGGTCGGAGTGCGTGCTTCGCACGACAGCACCCCCGTGATCAATCCGATCACCGCCGCAATAACCAACCACATCATGAGACAAACTCTACGTCAGGGGTGGCGCGTAATCTAGGGCTCATGACTGACGCGCTCGCTGCCGCCGAGCCTGTGCGCCTGCGTTTCGCGCCCGGGCGGCCCGTCGATGTGCGCGCGACGCTGCAGCCGCTCAAGCGTGGTGCCGGTGATCCGACCATGCAGGTGGATGCCGCGGGCACCTGGCGCACGATGCTCACGCCTGCTGGCCCCGCCACCTTGCTTCTCGTGCAGCACCAGTCGCATGTGGAGTGCACCGCGTGGGGCGCCGGAGCCGAGTGGGCGATCGACAGCGTTCCCGAGTTGCTGGGGGAGGGCGACGACTGGAGCGACTTCGATATATCGGCGCTTCCTTTCGCGGCTGAGGCCCAGCGGCAGAACCCCGGCCTGCGGCTCACTCGCACCAAGCTCGTGTTCGAAGCACTCGTGATGGCGATTCTGGAGCAGAAGGTCACGGGTATCGAAGCAAAGCGGGGGTGGCGCATCCTCGTCACCAAGTTCGGTTCACCAGCCCCCGGGCCGGCTCCGGCCGGGATGCGGGTCGTGCCGTCGCCGCAGGAGTGGGCGCGGATTCCGTCGTGGGAGTGGCACCGCGCCGGGGTCGGGCCGCAGCGTTCGGCGACGGTGATGCGCGCGACGCAAGTGGCGGCATCCCTCGAGCGCACGGCCGACTGGGGCCGCGGCGGGCCGCGCATTGACGCCGCGCTGCGATCAGTCGTGGGCGTTGGAGTGTGGACGGCCGCCGAAACCGCGCAGCGCTCCCACGCCGACCCCGATAGCCCCAGCGTCGGCGATTACCACCTTGCCGCGGTCGTCGGTTGGGCCCTCATTGGGGAACCCGTCGACGATGAGCGGATGCTCGAACTGCTCGAGCCCTGGCGCGGCCACCGTCAGCGGGTTGTGCGACTCATCACGGCATCCGGGTTTCGCAAGCCGGCGTTTGGTGCGCGCATGACGATTCAGGATCACCGCTCGCACTAGCGGCGCGGGTCCAGTGCAGCTTCGCTAGGTGGGGTCACGGTTCCATGTCGTCGTGCACCACGACTCGGCTCAGCTCGATGCCTCCGTCGTCACATTGCCAAAAGTGGAGACGTCGCGCTGATGCAACATTCTTTTCGATATGAACGCGCATGCAGCGAGCTCCGTCAGAGCGAACTACGTCGCCGGCGGTCGCACCGTCGCCGCTTCGCAACGGGTGCAGCGCGCGGGCGGGGAGTTCACGCGCTCGGCCAGTGAGCACGTCGACGACCGCTTTGAGTGTCTTATCGCGAGAAGAGCTATCGTGCAGTTCAAATGACGGCGAAAACTGCTCGCCGACCGAATACTTTGTCGGGAGCGGCCAGTTGGCCCGATCGTTTGCGTCCATTCTTTCGATCCAAGCAAGGTAGATCTCGTGGCGAACCCACTCGTCAACGGTGTCAAAACGTTCTCGTCGTTGCTCCTGGCGCGGTTCAGACACAGTTTGTCGTGCCCGACGCAGCAGTGCACGCTGCGTTTGTTGGTCAGCTTTCAGCCTCACCAGTTGCTCCTGCTGCCGCACGTTCTCGGCATGCAACTCTCGAAGTTCAAACCGAAGGATTGACGCTTGTTCAAGGGCGCTCGCTGAACCAATTTCTTGGAGTTGCTCTTCTAGCCGCTTGGAGCGCTCGCGCTCCTGCTGAAGCGCTAATTGGGTGGTGAGAAGAGCAGACGACTTGTGGCGAGGAGCGGGCGGTGCGGGCGAGTCGTCGAGCTCGCTAGCGGGCTCGCTGAGGGGCTCGGCGTCGGTCAACGAATCACGTTCCGGCAGCGGATTGCTGTCGACCGCCGTTCTAATCAGGTGGATGCCCGGTGCCGGCCGCGGTGCGGGGCGGCGGGGCGGGGCTGAGGGCAGGGTGTCGCCTGTCGGATCACCGGGAAGAGTTTCGTCGTCGCTTTCCGGAGGCATGGCTTTGTTAGGGATAACTTCAGGCTTGTGTCGATCCTCGACGAGCCAGGGCTCACCCCCAGGGATAAGCGCAAGAGGTGTGCAAATCTCTTCGTCGTCATCCACGTCGCTAAGGCGAACCGCAGTGCGACCCCGAGCATCCCGAACCACCCGCACGCGCACCACATCGCCGGGGGCCAGGAGCAAGTCGACACGGTCCAACGGATTCGTTGACACTTGTGCGCGCGTGACAGTGATGGGAAGCGAAGGGTGAACAGCGAGAATGCCCGTCTGCCGCTCAACCGAAACGACGAATGCCAAAGTGACGGTGCCGTCGGGGTAGTGCTCGAGGAGTTCCTTGGGGTCGACGCGGACTACATCGAGGGCGAGTCGCTTGGTTTCGGGGTCATACAAGCCAGTGACGCGTTGGTCCTCGCGGATGACCCACTCAAGGGGAATCTGCGGAAAAGTGAGCTCGTGAACGATGGTGGCGAACCCGCCGGAGTCCAGCTGTACGAGGGCACGTTTTCCGCCAGCGAGAAGAGTACGCACGTGGCCACTGACCGGAATGGAACTCGGCGCAGCCTTGACGAAAAGCCCCGCAGAGTGGGCCATGCCGAGCGCATCCGCGACTAATTTGTCGGTGACGTCTGCAGTATCGCGCGGGTTGTGAACGATTCGCAGCGGCGACTCTTCGGGAGCTTTGTGCCACGTGGCCCCTGTTGGATACACGCGGGCAGCTCCACCGTAGACCTGGCAGCGGTCGGGGAGGAGCTCATCGAGTTCGCGAGTGAGAGTGCCGGTCGCGATGATGAAAATACCGCAGACATCCCCGACCTCGGTAGCCAGCTGATCGACGTCGACCAGCGGAGAGGCGCCGGCTACAGGAATCGATACGACTGCCCACGGGCGGTCTCGACGCGGGTTGAGCAGCCCGGAAGCTAATTCCAGAACGTCAGCGCTGGAGTTAACGTGCTCTAGCGGCATCATGACCACCTTCCCTGTGCGGCCCGGCCGGTCCGCTTGCTGAGAAAATATCGGTAGCCAGCGACATTGCGGGCGCGTCGTGCTCCATGACTACACGAGCCTCATCCCCGAGGTCGCGCTCGCGAGGAGCTCGTCGAGCACCTCGGGGGCAGTGGTGTTCTCGCCGAGGCGATTGGGCTTGACCGTCGAGTGGTAGTCGCTGGAGCCGGTCATCCGCAGTCCTAGGTCGGTGGCCAGGGCAGTGAGTTCTGCGCGGGCGAGGGCGGTGTGCTCGCGGTGGTCGACTTCGAGACCAAAGAGTCCGGCATCCCGCAGCTCAGCGATCTCGGCGGCGGTGAGGCCGCTGCCCCGTCCTCCGTCTCGCGGATGCGCGATGACCGTGACTCCGCCGGCTTTCTGGACGAGCTCGACAGTGGTGAGCGGGCTCATCCGTATCAAGGGGACAAGGTATTTGCTGCCGTCCGCGAGAACCTTTGTGAAGGCGTCACGTGGAGTAGGGACGGCGCCGATCGCCACCAGTTCGGCCGCGATGTGCGGCTTGCCCAGCATTGTGCCGACACCGGCGCGCTCGGTAATGGACTCGAACGAGACAGTGAAATCCTGCTGGAGGCGTTCAACAATCGCCCGCACGCGATCCTCGCGTTGCTGGGGAGCTTTCGCGAGTTCGGCGAGCAGCTCGGGCGCTTTCGGATCAAACAGGTACGCCAGCATGTGCACCGTGCCGCCCCGGGCATCCGTCGTAGAAAGCTCGGCACCACGAAGTAAGCCGATGCCCTGCTGCTGTGCGGCGACGGCTGCTTCCGCCCAGCCCGCCGTCGTGTCGTGATCGGTGAGGCCGATGACCGACAGCCCGGCTGCGGCGCCCAGACGCATCAGCTCGGCAGGGGAGTCGAGACCGTCGGAGACCGCCGAGTGCGTGTGGAGGTCGATCATCATTCGGATGCTCCCTCAGTTCGAACCACGCTAGCGTCGGCAAGCGCCGCCCGAAATGCCCCATTCGGGCGGGCGTTCGGCAGGGCCGCGCGCACTTCAGCCAGCGCAGTGTCGATCGGCACCCCGAGGTGCCGCGCGGCATAGAGCGCAGCGACCGTGGGGGTGCGGCTTTGCGCCTGCACGCAGTGGAGCAGCACCGTGTGGCCTTCGGCGCGCAGGGCGGCCACGGCATCCGCTGCATCGGCGAGCACGAAGAGCAGGTTCGGGTTTTCGGAGGGCGTCGACTTGTCGATCAGGCGCACCTCGACGCGGTGGCGGATGCGGGCAGGCACCTGCTTCGAGCCGATGCGGCAGAGCGAGACCACGGCATCCACTTCGGGGGGAAGCGCGTCGAGCGCGCCGACAGCGCCGAGCCAGACGCCGGCGTCGTGCGGATGCCGCACGAGCGTCGACACGTCGCCTAACTCGCTGTAGTCGATGCGTTCGGGCACCGGCTCACCCCGCACGACCTCGGTGGAGAGACGGACCAGGTCGAGGCTCGTGAGGTTCGGCCAGCCGTGCACGATGCGCTGCCAGGCGGCGGGAATCGCGGAGAGTCCCCAGCGGGCACCCACGAGACTACCCGCGATGGCCGCAACGGTGTCGGCGTCGCGGCCGCCGCGCACGGCACGCTCGAGGGTGTCGACGAGGCTCTCGCCGTTCGCGATCGCCGACCACGCGGCCTGCAGTGCTTCGACAACCCAGCCGTTCTTGGTGAAGTCGCGGGGCTGTCGGGTCTCGGCGTCCGCGATGAATGCGGCCCAGCGGGCGGCGCGGTCGGGGGCGAGGGCTGAAAGCCCGACCCGAACATCCGCCTCGCCGGTGAGGATTGCGTGACGGATGGCGAGGCTCCAGAGCACGCAGGCGTCGCCGGCATCCTCGTCGAAGTGGGTGAGGTCGCTGATCGCGCGGGCCGCCTCGGCGAGAGCGTGCGCGTCGCCGAGGTAGGCGAGCGCGACCGGGGCGGTGCGCATGAGCGAGCCGTTTCCGCCGCTGCGACCGCGAGCATCGTGCACGCGGCGGGCGGATGCTCGGGCGGCGCTCGCGGTAGGTTCGATGCCGCGCAGCACGCCGCTGGTCTGCACCCCGACATCCGGAGCCGTCTTGGTCCAGTTGACCCAGGCCGCGACGATCTCGTCGAGCACAGCCTCGTCGCGCAAGTCACGCCCGGAGGCCGCGGCGCGCAGGATGGGCACGGCCATGGAGGTGTCGTCGGTCCATTCGCCGGGCGCCCAGCCGAAGCCACCGCCGCCCTTCATGACGACCTCGCCCTCGAAGGGAGGCCCGAATTCGTAGCCGGCGCCGAGAGCATCGCCGCAGGCCATCGTGAGCATCACGCCGGTGGCGCGATCAGTTTGTGCACTAGAAAGTTTCATGGGGTCTCCGTGGGGTCGGATGCTGCATCTTTACGGGCTGAATAGCTCGGCTGGGGCTCAGCGTGAGCGCTTCACTCGGGCGTCGCCTGCAGCAGCTGCCGGGCATGAAAATACTTGTTCGACAGCCGCACCTGAAGGTCGTAGTCGAGCTTGCGAAAACGCCACTCGGCGAGGTTGTCATCAATGTCTGCAAGCTTCACCGCGAGAGCGATCGGATGGTGACGGATGCCTTCGTAATAGTCGGCGTCGGCGACATCCTCTCGCCTGGTCAGCAGCACGACGGCCTCCACGATCTCGGGCAGCATGCCGGCCTTCAGCAGGTCAGTGGCGGTGATGTCGGTGTCTTCGATCACATCGTGCAGCCACGCGGCGCAGTGCTCGACCGGCTGGTTCAGCCAATGGAAGCTCTCGGCCACGCGGGCAGGGTGATCGATGTAGTCGTACCCGAGCTTGTCGGTCTGCCCACGGTGGGCGATCGACGCAATGCCGACGGCGATGCCGTGCTGCACCATGGCATCCACTTCGGTCATGAGCATGTCGTCTTCTTCATCCATGGGGTCTTCCTCTTCGTCGTTGGTGTCTGGTTCGTCGTCAGAGTCGCTGGCGGCATCGAGGGCGTCGGCAGCAGCGGCGTCAGCATCAGCAGCGTCGTCGTCGGCGGTATCGGCGACCGCGACATCCTGAATCTCGCGTTTCGGTCTGATGTCGGTGGCGCCCGGCGCTACCCGCTCGATATCGCTTTCGCGAACGTTGCAGAAGTGGGTATCGTCGTCGTCTCGGTAGTAGAGGAACATGCTCTGCCCAATCTCCTGCCAGTGATCGACGATCCATTGAAAGTAGCGACGCCGGTCGTTCATGGTGATCGCCGTGAAGATGCCGACGGTGTGGAACCCTGTGTCGGTGGCTTGGGTGTAATAGCGCTGCTCATCACCGGACCGTCCCGTGAAGAGCGGGGGTGCTTCCTCCTCATTAGCGTCGGAGATGAACACGTCGAGGTTGAAGTGTGGCGGGATGGCTACAGCGACCCCGTCGTGGTGATCGATGAGGCGGATCTCGGCAATCGCGCGCTTTTGCTCCGAGTTCAAGCCGGGCCATTCCAGTGCGGCGTCCGCTTCGTTTCCGGTTGCGAGCGCTCGCCGCAGAATGGGGTGCTCGCTCATTTCGTGCAGCGGCACGTAGGTGGGCAGCAGTGGTCTGGGCTGCATCAGCCAATCATTGAAGTCGTCATCGTCGTCGTAGTAGGGGTTCGTGCTCATGCGTTCTCCAAGAGGGGGTGCGCGTCGTCAAACGCGGTGAGGTGGATGATGCTGGCTGTTGGCGCACTGGTGTTGGTGTGCGCGTTTGTGTTCACGATTCCGGATGCCCGCAGTCGGCCCTGTTGTGACCGTACTGCGCGGGCGAGCCCCGCGTCTCCGCCGTCTTCGAGGGTCACGCCCTGCAGGTGACGGGTGAAGACGCGGGCGTCGTGGGCGGTGGTGCGTCGCTGCGGGGCGAGCTGGGCGTCCAAGGCGGCGGCCGCGAGGATGCCCTGCCACCGGCTGCGCAGCCCGGCAGTGTTGCCGAAGAGTTCCGCTCCCATCACGCGACCGCCGATGCCGATGATGACTCCGCGCTGCCCGTCGAGTGGGCGGGCTTCGAGAGGCGCGGAACGGTCGAGATGATCGAGCATCGACGAACTGGCAGTAGCGCCGAGGGTGTTCTCGAAGCGGCTGATGCGCTGCCACACCGCTGACTGCTGGCTGCCGCCGCGCTCGCCGTCGCCGTCGCCGCCCCCTGCATTTCCGCGCCGCACGCTGAGCGCGCTGCGGCGGCCGCTGGCCTCGTGGGCGCCTTGGGTCTCCACTGAGCGTGCGCCCCAACGCCCGGCTTCGACGCAGAACACTTCGGCGACGCGCGCCTCGAAGGGTTCGAGCAGAAGGCTGCGGGCGAGCATCCGATCCTGCCAACCGCCCTTGAGGAGGTCGCCTTCGAGGGCGACGGCGGGGCGGGCGGTGCTGTTGTGCAACACGAGTTCGCTGACGACGGGGGAGCCTTCGCGTTCGGCGGTGCGGATACTGCTGGCCTTCCAGTCGAGGCCGGTGACGCGGGGCGAGTCGACCCAGAGGGGGAAGATGCTGAGGGCGCCGTGGTGGCTGCCGTGGCCGACGTGGAGCTGGGGGAGTGGTCTGTTCTGGTGGCGGTGAATCTCTCTGTTCATGATGACTCCGATAGTTAGCGCACTGTTGCGCAAATTCAGAGTATGACACCCCACTGACATTTAGCGCGAATCTGCGATAATCGTCTGTATGGAGATCTACCGCGACTCACACGACCGGGCCCTGACCGACTATCCGCGCCCCTCCGTCGCCGTCGACACCGCGGTGCTCACGGTTCCGCCGGGCGGCGCGCTCAGCGTGCTGCTGGTGCGCGCTGGCACGGGCGCTGGCGTCGGCACCGGCGCTGGTAACGGAGCTGGTACTGGCACCACCTGGCGCCTGCCGGGCACCTTCTTGCACGAGGGCGAGTTGCTGGCGGATGCCGTGCTGCGCTCCCTCCGCACGAAGGCCGGAGTCTCGGGCTTGTCGCCCCACCAGCTCCATGTCTTCGATGACCCCGCCCGCGACAATCGCGGCTGGGTGCTTTCGGTCGCCCACCTCGATGTGGTGCCGTGGACGAGCCTCACGATCGACGAGTCCCTCGCAAAGGTAGTGCCGGTGGCGGATGCTGGCGCCCTCCCGTATGGCCACAACGACATCCTCGACCAGGCGGTCGCCACGCTCCGCGCACGCTACGCGTCAGCCCCCGACCCGGCCGGCCTGCTGGAGCACCCCTTCACCCTGCGCCAACTGCAGCACCTGCACGAAACCGTCGAGGGCGAACCCCTCATGCGAGACAGCTTCCGCCGCGCCATGGAACCGCAGCTCGCGGCGACAGGCGAGCTCGCCGCCGGCACGGTGGGGAAGCCGGCGCGGTTATTTCTGCTGCAGCCAGGGATGACAGGGAAATCTAGCGAAATTATTGAGGAGACCAAACAATGACTTACCCACTAACCCCGAAGGATCTGGCAGCTGAGCTCGGGGTCACCGCGCAACGAATCCGCGTGTACCTGCGAAGCAAATACGGCACTTTGCCGCCGTTCGAAACGCGGTGGCAGCTTTCCGCCGCGCAAGTCTCAGAAGTTCGGGGACACTTCGGCGGGAATGGTCGCAGCTTATAGTTAGGATTTCTCAGGGGGCGATCGGGGGATCAAGCGTGGCATCGAAGTGGACAGCATCTAACTGGCGTGCGCGGGTGGCGCGAACATCGATGTGGAGCGCTGAACTCGTCGGGGATGAGCTTCTCGTCAGCAGCACAGGCGACGTAGATCGCCACTCGCTCGCGCAAATCGACAGCATCACAGCGCGCCACGGTCTGCTGTCATCGAGGATCGAGCTGAGCGGGGTGAGCCCACTGCATCTAAAAAGGCTCTCCCGCCGCGACGCCCGCGACCTGCACGAAACTGTTGAGCGCGAACGCGAACGGGTGCTCGCCGTCATCCGGCTCGCTGAACTGGCGCGCGAATTTGAGGCTCTCTGCCCGCTCGTTGCTGACTGGGCGCGTGGCTTCTTCGCTGCAGCGAAGGCGCATCATCGCGACAACGGGTGGCTGACCGCTGAATTCACGGCAACGTGGGAACAGCACAAACCCGTTGGGCGCTTTGCCGAGCTGCTCGCCGCGCCTGAACTCGAAGCCCACCGCCGGGAACTCGGCGGGGAAGCGCTGCAAGCGATCGAGTTGTGGTCGTCCGACCTTGCCCAGTACGTGGCCCGCTGGAATGACCGCTTTCTCGATAACGAACTCGTTGCGTACAAGTCCTTCTTCGACAACGTCGAGCGGTCGCCACTAACTGACGAACAATCGCGGGCAGTTGTGTGCTTCGACAACCGTGTGCAGCTGGTGGCCGCGGCTGGTTCCGGCAAGACCTCAACGATGATCGCAAAAGCCGGCTACGCGGTGCACCGTGGGCTCGTTGCGCCCGAACAAATTCTGATGCTCGCCTTCAACAGTAAGGCGGCCGCCGAACTTCAGGAACGCGTCACCGAACGTCTCGCCCCACTCGGGTTGGCCGCCGACCGAATCGTCGCGCGCACGTTCCACTCCTTCGGCCTTGCCCTGATCGGCCAAGCCACCGGGCGCAAGCCGCGTCTCGCCCCCTGGATCGAGCAAGGCGGTGATATCGAAAAGCTCGCTCGCATCGTCGACGAACTGCGGGATGCGGATGTGGTCTTCCGCACCAACTGGGATCTGTTCCGGATGGTGTTCGGCCGCGACCTGCCGGAGTTCGGCCAGGAACAAGCAGAGCCGGACGGCTGGGATCCTGTCGCCCGTAGAGAAGGGCATCGCACGCTCGCGGGCGAAGTCGTGAAATCACAAGCGGAACGTCTCATCGCTGACTGGCTGTACTACAACGGCGTCAGCTATCGATACGAGCAGCGCTACGAAGTCGACACGGCGGATGCCGAGCACAGCCAATATCATCCGGACTTTTACTACCCCGATATCAACCTCTATCACGAGCATTTTGCTCTCGATGAGCAGGGCATTCCTCCAGAGGAGTTCGTCGGCTATCTCGACGGAGTGCACTGGAAGCGAGCACTGCACGCCGAGCACGGCACGGCTCTGATTGAGACCACGATGGCTGAACTGTGGAACGGTAAAGCCTTCGCTGCCCTTACCGAGCAGTTGTCTTACCGAGGCTTAGTGCTCGACCCGAATCCTGATCGCCCAGCATTAGGTCAACCGCCGATCGACAACAAGCGGTTGATCGCAACTTTCCGTTCGTTCATGGTGCATGCCAAGAGCAATCGCCTGAGTGTAGAACTGCTGCGCGAGCGCGCGCGCGAAGGAAGCACAGGCAAGTTCCTTTTTCGGCACGAGAAGTTCCTTGAGCTGTATCGCACCATCGAACAGCGGTGGCAAGAAGAACTCACAGCACACGACAGCATCGACTTCGAAGACATGCTGAACCTTGCCGCCGACCATGCCGAAGCCGGTTGGAAGAGTCCCTTCCGGCTAGTGATGGTCGATGAATTGCAAGACGTGAGCGCGGCGCGTGCTCGTCTGGCACGGGCGCTCGTGACGGCACCAGGCCACTACCTGTTTGCAGTGGGCGATGACTGGCAGAGTATCAACCGCTTCACTGGCGCCGACCTCTCGGTGATGACCAAATTCGAAGAGTGGTTCGGTAAAGGCGAGACCCTGCGGCTTGAGCGCACCTTCCGCTGCCCGCAACCGATCTGCGATGTCTCAAGCGGTTTCGTTCTGAAGAACCCGCAACAGATATCGAAGCAAGTGCTGTCGTCGACGCCGGAGCATCCACCTGCCTTCCTCGCTATCGCCGCCAACAATGACGACCACGTGCAGTCGGTAATCCGCAAACACTTGGCAGAGCTGAACGATCGCATCGCCACCGGACTCGCGCCGGGCGGCCGCGGCGGAAAGGCATCCGTGTTCATCCTCGGGCGCTATAGGCATCAGGAGAGCCTTGTTCCGCATGGGGCCACGAAGCAGTGGGCCCACCTTGATGTGCGGTTCTCGACTATTCACGCTTCGAAAGGCCTTGAAGCGGACTATGTAGTCATTCCGGGCCTGACCAAAGACAAATCTTCGTTCCCGAGCAAGATCGCGGATGACCCGGTGCTGCGTTTGGCGATGCCAGCGCGTGAGCCTTTTCCCTATGCCGAAGAGCGACGGTTGTTCTACGTGGCGATCACCCGCGCCCGGCGTTCCGTGACGTTGGTCACCGTACGCAATCGGGTGTCACCGTTTCTTGCAGAGCTGGTGAAGGATCACGGGCTAAAGCTGAGGGATGCAGAGGGTGGGTACGCCGTAGTGATTCCGTGCCCGGCTTGCGGCGAGGGCACCATGGTGCCCCGTGCAGGAAAGTTTGGGCAGTTCTACGGCTGCACCAATTACCCGAAGTGCCGGAACACTATGAAAGAAGCAGAGGCCGCTGGCCACAATGCTGCCCCTATTTAGGACTCCCATCATCTGGGCCCAGCGGTGCCCTACTTTCGTGGCTAGTCTCGCTACTCGTGCTGCGCGAGCAAGCGCTTCTTTCATCAGAAACTTGGTTCATGATCGCCACCTAGGGATTAGTTCTAGTTGCACCCGTTCGCGGATCGAAGCAAACTCCGCAGCTTGAGCATTTAGATGCGTTGTTGTGAGAGGGATGAGTTCTTCTTTTGCTCTTCCTGCTGGGGGGAAAGTAAAGCAGAGAATGTTGGGGCGGATCGCTGGGGTGGATGAGGTGAATGCTGTGGAGGAGTTGGTTGCGCTTTTTAGTGCGTCTTCCGCATCGAGGAGGCACGCAATCTTTCTATTCGAAGAGTCATTCAGAGGGGCTGACTGAAGCTTTAGCGCAGCTTTCTGGATGTAGTCGCCCGCCGGATGATGTCCCACAGGAAGCCCAACCGGTTTGAAACTTTGGACTTGTTCCGCGAGATGCAAGGCCGTTGACTCAAGCTTGATCAGGTTCCAAATAACACGGCCTAGCGCGAGCATCGTTAATTCGTCGATATCTTCTTCGTCCGATTTAGTCATGGCTAACCGTAGCTGCACACAAATGAGTTTTGGATTATCCGAAACCACGATTCCGGACGCAGCTTTTCAATTCGCGGCTCTAAAACGGGCGTTTGTGTAGATGCGAGCCAGAAACATGAAATTGATCGAGCGGTTGGGTTTTCAACAGGCCGATGTATGCGTTCATAAGGACATCAGCGTAGTGGCGGCATAGCCCGGAATTGGTGGCTCAAACCGCCGTGTTTACGCGGGTTCTCGGAGTGTCAGAGGTTATCCATAGGCTGTGGAAAACCCCGCGAAGTTATGCACACCTGTGGAGGACACGCCCACTACATCTAGGGTTGGCGGCGGGTGTTGGCCACGATATATAGTGGTGAAACGCCAGTATCCGCTGGCCGACACGAAGCACTATCGTACTGAGGAGTACACGTATGAATGCACGACGAACGGTGCGCATCAAGCGCACCATCACCATCCGCCCGGTTCCGGTGAAAATCCGCGTCACGCGGCGGCCGTTGTAATGGCGGGCAAGAAGGGTTCTGGTGGCACTGCGAAGAGCGCCATTACCGGACGATATGTCACGCCGGGATACGCCAAGGCGCATCCCAGCACGACGTACGTCAGCAAGAAGAGCAAGTAATCAGATAAACGCTCTCTAGGGAGCAACGGACCCGGGGTCGTGTTAGCGCACGGCTCCGGGTCTTTTTCTTTAGTTGCGTGTAGCTAACCTACGTTCGATTACGGTTTAGTTGCAAACTTCGCTGGCATGTCGGGCGTGTTGAACTTCTTGAGATGGATCGTCTCTTTGTGCGGCTGAGGCAACAGAAGAAGCTTGAACTGTGTCAATTGAGGACAAATCGGCAAGAGCATCGACCCTTAGCCGGGTTACTCCATAACCTTCCAGGTGCCGTCTACCCCGGCTGAGGCCGAGACGGGAACCCAAACACCGTTACGGCCGTAGTAGACCTCGCAGTCTTTCCACTCACCGTCTACGCCGTACTTGGCACCAGACAGCACAAGCGTGTTCACGACACCGCTAGGGGCACCCCACGTTGAAGCGGCAGCGGTAACCGCATTCTTGGCAGCTACACGGAATTAATAGCGCGCACCTGGTGTTAGGCCGGTGATCGTGTGCGGAGAGTCGCCGGTGCCTACAGGCACCGCTTGGGCACCTGTCATCGAGGATGACGTTGAATGTTGGATGACGTACCCGGTGATTGAAGAGTCACCAGTGTTCGAGGGTGCGTTCCAGGTCACTACTGCGGACCCGGCAGCGCCGGATGTCACACTCACACTGGTTGGCGCGGTCGGTCCCTAGGCGTAGCGGATCGCACCTCCCAAGCGTCCAGACCAGCCGTAGCCGGATGGATCGAAAACGCCGTCAGCGCCTGAGGTTGACGACCGCCCAAAGCTCACACTCTGCTTGTTAGGGTCTGCTGTCGGTTTGGTTGACTTCAACGCTGTGAGGTTTTTGGTTCTCGGGCGGTACAGCAGGGCGTAATTCTTGCTGAGGTGGGCAATGGTGGTTCAACGCCAACGGTCTATATTCCGCTTCCGGCTTTCACTGCGAACATGACTCCGGCGGCTAAGTTCGTCCCGGGTGACATGGACCATTAGACATTCCAAAGCGGCGGGTGTGTCGGCAACCGCCGCTAACGTTTGCTCATGGAAGTCCTAACGAAGCTTACGGAAGTGTTCATTCAGCTGCTGCCACTGGTGGGTGTGTTGGTGGGCGCACTCGCGGTTGCGATCTTCACCAAATCGCGGGAGCACAGCGCGTGGCTGCGAAATCATAGGCTAGATGCTCTTGCAAAATTTTTGGGCGTGTCATTCGAGTTCGCATCATTCGTCTCAACGGCAGTAGATCGCGAGCAGGTCGACAGATTTAGCGAGATGTCGAAGCAGAGCGAGCTACTCATGGTGATTGGCCCGAAGCCGCTATCCGATGCGGTGCATGAGTATATGTCGACAATCATAGAGAACTATTCCAGTGATGGTTCAGCGGGCAAGGGGTGGGATGAAAAGAAAAAGGCGGCGCTGAACAAAAAGAGGCTAATCATTCGAGAGATAGGTGCGGCAGAACTTGTTAAGAAGCGTTCGCAAAAGTTGTAGTGCACGTACGGGTGCACCGCCCGCTATGCACGCTAAGGTTTTCTCATGAATATTCTTGACGTGATTGCTCGAGTCGCTGTCGGTCTGCTGCCAGCGTTGGCCGTGCTCCTAGGTGTCGTCGTCGGTGCGAAACTGAGTAAGTCGCAAGAGCGTGAGGCTTGGCTGCGAGAACGGAGGATGATGCTGATCATCAGCTTTGTTCGATTTGGGACGGAGGGCTGTGAGAGCTATGCCGTGACGAATTCGAATGCTGTCAGCCTCATGCGGCAATTTTTTGAGGCGAGAGAGACCGCGCGTACGCTCGGGCCTCCCAAATTCGCGAGCCAAGCCGAGTCGTTGTACAGCCTGTTCGAAGTAGCGTTTCAGGAGCCGAACCACAAAGAGCCGGTTCCGAGCGTTGACACCCAGCATCAGCGCGAAAAGCTGGAAAAGGCTTTCGAATCGGGAATCGAAAAGCTGCGCTCAACGGCCAAAATATAGGGGAAGTCTGGCTGGCTGCATTATGTTCGCGCCTTAGGTGCGCGCCTGCACTGTACTTCTAGACTCTCGTCACCAGGACGCGTCCGAAACCGCGCCCCTCGTGGACTACGACGCGCAAGGAACGGACAAGCTCTCTTCGCGTATCCAGAGGTAACGCTGCCCACTTCGCCTTCCACCACAACGTCAAATCATTTACGTCCTGTATTCCTTTAACACTCCGTACTGCTTCAATCTCAATTTTGAGGTCTGCGATGAGGGCGACTGTTATATCTGCTGTTTTTAGAGCCACAACCTCCTCGTCCAAAAGTTCCATCTCTTTCGCGAGAGCGGCAAGGCTCTTCCGGATCACATTGAGGTCCGCGTAAGGGGTGAGGAGCAGTTCCGTCAATTCCTTGCGGCGCGCGAACTTCGCAGACCTATCCGTCAGCAGCTTTGAAAGTTCGCCCTGACCGGCGTTCTCGTTCGGCAGCAAGATCAGGTCCCAGACCTCCCACATCAACGCATCATCGAGTAGGTCCTTCTTTATACAGGGATGCGAGAGGTCAGCGGTACAGAGATAATTCTGGGACCTGGAGTGCATTGGCCCTTCGCAAACACCGCATCGAGCGAGTCCGGACGCTAGGTAGGCAACTTGTCCACCGGGGGAGAGCTTCCGCGAGTCATCGTTGAGGATGATCTGGACTTCATCAAACAGTTCCTGCGTGACTAAACGGTCAACAGAGGAATCCACTGGATACCATTCACCATCGTGACGAACCCAACCGCAGTAGGCGCGGTTGGTCAGCATTCCTCTGACGGTGACTGTGCTTTTCCCTAGTTCCTTTGCAAGTTTGAAGATGGGTTGGCTGTCCTTGATCCGTTGGAAAAGGTCCGCCACGATTGGACCCTCCACAGGGTGTGCCCTCCGGTTGCCGATTTCATACCCAAACCGGGTTTTTCCGATTGTGGGCAAGCCCTTTGCGACGCGGTCCTTGTTGGCTCGGATTTGGCGTTCGCCTTTCCTTCTTACTTCGAACCGCGCGATGCTGGCCAGTATCGTGGCACGGAACTCTCCGTCAGCAGCGGAAAGGTCAATCTCTCCATCAACGGTTACGACTCTGATTCCAGAGTCGATGAGCGTGATGAGGTCCCGCTGACTTCGTAGGAGTCGGTCAAGGTCCACTGCAACAACTACTTCTGCTTTCGAAGCGAGGAGTTCTAGCCAAGCACCTTTTCGAACCTTGTTGGCGGAGACCGCGTTGTCCTTGAATTCCGCAATGACATCCCAGCCTCGGTCTTGAGCTAACTTGCGGCAGCGGGTTATCTGGCGTTCGATTCCTTCATCGTTCTCCATCGATTGCCGGGCGTAGATTGCTGCTTTGACTAACATGAAAGAAAGTTGACACACCAGAATCATCAGATCGTCGCGGCCCTCGGTGAGTGCCAGCGACTCTTCGCCGAGCACGTCGTAGGGCAGACTAACTATCTACTCAGAACTCGCGAGCAACGGCGCCGAGAGCATCGCCGCAGGCCATCGCGAGCATCACGCCGGTGGCGCGGTCAGTTTGGGCACTAGAAAGTTTCATGGAGTCTCCGTGGCTGTGCCGATGGGGAGGAACGCAACCTTGCGGCGGCTGGCCTCACTCCGTTTCTACAGCGCTGGCCGGGATGAACTTCTGCAGGTAGTCGCGGAGGTCGGGATCGCAGACATAGACGTACGTGCCGCGAATTCCACGGGTGAGGAGCACCGCATAAACATTGCTGATTAGCTGCAGCAGATCGGCATCGGTGTAGACCTTATCGAGCGTTGGATTGTTCTCCTTGCCCTTCTTGTCGAAGTAGGAGTCACGGTCGATGAATAGCGAGTCAGTTTCGGGGTCGTATCTCAGGTCATTCCCGATGATAACGCCGGCATAGTTGAGGTCGTATCCCTGAACGGTGTGAATCGAGCCGACTTCGTCAACTGAATTTGGGGAAGCGATCCAATCCACCGCCTTGCTGTTCCAGCGAAGCTGACAGCCGTCGATTTCAATGTCGTAGGCGGCGGGTTGCTTCTTTGACTTCCACTCCCACGCGTAGCCAGCGGTAAGCCTAGACAAGCCGAACTCGGCGTCCTTCTCGCGAATTTCGTCGTGCATCTGCACGACACTGTCGAACAGGCGGAAGTCGTAGCCCGCAAATTCTTCAGGTATCAGTGGAGCAGTTTTCGCTTCGATCGATGCGGCACCGATTAGGCGGCGGACGTAGCCAACGTAATCCGACTCGGCCCGCACTCGCATCTGCGATGCGAGTCTGTAGTGATTGCTGGCAGTCTTCGCGTCTTGAACCAAAGCGCGTGTCACAGACAGCGGGAGGTCGGCGGGGCGAACGCTCTGAGCTTCATCGATGAGCAAGATCTGATGGCGGCTCTTGGCGCGCAGCCAATCTAACTGTGTCTTAGTCTTATCGTCAGTTCCAAAGAGAGCTTCAGTAATTTCTTTGAACTTGGTGTTCTGGGGCCCAGAGGCTTGGTTAGCTCGCTGGTTCAGGCGGTGCGCTTCGTCGACGATCAAAATGTCGAAGTCTTCGGTGGACTCTCCGACTTCGAACGGAGTCATCACCATGCCCCTAGTCAATCCGGGTGTCTTCGCGAAGACGTTCTGAATGGACTTTCGCAGCGACTGTTGCGGTACAACGATTCCGAGCCGTAATCCGTCGAGGATTTGAGGGTAACCGGATGCGAAAAACTCGGAGAACATCGAATCCTGGTCGATGTCATTGCCCGGTTCGGATTGCGCGATGTCGACGAGTAGCTTCATGAGGTAGATAGCAATTACCGTCTTCCCCGTGCCCGGGTCGCCCTGAATCACAATTGTGCTGAGTTTGCTCTTCTCGAGGTTCTCGAACAAACCCTCGACGATGTCTTCAACGGCGATTGCTTGATCAGGGCTGAGCGACTTGAACGGGGACAGCTTGAAGAGGTCGCTGTTCTCGATCTCCGGGATTGTGCGCGTGAAAACGCCGTCGGACCGTAGTTCCTCGAAGACTTCCCGGAACGATGCCTGATAACGCTCACGATCGTAATAATCGGAATCGGTGATCCCGTCGTTCCGGTTCAACACACGATAAGTTCCGTCCCCGGCAAGCAGACGAATGAGGTAGGACTCTAGATCTAGACAGGCTGACTTATTGAATGTGCTGTCGATCACCACACGTACCGTCTTAAGGTGACTCTTGCTGCTCGAGTCGATGTGCTGCAACATCCTGCCGGCTGCATTGCGCGACTCGCCCACATAGACGTCGCTGAGACGCGACCTCTTGCCTGCCACGGTTTTCTCTGCGTCGTCCAGAACATAGACCACCGGCCAATTGGTATTCCGCGCGCTTAGTTGAGCCCAGACTCCGATGTCTTGCTTCTTGAACGCGACCCGCTCAATCTCAAAGTCGGTCATATTTAGTGCTCGTACCTTGGGCTTTCTCGACGGGGTATTTTTCCCGTGAAACGGCAAGTTTGTCTCTAACGATCTGATCGGGAGTTACTCCTATTCGATCAGCAAGCATGAAGCAGTAGGTCAAGACGTCGGCGAGTTCTTCTTGAACTCGCACTGGATCGGCCTGTGCGTTCCACTGAAAACACTCGAGAAGCTCGCCCGCTTCGATTGAGATGCTCTTCGCCAGGTTTTCGGGTGCGTGAAATTGTGCCCAAGCACGCTCCGCCACGAAGGCCCTGATCTCGTCTCGGAGCGAAGGTTCATCCATATCGCCAACCTAGCAGCGTTCCCCGCTCAGACGGCCGGAGCGTCGACTTCGGAGAGCATGGACCCCTCAACCAACGAGATAAAACGACTCAACGTCGCCACACCCTCCGCGGTCTGCGGCAGCGAGTCGAGCAGCGCGGGCGAGTAGACGAGGTACGCCGCCCACTGGGCGCGCGAGATGGAGACGTTGAGGCGGTTGCGGGAGAGCAGGAAGTCGAGGCCGCGGGGCACATCGTCGGCGCTCGAGGCGGCGAGGCTCACGATTGAGATGACTGCTTCTCGGCCCTGGAACTTGTCGACCGTGCCGACGACGACGCGCGAATAGCCCGCAACATCGAGACGGCCACGGATGAGTTCGACCTGCGCGTTGTAGGGCGTCACCACGATGATGCCGTCCTCATCGAGCGGCTTCGGGGTGCCGCCGGCCTGCGATGTCCAGAGGGCTCCGAGGTGCTCGCGCACCAGCTCCACCACGCGGTCGGCTTCTTCGCTCGCGAACGTCGAGTTGTCGACATGCGCGGTCGGTACCGAGTGCAGGCCAGGGACGACGCCGGCGAGCATCCGCCCCTCTGTTGACGCGTGCGAACGCAGTAGGCCGTCATACGAAAGTTGCGAGACGGGGCGCGTGACGGCCTCATCCATGCGGCGGCTCTCCTCCAGGAAGTAACCGAAGTCATCCGGAAGCACCGCCAGCTCGCCGATCACATGACCCAGCGCCGAACCATCGACCGGGGCCGGATGGATGCCCTGGCTCACCTGCGGAAGCTGCTGCGGATCGCCGAGCAGCAAGATTCGTTTCGCGCTCGCCGCCACCCCGATCGTGTTCGCCAGCGAAAACTGTCCCGCCTCATCGATCACGAGAAGGTCGAGCTGGTCGGCCTGCACGCGCTTGCGGTTCGTCAGATCCCACGCCGTGCCGCCGATGACATAGCCCGAATTCTCGTGCTCAAGGGCGAAACCCGCGTGACCGTTGTAGGGCAGTTCGCTGAACGGACCGTCGGCGTAATAGCCCGGCCCGAACTCGCCCGGCACCGCCTTCGCCACCAGCTCCGGGTTGAGGCTCGCGTCGAGCACCACCGCATCGAGAACGTTCTCGACCACCTTGTGCGACTGCGCAGTGATGCCCACCTTCCAGTGATGTCTCTCGACAAGTTCGTGGATGACATGGGCGGCGAGATACGTCTTGCCCGTGCCGGGAGGGCCCTGCACGGCGAGATAGCCGCTCGGCCGCGAGACCAGCGAGGCGATGACGGCGCGCACACCGTCATCCGCACTTTTCATCGGTTCGAGGGCGCTCACCGTGGCGGGCGCTTTGTGCAGCAGAAGATCAGACATCGCGTCGTCGGGCCACTCGGGAGCAGCCGCAACGACCGTCTCACCCCAGGCCTCGATCGCTGCGACGATGCTGTCGGCGCGCGGGGGCGGGCCGGGCGTGATGTGAGTGGGCATTTCGTCCCAGGCCGGAATCTCGTCGGGGCGGGTCTCGATCACGAAGATGCCGTCGGCATCCTCGGCGGGGTCAGAGAAACGCACGGCGCGGGCAATACGTTGCCCGGCCCGATGGCCCGGCGGAACGTACGGAAGCGGGTTGCCGTAGACGAGAAACACGTCGCCGCCCGGCCGCGGCGCACTACTGCCCGGCGCCCACTGGCCGCGCAAATACAGGTGCCGACGCTCGGTGCGTTGGCGTCCTTCCTTATGCCAATCCTGAGTGAGCATCGCGCTGTCGACCACGAAGATTCCGCGAGTGTCTTCCCACAGTTCGGAGGGCTGCTCGAGGCGGTCGTAGTGCTCCCACCAAAAACTCTTGACCTCGCGCCGGTGATAATCGATGGCGGCAGCGGCCATTCGATAGGCGCTCGCGGCAGTGTCATCGCCACGTTCCTCGGCGTCGTCGCCGAGGGCCTGCAGCTGCAGGTCGAGCGCGCTGGGCTCAAAAGCCTTCACGTCGAGCTCGGTCTCATCGACGTCGACGGTCACGCCCTGCACCTCGGGCAGCGCCCGCAGCCAATCGCGCAGCTTGAGCGTCGACACGCAGTCGTACTCGTTGTAGCGGGCGATCGCATCCCGAATTTCGGTCGCTCGTTCCATGTTGCCGTTGGCTGCCGCCACGCTCGACTCGACGTACTCGCCAATCGAATCGGCCGCGTTCGTCACCCCGGCGCGCTCCTCGTCGCCCATATAGAGCGGCTCGAGTTTCTTGATCGAATACGACGGCGTTCCGATGCGCAGCGCGCCCCGCACGATCGGATACAGGTCAACGAGCACACCCTCGCGCAGCAGCTGGTCGACAACATCCTCACCCTCCCCATGCCGCGCGGCAATGCTCAGCAGATGCGTCTTCTCATAGGCGGCGTAGTGATAAATGTGGAGGCCCGGATGCTGCTGCCGCCGCTCCGTCACGAACTTCAGGAATGACCGCAGCGCGGTTCGTTCCTCATCAAGGGAGTGCGCCCAGAGGCAGTCGAAGTCGCCCGCGGCATCCACCCAGCCGAAGAGGTAGTCGAGGCCCCAGCGCGGCGTTCCGCCGATACCGGGCTCCGAATACATCGGGTCGCCCTCGAAGTCGAAGAAGAGGTCGCCGGGGTTGGGCGCGGGCAGGCTCGCAATCGGCAGGGGATCGACAACCACGACGGGCGGTTTCGCGTGGTTGTCAGCCGGGTCGACCGTGTGCTGCAGCTTGGCCTGAAGATGAAGCTTCGCGAAGCTCGCCTTCGGGATCGCGAGGTCGTCGGGACGTTCCGCGGTTTCCGCTAAGTCAGTGAGGGTGTGGATGCCCGCCGCCAAGAACTTCGTGCGCTGCCCGGCCCGCAATCCCGCGACGGTAAACAGGTCATCGGCAGCCTGCGATGGTTCCTTGCAGAACTTGCAGCGGCCATCCCGCGCATAGCGTTCGTCATGCCAGTCGACGGGCGTACCTTCGGCGCGATGTTCGGCAATGATCGCGTGCATACGGGCGCGACGGCGCCGGAACACGGGGGCGATGTCGGCCACGGCGGCGAGCTCGGAGGTGTCGTTGCCGAGAATCAACTCGACGGTGCCGTCGGCGGGAACACCAAGCTTCAGAAGTTGCTCGTGATACGCCGCCAGTTGAAGCAGCGCGGTGACGCGCACGTGGCGCGAGAGCTTCGAGTCGACTACCCGATAGCTCCCGTCGGGCTGCTTGACGAGAAAGTCGGCGTACCCAATGAACGGCGACTCCGGGTCGGATTCGTCAAAGAAGACGCCTTGGAAAATGACGGGGGCACCGGCCACAAGCGCGTCGCGCGTACGTGCGGCGTAGTCGCGCAGCACTGCGGCATCCCGCCCCGGAGGCTTATCGAACTCGACCATCGCATCACCGAACTCGTCGCGATAGCGATCCCGCAGGCGGGCCTCGTGAGCGTTGCCGAGCTCGGCCGCCCGCATGAGCATCGCATCGTCGTCGGGCAGCGGATCAGTCGAGAACCCCAACCGCTTGTCGAGCACGCGCAGAAAGCCGAACTCGCAGTTCGAGGCTTGGGTCAGATCGCTGGCGCTCGTGACGAGAGCGGTATCGGTGAGAAGGTACATGTCTCAATCAGAATATGGTCGGGGAGCGACATCGTCGTTGGCCCGTGCCGCAACCGCGCAGATCGACAAGTCGTTGCGGCGAGGCATTTCACGCGCCCGACCCCACCGAAACACCACACCACGCCTTAGGCTGGAACTATGACGGGAATCACCACCCCACGGTCGAAGCACTTTTCTGCGCTCGCCCCGGAGCGTGAGCCCCAATTGGCGTTCCCGCCCCGCGGTAGCTCGATGATTGGCCCCGTCGACGCCCCCGGTTTGCATGTGATGACCTACAACATCCGTCGTCGCGGCCCAGAACTTTTGCCACGCAGCCCTGACCTGTGGAGACGCCGCAAGCCGTTGATGGCACGTCTCCTCGCTGCCGAACAACCAGCGCTGGTCGGCGTGCAAGAGGCACTATTCACTCAGGCGCGGTTTGTTGGCCAATCGTTGGGGGAGCACTATCGTTCGCTCGGCCACGGTCGCGAAAGGAACACGGGTGGCGAAGGCTGCCCCATCTTTTACGATTCCACTCGTCTGCAGGTGGTCGAGTGGCGGCAGTCCGCGCTCTCCGATACTCCGAATGTTCCGGGATCGGTCTCGTGGGGCAATCGCACCCCGCGCGTCGTGGTGGAAGCGATCTTCCGTGACCTCGCCACCGGCATCCACTTTCAGGCCGTGAATACGCATCTCGATCACCGTTCCCGCACGTCGCGCCTTCACTCTGCTGACGCGTTGAGAAACATCGTGCAGGCGACTCCGTATCCGACCATCATGACCGGCGATTTCAATACGGATGCTGACACTCACCCTTATGACCAGCTGACCGGTAACGGGCTGCTGGTCGACACGTGGAACACCGCCGAGGAGCGTCTCACCCAGGTGTGGGGAACGTTCCCCAATTACGGCCCGCCGAAGCACAATCGCAAACGAATTGACTGGGTGCTTGCAACGCCCGACGTGACCGTCCTGCAGACAGGCATCAACGTCACGCGGTATTCGGGCGGCTGGCCGTCGGATCATGCGCCAGTGCAGGCCGTTGTGCGTTTTGTTGGGGCGAAATAGCTCCACGCGCTAGAGCATCCCCACAAACGATTTACGGACTCGATCACGATTCACCTAATCTGGGCGAGTGAACCTGATCTTCCGCACCATCCTTCATCGCTTCCTCAGCACACGTCGTTCGCCGCTCGGCATCACTGATGTCGGCAGCATGACGATGCGGGTGCTGCCCACGGATGTCGACTTGCTGCGCCACATGAACAATGGCCGCTACTTCTCGATCATGGACATCGGCCGCATGGATCTCCTTATCCGCGCCGGCGGCTGGCAGAAGCTGCGGGCTAAAGGCTTTTACCCCGTCATGGCCAACGAGACCATCAGCTTTCGCAAGTCGCTCGATCTGTGGAAAGAATTTCAGCTTGAGAGCCGCGTCGTGGGCTACGACGAGAAAGCCGTCTTCGTGGAACAACGCTTCGTTGTCGATGGTCAGATTTATGCCCAGGCCATGACCCGCGCGCGTTTTCTCAAGAGCTCCGGCGGCACCGTACCCGTAGCCGAACTGCTCGAAACCATCGGATGGGATGCCCCTGCCCCGGCCATGCCTGAGTGGGTTCAAGAGTGGGCTGATCACGTCGCGCTACCCGTCAGTCGCGTCGAAGCCCCCAGCGTCTGGGAGTAAGCGCCTCCAGTTTTCTTCGCCAACCCCTGCACCTCGCCGCATAACGGGCCGGGGCGCGGGGGTTGTGCTGGTTTCCGGGCCGTCCCGCACCGCAAGCGTTTGCAGTCATTTGTGTGACTTTCGCGGATGTGAGAGCGCTCTCTTGACATTCGAGAGAGCGCTCTCATAAGATCAGTCTGCAATCGTGAGAGCGCTCTCATTCCTGATGGGGGTCTCTTTCGGACACCAATAACCCTCATTCACAAGGAAGTGACCGTGAAATCTCAACGACGCACCAAGATGGTTGCAGCCGTCGCCGGCGCAGCATCTCTCGCTCTTCTCGCCACCGGTTGTTCAGCAACTGACGGTGGAGACAGCGATGGCCCCATCACCCTCACCGTGACCACCTTCGGCACGATGGGACTCGACGGATTGTACGCAGCGTACGAAGCCGAGAACCCCAACATCACCATCAAGGCAACCAACATCGACACCGGTGGAAACGCGTTGACCGACTGGAAGACCAAGCAGGCAGCAGGCGCCGGTCTCGCCGACGTTCAGGCCGTTGAAGAAGGATGGCTCGGCCAGGTCATGCAGGTCTCCGACACGTTCGTTGACCTCAGCGAATATGGCGCAGACGACATCAAGGACCGCTGGGTCGACTGGAAGCTCGCTCAGGGCACCGACGCCGACGGCCGCATCATCGGTTACGGAACCGACATCGGCCCTGAGGGCCTCTGCTACAACGGAGACCTCCTCGAAGCCGCCGGAATGCCCGGCGACCGCGACGCCGTAGCCGAACTCTTCGGTGGCGACAGCGCGACGTGGGAAGACTTCTTCCAGGTTGGCAAGGACTACAACGCAGCAACCGGCGCAGCCTTCTACGACCACTCCGGCTTCGTCTGGAACGCCATGGTCAACCAGCTTGACGAGGGCTACTACACCGCAGACGGTGAGATCGACATCGAAGGCAACGCCGACCTCAAGTCGCAGTGGGACCTCCTCGCCGACGGTGCAGCATCCGGTCTCTCGGCTGAGCAGAGCGCGTGGGACTGGGGCGGGGGAAAGGCCTTCGTTGATGGCTCATTCGCCACGTTCATGTGCCCCGGCTGGATGCTCGGTGTCGTCAAGGGACAGGTCGAAGCAGCAGGCGGAGACGCCACAAGCGGCTGGGACTTCGCAGACGTCTTCCCCGGTGGAGCAGCAAACTGGGGCGGCGCCTTCCTGACCGTTCCGACCCAGTCGGAGCACCCTGCTGAGGCAGCAAAGCTCGCCGCTTACCTGACCTCGGCTGAGTCCGAAGTTGCCGCCTTCCAAGCTGCAGGAACCTTCCCCAGCGTGATCGAAGCTCAGACGGATGACGGAGTAACCGGCACCAGCGAGCTCAGCACCTTCTTCAACGATGCTCCCATCGGCACGATCCTCGGATCGCGTGCAGAAGGCGTGACCTCGCAGTACAAGGGCCCGAACGATTCAGTTATTCAGGAGCAGGTCTTTGGCCCCGCTACCAAGGAACTCGACTCGGGTGTTGACGGTGACACCGCGTGGAACAACGCGCTTGAGGTTCTAAAGAACCTCGACCTCAACTAGTCCACAGCAGCAATTGAGGCCCCCGGTCATCCCCTGGCCGGGGGCCTCACTTCTTGAAAGCGATATCTCATGACGACGATGACGAGCCCGCCGCGACCTGATTCAGGTGAGGCGAAGAAGCGCTCCGAGCGCAATGCGACACGGCTCACCCGGCGGCAGCGTCTGAGTCGCCTCGACGTGAAAGCGTCCCCCTACCTCTATATCGCCCCCTTCTTTGTGCTCTTCGCACTCATCGGGCTCTTCCCCCTCGTCTACACGTTTGTTGTCTCGCTCAACGACTGGGACATCCTGAGCGGTGCCGGTGAATGGATCGGCTTCGACAACTATGTCGCCGAGCTCAACGACCCCTACTTCTGGAACTCGCTCTTCAACACGATGAGCATCTTCCTGCTCAGCGCGATTCCGCAGCTGGTCGCCGCCGTCTTTATCGCAGCCCTGCTCGACCAAAACCTTCGCGCCAAAACCTTCTGGCGCATGAGCATTCTGATCCCGTACATCGTGACCCCGGTCGCGGTCGCCATCATCTTCTCGAGTGCGTTCGGCGAAAAGTACGGGCTCATCAACAACATCCTGACCTCCTTCAACATTGACCCTGTGTTGTGGAAGAGCGAAGTCTTCCCCAGCCACTTCGCCATCGCCACGATGGTCAACTGGCGCTGGACCGGCTACAACGCGCTCATTCTTCTCGCCGCGATGCAGGCTGTTCCCCGCGACATTTACGAATCGGCAGCCCTGGATGGAGCGGGAGCCGTGCGTCGGTTCTTCTCGATGACGCTGCCGAGCATCCGCCCGACCATGATCTTCGTCATCATCACCGCCACGATCGGTGGCCTGCAGATCTTCACCGAACCGAAGCTCTTTAACCCCACCAGCGCGAACCTCGGCGGTGCTCATCGCGAGTACCAAACCACCGTGCTGTACCTGTGGGACATGGCGTTCAACCGCGGTGACTTCGGCAAGGCCTCCGCCATCGCGTGGCTGCTGTTCATCATCATCGTCGGCATCGGAATGCTGAATTTCTGGATTTCGCGCAAGATCGCCTCGACCGAAGTGAAGGTCATTTCGAAGCGCCGAGCCAAGAAACTTGCGCGCTACCGCGCCACCACCGCGGCCAACCCCACCGGCGTGCCAGCGGCATCCGTCGTAGACGAGGAGAAGAGCTCATGAGCACCACGAGCCCCACACGAACCCCCGATCGCGCCGCCGACAAGCAGGCCCTAGCCGACGAGAAGCGCCGTGGTCGCGGCCGCGCCCGTGGACTCGCCGAACGCCCCGGCTTCTTGATCTACGGTCTGCTGATGGCCCTGTTCCTCGGCGGTTCGTACCCGCTGTGGTGGTCGTACGTTGTTGGCTCGAGCGACAACACGGCCATCACCGCCACCTGGCCACCGTTGCTGCCCGGCGGTCGCTTCTGGATCAACGTTGGCGAAGTGCTCTCCACCGTTCCGTTCTGGCAGTCGCTGCTGAACAGCATCATCGTCTCGACGATCATCACGACCTCGGTGATCTTCTTCTCGACTCTGGCCGGCTATGCGTTCGCGAAGCTGCGCTTCAAAGGCCGCGAAGGACTCATGATCTTCGTGATCGCCACGCTTGCGGTGCCAACCCAACTCGGCATCATCCCGCAGTTCATGCTCATGAAAGAGCTCGGCTGGACGGGCACCCTCGGCGCTGTTGTCGTGCCAACGCTCGTGACAGCATTCGGGGTGTTCTTCATGCGCCAATATTTGGTGGATGTCATTCCCGACGAACTCATCGAAGCGGCCCGTGTCGACGGGGCCAATATGTTCCGCACCTTCTGGAACGTCGGAATCCCCGCGGCCCGCCCCGCGATGGCGATTCTCGGACTCTTCACCTTCATGACCGCGTGGACCGATTACTTGTGGCCGCTGTTGGTTGCACCACAAAATCCGACCCTGCAGGTTGCGCTGAGCCAGCTGCAGAGCGCAAAATACGTGGACTACTCGGTCGTGCTTTCGGGAGCGGTGCTCGCCACCTTGCCGCTGCTCATCATCTTCATTCTCGCCGGACGGCAACTCGTCTCGGGCATCATGGCAGGAGCAGTAAAAGGCTAATGAACACTCTCACCACCACCTGGCCGAAAGGCTTCCTCTGGGGATCCGCCACCGCCGCTGCCCAGATCGAGGGAGCAGCTCACGAAGGCGGCAAAGAGGATTCCATTTGGGATCACTATGCCCGCCAGCCGCTCGCCGTCGCTAACGGAGACACCCCCGAAATTGCGGTCGACCACTACTACCGCATGAACGATGACGTGCAGTTGATGAAGAAGCTGGGGCTCGATTCCTACCGCTTCTCCACCAGCTGGGCCCGTGTTGTTCCCGGCGACCGCGAGCCCAACGCCGAGGGCCTCGACTTCTACAGTCGACTTGTTGACTCGCTGCTGGAGGCCGGCATCCTGCCGTGGCTCACTCTCTATCACTGGGACCTGCCGCAGGCGCTTCAGGAGAAGGGCGGATGGGCGAACCGCGAAACCGCGTACCGGTTCGCCGATTATGCCGAGGCTGTGTACAACGCTCTCGGCGATCGCGTCAGCCACTGGACTACCTTCAACGAGCCGCTCTGCTCGTCGCTGATTGGCTACATTGCCGGCGAGCACGCTCCCGGTCTCACCGACCCGAACCAGGGTCTGGCTGCGCTGCATCACCAGCACCTCGCGCACGGTCTCGCCGCCGAACGACTGCGCAAGCTCGCTGCAGCCCAGGGCCGCGAGATTGAGCTCGGCATCACGCTCAACCTCACCAACGCCGTGCCGAACGACCCGAACGATCCCGTCGACCTCGACGCCGCACGCCGCATCGACGGCATTTGGAACCGCATGTTTCTCGAGCCCCTCGTGCTGGGCGCCTACCCGGCCGACGTCATTGAAGACATGCGCGAGTACGACTTCGAGCAGTATGTGCAGGAGGGCGACCTTGCGATCATCTCCGCCCCCATCGACTTCTTGGGAGTGAACCACTACCACGACGACAACGTGAGTGGGCATCCCGCTCCCGCCGATGCAGCACCCGGACTTCGCCCCACCACTAAGCCCGGTCGCTCCATGTTTGTTGGCAGCGAGTTTGTGACGATGCCCCCTCGCGATCTTCCGCGCACGGCCATGGACTGGGAGGTCAACCCGAGCGGGCTGCGCACTCTTCTCGTGCGGCTCGGCAAGGAATATCCCACTCTGCCGCCGCTGTATGTCACCGAAAATGGCGCATCGTACGACGACACCCGCGTCGGCGACACCATCGATGACCCGAAGCGTGCCAGCTACATCGCCCAGCACATTCAGGCGGTCGCGGATGCCATTGCCGACGGCGCTGACGTGCGCGGCTACTTCGTGTGGTCGCTCCTCGACAACTTCGAATGGGCGTGGGGCTATAACAAGCGTTTCGGGATTGTTTACGTCGATTACGACACCCAGGAGCGCATCCCGAAGCGCAGCGCCACGGAATATGCAGCCCACATCGCTGCCACGAAGAAGGCCTCCTGATCGTTAGGGTTAGGCAGGACCTTCTAGGAGAGAGCGAGCTCGTGGCGGAGAAACTGCGCAGCGGGGCCATGCCAACACTCGAAATGGTGGCGGCACAGGCAGGCGTTTCGCGCGCCACCGTGTCTCGCGTTGTGAACGGTTCTCCTAAGGTGAGCGCGGATGTTGCCACTGTCGTTCAGGCCGCCATCGACGAGCTCAATTACGTGCCCAATCGCGCTGCCCGTTCGCTCGTGAGCCGCAAGACGCAAGCCATCGCGATGGTGGTTCCGGAATCGGCAGCCAAGGTCTTCGATGACCCCTTCTTCGCAGCGGTCGTGCAGGGCGTTGCGCTTTACCTCGAAGACACCGATTACACGCTCAACATGATCATCGAGTCAGGGGCCGCATCACACAAGACGCGGCGCTATCTCCTCGGCGGCAACGTCGATGGCGCTCTCGTGGTCTCGCACCACACGGGCGACCACTCCTACTCTGAGCTCAGCCGCACCCTGCCTGTCGTGTTCGGTGGGCGCCCGCTCAGCGACGTGGGCGGCGATAACTACTACGTGGATGTCGACAACTTTGCTGGTGCCTGCACTGCCGTTGAGCATTTGATCGCTTCCGGTCGCACCAAGCTGGCCACGATCGCTGGCCCGCAAGATATGCCCCCGGGCGTAGACCGCCTTTCTGCCTTTCACGCCACTCTTGAAAAGCACGGCCTCACGAGCGACCTCGTGGAAGTCGGCGACTTCTCCCCACCCTCGGGCGCAGACGCAATGCGTCGGCTGCTGGCCCGCGGTGAGCCCATCGACGGCATCTTCGCCGCCAACGACCAGATGGCTATCGGCGCCTATTCGGCCATCCGCGAAGCCGGGCTCTCCGTGCCCGACGATATCGCCGTGGTCGGTTTCGACGACGACAACTACGGGAGCACCGCGACTCCACCACTGACGACAGTGCGCCAACCCTCCGTCGAGATGGGCCGCCGCATGGCCGAAATGATTGTCGGCCTGATTGAAAACCGACCAGTCGACACCGTGACGACCCTCGATACTGAGCTCGTCATCCGCGATTCTGCGTAGTCAGGTTTCGCCACTGAAGCCGTCGCGGCTACTCCGGCGCGAGCGCGAGCACGACCCGCTCAAGCACTTCTCGGCACGCCACAATCGATGGCCGGCTGACGCTCGAGTCGCGCACTGAGGTGAAGACGGTGCGGCGGGGGAGGCCCGGCATGGGCCTCAGGGCGACGGTCGGCGTGCGGCTGCCCCAGACGAGCCCCGGCAAGATTGCGGTTGCGTGGCCTGATTCAACGAGACGGATGTGGGCCTGAAGGTCGGCGGTTTCGTAGCGAACGTCGGGCTCTATCCCTGCGCGGCGGCACTGCTGTTCTGCCCAGTGGCGGGATGCGGTGCCTCGGGGTTCCATCACCCAGGCACTCTGGGTGGTGTCGGCGAGACTCATGATTCCACTCTCGTGAGGAACAGCGAGCGAGAGCTCGTCGGCATAGAGGGGGAGCATGTCGAGATCGGGATGCCGGGGTGCGGCATGGCCGGGATACTGTTCGGCGATCACGAGGTCGAATTCGCGCGTCCAGGTTTCGAAGAGTGCACTTTCGGGTTCGCGCTGGGTCATCTCGATGCGCAGTTGGGGGTGTTCTTCGGCAATGATGCTGAGCGCTTGGGGGATGATGCCGAGCGCTGCCGATTGGAATACGGCGAGACGTACTTTTCCGCGCACTTCAGTGAGCGAGGAGTGGATCTCCGCTTCCATGAGTTCGAGGCGTTCGAGGAGGGCGACAGTGTGCTCGACGAGGAGCTCGGCTTCGGGGGTGAGCTGCACGCGGCGACCCGCTTTAACGAGCAGTGGAACCCGCGCTTCTTCTTCGAGAAGAGCGAGCTGTTGGGAGACTGCAGACGGCGTGTAACTGAGGGCGTTCGCCACCGCGGCAATGGTTCCGCGAAGCTTGAGTTCTCGCAAAAGTCGTAGCCGTCTAACATCGAGCATTTCTCCGCCAATCGTTAACTAATTCTAACTGAAACCATGCGATTTCCGTCGCTTTTGCTAAAGGCACTCCCGGGCGCACACTGAGAGTTCCAGCCACAATCCCGTTCGGAGGCCTATTCTCGTGAGCATGTCAACTTCTACCGACAACCTCGATGCTTCACACCAGCAGATTGCCGACCAAACGGTAGCCACCGTTCGCCGGTGGCTGGCCGAAAGTGAAGAGTTTCCCACCGACGCGAGTGCCACGCGCCTTGCCGGTGTGCTGAAAGACCCGAACGGACTCGAGTTCACTCTTGGCTTCATTGACACCGTTGTGCGTCCCGAAGATTTGCGTGTCGCCGGCCGCAACCTCGAGCGCCTCACGCACATCATCCCGGCCTTCCTGCCGTGGTACCTCCGCTTCGCGATCATGGTCGGTGGCGGCTTCGCACCTCTGCTCCCGTGGATCATCGTCCCGATCGCTCGTCGCGTTCTCCGCGGCATGGTCGGCCACCTCATCATCGATGCCACTCCCGCCAAGCTCGACAAGGCCCTCGTGCACTTGCGTCGTGAAGGCGTCAACCTCAACCTCAACCTGCTCGGCGAAGCCGTTCTTGGTGACGACGAGGCAGACAAGCGCCTCGCCGGAACGCGCGCGCTTCTGAACCGGGATGACGTTGACTACGTCTCCATCAAGGTGTCGTCGGTCGTGTCCCAACTTTCCATGTGGGCCTTCGACGAGACCGTCGACCGTGTTGTCGACCGCCTCACCCCGCTCTACCTGCTTGCGCTGCGCTCGCCGCAGAAGAAGTTCATCAACCTCGACATGGAAGAGTTCAAAGACCTCGACCTCACGATCGCGGTCTTCGAGAAGCTTCTCGACCAGCCAGAACTACTCGAACTTGAAGCGGGTATCGTGCTTCAGGCGTACCTGCCGGATGCCCTCACCGCGCTGCAGGAACTCACCCGCTGGTCGATGGAACGTCGCGCTCGCGGCGGTGCCGGCATCAAGGTGCGCGTTGTTAAGGGCGCCAACCTCGCGATGGAACACGTTGACGCGGTAACTCACCACTGGCCCATGGCTACCTGGGGCACCAAGCAAGACACCGACACTCACTACAAGCGCGTGCTCGACTGGGCATTCACCCCTGAGCACGTGGATGCCGTGCGCATCGGTGTTGCTGGCCACAACCTCTTCGACATTGCATTCGCCTGGCACCTCGCTCAAGAGCGAGGCGTAACGCACGGCATTGAGTTCGAAATGCTCCTCGGAATGGCTACTGGCCAGGCCGAAGCGGTCCGAAAGGATGTCGGCAGCCTGCTGCTGTACACGCCCGTTGTTCAGCCGACCGAGTTCGACTCGGCCATTAGCTACCTCGTGCGTCGCCTCGAAGAGAACGCCAGCACCGAGAACTTCATGTCGGGGTTGTTCGAACTCTCCAGCAACGAACACATCTTCGTGCGCGAGCAAGACCGTTTCTTGGCTTCGCTCGCGAACCTCGACGTGCCGGCTCAGACCACCAACCGCATTCAGGACCGCTCCACACCTGCTGCGATCATCGGCGACCGTCCCTTCGATAACGTTGCCGACACTGATCCCGCCATTGGCGATAACCGCACGTGGGGTCGCGCGATCTTGGCACGCAGTGGAGAGTCGCAGCTCGGTGTCGACACCGTCACGGCTGGGGCAGTCAGCACCGCCGAACAGATGAAGAGCATCCTCGAGTCGACAACGGCTGCAGGACGCCGCTGGGGTGCGATGCCCGCCGCTGAGCGCGCCGCAATCTTGCACCGTGCCGGTGACGCCATCGAGAACTCCCGTGCCCGCCTCATCGAGGTCATGGCCAACGAAGCAGGCAAGACCATTGCTGAAGGCGACGTTGAAGTAAGTGAAGCGATCGACTTCGCGCACTACTACGCAGAGCGCTCGCTCGACCTTGAAAAGATCGAAGACGCCACCTTTGTTCCGTCGGGGCTTATCGTCGTTACCCCGCCGTGGAACTTCCCGGTCGCCATTCCGGCAGGGAGCGTCCTTTCGGCTCTCGCCTCCGGCAGCGGCGTCATCATCAAGCCCGCGAAGCTCTCGCAGCGCAGCGCCGCAGTGATGGTCGAAGCTCTCTGGGAAGCCGGAGTGCCGCGCGACGTGCTCACGTTTGTTGATTTGAAGGATCGTGAACTCGGTCGCGTCATGATTGCCGACCCTGCCGTTGACCGCGTCATCCTGACCGGTGCGTGGGAGACCGCAGCAATGTTCCGTTCCTGGCGCAATGACCTGCCGATTCTCGCGGAGACCAGTGGAAAGAACGCGATCATCGTGACGCCGAGCGCAGATCTCGACCTCGCCGTCGCCGACGTCACCAAGAGCGCCTTCGGACACGCCGGGCAAAAGTGCTCAGCGGCCTCTCTCGTGATCTTGGTCGGTTCGGTCGGGAGGAGCGAACGGTTCGAGCGCCAGCTTGTTGACTCGGTACGCACCCTGCGCGTTGGCCTCCCTCAGGACCCTCTCACCATGATGGGCCCGATCGTTGAGCCTGCTCAGGGCAAGTTGCTCAACGCCCTCACCACCCTCGCTCCCGGCGAGAGCTGGCTCGTGAAGCCACGTCAGCTTGATGACGAAGGCAAGCAGTGGACTCCCGGAGTTCGCACCGGGGTCGCGTCGGGCAGCGAATTCCACATGACCGAATACTTCGGTCCCGTTCTCGGCGTGATGCGTGCCAAGAACCTCACCGAAGCGATCGAGATGCAGAACGCCGTGGACTACGGACTGACTGCGGGCATCCACTCGCTCGATCCCACCGAGGTTGCTCGCTGGCTCGATGAGGTTCAGGCCGGAAACGCCTACGTCAACCGTGGAATCACCGGCGCCATTGTTCGCCGCCAGCCCTTTGGCGGTTGGAAGCGTTCAGCCGTCGGCTGTCACGCCAAGGCTGGCGGACCCAACTACCTGATGACACTCGGGCAGTGGAAGGCTGTAGAGCAGCCCGCCGCTCGCGACATTCAGGTGCGCGGTCTCAGCGACCAGGTCTCTTCGGTTATCAAGAAGGCACAGTCGGGCATGGAGTTCGACGAGTTCGACCGTGTTCGTCGTGCCGCCGAAAGCGACCAGCGCGCGTGGGAGACAGAGTTCGGTGTTAGCCGCGACGTGTCAGGACTCGGCGTCGAACGCAACGTCTTCCGTTATCGCCCGGTGCCCGTCACCATTCGCCTGTCGGACGGTCAACCGCTTGGCAGCCTGGTGCGCATGATCGCCGGTGCTGCTCGTATTGGCGCGACCATTCACATCAGCTCGGCTATTCCATTGCCGTCGCTGCTCACCGAATCATTCGAGTCGGGAAATGCCGGAGTCTCGGTCGCTCAGGTTCGGGTCGAGTCGGATGCTCGCTGGAACGAGCGTGCGGCTAAGGGCGAGTTGAAGACGAGCCGGGTGCGCCTCATCGGTGGTTCCTCTGTCGATCTCGCAGAAGCCGTTGGCGGAAACCCTGACGTCGCTGTGTGGTCGGGAGAGGTCACGACATCCGGTCGCGTTGAACTGCTGATCTTCGTGCAAGAGCAGTCACTGTCGATTACAGCACACCGCTTCGGAAACCCTGATCTGGCCATGGCCGCACTCGAGGTCTAAAGAACTCACAGGGTGTGCGGGGATTCGCTACAGCGAGTCCTCGCACACTGTCCTGAGCGTCGTTTAGCCTAAGAGGATGATCCCCTCGATTCCTCTCAACGACGGCCACAGCATCCCCCAGCTTGGTCTTGGCACGTGGCCGCTCAGCGATGCCGAAGTCGCTGTTGTTGTTCCAACCGCCATCGAACTCGGGTATCGCCACATCGATACGGCGGTGCGCTACGGCAACGAAGCGGGCGTCGGCGAGGGCATCCGGCGCAGCGGCATTGATCGCGACGAACTCTTCGTCACGACCAAACTCGATGGTGACTTTCAAGGCGACGACCTCGCGATTGAGGGGCTGCGCGACAGCCTCGAACGCCTCGACCTCGAGTATGTTGACCTACTGCTGATCCACTGGCCTCGACCAGAACTCGACAAGTTCCTCTCCACGTGGCGTACCTTCGAGAAGCTCAAAGCAGATGGCTTTGTGCGCTCGATCGGGGTCTCAAATTTCAAGCCGGCCCACCTTGAAGTGCTGGCGGATGCGGGCGCTACCGTTCCGGCCGTGAACCAGGTTGACCTCTCGCCGACCAACGCTCGCCTCGCCGACCGGGCGTATCACGACTCCCGCGGAATCGTCACGGAATCGTGGAGCCCCATCAAGGGCGTGCTCGACCAGCCGGTGTTGCTCGAGATCGCGGCCAAGCACGAGCGCTCAGCGGCTCAGATCGCGCTGCGCTGGCACCTGCAGAATGGCCTCGTCGCAATCCCGAAGTCGGCCAACCCCGACAGGCTGGCCGACAACATTGCGGTCTTCGACTTCGAACTCGACTCGCGCGACCTCGATGCCATTGCGGCGATCGACGTGCCGGGGTCCGGTGCTGACTCCGACCAGATCGGTCACTAGGCGCCACGGCGCAACCGCGGGCGGTTCTCGCTAGCTCGCGAGGGGCTCGTTCGTTACGACGACCTTGCCGAGCGTGCGACCGGTCTCGACGCTGGCGTGCGCGAGGCGCAGCTGCTCGGCGTTCAGCGGGCTGAAGGCCGAGGTCATGGTGCTGCGGATGGTGCCGGCGTCGATCATTTCGCCGACCGTGGTGAGAAGCTCGTGCTGCACCACCATGTCGGCCGTGGTGAAGACCGACCGCGTGAACATGAGTTCGGAGTGCCACGAGAGGCTCTTGCCGCCGAACAGGCCGAGGTCGACCAGGCCGGGGTTGTCGGTGGCGACGATCTCACCGAAGGGGTTCAAGATCTCGACGAAGGCCTCGATCTGGCCCACGGTGTTGGTGCTGTAGATGTAGTCGATTCCCTCGGGGGCGACGCGCTTCACGTCTTCGGTGAGGTGTTCGCCGTGACGGACTACCTCATCCGCTCCGAGCGAGCGAACCCACTCTTGGCTGGCTTCGCGACCGGCGGAGGCGATGATGCGGATGCCGGGGGTGCGTGCCTTGAGAAGCTGGATGATCATCGAGCCCACGCCGCCAGCGCCGCCGACGACGAGCAGGGTTCCCGTGCTCTCGGCGGTGAGCTTGAGCTTGTCGAACAGGCCCTCCCACGCGGTGAGAGTGGTGAGGGGGAGTGCAGCGGCTTCGGCGAAGGTGGCCGACTTCGGCTTGGTGCCGACGATGCGCTCGTCAACGGCCTGAAGTTCAGCGTTGGAGCCGGAACGGCCCATCGCTCCCGCGTAGTACACCTCGTCGCCGACGGCATACAGGGTGACGTCGCTGCCCACGGCCGCGACGGTTCCAGCGGCGTCGAAACCGAGGACGGTCGGGACCCCACCCGGATCCATGTCGGAGCGAACCTTCACGTCGGCGGGGTTCACAGAAACGGCGACGACCTTCACGAGGAGGTCGTGCGGCCCCACGGCAGGAACCGGAAGAGTCACATCTTCCAGGCTCGTGGGGTCGTCGATGGGCAAAGCATGCGAGTACGCTACGGCGTTCATGGTGTCGGTCATGGCCATAATGCTCCTGCATGACCCCTAGTTACCCGCAAGGGAGTGAGGTTACCCGACGGTAACCGGCACCTCGCTGCGCACCGACTCGAGCGCGCCATCCACCATGTTCATGACCGCGTGCATACGGGGGAGATGAACAAGATCGTGGGTGACGAGCAGCGTTGAGGTGTTGCGTTCGTCGGTGAGACGCAGGATGAGTTCGATGATGCTCGCGCCGCGCTCCTGGTCGAGGGCACTGGTCGGTTCATCGACGAGGAGCACTTTCGGGTCGTTCATGAGCGCCCGCGCGATGTTGACGCGCTGACGCTGACCGCCCGAAAGCTGATGCGGACGCTTGTGAGCCTGATCGGCCAGGCCAACGGCATCCAGCAGCTCGCGAGCGTGGGCGGTAACCGCGGCACGCTTGCCACGGCTGTGCGGGGCTCCGAGCTCGTTCATGACGGCGAGTTGTTCCAGTGCCGTCAGCGAGGGCAGCAGGTTCGACTGCTGAAAGACGATACCGATGCTGTCGCGGCGCAGCACGGTGGCTTCGGCGGCCGACAGCTGGGCGGCATCCACGTCATCGATCATGACGCGACCGGAGTCGGGGCGGATGAGCGTGGCGGCGACAGCCAGCAGGCTCGACTTGCCCGAACCGCTCGGGCCGGTGATGCCCGTGACAGTGCCGGGGCGCGCACTGAGCGTGACATGGTCGACGGCCGTGACGCGGCCTTCGCCGTCGGGGAAGGTGAGAGTGACGTTATTGAGGTGGATCATCGGGTGCTCCCCAGGGCAGTGAGTGGATCGGCGGTAGTAACGGAACGCAGGGCGAAAGCAGCACCGGCAAGGCCGAGCACAATCATGATGACGCCCGGCAGCAGGGTGGTGAAGGGGCTCAGGATGAACGGCAGCGCGCTGCCCATCAGTACCCCAAGGAGAGCCGTGATGCCGATACCGATGCCGACACCGATCAGCAGCACGATGAGGGCCTGACCGAGGGCGTCGCGGATGAGTGACGAGGTGGATGCTCCGAGCGCTTTCAACATGGCGATGTCGGCCTTGCGCTGCATCGTCCACACCGTGAAGAACGCGCCGATCACGAGGGCGGAGATGCCGAACAGCATCGCGACCATCAGTAGCAGAGAACCGATCTCTGAGCGGAACGAACTCACGGCGGTCAGCGACAGGAGAACCGAGTTGCTGAGGGTGTCAGCGTCGGCATTGATGGCATCCCAGTCGGCGTCGCCGTTGACTGCAATGGCGGTGGCGTAGGCATCCGGGTTTCCGGTCGTGGCGGAGTAACCCTGCCAGTCTTCGAGCGTCATCTGAACGACGGGCGTGTGGTTGTACCACCAGTTGCCGCTGACCTTCTCGACCGTGTAGTCGGTGCCGGCAACCGTGATGGTGTCGCCGGTGGAGACGTCGAGGGCGGTGGCGGCATCCTCCGAGAGGCCGACCTTGCCGTCGCCGCTGGGGGCCGTCTCGTCGAAGCCGGCAACGACTCCGAAGATGGCGATGGAAGTGCTCGATTCGGGGGACTCAGCCTTGGTCTGTGAGACGCCGATGGGGTTGGCCGACTCGACACCGTCAGCGTCAGCCCAGATGTTTGCCTGCTTCTCAGTGACGTTCGAGTCGGAGAAGCTGGCTTCATCCGCTCCCTTGCTGCTCGGGGTGGCGAACACGAGCTGGTCAGCCGGCAACGACAGAACACCAGAAATGTTCTGGGCAGCGAGCCCACCGGTGAGGCCACTCAGAAAGCCGACGAGCAACGTGATGAGGGCGACGACGGTGCCAATGAGCACGAATCGTCCGCGGGCGAAGCGCAGATCGCGCCAGGCAACAAACATGGGGAGTCCTTTCGGCGTCGACGAATGGCGACAGTAACCAGCATCCTCGTGTGGGCGCGGTAGGGCATCGGCCGGGAGGGTACCTTTCGTGGCGCATAGTGCGGAGGGCACAATCATCCTTTCGATGGATAGAAGCACTCGTGCGCGGCAGTAGGGTCGAATTATGAGCCACACTGCGTTGACCCCCGTTTTTGTGGGGTTGCGCACCAGTTTGCACATCCTCTTTGTCGCTTTGACTGTGCTCGTGGTGGTGCGTGCGCTTGTCGATGGCAACCCGAACATGGTGGCGGTGATTGCGCTCGCCGCACTGTTGCTCATCACTTACGGTTTCGGCGGTTATTTGGCGAGACATGCGATGAGTTCGGGGGCGAGCGCGCAGTCGGTGACGGCCTACCTGTGGGCGCTGGTCTTGTCGGCAGAATGGCTCGTGCTGGTGTGGTTGAGCCCGGATGCCGCCTACCTGGTGTTCCCCCTGTTCTTTCTTTATCTGCACCTGTTGCCGCGCGGCTGGCGCACCCTCGCCGTGCTGGGATCGACGTTGCTCGCCATCGCCGCTCTCGGTCTTCACAGCGAATGGACTGTGGGTGGCGTGGTGGGGCCACTCGTCGGAGCGGGCGTTGCGATCGTGATTGGTCTTGGCTACAAATCACTCGCGGCTGAGGCTGCAGACCGCGAACTGTTGGTGAAGCAACTCCTCGAGACGCGGGATCAGCTGGCTCAGACCGAACGCGAATCCGGGGTGCTGGCAGAGCGAGCGAGACTCGCCCGCGAGATTCATGACACCGTCGCGCAGGGGTTGTCGAGCATCCAGATGCTGCTGCATGCTGCTGAACGTGCTGACCCGGATGCTGCGGGCCTCGAACACGTGCGCCTTGCCCGTGAGACAGCGGCCGCCAATCTCGCCGACACTCGTAACTTCATTCGCGAGCTTGCCCCGGCGGCACTCGTGGCGCAGGGGATGGGCGCGGCTTTGCGTCGTCTCGCTGAAACCCAGTGGCAGACCCCCGAGCGTGAGATCCGGGTGCGGGTGGCGGATGCTCTTGACCTGCCGATGCCCGTACAGACCGCGCTATTGCGCATCGCTCAGGGGGCGATGGCGAACGTCGTGCAGCACTCGGAGGCAACGCAGGCCACGATCTCCATCGAGCGCAATGATTCGGATGTGCGGCTCATGATTGCTGACAACGGTCGAGGGTTCGATCCCGAACGTGCGGAGGCAGCATCGGCTCGAGGGTTCACTGATTCCTTCGGACTAACGGCAACCCGCGAACGTGTCGAACAGCTGGGTGGAACGTTGACGGTGGAGTCGAGCCCCGGCGCTGGCACCACGGTGACGGTTGATCTGATGCTGAGCCCATCGGCGGGGGAGACGGCATGATCCGGGTGGCGATTGCCGACGATCATCCGGTCGTCCGCGCTGGTTTGCGTGCCTTGCTCGAACACGAAACTGACCTCACCGTCGTGGGGGAAGCGGCCACGCCGGATGAAGCTTTTGCGCTCGTGCAGTCGGCGAACCCGAGCGTGATTTTGATGGACCTGCAGTTCGGGGAGCTGGAGTCGGGGGCGGAGGTCACGCGCCGGATCCGCGCGCTCGATGCGGCCCCGTACGTGTTGGTTCTCACCAACTACGACACCGATGGCGACATCCTGGGTGCCGTAGAAGCCGGTGCCAGTGGCTATCTGTTGAAGGACGCCCCACCGCATGAGTTGATTGCGGCCGTTCGTGCTGCGGCTGCGGGCGAGAGCGCTTTGGCTCCCGTGATCGCTGGCCGGTTGCTGGACCGGATGCGGGCTCCGCAAGTGAGTCTGAGCAAGCGCGAAATCGAGGTGCTGGAGCGGGTCGCGGCCGGGATGTCGAACGCGGCGATCGCGGGAGAAATCTTTGTCTCGCAAACGACGGTGAAGTCTCACCTAGTGCACATTTTTTCGAAGCTGAATGTGTCGTCGCGTACCGCTGCAGTGTCGAAGGCGCGCGAACTGGGAGTGCTGCGGTAGTTCAGGCTGCAGCGCTCGTTCGGCCCGCTGCTGTTGTTCTGGTCGGCTAACCCTTGAGGGCGATCGCGACGAAACGCTGTGCTTCGTCCGTGCTGATGCCGAGCTCTGCTGCGCGGTTGGCGTAGGCCCGGGCCTCAAGTTGGAGAAGCGCTGCGGCATCGCCAGGCTGAGCCTTGACGACAGTGCCATTGCGGCCGCGCGAGTGCAGAAAACCGTCAGCCTCGAGTTCGCGGTAGGCCCGCGCCACGGTATTGGGGGCGATGCCGAGGTCGGTGGCCAGCTGTCGCACGGTGGCTAGCTTGGTGCCGGCGAGAAGCTCACCGCTCGTGATCTGAGCGATGGCTTGAGCTTTGATCTGCTCAAACGGCGGAGTGGATGCTGCCGTATCGATCTCGAAAGTGACAGGACTTTCGGTCGGTGTGCGACGCCACGATTCAGCCATGGTTGATTCTCTCACACAGGATTTGGCGGCATCGGAAGCTCTTCACAGCATTGGCTGAGTCTCTTGTGGGCGCCCCTAGAGAGGATGCGGCAATAGTCGTAGAGTTCACACCATAGGCAGTGGTAACTCCGTGAAAAACGTGGGAGGCACGATATGGGCAAGCAGCATGTGATGTGGTTCGAAGACCTTGGCATCGGAGATGTTCCGATTGTGGGGGGAAAGAATGCGTCGCTGGGCGAAATGGTTCGCACTCTTGAGAGCGAGGGCGTGCGGGTGCCGCCAGGGTTCGCGACTACCGCTGATGCCTATCGATCGTTCGTTGATGTGAACGGGATTGCAACAGCCGCACGGGCGCAGCTTGATCGCTTTCATGCCGGGAGTGCGAGCTTGCGCGAAACGGGGGAAGCACTGCGCGAGTTGTTCCTCAGCAGCGAGTTTCCTGAGGGCATTGCGGAAGAGATCCGCGCTTCCTATCGCCAGCTTGCCGCCCGTTCGGGCGAGACAAACCCCGCGGTTGCAGTACGCAGCAGCGCCACGGCCGAAGACCTTCCCGATGCCAGTTTCGCCGGTCAGCAAGAGACCTTCCTGAATGTGCGGGGTGAGCGAGAGCTTCTGGATGCCTGCCGCCGTTGCTACGCCTCGTTGTTCACCGACCGCGCGATCAGCTATCGCGAGGTCAAAGAATTTGATCATCTGGATGCGGCGCTGTCGATTGGCGTGCAGCGCATGGTGCGGTCGGATGTTGGCGGCTCCGGGGTGATGTTCTCTATCGACACGGAGAGCGGTTTTCCCCGTGTCGCGGTAATTAGCGCCGCGTGGGGACTCGGCGAAACTGTTGTTCAGGGAACGGTAAACCCCGACAAGTACCTCGTGTTCAAACCCCTGTTGGAGACGCCGGGGTGTTCGCCGATTGTCGAAAAAACCCTGGGCGCCAAGTCGCGCAAGATGATTTACAGCAAGGGCGGCAGCGCGCGCACGCGCATGGTCGATACCTCGGAGCGGCAACAGCAGTCGTTCGTGCTTGTTGATGCCGAAATTCTGCAGTTAGCGCGGTGGGCAGTGGTCGTCGAGGCGCACTATGGCCGCCCGATGGATATGGAATGGGCCAAGGATGGCGTGACGGGCGAGTTATTCATCGTGCAAGCGCGCCCCGAGACCGTGCAGGCCCGCAAGACGGGTACGCGATTCACCACCCACCATCTCACTCAGGATGGCCCGCTTCTCATCTCTGGCGCCGCCATCGGCGATGCAATTGCCACCGGTTCGGCGTGTGTGATCCGGGACCCCGCCGACATCGAGAACTTTCGTGACGGGGCCATTCTGGTCACTGAAATGACCGACCCGGACTGGGTCCCGATCATGACCCGGGCTTCGGGAATCGTCACTGATCATGGTGGTCCGACAAGCCATGCGGCGATCGTCAGCCGTGAACTCGGTATCCCCGCTGTCGTAGGAACCGGCACCGCTACCGAGGTGCTGAAAGAGGGCCAAGAAATCACCCTGTCCTGTGCGGAAGGCGACCAAGGCCACATCTACGACGGCACCCTCACCTTTGAGACCGAGGAGCTTGACCCCGCGACGCTGTCGGCAACACGCACAGCAGTGATGGTGAATATTGCGAGCCCAGCGGCAGCCTTCCAGTGGTGGCGGTTGCCCGCAGCTGGGGTTGGTCTAGCCCGGATGGAATTCATCATCAATAATCTGATCACGATTCATCCGATGGCCCTGGTGCATCCCGAACTGGTCACTGATCAGAGTGAGCGTCAACAGATCGAGGAGCTCACGCGCGGCTTTGACGACCCCACGGAGTTCTTTGTGGAGACCCTGGCGTTAGGGATTGCCAAACTTGCTACGCCGTATCATCCGCTGCCAGTGATCGTGAGGCTCAGCGACTTCAAAACGAATGAGTACGCGCACCTCATTGGTGGCAGTGTTTTCGAACACTCTGAAGAGAACCCGATGCTCGGCTTCCGGGGAGCGTCGCGCTATTACAGCCCGCGCTATCGCGAAGGCTTTGACCTTGAATGTCGCGCGCTCAAGCGCGTGCGCGAGCAGATTGGATTCGCCAACATCATCATCATGGTGCCGTTCTGTCGCACCGTGGCCGAGGCAGACCGCGTTCTGGCCGTGATGGCAGAGAACGGCTTGGTGCGCGGCGAAAATGGGCTTCAGATTTACATGATGTGCGAGATTCCCGCCAACGTGATTTTGGCCGAAAAGTTCGCGACCCGGTTCGATGGTTTCTCGATCGGCTCTAACGACTTGACGCAATTGGTGCTCGGTGTTGATCGAGACTCAGAAGAGTTGGCAGCGCTTTTTGACGAGCGGGATGAGGCGGTCACGTCCATGATCAGCCAAGCCATCCAGAAAGCGCACGCCGCCGGAATCAAAATCGGGATTTGCGGGCAGGGCCCCAGCAACTACCCCGACTTTGCGGCGTTCCTCGTCAACGAGGGAATCGACTCCATTTCGCTCAACCCCGACAGCTTCATGAAGACTGTTCCCCATATTGCTGACGCTGAGGCTGCCGTCGAGGCGCGCGACCGCTAGGTGGCGGATGCCCCGAAGATGCTCTTGATCGACTCCTCCAGAGTTGCGGCGAACTCGTCGTCGCTCTGCTGAATAGTGAGCCCCTCCGTGAGTGCCCGCGAAAAGCTCGCCACTACGCCGTGCTGACGGGAGAGGCGAGCGTTGGCCTCTGCGCGGCTGTAGCCGCCCGAGAGCGCGAGCACTCGCAGCACGTTCGGGTGGGCCACGAGGTTTGCGTAAAAGTCATCGACTTCGGGAAGCGTCAGCTTGAGCATGACGTACTGGTCTGCGCCGAGGGAGTCGAGCTGTTCGAGGAGCGAGGCCTTGAGCATCCGCTCGGCTTCATGCTTGCTTGGCGAATGGATGTCGATCTCAGGCTCAATGATGGGCACAAGACCGGCCGCCAGAATCTGACGGCTGATCTCGAATTGTTGGTCAACGATTGCCTGCACGCCTGCCGCGTTACCAAGCAGGATCAGCGATCGCATTTTGGTGCCGAAGATGCCGTTATCGAGAGCGCGGGCCAGCACCGCGTCGAGTCCGGGCAGCGGGTTCATCAACTGAGCTCCGTCGACCTCGCGCTGGAGGCCCTTATCTACTTTGAGAAAGGGAACGATGTTCTTGACGTTCCACAAGTAATCGGCGCTGAGGTGGCCCTCGATCTGACGGTCCATTGTCTGCTCGAACAAAATCGCGCCCAGGATGCGGTCACCGTTGAAGCTGGCGTTGGTGACGATGCGTGTGCGCATCGCATGGACGAGATCGAACATCTCCTCGTCGTCAGAGTACGAGTCATCCTGAATGCCATAGAGCTTCAGAGCTTTGGGCGTGCTGCCACCGCTCTGATCGAGAGCCGCAATGAAGCCGTCCGCGTCCTTGATCTTGGTGAACTGCAATTCATTCATGGTTATGCTCCTCTTCGTTTCGCCTAGTAGCGTGTGGCCTCCGGAAGCACTAGTTCGAGAGCTTCTACTTCCTTAAGGGCACACATCTCGGTCGCCGGAGTCGCTGCCGTTGCGCTGCCCGCAGCGACAGCAGAACGGAATGCACGTTCAGGATCTTGCCCCTGTGACAGTCGCCACACAAACGCTCCCAGAAATGCATCACCAGCACCGACAGCACTCTGCACCTGCACCTTGGGCACTGGCAGCCGGATGACGCCGGAGGCGGAGGCGAGCACGGCGCCGGCCTCGCCAAGAGTCAAAGCAACGAGTTGGGCGGAGCCGCGAGCGACAAGCTCGGCGGCGGCATCCACTTGACTCTGTTCGGTGGTGAGCTCTCGGCCCACGAGTTCGCTGAGTTCGCGGAGGCTCGGCTTCACCAGGTAGACACCTTCGGCGAGGGCATCGGTGAGCGCTTCGCCAGAGGTGTCGATGATCGAGCGTGCACCCTTCTGGTGCGCCAATCGTGCCACTTGCGCATAGAAATCTGTCGGTACTCCGGGCGGCAGACTGCCGCTGGCCACAACATAGCCACCGGGAATGATCGCTGCTTCTAGCGTTGCAAGGCAGCGTTGCCACTCGGCTTCGCAAAACTTTGGGCCCTGCAGCACGAACCGAAACTGTTGGCCCGAATCGTTTTCGTCAACGGTGAAGCTCTCCCGAGTTGTGCCGGCAATGGGCACGGCGAGGCTGGGAACGCCTTCTGTCTCGAGCAATTGTTGGTAGGTGGCTCCCGTGAGGCCACCGGCCGCGTAGATGGCAAGGGCGTCCCCGCCGAGTTTGTGGATGGTGCGCGCCACATTCACGCCGCCTCCGCCAGGGTCGATGCGGCTCGGGCCGCAGCGCACCTTGTGATCCTTGACCACCCGCGGGGTCGACGTGCTGATGTCGAGCGCAGGGTTGATCGTCAGAGTCACGATGGGACGCGCGCGGGGTGACAGCGGGGGAGTAACGGATGACATGGTCTCCACTTTAGGTCGTCGTCACTGTCGGTGGGGAGGCGGATAACAGGCAGTGAGGAAACATCCGCGAGTAGACTTGATGGTGGTGAAGGCTCCGGCCGAGATCATCCCGGAGCTGCACTGTTTCGCTCATTCGAACAGAGGCGGGGATTGTGCGCGTGGCCACGGTAGCTTCCAGCATTGCGGTGGTGACCTGCCTTGCTCTCGCGGGATGCACCACTGCCGCTTCCGACGGCGGCGACCCTGTCGTCGTCGCGACCACCACTATCTTGGGCAGCGTGGTGGGAGATATCACCGAGTGTGCCGGCGGAACAACAGAAACTCTGATGCCGGTCGGCGTTGACCCCCATGACTTCTCCGCGTCGTCTGAGCAAGTTGCACACATGGCGACGGCTCAACTGGTGGTGGTGAATGGCCTCGACCTCGAAGGCGGACTAACGGATGCCATCGCCAGCGCCGCGGGCGAAGGGGCTGAAGTGATGGAAGTCGCGCCCCTCATCGACCCGCTGCCCTTCGGGGAGCAGAGCAGCTCAGACTCGGATACCGCCGGTTCGCTGGACCCACACTTCTGGAATGACGTTTCCCGAATGGCGACGGTGGCGACTCTGGTGGGCGACAAGCTTGCCGAAGTGACCGGCGACGACACCTACGCTGATTGCGGCAGTGATGTGCATGACGCTCTTGAGGCGACCGATCAGCAGGTGCGCGACATCCTTTCGGTGATTCCTTCGGAGCAGCGAGTGCTCGTGACCGACCATGAAGCGTTCGGCTATTTCGCGGACGCTTATGACTTTGAGATCGCTGGCGTTATCGTTCCCGGCGGTTCGACGCTAGCGGAAGCGTCCTCGCAAGAACTGGCTGACTTGGTCGAAGTGATCCAAGAGAAAAACGTGCCAGCGATCTTCTCCAACGTTGCCCTTTCCAGCGTTCTCGTCGACACTATCGCGGCGGAAGCCGGCACCTCGATCGACGTGGTGGCACTCTACGTCGGCAGTGTTGGCTCAGCAGGTTCTGGTGCCGAAACGTATCCCGACATGATGACTACCAATGCTCAGCTGATCGCGGATGCACTGGGCTGAGTGATGACCCTCGACTGGTTTATCGATCCCTTTGCGCTAGGTTTCCAGCAGCGTGCCCTGCTGGGCGGGATCATCGCGGGCCTCATGTCGTCCGTTGTCGGAACGTGGCTTGTGCTTCGCGGAATGAGCTTCTTTGGTGACGCTTTCGTTCACGGCATTGTTCCCGGAATCGCAGCGGCCGTGGTGTTCGACTTCAGCCCCGTTCTTGGAGCCGTCATTGCCGCCGTCGTGATGGTCGCGGGAATCGAACTCGTGCACCGCCAGACCGCGCTGCAAGAAGACACCGGAATCGGGTTGCTCTTCGTCGGGATGCTCGGGCTCGGTGTTGTCATCATTTCTAAGAGCGATGCCTACTCGGGCACTCTCACGAGCATCCTGTTCGGCGATGCCTTGGGCGTGGCGTGGAGCGACCTGATCGCTCAAGCGATTCTCGCCGTCGTGGTTGTCGCGTTGTCGGTCGTGCTTTACCGGCCTTTGCTCGCCCTCTCGTTCGATCGCAACAAGGCCGAAAGCCTGGGGATGAACCCCGGGCGCACCCACTCCCTCCTCTTGGCGCTCATCGCAGCTGCGGTGATCGGAAGCTACCAATCCGTGGGCACACTGCTGGTCTTGGGGCTGCTCGTCGGACCACCGGCCACAGCAGCGCTCATCGCCCGCACCGTTCCAATGATGATGGGGTTCGCGGCAGTAATTTCTGTCGTCTCCGTGTGGCTCGGACTGCTCCTGAGCTACCACCTCGGAACCGCCGGATCCGCCACCATGGCGATCGTGCCCGTCGTGTTCTTCTTCCTCACCCTCACCATCACAGTGCTGCGCCGCCGATTCCACCGCAGTGTCCGTGCGGCCACAACTGCAGAGGAGGTAGCACGATGAGCGAAACCTGCGCTGCGCGCGCGAGCGATCTTGTGCTCGCTTACGGTTCCTACACCGCTCTGGCGGCATCCTCGTTCGAGATTCCGGCGGGCAAGGTCACCGCTGTCATCGGCCCCAACGGGTCGGGCAAGAGCACGGTGCTGCACGCGCTCGCCGGATTGATCAAACCCAAGCAGGGTGACATCGAGGTGCTCGGCGATACGCCTCTCGCGGCCCGTCGGCGAGTGAGCTACGTGCTGCAAACGGTCGCGATGCCCACCGGAACGCCCATCACCGTGCGAGAAACCGTGGCCATGGCCCGTTATTCGAATCTCGGGCTGTGGCGCCGATCCACCCCCGCCGATCGAGCCAAAGTCGACTGGGCCATCAACGAACTCGACGTGAACGACCTTCAGCGCCGGCACCTCGGCGAGCTTTCTGGTGGCCAACGGCAACGGGTTTATATGGCGCAGGGCATCGCTCAAGACCACGACCTACTGCTGTTGGATGAGCCCCTCACCGGACTCGATCTGGTCTCTGCCCGCACGATTGATCGCATCATCCATGCCGAACGAGACAACAGCCAGACCGTAGTGCTCACCACCCATGACTTGGACGAAGCTCGCGCTGCCGACCACGTGCTATTAGTCAGTGGTCGTGTTGTTGCTTCCGGCCCGCCGGAAAAGGTGCTGACGCGTCACAACCTAGAGGTCGCTTATGGGCTCGGTGCTCTGCATGAGACGACCCACGGGTTTATCGATGACCCTCATCGGACCACCGATCACCCGAAATGAATCAACTCTCGGTGGAAGGGACATCCATTCCGAGTTCGTTCAGAGGCGAGTTATCGACGGGCTCCGGCAGGTGTTCAACAGGGCAGTCGAGAAGCGTCTCCGGCGTCGAGTGGTCGATGTAATGTTCTGACATTGGCCGCCCACACACGGGACACACGGCGTCCGCAACCTTCGAGACCACGGCGTCGTAGGGGCCCACATCTGGTATGCCCAGAACGGGAAACAGTTTGTGGTTCAGCCAATCGATGAATCTGACGTAGCCGTCCAGACCAGATTCTTCGCCCTCGTCTTTAGTGTGCTCATGTTCGCTCATAACCTCAGCGTAGCCACGGGTCTCGACGAGCGTAAGGGGTAATGCTCCGTGTTTCACACGCGTTCCGCAGCGGCCTCGTTGGCACTGGCGCATTGCCGAACAACTGCTGAGCGGTGAGGCTCACGTTGGCGCGCAGCGACGGGCACGCGCGCTCATGTTGTCGACGACAGCTTTGGCTCCACACCCCGCCGTCAATCCTTGAATTTCGTTCTCGAGTAAATCTTCATTCTGCGGGCTTCGAGATTTAGGCTGACGTCATGCCTTTGGATGCTCGCACGCTTCTGTCGGGACCGCGCGGTCGCCGTCTCTGCCTTGCTGTGGCCGAGCACGATCCGGAGGGGGTAATCCCGGCAGCGGCATCGCTCGGATACGTTCTTGTCTATGCCGCCCATCATCTGGAGAAGGCACGAGGGCAAGGGGGAGCTATCTTCGGCTGGGGCCTCCCTGATCCGCTTCCCGAGCCAAGCGTCGAGGACATTGCCGATGCCCTCGACAGGATCCCGCTGACCTCGATCGGTATTGCCGATGCCCTCGAAGCCTGCGCTGCTTCTGTGGACAGCGCACGCTATTGGCAGGAGCCCGATGGCACAGACCAACTTCTAGCGGACACCCGTCTCGACGGCTCATTGATGCGCGTCGCGGAGCACATCGTGACGTCGCCGACGATCGAGTGGTGGAGTGCCCCCATGGAGCCGCAACAGTGGGTGGTGGGTTTTCGAGATCGCCCCACAGGCCCCACCGCTAATGATTCGGGTGGTTGGTGGTCGCGGCCACCGTTCGGGCTCACCGCGACAACGCGGGCGCTGCCAGGGCTGGGCCCGGTCGGTCTTTGGCTGGTCGAAGATCGCTCTGACGAAGAACCGGCGGATACTCGCTTGCTGACCGACGAAGGCACTCCGCGCGTGTTCGAAATCGTTGCCGCAGAGTCGTGGGCCGAACTCTGCCGGAGGTACCCGCTCGAGATCACCGCTACCCGGCGCCACGATTGGTACCGCGCCACCGGCCGCAGCGGCAAATGGATGATGCCTGACTGGTCGCGGGTCGCCAACGATTTCGACGCGATGCACCTTACTCTCGCCGCCTATCTTTCTGCCGCAGGAGTCGCTATCCCGCTCGACGACGACTTCGCGAGTGTCATTGCCGGGTGGAACCCCGACGAAACCTACTGGTTCACCGATGTCGTGACGCATGCGGGTTCTGATGCGACGTGGATGCGAGACGAACAGACAGGACGGTGGCGGCAGCTCGGTTAACCGCGCTCTGCACAAGCAAAAGGAGTGTGTCCCGCACTGGTGCGGACCACACTCCCTTTACTGCTTGTGCAGTGTTAGCTGCAGACAGTCAGGCTTGCCACTGACGAGGTGAGCACTCCCGTGCCACCGAGCAGTACTACCTTCGGGTTGTCTAGATTGGTGATCGCTGTCAGGACTGACTGCGGCACGCAATTCGATGGAGTGATGAAGAGCGGAGCTTTTTGTGATCCTGCGAGAGCGGCACCGGCGAGAGCATCCGCAAACCCGGAGCCTGTAGCGAGATAGACGGTGCTCGCTGAAGAGAACTCGTTGGCATTGATCGCAACCGCGGTCGCGTAGCGGTCGGAACCACTGTTGCGCTTGACGGTTGAGAAGTTCGTCTTCAGGTTGGTCAGGATGGCGCTAGAGACAACGCCACTGCCGCCGGCGATCTTCACCGAGGTCACTCCCAGAGACTTCAAGAGCGTTACGGTTGCCGCATCAACTTTGCTTGCGTTGCCAGGAATCAGCACGACTGGACCACCAAGGTTGGCGGCAGCAGGGGTTGCTGTGAGCGCATCCGGGAAGTCGCTACCGTTGGCAACATAAGCGGTGGTCACGGTTGAGGCCGGGAACGTTGCTTGTGCCAACAGTCGCGATGTTGCGTAACGGTCAGCGCCGCCAATGCGAGTCACCGACGGGTTGAACGACAGCGACTGAAGGCTCGCCTTCACACTGTTCGAGACGGCGCCGCTTCCTCCGACAATGATGATCTTGCTCGGCTTCAATCGCAGCAGTTCAGCTTTAGCCGCGGCAGACAGTGACTTGGGGTCAGTCAGCAGCAGCGGGGCATCCTTGTAGGCAGCAGCAGAACTCGCGCTGAGAGCGTCCGCGAAACCAGCGCCCGTCGCAATGTAGACAACGGAAGCGCTGTCCCACTCCTGAGCAATCTCAGCGGCAGTCGCGTAGCGGTCGGCACCCGAGAGGCGCGAAACAACGATGCGGTCGTTGACTACTGAGCTCGTTGTCGGCGAAGTCTCGGATGCGCTGGTGTAGCCCGCGAGGGAACCAGTGACAGTGACCGTAATCTTCTTGCCGAGCTCCGCAGCCGCAACGTTGTATGTTGAGCCGGTTGCTCCCGAAATTGCGGTGCCGTTCGCTTTCCACTGGTACGTGAACGTCACGCCGGTGGATGGCATCCACACGCTAGCTTTCGGCTGCGCCGTAAGAGTTTCCCCAACCATCGCGGTTCCAGAGATTGCGGGGGCAGCCGCAATTACTTTGAGACTGAAGCTGTACTCGGTGGTGCCCCACGTCAGGCTCGAGACTTGTGCAGCATGATCGGCCTGAATGCCGAAAGCAGTGCCCAGCGCGTTGCCTTGAGCGTTCAGAGCATCGAGGATGTCGCCGAGCGCGTACTCCGTGTTGGCCACAATTGCGGTGCCGATGTTTTTGCTCGACTTCCACGGGTCACTGAGGTTGAACGTGTGTTCTCCGGCGTCCAGGCTTGCGGAACGGATGGTTCCCCAACCGATAGCTCCGTCGTGTGTGAAAGCAACCTGGTAGGTGATGAGGCCACTATCCACGGTCACCGCAGCGTGGCGGGTGAGTTGCGCGTAGAGGTCACTGCCGTCAACCGGAGTTTCTAGACCTTTGAGAATCTGAGAGTGTGACGGGCTTCCGAACGAAAGCACATCAGCCGCAACGGAGAAGGACTTCGTCGCATTGGCATAGCCCTCATGCCAGGTGGTGTAGTTCGCGGGGGTTTCATTGAGTGCAATCTCGTCGTACGCGACCACAACGTGATCAGTGGTCGCCTCCGCAGCGGTGGGCACGAAGCTGTAGTTCGTGTCGTCGAACACCAAGTCTTGAACGACAGCCGAGCTATCTGCCTGCACGCCGAAGCCCAGAAGGGTGATGTTCCCTTGAGTGCCAAGGAAGGCGACAAGGTCCGCGATGGTGAAGGCGTTCTCCGGAGTGAACGTCGAGCCGTTAGCCAGCTTGAGCGGTCGAGATGTCACCCACTTGTCGGTTACATCAAAGTGATGTTCGTTGCTAGACACCAACGAAGTTGAGCGAACTGTCGTGAAGTTCGCGGCGGTGCCATACGTAATGGGAATCTGGAAGGTCACCTTGCCCTCAAGAACATTGATGCTTGCACTCGTGATAAGTGCTTCGAGCTCCGTGGCGGTAACAGGCCCGGGGGTTCCCAGCATCACCTGCGACGGGGTGCCGTCACCCAGGTGCAGTCCATCAGCCTCAGTCGAGTACGCCCGCACAGTGTTGCTGTTGTAGCCCTCATGCCAGGTCTCGTAGTTGTAGCTGGCGGAGGCGGGATCGGAATCCTCGAACGGTGCAATCTCGGAGTCGTCAACGGCGACGGTGGTGGAGGCCGAATACGCGTTATCGACGCTGAAGCCGTAGCTCACACAACCTACTTCGATGGACTCGATAACGGCATCACCCAGAACGCCTGAGCCGAGGCTGTAGCCGATCTGGAGTACGCGAGCATCCGGGAATTCCACGAGCCACTCATCGAGTGTGCCGTGGTAGGCGCTCCCGTGACCGCCCGAAGTGTCGGGGGCGTTGTCTTTAACGAAAGCTGCCGCGCTGTTCGGCACCCAGAAATCGCTGCCGTAAAACGATGGTTCGCCGACCAAGATTCCATCAGCAGTGCCATCGTTGTCGAAGTCCGTGATGAGTTGGAGGCTAGGAACGCCACCAGAGTTCGACACAAAGTTAACCACCGGCACTCCGGCATCCTTGAGCGCAAGATCGACTGACTTGTACGCGGCTGCTTTGTCAGCGGAGGTCGCGCCTTCGGTCCACACGTGAAGTCCCGCGGCTGTGAAGTCATTGTGACCCTGAGCGCGTGTGTCGGTGAAGGTCCAACCCTGAGAAGTTTGGTTAGTAGCGATAGGGCCGTTAGTCACTGCGGCGCATGCCTCGGTGGTGGGCACTGCTGCTGCGGTGGCGGGAAGCGCACCAGTTACAGAGACTCCGATCGCTAGCAGCGCGGTGGATGCAACAGCGAGGAGCTTCTTCGCGCTCGCTCTCGTGAGGGCTGGCCGATTTTGGGCAGGCGGACGTTTATGGGTCAACAACATGAAACTCTCCAGATTCGGGTTCGGAGGGTGAAGGGGTAAATCAGGTCGTGCAGGTAAGCCGGGTAAGGCTGGTAAATCGGGTAAAACGAATCGACGCACAGAGATCAGCCATGCACGGTACGCCGAAACCCTATCGCCGGGGTTCTCGGGGCAACAGAGGAACACAAAGTGGTATCGAGGGAAACTCCGGAAAATCAGGGGCATTTGCAAAGTGGTATTTTCTCAGGCGATTCATAGCCGAGCCAAAGTGGTCTACGGGCTGCCTCCAATCGGTGTGAGCTGAAGCACCACGGGGTTCGATGTTGGCTCCAGTTCAGGGCAGTTCGGGCGATTTCTCAGCGAGACCGAAAAGTAGAACACTTTTAGCGGTGGACAAACTGGTCTACCCGGTCGTGCTCACTCGTAAAGCGAGGGGTAGACAAAGCGGTCGGATGAGGAGTAGGAGCCGCGTCCGACATCTGTCGCGGCGGCACTTACTCCTCACCGATCAGCGTCCCGCTAGGGTTGGCGCATGTCAGCCGCCGCATCCAGCCTCACCGCCGCCCTCGCCAGTATCTCTGAGCATTGGCAGCCACACCGTGTTGCACGCGTCAATGACCACGACGTGAAAATCGTGAAGTTGCAGGGCGAGTTCGTGTGGCACTCCCACCCCGAAACAGATGAGCTGTTTTTGGTGGTGGAGGGGGAGCTCACCATCCAACTGCGGGACCGCGACATTGTGCTCGGCCCGAACGAACTGTTCGTGATCCCGCGCGGCGTTGAACATTGCCCGAAGGCGGAGCACGAGGTATCCGCCGTCATCATTGAACTCGGCGGGACAGTGAACACCGGCGACGCTGGCGGCGACCGCACTTCTGCGCTCCGCGAGCTGGGCTAGCTGATCCGTACGCTCGCGTCGAGCAATTCGGTTGTTCTGTCCATCATGTTCTCCGCTTCGTAGGGTTGCTCCTACTCAGTACATGTCCGACTGCACTATCGCTGTCCACGTTTGCGGCGATTAATTGTCGCTTGCCCATTAGTCGCTCGACATTTTCTCGACTTTTGGCCTAGCCTACGGGCGGGGAAGGGGCTTACGAACGATCGCGAGGATTTTCTCATGTCACAGGACTCGATGACCGAGGTGGCGGAGTCGGCCGACCTGTCGCAGGCCAAGGTGATTGTGGCGCGTACCCAACAACTTATTGTCACGGCGGCGCTCGCGACGGTCGGCTACGGCGCATTTCTTCTCGTGGGCAAGGGAATTTGTGCGGCCGCGCTCAATGGCGAAGGCGGCTTGGTCGACGCGGACCGCAACGTCGTCGTCAGCGTGCCGCAGTGCGTCTCTCTGGCTCAGGCGCCCAGCGGCGTCATCTACTTCGCGATCGCTGTCACCACAATTTTTGCGATCCGCACAGTGAAGCGCCGTGCCAGCACGGTTGCGGACGCGATGCGCTATCTCGACCGTGCCGCCGCCGGCATTGTCATTCTGACGATCGCATCCTTGATCATCAGTTATGCCTGGTTCTCGCTGCTTCCGAGCGCTGACTGGGATGGCGGCGGCACGTTCCTCTTCCCGTGACCCTCGGCGCGGTAGACGTCGACATTTCGCCAATGCCGCTGCCGTAATCAGCGGGGGTGGGTTGCTGAGAGAATTAGCCCCATGACCGCCACTGCCACTCCGGCTCGCCTTCGCGCCGCCACGATTGCGACCTTCGTCGTCTTTGGAATTAACGGGTTGGTGTTTGCCAGCTGGGCGGCCCGTATTCCGGCCGTCACCGAGACGCTGGGCCTCACGCCGGGCCAGATGGGCGGACTACTGCTGTGCCTCGCGGTGGGTTCTCTTGTCGCCCTCCCGACGGCGGGCTACATCACCGAGCGGATCGGCGCCGCCAACACGGTGCGCGCCGGGGGATTGTTTGCCGCCCTCGCCGGGGCAGGCATTGCGCTCTCGCTTTCTGCTGAGACCACCGTCGGCACCGCGATCTCCCTCTTCGTCTTCGGTATCGGAATTGGGCTCTGGGATGTCGCCATCAACATCGAGGGTGCCGACGTGGAACACAGGCTGGGGCGCACCATCATGCCGCAGTTGCACGCCGCTTTCAGCGGGGGAGCATTCCTCGGCGCCATCATCGGCGCGGGCCTCGCCAACCTCGGCGTGGGGCTGCCGGCGCATCTCTTTGTCATCGCCGTAGTCGTAGCGGTGGCGACGCAATGGCTGCCGCGCTACTTTGCGCCGCGCATCCCGGAGCCAGCTCAGCCCGAGAACGACGTTGCTTCGCCGAAAGTGCGCAGCGCCTGGAGCGACCGCCGCACCCTGCTGATCGGAGTAGTCGTGCTTGGCGCGACCCTCACGGAGGGTGCCGGAAACGACTGGATCGCCAAGGCCGCCGTCGACGGACTCGAGGTCACCGAAGCGAACGGTGCCTTCATGTTCGCGACATTCGTGCTCGCGATGACGGCTATGCGCTTCTTCGGTGGCCGGGCGATCGATGCTTTCGGTCGGGTTCCTGTCTTGCGGGGCAGTATGGCTGCCGCCGCCATCGGTCTCACCATCTTCGTGCTCGCGCCCACCCTCTGGCTCGCGCTGATCGGGGTCGCCCTCTGGGGGGTCGGGGCCGCGCTCGCCTTCCCGATGGGGATGTCGGCAGCAGCCGACGACCCCAAGCACGCTGCGGCCAGAGTGTCTGTCGTTGCCACTATCGGCTACGTGGCATTCCTTGCCGGGCCGCCACTGCTGGGCTTCCTCGGTGACGCCGTCGGAATCAGGGGCGCTTTGCTCGCGATCGGAGTGCCGATTGTGGTGGCACTCGTGCTTGCCGGCGCAGCGAAACCACTACCGACGAAGTAGTTCAGTGCCCGCGCGAACGCCGCCGGGGAGTCAGCTCAGGACTTAACGGCTTCGTCGACGATGCCGACGAAGCGACTGCCAATGCCGTCGACCTCGGAGCGGAACACGCCCTCAGCGGGAGCGGGAAGCTCATCCGCGTCATGCCAATCGCACGTGAGATACGTGAACGCTGGCCACCACTTCTTGGGGCGAGCCGCCTCCGTGAAGCCGCAGACCGTGCAGGTGAGCTGCATCCAGACGGGGCGCTTGCCGGTGCGGTTGGCAAGCGACTGAACCAGCCAGGCTGGCGGGTTGGCTTGTAGCTCTTCGAACTCGGCATCCGACATGCGATTCGGGAGGTCATGCCGTCTCGCCATCTCCAAAGGAATGTCGAGGCGGAGTGCAACTTCCCGGCGTGTGATCATGCTCCTACGGTACGCGACGCAGCCGTGCTCGGCGGCGCACGCGAGCTAGCTGATGTAGATCTTGCGCAGGGTTTCGGTGATCGTCCAGGTGGTCTGCATGCCGTCGGTGAGCCGCACAACATCGCCGGGGCCCACAGCGATGGTTCGATCATCCGCAGCGAAGTGGATGCTGGCGCGCCCGCTAATGACAACAAAGACCTCATCGACCTCGGTGTCTGTTGCGGTGCCCACGGTCATTTCCCAGACGCCGATCTCATTGTCGCCGAGGGCGTCGAGCACGGCGTAGCCCGCGGTCGGAGTGCCCTCCACCACTTCGTCGGCCCCGAGGGCTTCGTGGGCGATGGGAACGGCGCTCGCCGCAAGGGGCGTGCCGGGGCTGAGGAGTGCTGCGGGTTCGGTCATGGGCTCAGCCTATGAGACTGGGCTGCAGATCGCGCAGGGTGCGGCGGTGGGTCATGCGTGTCACTCCGATGGCTGAAAGGATGAGCGCGCCACCGAGCCAGGCGCCGAGCACGAGAGCGTCGGTGCCGACTCTGGCAAGGTCGCCGCCGTACATGAACTGGCGCATGGCATCCACGACGTAGCCCATCGGTAGAACGTGGTGCAGGGCAGCTAACGGTGCAGGCAGCGTTTGCCACGGGAAGGTGCCGCCGGCGGTCACGAGTTGCAGCACCATGAGCACGAGCCCCAAGAATTGACCGACGGAGCCGAACCAGATGTTGAGTGCCAGAATGATGGCCGCGTAGGTGAAGCTTGCCGCGATCATCACCCCGAGGGTGCCGAGGGGATGCGTGAAGTTGAAGCCGAGAGCGATGGCGAGAATGCCGAACAGTGCCACCATCTGCAGCGCGCCGAGCACGGCGGGTGTGAGCCAGCCGGCCAGGGTCACACGAATTGGTGATCGCAGGGCGGTGACGGCGCGCTTGGAGACGGGCTTCACGATGAGGAAGAGGGCGTAGATGCCGATCCAGCCCGCCAGAGCCGTGAAGAACGGGGCAAGGCCGGCACCATAATTGCCGGCGGTCGTCACAGCGCTGGTCTCGACCGCGACCGGGTCAGCGATCGTTTCGGCCTGAAGAGCTCGCAGTGCTTCGCTCGAATCGGGCAGTTCCTGGACGCCGCTTTCGAGCCCGTCGCGCAGTTCGGCGGTGCCGTCAGCGAGAGTGCCGAGCCCGTCTTTGAGGGTGCTCACTCCATCGCTAAGTGTTGATGCTCCGGATGTCGCAGAGCCGGTCGCTGTGGCAATCTGCTGCGCCCCCGAGGCGAGCTCAGCTGCGCTACTCGCGAGCGTGTTCGCGCCGGCGGCAAGTTCATCGACCTGCGACACCGCGGACTGCACGGTACCGTTGCCCGCCGCAATGCGATCACTGAGCGGGTCGAGTGCCGTGAGTACGTCGTCAATCTCGGTCGCGTCGAGCCCCTGCTCGGTGAGCGCGGTGATGAGGTCGGCGCGAGCGGTGGGCAGGGCATCTGCGATGTCCTGGGCAGCCGTGCCCGCGCGATCGGCGTACCCGGCAAGCTCGGTGTTGCCGGCGGCGACCTGGGCTGCTCCGGCGGAGAGCTGGTCGGCTCCGCTCGCGAGGGTGTCGGTGGCGGTGCTGAGCTCGGTCAGTCCCGAAGTCAGAGTGCTCGCGCCATCCGAGAGTTCACCAGCACCAGAGACGGCGTCGTGCGAGCCGTCGAGAAGTTGGGAGGCGCCATCGGCGGCATCCGACAGCTCCGACCGGATGTCAGAGATCGCCGTCAGCAGAGTGCCGGCCGCTTCTTCTCCCACGAGTTCCGCTACCGACCGCCGGATCTGTTCGACGGCCTGTTTGCCGATCGTGGACGCCAAGTAGTTGTTGGCATCGTTGGTTTCGAGGTCGATCTCAGCCTGATGCGGATCAGTGTCCGCGATGGAGGTGAGGGCATCCGAGAAATCGTGCGGAATGGTCACCGTGAAGTCGACATCGCCGTCGGCCAGCGCCGTCTCAGCGTCGCCGGGGGAAAGCACGTGCCATTCGAAGTCATTGCCCTCGAGCAGATCGTCGGCGACTTGCTGGCCGTAGTTCACAGCCTCGTCATCGCCGTCTGCGGGCACGCCATCGTCGTTGACGACCAACCCGACCGGCACTTCAGCAAAGCTGCCGTAGGGGTCTTGGTTGGCCCACAGGTACACGCCGCCATAGAGCACAGGCACCAGCATGAGCGCGAGCAAAGCGAGCATCGCCATGCGTGACGAAGTGAGTCGTCGCAGTTCAGCGGCGATCATTGCGGGAACCTTCATGCGTTGTCTACTCCTACGCCGCCGCCACTTTGGGCCCAGGCGGCGCTACGTTCGTCAAAAGCGCCCAGGCTGTTGCGCAGGGATGCTTCGGCAGATTCGGCACGCTCGATCACATCGGCGTGGGTAATGGCCCATTCGGAGGCGCGACCGGCGACCGCGAGAACGGCGAGGCCGCGATCAGCAAATTCGCCGAAGAGGGTCCACCAGTCGAGGGGCTGGCCGCCATGGCGGTCGGGCGCGGTCACGACGAGGGCTTCGACGTGGGGGCGCAGAACGGCTAGCTCGCACAGCACCCGCAGTCTCGTGATCGGCTCAATATCGGCTATCGCGGTCGAGGCAAGCGAACGAAAGCCTGCCGCGTCGAGCCAGCGCCGAGCCGAGATGGGGTCGGCGCGACGGCCAGCGAACATCAGCTCTTCGGCGACGACACCGACGAGCGGCACTCCAGCATCCGGATCAGAAACTCCGGGCGCGTCAACGAGAGCGACGCTGCGGCGGAGAGCACGGGCATCCGCTCGACCATCGATCGTGACGGTGCCCGAGTCTGGCCGCATGCGACCAGAGGCAATAAGGCCGAGCACGGTCGGGCGCTGTTCGGTTTCGGCTACCGCTAGCGTCACTTTTCCGCTTTCGAAAGTGATGGATGTCGCGGGCAAGTCTTCGGCGTCGTGACCCTTCGTCACTCCGCTCAACTCGACGCGCATCAGCGTTTGGTCCCAGCAGTCGCAGTGTCGGCGGTTGCGGGAGTGGCGTCAGCAGTCGCAACATCGCCAGCCGCCGGAGCGCCGAGAATATCGGGATGCGCCTCAAGCAGCGCTACCGTCTCGCGCCACGAGAGCCCGGCCATGCTGAGCGTGGTGCGCACGGCGAGGGAACGGGCTTCGGGCAGTGTCGCATCGACGCGAGTGATCGCGGCGCGCGCAGCCTCTTCGACAAGGCGGGCGAGGGTGGTGACATCCACATCGGTGCGGAGCGTGCCGTCGTTCTGGCCGCGCTGGAGGATGGCGGCAACAGCATGCCTTAGCGGCGCGAGCGCTTTTCCGGTGGCTTCAAGGTGAGCGTCATCGAGGGCGATGGAGGCGGCAACCTGCACGTGGGCGGCCTGTTGCCAGAGCAGTGACGTGAGGCGGGCAAGCGCGACTTGAGCATCGGTGTCGGTGACGTCGCTGGCGATGCGGTTGAAACGTTCGGCGCCTGCATCGATGATTTCGGCGAGAAGTGCGTTGCGGTCGGCGAAGTGGCCGTATAAAGCGCGGCGAGAGAGCCCGGCACTGCGGGCGATGGTGTTGATCGACGCCTGGGGGTCGTGGGCAATAGCGGCGGTGGCGGCACTGAGAATGCCGGCGCGGTTATCGACTGCGTCCTGTCGCGGGCGACGGGGAGCGGAAGTGGTCATGCAGCCACTGTAATAACTTGCACAGTCATGTGCAAGTTATTACAGGTGACTGACAGGTGTGGTCGCGCGAGGCGTGTTGTTGCGCGACCGGAGCCGCGAAAGCGCCGGTCGCGCGAACACCTCGCTAGGAGTCGAAACCGAGCCCCAGAGCATCCAGCGTCTTCAGAATCACATTGCGGCGACCCTGATTATGGTCGGCCTGATTGAGCGACCAGCGCGTGGCCTGAACGCCCATTGACGCGATCGGCTCGGGCGGGAACGGCAACGGCATTTTCTTCACCATCTCGAGCTCGGTGCGCTCAGTCGTGAGACCGTCGAGCTTGTCGAGCATGACCTGAGCCGCGAAGCGAGTTGCGCCAACACCCAGTCCGGTGAAGCCGGCCGAATACGCAACGCGGCCCTTGCGGGCCAGTCCGAAGAACGCACTGAACTGAGTCGACGCGTCAATGGCCCCCGCCCAGCGGTGGCTGAACTTGAGGCCTTCAAGCTGCGGGAACGTCGTGAAGAAGTGGCTCGCGAGTTTCTCGAAGCTCTCGGGACGGTTCTCATACTCATCACGGACTTTGCGGCCGTAGTGGTAAATCGCGTCATAGCCACCGAACAAAATGCGGTTGTCGGCGCTGAGGCGGTAGTAGTGAAACTGGTTGGCCATATCGGCGAGACCCTGGCGGTTCGACCAGCCGATCGAGGCGAGTTGCTCCGGGCTCAAGGGCTCCGTCATGAGCACATAGTCATACACGGGAACCGTCTGCAGGCGCGCACGCTTCAGCAACGACGGGAAGGCATTAGTCGCGAGCGCAACCTTGGCGGCGTGAACGCGACCATGCTTGCTGTGCACGACTGCGGCATCCGTCGGGCCACCGGATGTCGCGACTTCACGAACGGGCGAGTTCTCAAAGATCTCAACTCCGAGTTCGATCGCGACCCGCGCCAACTCATGAACGAGCTTGGCGGGGTGAATGATCGCGTTGATGCGCTTGTTCCAGATGCCAGCGAGATACGTGGGCGAGTTCACTTCGGCGCGGATCGCGGCCTCGTCGAGAAAGACGGTGTCGGTGTCGGTCGTGGTCTCTTTGAGCCACGCGATCTCGTGTTCTTCGATGGCGAGGTCAAGTGAACCCGTGCGCTCGAAGTCGACATCGAGTTTGAGGGTCTTCACGGTCTCCTCGATCTCATCGAGGTTCTGCAGGCCGAGGCGTTCGAGCTGGTCGTACTCTTTTGGCCACCGGCTCAGACCGTTCTCTTCACCGTGGGTGAGGCTAGCTTCGCAGAAACCGCCATTGCGGCCCGAGGCAGCCCAGCCGAGTTCGCGGGCTTCGAGCAGCACAACGCGAGCGTCGGGGTTGCGCTGCTTCGCGAGCACCGCGGTCCAGAGGCCGAGATATCCTCCTCCCACAATGGCGAGGTCAGCGGTGACGTCTGACTTCAGCGCGCTAAAGGTGGGGGCGCCGGTGACGTCATCGATCCAGAACGGCTTCTGCAGCGAGCCCTCAAGGGCGTGGCTGATGACGGATGCCGCTGGCACATTTCTTTCGAACACTATCTTGCCCATGGGGCACTTTCCTCTCTCGCCTGATGGCGAGTTTTATGGTTGGGCGGGCGCGCGGTACACGCGCTCGCCTTCGACGAACGTCTGCTCGGTGCGGGTGCGGCCGATGTCGGCTTTGGCACCCGCGAAGGGATTCCGATCGAGCACGACCAGATCGGCGAGTTTGCCGACCTCAATCGTTCCCGTCTCATCCAAGTGATTAGTGAACGCGCTGCCTGCGGTGTAGGCCGTCATCGCGGTGAGCAGATCGATGCTCTGTTCGGGCAAGAACGCGTCGTACTCGCCCTCTTCGTGGCCGGGAGCTGCCAGGCGATTCACGGCAACGTGGATGGCCGCCATCGGGTCGGGGCTCGATACCGACCAGTCGCTGCCCGACGCCAAGTGCGTTCCGGCGCGGTGCAGATCCGCCCACGGATACTGCCACGAGCTGCGCGGGTCACCCAAGAACGGCAGGGTCAGGTCGACCATCTGCGGTTCGAGCGCAGCCCAGTACGACTGCAGGTTGGCGGTGACGCCCACCTCAGCGAAGCGGTGGATGTCATCCGGGTGCACGACCTGAAGGTGCGCAATGTGGTGACGGTTGTCGTTGGGGCCGTTGATCGCTCGCGCGGCCTCCACCGCATCGAGGCACTCGCGCACGGCGCGGTCGCCGATGGCATGAAAGTGCACTTGGAAGCCGAGCGCATCGAGTTCGGTCACGTTCGAGATCAGCTGTTCGGCATCCACGAAGGAGATGCCCGAGTTGTCGGTGTGGTGACCGCAGCCGTCGAGGTAGGGCTCCAGCATGGCAGCCGTGAAGTTTTCGGCAACGCCGTCTTGCATGATTTTCACGCTCGTCGCGGCGAAGCGACCAGCGGCGTTCTTCTCGCGGCGCATCACGAGCTCGGGAATCTGTTCAGGGCCACGCGTGCGATCCCACCAGAGGGCCCCAACCACGCGAGCGGTGAGGTCTCCCGACTCAGCCGCAGCCATGTACGCGGGAGTGGCGTCGCCGGCATCCCCGTAACCACCGAGGATGGCGTCTTGCCACGCGGTCACACCGAGCGAGTGCAGATACTCCTGCCCGATCATGAGCGCGCGCGTGTAGTCCTCGGGCGAGGTTTCGGGCAGCAGCGTGTTCACGAGCGCCATCGCGCCCTCGTGCAGCGTGCCCGTCGGGTTGCCGTCGGCGTCGCGCTCGATGCGGCCATCGGCGGGGTCGGGGGTCTCAGCCGTGATGCCGGCAAGCTCAAGCGCGCGAGAGTTCACCCAGGCACCATGACCGTCACGGTTCGGGATGAATGCGGGCCGGTCGGTAACAGCCAGGTCGAGATCGGATGCCGTGGGCGTGCCCCCGGGAAAGGCCGACATGTTCCAGCCGCCCCCCAAAATCCACTCGAGCTCAGGGTTCGCCGCGGCATAGTCCTTCAGCCGCGCTACATACTCATCGCGCGTCGAGTCTTGCGAGAGGTCGCAGCGGATCAGGTCGAGCCCGCCCCACACGGCGTGCACGTGAGCATCCTGAAATCCGGGGATCAGCAACTTGCCATCGAGGTCGATGACCTCGGTGTCTGGACCGATAAACGGTTGGATGTCGGCGTCGACGCTGCTGAGCGCGATGATGCGGCCGTCGCGCACGGCCACGCTTCCGCGGCAGGGCTCATCGCCGGTAGCCGTGAAGACGGGGCCACCGGTAAAAACGAGGTCAGCAAACGTCATGGTCGTGCACCTTCTGGTTCATTCGAACTGCTGCGGTCAGGAGCGGGGGAGCGACCTAGCCGCCACCAACGGTCTTCGCGATGTCAGTGGCAGAATCGCCAGCTCGACGCAAGACGTAGGCCACGAGGCCGAGAGCCAGAAGCGTCAGCAGCAGCATGATCGTCGAGACGGCGGCAATTTCAGGCCGCAATCCGGTGCGCACGGCACTCAGCACATAGACAGGCCACGGAGTGGAACCCGAGACCTGAACGAAAGCCGAAACGATTGTGTTGTCGAGGCTCAAGGTGAACGAGAGCAAGCCGCCAGCGAGAACGGCGGGCATCACCAGCGGAAGAGTGATCTGCGTGAAGCGCTTGAACGGGGGAGCGTAGAGGTCAGCCGCGGCCTCCTCCAAGCTCTCATCGATCCCGACTAGGCGCGAGCGCACAATGTACGCCACAACGGCGGTCGCGAACAGAGAGTGACCAACGACGAGGCGCACGATTCCGTTGTCGAACATGCTGAGGCCGACATCCTGACCGAGGAAGACCATCCACGGCAAGAGTGAAACGGCATCCACAATTTCAGGGGTGACGGTAACAAGCACGAGCAAAATCAGGAACGCGGGTGCCCACTTGCCGGCCCGACGAGCAAGCGCAACGCCCGCCATGGTGCCGAGAGCGGTCGCGATGAGTGCCGCAATGAAGCCGGTCTGGATCGACACCAGCACGGCATCCGTGATGGCTGGTTTAGTGACGATGGCGGCGAAGGAGCCGAAACCGAACTCATCCCACGCCACCAGAAGGCGACCCTCGTTGAACGAGTAGATGATGATGACGGCGATGGGCGCAAAGAGGAACACGAAAACGATCACGGCCCAGACCTTGAGCGACACGTCAGTAAGTGTCAGGCGGTTCATGATTTGTCTCCCAACACGAGGCGCTGGTTGGCGCGAAGCGGCCAGGCCGCAAGCCACGCCACAAGCGCCGCGATGCCGACTGTGGTCAGGATGGTAAGCACAAGCACGACGGCCATGGCAGAACCGAGCGCCCAGTTCTGGGCGGTCTGGAACTGGTTAGCGACCATCTGGCCAGCCATGTTTCCCTTTGCTCCACCCAGAACGGTAGCGGTGATGTAGTCACCCATGAGCGGGATGTAGACGAGCAGGATGCCGACGACGATGCCGGGCTTCGCGAGGGGCAGTGTCACGTTCATGAACGTTGACCAGCGCCCGGCGCCGAGGTCTTTGCTCGCTTCACGCATCGGCAGCGATACGCGGTCGAAGGCCACGAACATCGGCAGGATCATGAGCGGCAGGTAGTTGTAGACGACACCGATAAGTACGGCGGTGCGGGTGTAAAGGATTTCGAGGGGCTCGTTCAGCATGCCAATCGACTGGAGGGCTTCTGAGAGGATGCCGCTCGGCGCGAGGATGATCTGCCAACCGATAGTGCGAACCAAGAAGTTGGTCCAGAACGGGATCATGACCATCGCGAGCAGAATTCCGCGGCGAGCGATGGGGGCTTTGAACGCGAGCCAGTAAGCGAATGGGATGGAGATGGCCAGACATATCAGGGTGCCGACCACCCCCACCCACAGTGTGTTTTGGAACGTTGTAAAGAACGTCGGAGACAACGCCTCGGCGTACCGGTCAAACGACAGCACGTCATTAGCGTGGGTTCCGAAGATGCCCGGTTTGTATCCGAAACTAAACCAGACCACGAGCGCGACGGGCGCGACGAAGAAGGCGAACAGCCACGCCCACGCCGGGATGGCGAGGGCAAAGCTGGGCAGCTTCAACCAGCGAGGGCGCTTTGATGGCGCCTTTCGCGGTGGGGCCGTTCGGCCTTCAACGGTAGTGGTCATAGTAAATTCCGGATGGTCGCGGGTTAGGCGCCGGCCGACGCCTTCGTCTTGTCCCAAATTTCGACGATGCGCTGCTGCGCGTCGCCGATGGCTTGAGTGTGCATGGTGCTGATCTGATCTTCATCGAAGAAGACGAGGTCGAGCATTTCGAGGCCCTCGGCACGTGCTGTGTCCTCGATGCCCGTTCCGCCGGTGTGGTAGCCGATGTAGTCGAGTTCGCGCAGCGATGCCTCTGGTGTGAGCACGTAGTTAATGAAAGCGTGAGCCGCTTCAGGGTTGGGTGCGCCCTCAGCGATAGCCCAGTTATCCATCCACAGTTCAGTGTCGGGGGAACCGAGCACCCACTGCCAGCGGTCGGGGTCTTCGCTCTCCATGATGCCGATGCGAGCGTCACCGTTCCACGACTGCATGAGCATGTGCTGCGCCTGCGGAATAGCGGCACCACCGGGGTAGGAGTCGAAAGCGGAGATGTGCGGGGCGAGCTGAGTGGTCAGGAACTCTTCCGCGGCAGCAAGGTCGGCCTCGTCGGTGGTGTTCCAGTCGATGCCGTTAGCCCAGTAGTAGATACCGAGCAGGGGAGCGGGGTCGTCGAGCACCGAGGTCTTGCCACTGGCCTCGTTCTGGGCGGCGTCGATGAAGTCAGTCCAGTTGGTGAGTTCGCGAGTGATCTTGGTCTTGTCGTAGACGAAACCAGTCGTGCCCCAGGCCTTGCAGATGGAGTACTCGTTGTTGGGGTCCCAGTCACGACCAAGGAAGTCGGGATCCATGTCGGCGATATTCGGGATGAGGTCGAGGTTGAGCTTGCTGAGCAAGCCGTTCTCGATCATCTGCGGAATGAACGGGCCGGTCGGAACGACGATGTCGTAGCCACTGGTGCCGCGCGCAGCAACCAGCTTCGAGATGAGCTCTTCGTTGGAGTTGAAGGCATCGAACGTGACCGTCGGGCCCAGCTCGTCAGTGAATTCACTGACCAGATCGGGGTCGTCATAGTCACCCCAGCTGTAGACCGAGAGGGAACTTTCAAGATCACCGCCGGTCGCCTGGGTCGCCGAGCCAGTGTCGGAATCTGTGCTGCACGCGGCTAGAGCGGCAGCGCTTGCTGCGGCACCCGACAGCGCGAGAAAGCGACGACGGTTCAGTTCGCTCTTCATGATCTTCGTTGCCGCGGTAGAGGCAAGAATGCGAATGGGCTGTTCGTGGGACATCGGGCTGCTCCTTCTAGAGAGAAATTGAACTGGTTGGTGGGGCTGGGTTGGAGACCGCGCGAGCAATATCGGCCTGAGCCTGACTCGCCTGATCGCTCGGGAAAAGATGAACGGATGCGGTGTCCCAGGTGCACAGCACTGAGTCGCCGACAGCCAGACGTGGCGCGTTCGGGCGCGGAACCCGAGAGAGCAGCGTCTGGTCGTTTCCGATCGACACCAAGAACTGAAGCGTCTCTCCCTGATGGGACACCCCAATAACCTCGCCGCGAATCTGGTTCGCAGCAGTGCTCGTTGAATCTCCGGTGGCGAGCGCAACAGCAACAGCTTCGGGACGCACGGCGGCCTGAGCATCCATGCCGGCCGCGAGATCTTCATGGGGACCCGAAGCGTTAATAATTCCGAACGGCGACTCCATGACAGACAGATCGTTTGTCATCGTGCCTGCGATGAAGTTCTGCTGACCAATGAAGCCAGCAACATAGGCGCTCGCCGGCGAATCGTAGATCGAGTCGGCGTCATCCAATTGCTCGATGCGGCCCTTGCGCATGATCGCGATGCGGTCACTCATCGAGAGCGCTTCGCCCTGGTCGTGCGTGACGAAAATGAAGGTGATGCCGAGGCGGGACTGCAGAAGCTTGAGCTCGATCTGCATTTCTTCGCGCAGTTGGCGGTCAAGTGCACCGAGGGGCTCGTCGAGAAGAAGAACGGCGGGGCGGTTGATGAGGGCCCGGGCGAGCGCGATGCGCTGCTGTTGGCCACCCGACAGTTGAGTGGGCTTGCGGTCGGCGAACGAGCGCATCTGCACGAGATCGAGTGACTCAGTGACGCGCTCGCGAATCTCAGACTTGGGAGTGCCCTTTTGGCGAAGACCGTAGGCCACGTTCTCGGCAACACTCATGTGCGGGAAGAGAGCGTAGGCCTGGAACACCGTGTTGACGTTGCGCTTGTGGGGAGGAATGCCCACGACATCCTGCCCAGAAATGCGGATGCTGCCCGAGGTCGGCTCTTCGAAGCCCGCGAGCATGCGCAAGGTCGTCGTCTTGCCGCAGCCCGAGGGGCCGAGCAGAGAGAGGAACTCACCGGGGCGCACGTTCAAGCTGATGTTGTCGACAGCGATAGCGCCACCAAACTTTTTGGTCACGCCCTCAAGGACAACAGAACCCTCTGGCTCGCTAGCGCCGGTCATTTCTGCACTGGACCCTCCCGCGGCTGAACCTGCGGGAGCTGTGTTCTGGGCTGACTCTGTCACGACGCTACGTACCTCCAAGATCGCGAAAAGTTATTCGCAACTGTTGGTGTAGTCAACCGGAAAAACCGGCGAGACGCAACGGTATACATGGTTAAGATCGTGTTACAGAACGGATTTCGTTGTTATTGGGCGTTTTTAGTGCGTAAATCTATGAGATTCCCCAGAACCACGACGGGGCGCATCGTTACTCGTAGCGTCGGTGAATCAACCGCGATAGAACGATGGAGCTGCGAGTGTTGTCGATGTTCGAGGCGGTGCGCAGCCGCTCGAGGGCAATTTCAAGCGAGTGGATGTCGCGCGAACGCATATGAACGACAGCGTCGGCAGACCCACTGACTGTTCCGGCATCCACCACTTCGGGAATGGCGCTGAGGATGCGTTTGAGTTCCTGCGGAGCGACGTTGCCACGGCAAAAGAGTTCTACGTACGCTTCGGTTCCCAAGCCATCGACGGCGGGATCGACCTGCACGGTGAAGCCGCGGATGGTGCCGTTGGCAACCAGGCGGTCGACGCGCCGTTTAACTGCGGAGGCCGAAAGCCCCACGGCTTCCCCTATATCTCCATAGCCTGCGCGGGCGTTGAGGCGGAGCATGTCGATGATTCCTGCGTCCAGCTTGTCCATCTCTTCAGCGTACGGTGGATTGTTGTGCGCTGGCTAGGGTATGCGCGTAAATAGTGCGCAGATTGCGGAGACATTGCGGATAGGTGCGTGAAACACTGGGGCTATGACGATCACTGACACCGAATCGACCACGCCTGCACGCCAGGCCATCGCGAAGACCGTGCTGATGTGCCGTCCCGACTTCTTTACGGTCACGTACAGCATCAACCCGTGGATGAATCCCAACGACCCCACCGACACCAGCCTCGCTGTGAAGCAGTGGCAGACGCTCTACGACACCTACATCAACCTTGGTTTCACCGTTGAGCTCATCGACCCCATCGATGGCCTGCCCGACATGGTCTACGCCGCTAACGGCGGATTCGTGATTGATGGCAAGGCCTACGGCGCTCTCTTCACCTACGACGAGCGCAAAGCAGAAGGCCCCGCCTACATGGAGTGGTTCGGCGCCAACGGCCTCGAGGTCTTCGATCCCGCCAACGTTAACGAGGGCGAGGGAGACTTCCTCCTTGTTGGCGACAACATCCTGGCCGGTATGGGATTCCGCACTTCCGTCGAGAGCCACCGCGAGCTTGCCGAGATCTCGGGCCGCAACGTTGTCTCGCTCAACCTCATCAACCCGAGTTTCTACCACGTCGACACCGCCATTGCGAAGCTCGACGAAACCAACATTGCCTACCTCGAGAGCGCCTTCGACGAGCCCTCGCTTGAGAAACTCCGCGCACTGTATCCCGACGCCATCCTCGCCACTGAAGAGGATGCGGCAGTGCTCGGACTCAACTCCTACAGCGACGGCTACAACGTCGTCATCGCCTCGCGCGCCAAAGACTTCGAGCGCCAGCTCAAAGAACGCGGCTACAACCCCATTGGCGTCGACCTCTCCGAGCTGCTGCTCGGCGGTGGCGGCGTGAAGTGCTGCACGTTGGAACTTCGCCGCTAGACAGCGCGGCACGGAACCCGTAACTTCGGCGCTCTCTGCGGTGGGTGCCTCGATTTCACCGGTGAGCGGCGCGATGCCTAGATCTCGCTGCTCGCCGGAGAAGATGCGCTTGGCGCACTGAACAGAACGAATGGCCTGCGCCGCGAGCGCGGGCCATTCGTGTTTTTGCTCACGGCTCGCGGACTAGCGCTCTTCGCAGATAACGACGGGGATGTCGCGCGTGGTCTTGGTCTGGTACTCGGCGTAGCGGGAGTTGGCGGCGACAATCTGAGGCCACAGCTCGGCCTTCTCGGCGGGGCTGGCGGTGTGAGTGTGCACCGGGAAGGTGCGTCCACGAATGGTGAGTTCAGCATCCGGATTCGCCTGTAGGTTGCGATACCAGAGCGGGTCGCGATCGTCGCCACCCTTAGAGGCCACGAGAACCCAGCGGCCCTTGCCGTGCACGGGAGCGGTCAGCATGGTCGACCGGCGGATGCCCGACACCCGGCCCGTGGTGTGAAGCTCGAGTGAGGGCATGCCCCCGAGGGTCCAGCCGAGGCGGCCGCCCGAGACGGCGAGGATCGTGCGGTGCACGCCGTTCATGAGTTTCATACCGAGGTCGCTGAGGCGGTTGCTGGTGCTCATGGTTCTATTGTCGCGCTTCTGCAGGAGTGTGGGTGCGCAGGGGCGTAGGAGCGTACGGGTGCGGGGTTAGGCGGGTTCGGACGTTCGGACAACCGCGCGACGCTGCGGCGGACGCACGAACAGCGCGAGCACAGCGACGGCAATGGGCAGGCTCGCGAACCAGAAGGCCGGCTCGGTGAAGTTGCCGCTGGCATCGACGGCGAGCGAGAGCGCGATGGGGCCGAGGGCCGTCGAGCCCAGAGCGATCGCGGTCGTGACGCCGCGAATGGAGCCGATGTGGGCGGTGCCGTAGTAGCGCACATAGGCGGCGGCCTCCATCCCGCGCAGGGTGCCGCCGGCAGCGCCGAGCACGAGGCCGTAGAGCACGGCGGTGCCGTCGGGGCCCACGACGGAGAGCAACAGCAGCGAACCCGCGAGCGTCAGCATCGAGAAGATGACGAACAGCTTGGGACTCACGCGGTCGACGAACGCGCCGACGACCAGCGTCGCGGCGATGCCCGTGACGGTTTGCGGCAAGAAGTTGGCAGCCGCTTCAAACGGGGTCAGGCCGCGCTCGCCGAGGATCGCGATCTGGTGGAACGCGAGGCCGGTGCTGAGCATGCCCGAGACGGCGAGGGAGGCCGCGATGACCCAGAACATGCCGGTGCGGGCTGCTTCGCCGAGCATCCACGATTCCTTCTGGATGACGATCTGCGCCGTCGAGAGGTCGTCGTCGCTGGCAACAACCCGGGTGCGCTTCGGCAGGATGAACGCGAGGGGCACGACGACGACGAGCACAATCGCGGCTTCCCAGCGCCAGGCAGCGTGGATGCCGACGGCCGAGATCAGCCGTTCGAGGCCGACGGGTGCGAGGGAGATTCCGGCCGATCCGATCGCGGCGGTGATGCCGAGTGCCAGCCCGCGGCGGTGGGTGATGGCGCGGGCGACAGCCGTGGTGGCGGCGAGGCTGAGGGCGCCCTGGCCGAGCATCCGCACGCCGACAAAGCCAGCGGTCAATCCGGCGATGCCGTCGACGAAACTGAGGGCGAGCAGCACGCTCGCGAAGAGGCCGCCGATGACGATGGTGACGGAGCGGGCCCCAAAGCGGTCAAGGGCGCGGCCGATGAAGGGTTGAGCCGAAGCTCCGACGATCGTGCCGAAGAAGTAGCTGACCGAGATGCCGGTGCGGGAGACGTCGAGTTCAGAGATGAGGGGGTCGGTGAAGACGGAGATTCCGGCGGTTTGACCCGGAGCGGTCATCACCGAGATCACGCCCGCTGCGGCGACGACGCTCACCCACGGCAACCACCGTGCTGACGAACGGCGACCCGTGCGAACCACGTTCACGTCAGAGGAAACCACAACCACTCAACCCTTCGAAGCCACCGTCGGGCTAGCGCGTGACGTTGCTGCTTCTGCCGTAACGCCTAGCCAAAATCGTACTCGTGTCTCGCGTGCTAAAAGTCAGGTGCGTGGGGCTGCGGTTGCGGTGGTGTTTGCGGGCGATTGCGCTTCTGCGTGGTCGTAGGCACGCCGATGCTCTTCAACCTGAAGAGAGTTAGCGAGCGCCCATTCGGCGAGAGCACGCACTGGCGGGAGGAGTCTTTGCCCGAGTGCCGTGAGTTCGTATTCGACGCGTGGGGGAACCTCCGGGTAGGCGGTGCGGGTGAGCAGCCCGTCGCGTTCGAGGTGGCGAACGGTGCGAGTGAGCATGCGCTGCGAGATTCCCGGAACTTGATGGCGCAGCTGGGTGAACCGGAGCGGGCCATCGGCCAACATGCCGACGACGAGCAGCGTCCACTTATCGCCGATGCGGTCAAAGGTTTCGCGCACAACGATGCCATCGTTCGAGTGACACATTTCTTCGAGCTCGCGGTCGGACATTCTGCTCCTTGGTTACCTCGGTGTGCCTTTTGTGAGGCTGCTCGAACCAGTCTAAGTTACTGATCGTGCCTTAGGCACTAATCATAACCAACTTAGAAAGAGCATCAATGATCATTGCCGTATGGATCGCCTCCGGACTTCTCGCCCTCGCCTACCTCGCCGCTGGCGGCCAGAAGGTGCGAATCGCGAAAGACGAAGCCTTCGTGACATTCCCGTGGGCTGAACGCGGTGGGCTCGGCATGCTGCGCGCGATCGGTGCCGTGGAAGTTCTGGGTGCTCTCGGGCTGATCTTGCCGGCGCTCACCGGCGTGCTGCCCATCCTGACCGCGATTGCTGCCGTGGGCCTCGTTCTCGTGCAGGTCGTCGCTGTGGTGTTGCACGTTCGCCGTGGTGAGTTCAAGACGCTCCCCGTGAACGCGGTGCTGTTGCTGCTCGCTCTCTTCGTCGCGATCGCACGGTTCTCCGGGGTTTAAGCGGTCGTTGCCGTTCGGGGCCGCTGGGCGCCGATCGAGGGTTGCGCGTGACTCGCAGCGGGTGTGGACTGTGAACGCACGCTAGCCCCAGCGCCCCATCGGTGCGCGCTAGCTGCGACAAGGATGGTGCACGATGTTTGCTCCGAAGAACGCATTCTCTGGATTCAGCGTCAACGATCTTGATGCCGCTGCGGCCTTCTACCGTGACAGCCTCGGCCTCACGGTTGCGGATGGCGGGATGGGCACGCTGCGCCTCACGCTGCCCGGCGGCGCCGAGGTCACGATTTACCCGAAAGAGAACCACGAGCCAGCGAGCTTCACCATCCTGAACTTTGCGGTGGAGGATGTCGAAGCTGCCGTCGATGCGCTCAACGAGCGTGGCGTGGTCACCAAGATCTATAGCGACGGCGACCTCATGGGGGAGCTCGGCACTGACGCGAAGGGCATCATGCGCGGGCACGGGCCGGAGATCGCGTGGTTCAAGGATCCCGCTGGCAACGTGCTCTCGGTTATTGAGGCGTAGCTATGGGACGAGCCTGCAAGACCCGCATCACCCACTAGATGGCTAAAGGCCAGATGATGCGCAGTGTCAAAACTATACTAATTTTGGTATAGTTTTGGCACGGAGGAACCATGACCTTGCGAACAGAGCTCTGGCCAATCGCTACAACGCAGTACGGATTCGTGACCACTCAGGATGCACGAGAGTTGGGTTTCTCGGCTGTGGAGCTGGCCAAGTTGGCATCACGAGAAAAGCTAGAACGCGTCTCGCACGGGCTCTACCGGTTCCCTGAGCTGCCTCACACTGAACGCGATGACTACATGCGTGCTGTGCTCGCCACCGGTGCGCCCGACGCGATCCTGTCGCACGACACGGCCTTGCTGGTGCACGACCTCTGCGACATCAATCCCGACATCATCCACGTCAACATCGGGAAGACGCGAGTGCGCCGCAACATTGCCGGCGTGCAACTCCATAGCGACCACCTTTCACCACGCGAACGAAGCTGGTGGGAGGGGATCCCCGTCGTCACGGTGCTCACGGCGATCGAACAAGGAATTGAGACAAAGGTTCCCAGGCATCTTCTGCATCAGGCAATCGAAGCCGCACGTGCGCGAGGGCAGCTGACCGCGGGAGAGATGATCGAGCTAGAGAGTAACCTGTGACCGGCATCTTCGAAGGGCTCCCGCCGCGCGACGCTCCGCCCAAGAACACCGCGGCTCTCAATTCGTTTCTTAATGCGGCGGCGAAAAAGACCGATCAGGCGGTTGACCGTCTTGGCTGGCTCGCCGGTTCCGTGATCGTGATGGCGGTGCTGCAAAGAGCTCTGGGCGCCGATGGTCGCCCAGAGTTTCTGGTCAAAGGTGGCGCCTATCTCGAACATCGTCTTGAAATTGGCGCGCGTGCGACGAAAGACGTGGACACTGTCTACCGGGGTGCGATAGCGGACTTTGAGTCCGCACTCGATACAACCCTTGCGGAGCCGTGGGAGCCATTCGAGTTGGCGCGCACTGAGATCGAGACAGTTGAGAATGCACGCACGACGAAAAAGCCGCGACGGTTTCACATCCAACTCAAGATTCGTGGACAGGTGTTCCGCAAAATCAAAGTCGAAGTGTCATTTTCCGAGGGCAAGATTGGGGAGGGTGACGAGCGCTTTACGGCTCCCGACCTCAGCGCTTTGGGTCTAGGTATTCCCGACGAGATTGCGGGAATAACTATGGCCTACCAGGTCGCGCAGAAACTCCACGCCTGCACCGATCCCGATGACCCAACCCCAGAAGACGGCGGCAAACCGTTCTTCAACGACCGGGTTCGCGACGTGGTCGACTTGCTTTTGCTGCGTGACGCCTTCTTTCCCACCGGTAGCGAACTCTTCACGGTGAAGGCCGCCGCCGAGGATGTTTTTGGAGCGCGCGCGGCTGAAGCGGAGAAACTCGGGCTCACGCCTCGTAGGTGGCCGCCCGAAATCACGACATGGGAAAGTTGGGTAGAAGGATGGCAGAAGCCGGCCGATCAAGCCGCGATCAAGGCGAGTCTCGAAGAAGCTCTGGCTACGCTCAACGAGTGGGTCGCAGAGATAGCACGAAGCGCGGCGCGGTAGCGTGAACCCATGACGGTACTCACCCCAGCACTGCTCAACCGCATCCGCTCGCGCGCCGAACGCTATGACCGCGAGAACATCTTCTTCACCGAAGACCTGCAAGAGTTGCGTGCCGTCGGCTACCTCAAGCCGCGCAGTCTGCGTGAGCTGTCGGATGACCAGCGCCTGCTTGCCGCGTACGCTCCGGCCACGGCGCTCGCCATCAACATGCACCTCGTCTGGATCGGCGTCGCCTGGGCTCTGCGCGAGCGCGGCGACTCGAGCCTCGACTGGTTGTTGGCGGATGCCGAAGCTGGCGAAGTCTTCGCCTTCGGCTTGAGCGAACCCGGCAACGATCTCGTCATGTGGGACTCGCTCACCACCGCCGAAACTGTCGAGGGCGGTTACGCGTTCACGGGCACCAAGATCTTCACCTCACTGTCTCCGGCGTGGACCCAGTTGGGCCTCTTCGGCAAGCACACCGCCGTCGATGGCACCGAAACCCTCGTGCATGGTTTCATCTCTCGCGACGAGCCCGGCTGGCGTTCGCTCGGCGACTGGGACACCCTCGGCATGCGCGCCACCCAAAGCCACACGACGGTGCTGGATGGCGCCTTCGTTCCCGCGAACCGGGTCGCCCGCGTGCTGCCCGTCGGCCCCAACGCCGATCCGTTCATCTTCGCTGTCTTCGCCAACTTCTTGCCGCTCATCGCGTCCGTCTATGCGGGGCTCGCCGACCGCGCCCTCGAACTCGGTGTCGAAGCGCTGCAGCAGCGCAGCTCGGCCATGAGCGGAGAGGCGTACTCCGAGCATCCAGATCTGCGCTGGCGCATGGCGGATGCCGCCCTTGCGCTCGATGCGATCGAACCCCAACTGCACAACATCGTCGATGACGTTGATGGGCTCGTGGATCACGGGGCTGGCTGGTTCCGCAAACTGACCGGTGTGAAGCACCGCAGCATCGAAACCGCACGCCACGTCGTCGACCAGGTGATGCGTTCAGCCGGGGGAGGAGCCTTCCGCAGCACGAGCGAACTCTCGCGCCTACAACGCGATGTGCTCGCCGGCATCTACCACCCCTCGAACCCGGAGTCGGTGTACAAGACCGTCGCTAGCGACCTGTTCGGTAACTAGCCAGCGCTGCCCCAGATGCTCACCCAGCCGAGGAGGGCGAGAACAACCACGACACCACCCAATGCGATTGCAATGAGCGGTCGCTTGCCCAAAACCAAGTAATACAGCGCGGTAGCGATGGGGGCGCTCCACGCCCCGCCAGCGATCATGCCCAGGCCTAGGAATACGGGAGGGTCTGCGTGGACGGTCAGTCCCGCTGTGAGGACGACAACGCCCGGCACGATCCCGACGAGAGGGCTCACCGCGATAAGTAGAGCGATCAGGAGCGGTCGAGCGGGAACCCTCGCGCTCAGCCACAACCATGCCGGCACCCCGAACAGTGCCGCTACCGGGAGACCCACCGCACTCGCTTGAGCCAGGGTGTGCAGCATTCGCAGGGCAGTCGAGCCGTAGTAGGGACTTGCCGCGACTACGAACACGCTGCCGAGAGCAACAGCGACCGCAACGCAGCCCAGAAAGGCGGCCATGTCCTTGATGCGTCGGTGTGGGCGAGAGCCCACCGGGGTCGGAGCGCTGTCAAGGCGTTCTTCTGGAGTCGCTGTCATCAGTGGTCCCCATTCCCTCGAGCCACCCCGAAATGTGACTCGTTCTCACTCGAGGTTACAGCGAAGGAACCTGCTCGCGCGCCCCGAGCCTCAAGCTCACGTCGTCGTCGCGACGCTCATCGTCGTGATGGCTAACGAGCACCACGATCTTGTCGGCGAGAGCCGTGCGCAGGTCGGTGATGAGTTGCTCGGCGCTCGCGGCATCCAAGTGGGCGGTCGGTTCGTCGAGCAGCACGACATCCGCCCGGGTTAGCAGCGTGCGCGCAACAGCCAGGCGCTGACGCTCGCCGCCCGACAGGCTTTCGCCCGCCGAGCCGACGCGAGTGTCGAGGCCGCGGTCGAGCGAATCGAAGAGCGGGCCAAGACCCACTTGGCGCAGCACCGCAACGAGCTCCTGCTCGGTCGGCTGGTCGTCGTGCGCACGACCCAACAGCAGGTTCGCGCGAATCGTCGAATCGAAGAGGTGCGACTCCTGCGGGCACCACGTCACCGCCACGCGCAGTCGCTCGGGCGAGAGCTCTCGGGCATCCACCCCGTTGAGGCTCCACGAACCCGCGGCCGCCGGAAGATACCCGAGCAGCGCCGCTAACAGCGTCGACTTACCCGCGCCCGATGGACCCTCCACGACAAGCCACTCGCCGCGCTCCACCCGAGCGGTCGCGCCCGAGAACGCCAGCGTCGGGCTCGAAGGCCAGCGGATGCCGAGCTCGCTCAGTTCGAGAACGGTCACGTCACCGAGGGGCTGGTCTGCGCTCGCGGCTCCGGCCTGCGCGCGGTTGCCGCGGCGCTTTCCCGCCGCGCTACGTGCCGCAGCGTCGTCTGCCGAAGCTCGGCCTGAAACGCCACCGCCAGCACCATCCGCACGCTCAACCCCTGCGGTAACCCCGCGCACCTTCGCCAGCGCGGCGCTGAGCGCCGGCCACTGCTGCACGGAGTCGACGAAGGCGATGAGCGAGTCAACGAGCCCGATGGGGATGAGCACGAGCACGGCGACGATTCCGATGGGGAGGGTGCCGGCGATGACGGCGGGCGCGGCGACGGGCAGCATCGCGACGGCGGTCACCGAGCAGGCGAGTACGACGACGGCGTTGCCGATTCCGAGGGCGCGGGCGCTGCGGCGGGAGAGCGCGCCGGCTTCGGCGTCGATGCGATCGAGGCGGGCGAGCATCCGCCCACCAACACCGTTGGCGCGCAAGTCGGTGGCAGCACCGGTCATGGCGGCGAAGGCGCGCACGACGCGGGATTGCACCTCGGCGATGCCGTTGGCGGCCGAGCGGTCCACGATCACGGCGATGATGGGCGCCGCCACAAGCCCGACGGCGAGACCCGCGAGCAGCACGGGAACAGCGGGAGCGTGCAGCAGCCCGACGGCGATGAGGGCGGCGAGCGAGGTGCCGAGAGCAACAGCGGGAGGCAGCACCACGCGGGGAACGAGATCGCGAACCCGGTCGGATGCAGCAACGAGATAGTCGAGCGCGACCCCGCCATTCGCGAGAGCACGCGAGCCCAGAGCGAGAGCACCCAGACCGTTCCAGAGGGCAACCCGCAGCTCAATCACCGAGCCGAGCACAGCGCGGTGGGTGGCGAGGCGTTCGGCGTAGCGCAGTGCCGCACGACCGATTCCGAAGAACCGCACGCCCACAATGGCGACGAGCAAGAACATGATCGGCGGCTGCTCGCTGGCCCGTACAATCAACCAGCCCGAGAGGGCGGTGAGGGAGAGAGCGAAGAGGCTCGCGCCCGTGCCGAGAGCGATCGCTCCGACGAGGGTTCCGAGGGTGGGGCGCACAAACTCGAGCAGGCTGGCGAGAGTCGCGCGGGTGGTGCGGGGCGCGTCGAGAGCGTCAGCATCCACGTCGCCGCCCACGGTCAATGGATCAACGCGAGCTTCAACAGCGCGGGTTCCGCCCGAAGCGCCCACCTCCACAACCTGGTCGGCCAACGCGGCGATTCCCGACTCGTGCGAAGCAACGAGCACTGTCACGGGACGACCACGAAGCTCAGCAAGCGCTGCTTCCACACGCGCAGCGGATGCCGGATCCAAGTGTGCGGTCGGCTCATCGAGTAGCAACAGGGTGGCGCCCGCTTCGACGCGCAGCAGTCCGCGCGCGACGGCAATGCGGCGCAACTCGCCGGGGCTTACCTGGCGAGGGTCGGCATCCGCGACACCGGTGAGGCCGAGGTCGAGCAGCACCGACTTGATCGCTTTCTCGTCGCTGCTGTACAGGCGAAGTTCGTCGAGCACGGTGTCAGCAACGGTGTGCGGATGCTGCGGAACCCACGCCACGCGGGAAACGTCGATGCCCCACACACTGCCGCCGCTGGGCTCGCGATTGCCCGCGAGCACCTCGAGAACACTGGATTTTCCGCTGCCGCTTGGTCCGTCCAGAGCGGTGATGGTGCCGGGGGCGGCGCGAAAGCTGAGCTCGTCGACCGCGGGAACGGCACGACCCTCATACGCGATCGTGAGGTTCACGACCCGGAAACCACCAGCACTTTGGCGGTGCTCCCGAGCGCGCGGCGCATCGATGATCGCGCGGGCGCGGCGCAGAGCGGTGAGTCCATTCTCGGAGGAGTGGAACGCGGCACCCAACTCGCGGAAGGGTGCGAAACACTCGGGCGCGAGCACGAGAGCGATGAGGCCGACGGTGAGGGAGAGCTGACCATCCACGAGTCGAACGCCGACGAAAACGGCGACGACCGCAACCGAAATGGTCGCGATGAGTTCCAGAACGAGCGCGGAGAGGAAGGCGGTGCGCAAGGTTTCCATCGTCTTCGTGCGGTTCTCGACAGAAATCGCGCGCAACGCTTTCGACTGCTCGCCAACTCGACCTAGCCCGACAAGCACGGGCAGACCGCGGGCCAACTCGACCAAATGGTCGGAGAGACGTTCGAGGCTGGCGCTGGCGGCATCGGCTCGCTCGCGCGTGTGCCCGCCCACAAGAATCATGAATACCGGCACGAGCGGCACGGTCAGCACAATGATGAGCGCACTCACCCAGTCCACCGAGAGGATGCGCGCGCCAATCAGCAGCGGAACCGTTGCGGTCGTGACGATCGCCGGCAGCACCACGCGGAAGTAGTTGTCGAGCTCATCGAGCCCCACCGTGGCAATCGCGGTGCTTGCGCCCGGGCGAGCATCGGAACCGGTGAGTACTCGCTCCGCGAGTTCGTGGCGCAGAGACTCCTTGGCGCCTAACGCGGCGCGGGTCGCGAAACTTTCAGTAGCCCAGGCAGTAGCCGCGCGGAGAAGGCCGGCGGCGACACCCAGCACGATCGCGAACTGCCAGGCTGTGGCATCCGCTTCAATAACGCCGACGACGCCGCGAGCGACGGCCTCGGCCATGAGCACGAGGGCCAATCCCTTGAGGGACGACAGTAGCCCCAGCCCGAACAGTGTGTGCACACCGCCCGGGCCGAAGCCTGCTGCGAGTCGTTCGTGGAGTTTGGCTCTCATGCCCTCCATCGTGCCCTAGCTAGCTGAAGAAGCGGGGGCAACCGCGGGCTTTACAATGTGAGCCTCGGGGAGGTGGTGCTCGCTCAGACGGTTGCGGAACACCCAGTACGTCCAGCCTTGGTAGATGAAGACCAGCGGCAGTCCAAAGGCGGTCACGACACTCATCACGCCGAGGGTGTATTCGCCACTCGCCGCGTTGGAGATCGTCAGGTTGAACGCGGGGTCGATCGTCGACGGCAGCACTACGGGGTAGACCGCGGCGAAGATGGATGACGCTCCCGCGACCAAGAACGCTGCGATGCCCACAAAGGCCCAGCCTTCACGCCCGGCTCGCGCACTGATCCAACCGAAGACGACCGCGATCACCGCGACCACAACGAGCAACCACGTAATGAGGGTGCCGTTCTGGAACTGAATGATGAGTACCCAGGCCACGATCGGCAGCAGAGCAACGGGGCTCCAGCGCACGACGAAGTTGCGGGCACGAACGCGCACGTCGCCGTCGGTCTTGAGGCCGAGGAAGACGGAGGCGTGCACGAGAGCGAAACCGACAACGGCAAGGCCACCGAGCACGGCGTACGGAGTGAACCACGCGAAAGCACCGCCAACGCGGTCACCGTTCGCGTCGATCGGGAGGCCGGTGGTGGTTAGCGCGAGCGCCGCACCGATACCGAAAGCGGAACCGAGCGAGCCGAGCCCGAGAGCGCGATCCCACCACATGCGCCACTTGTCGGTGGAGCCCTTACCGCGGTATTCAATAGCAACCGCGCGGAAGATGAGGCTCACGAGCACAATCGTCAGCGGGATGTAGAGCGCCGAGAAGAGTGATGCATACCAAAACGGGAATGCTGCGAAGGTGGCGGCTCCGGCCGTGATGAGCCAGACCTCGTTGCCGTCCCAGACCGGGCCGATGGCATTGAGCATGAGGCGACGTTCGCGGTCTTTGCGGGTGCTGAAGAGCAACAGCATGCCGACACCGAGGTCGAAGCCTTCGAGAAGGAGGTAGCCGATCCACAAAGCGGCGATCGCGATAAACCAGAGTGTAGGAAGATCCATGAGTAGCTGCCCTTCTGCTTAGTAGGCGAACGCGAGAACGTCGTCGCGCTTGTCTGGTTTGTTGGGATCGTCAGGGTCGCTGCCGTCGTCTTCTGGATGCCCGAGCTGAGGCATTGCCGAGGCAACGCCACCGCGTACGTACTTGACCAGCAGCTTGATCTCGAAGACCATCAGGAAGGCATAGACGAGAGCAAGCGCGGCGAGCGAGAAGATGATCTCTTCGCCGCTGACGCCGGGGGAGACGGCGGCGGCGGTGAACATGTAGACACCGTCAATGCCACCGGGCGTCGGGTTGGGCACGACCACGAAAGGTTGGCGGCCCATCTCGGTGAAGACCCAGCCGGCGATGTTGGCGCCGAAGGGGGCTGCGATGCTGAGCAGCGCTGTTCCCATGAGGAACTTCGACTGCGGCACGGTGCCCTTGCGAACGATCCAGAGCGTAAGGGCTGCAAACCCTGCCGCGAGCATCCCGAAGCCGATCATGAGGCGGAAGCCCCAGTAGGTGACTTCCATGAGAGGGAGGTAGTCGATCTCCTGGCCGGCACGCTCGCCATACAGCGGGTCATCGGGGAGGTTGGTGCCGTACAACTCTTGGTACTGCGGGATGAGGGTGTTCACACCCTGAATTTCGGTATCGAAATCGCCGTGAGCGAGAAACGAGAGCAACCCCGGAATTTCAATAATGCCCACGACATCTTCACAGTCTTGGCCTCCGAGCGGACCAATCGAAAGCACTGAGAAGCTCGTGCCGTCGTGGCACGCGGCTTCAGCGGCTGCCATCTTCAGGGGCTGCTGTTCAAACATGAGCTTGGCCTGAAGGTCGCCGGTAATGGAGAGCGCACCGAACCCGAGGATCGCGATGACGGCACCGATGCGGATGCTCTTGATCCAGACGCTGTGGTCCTTGCGGTCGCGGCCGGGGATGCTGAGGTTTTCGCCGACGACGACACGACCCGTGGCATCCACCGTGTCGATTCCGTCGCGACGGCGCTGCCAGAGCTGGTACCAGGAGATGCCGACGACGAAGCCAGCACCGACGGCGATAGCGCCGGTGACCGTGTGAGAGAAAGCGGAGAGGGCGGTGTTGTTGGTGAGCACGGCCCAAATGTCGGTCATGACGGGGCGGCCATCGATGAGTTCAACACCAACCGGGTGCTGCATCCACGAGTTCGCCACGATGATGAAGAAGGCGGAAACGATCGAACCGGCAACAGCGATCCAGAGGGTTGCAAGGTGAAGCTTCTTGGGGAGACGGCTCCAGCCGAAGATCCAGAGGCCAAGGAAGACGGACTCGAAGAAGAAAGCGAGCAGGCCTTCCATCGCGAGCGGTGCGCCGAAGACGTCACCAACGTAACGGGAATACTCGCTCCACGCCATGCCGAACTGGAACTCCTGAACGAGGCCCGTGGCCACACCCATGATGAAGTTGATGAGGTACAACTTGCCCCAGAACTTGGTCATGCGCAGCCACTTTTCGTCGCCGGTGCGCACCCACTGGGTTTGCATGAGCGCAACGATAGGGCCGAGACCCAACGTAAGCGGAACCATGATGAAGTGGTAAACGGTAGTAATTCCGAATTGCCATCTGGCGATCTCTAGGGGGTCCACTCCTGGCCTCTCTAATTGTGACGATTGCCCTCGTAACAGCAGCCAATGTTTTAGCTGGGTAAGTGCTGTATAACATTTCTACACCCTCGTAGAAGTTATTTCTACTTAGGGTAGAATTCGTTTATGAATTCGCTTGGTGAACTCGAACGCAGTGTCATGGACCTGCTGTGGGCGAGCGCCGAAAGTCTCTCAGCCTACGATTTGCAGGCCGCTTTGGCGTCCCCTGAATCGTCGGGCCGCGAACTCGCCGCCACCACTATTCTCACGGTACTTTCTCGCCTTGAAAAGAAGAGTTATGTAGTGCGCGAGCGAGATGTGCGCCCGCACCGTTACCGCGCAGCATCGGTTCGTGCTGAACATATGGCCGACCTCATGCACGAAGTCTTGGGCGGGGCCAACGATCGCACCGCTGTTCTTGAGCGTTTCGTCGGGCAAGTCTCCAACGAAGAAGCTGAGACCCTCCGCCGTATTCTCGCCGGGCGCTAACGGTGGTAGCCGCGGCGATCACGCTCGGAGTCATCGCCATCCTCTTGGCTTGGCCTGTGCCGGTGATCCTTCCCGGTGCGCGGTGGGCCTACCGTCGCCCCGCACTCGGACTGCTGGTGTGGCAACTTGTGGCCCTCATCGGTGGCTTCAGCATGATTGGTTCTCTCGTGCTGCTCGGTGCGGCCACCTTCGCCACCGATCTTCCGGATGCCGCAACCGGCATGTGGCGCTTCGTCACCCACAACGAACTCCCCGAAGGTTCGTCGGTGTGGTCGCTACTGGCACTCTCGGGAGCTCTCTTCCTCACCGCGCACCTGCTGCTCAATCTCCTCGTCACCGTCGTCTACGCGGAGCGTGAGCGAGCCCGCCACTCACAACTCATCACCCTCTTGAGCGAACCAATTGCTGGCCGCCCTGGTACGCGCCTCATCGACACTCCGGCCCCGGTCGCGTACTGCCTCCCGGGTGCGCTCACCTCCATCACCGTGTTGAGCGCCGGTCTGCTGCAGTTGCTCGACGAAGAAGAACTCCAGGCGGTGATCGAACACGAACGCGCCCATGTGCGATTGCGTCATGACATCGTGCTGATTTTCTTCACCGCGTGGAAAGTGTCGCTGCCCTGGCTGCCCACCGCCCGCAACGCCTCCCGCGAAGTCGCCCTCTTGCTCGAGATGCACGCCGACGACAACGCCCTGGTGCACGTGGGGCGGGGAAGCTTGGCTCGCGCCATCACGATCGTTTCTGAGGGAGGCGCGCTTCCCCGGCGCAGCGAACTCTCCTCAGCAATGCCCGAATCGACGCCTAAGGAGTTGCGCGCTCGACTGCTTCGTCTCGCCTAGAGCGACACAAGCTAGTCCGCCTTAATGACGACTAGATTGGCCCCCATTTGGGGTCTAGCGTTCAAGTAGAGAGAAAGCCTCAGGCTTTCGCTCACGCTACACAGTCGCATTAACCAGGCAGAGCTGAAAGCACGGGGGCAATTATGAACAGGAAAGTATTCGGGTGGGTAGTGGTTCTTCTGGCGAGCCTTACCGCCGCTGCGGCAGCCGCCGTCTGGCTGATCGTGGCCGGCACCGGGCTTGACGTAGCCGCGGGCATCCCGCCGCTTCCGACCCTGGTGTTGGGTCTTTCTGCTCTGCTGGCAATCGTTTCGAGCTTCGCGCTCATTCGGGCAGAGTTGCCACCTCACCGCTCCCACATGCGTGCGACGTACATCTCGCGTCGCACCGGAGCGGCCTAAGCTCGATGGCATGACAGTGCGCGCGCGGCGATCCTTGCTGCCTGCGCTCTGTGTCACGGCCGTGCTCGTCGTGCTGGCCGGATGCTCGGCCTCAGCTCCGCTAACAACTGAGCCCAGCGCCCCTCCCGCCGCTATCGCCTCGCCGGGCCTTTTCGCCGCGGGCGCCATCGCGGATTACCAGCTCGGCGGAGCGTACGAGCCCGACGCTGCCGTCACCGTCGTCGTGCGCGACGCCAGCGAAGAACCGCTCGCCGGCGCCTATTCCATTTGTTACCTCAACGGGTTCCAGTCGCAACCGGGGGAGTCGTGGCCGAGCGAGCTGCTGCTGCGCGATGCCGAAGGCGACCCGGTAATCGATGCGAACTGGCCGGATGAAACGCTGCTCGACATCCGTACCGCCAGCAATCGCGACGCTATCGCCGCGCGGATGGCGCCGCTGATTGAGGGCTGCGCAGGTAAGGGTTTCGCAGCAGTCGAGTTCGATAACCTCGACAGCTACACGCGCTCCGACGGGGTTCTTGAGCGCGAGCAGGCGGTAGCAATGGCCACGCTGTTCGTGCAGCTCGGCCACAGCAGCGGACTCGCGGTAGCCCAGAAGAATTCGGCCGAGCTGCTGGGGGAGGAGGCATCCGCCATCGGGTTCGACTTCGCGATCGCGGAGGAGTGCGACCAGTACTCAGAGTGCGGCGACTTTACCGGCTTTTATGGTGATGCCGTTATCGACATCGAGTACACCGATGAGCTGCGACGCCCGTTCAGCGAGGTGTGTGCGGATGCCGCGACACCGCCCATCACGATGCTGCGGGATCGCGATCTCACGTCGCCCGGCTCAGCCGAGTACACCTTCGAGCATTGCTGATGGTGCCTCGCGCTTTAGCTAGGCGGTGACCTTCGGCCCGCGCCTGAATGCGAGTGGCAGCGTGAGTAGGGAGATTGCGGCGGCTACCAAGATGGCGGGCGGGAAGCCGAATGCGGTCGCGAGGGTTCCGATGAGCACGGAGCCGAGCGCTGTTCCGAGATCGAAGCCGATGTTCCAAACGGCGCTAGCGGTGCCGTACTGCTTGCGTTGCACGGCGGCGAGCGAGATCACGAGGGTGAGGTTTTGCAGCCCGCCGTAGGCAATACCGACGAGGGTCATACCGACGAGGAACAACAGGATGCCGGTGGCGGCCGGATTCTGCACGGCTGCGGCAATCGCGAGCAGGCCCGCGACCGCGATGATGACGAGGGGCCACAGGAAGCGGTTGGCGCCGAAACGGTCAGAGAGCCCGCCAATGGCCCACCGGGTGACAGCGGCGCTCAGGGTGAGCAGAGCGAGAGAGCCTGCGGTTGCCGCTGCTGAGGAGCTCATTTGTGGCGCAAAGGTGATCAAGGCGCCGCCGGCAAGGGTGACGCCGCTCAGCAGCATCATGGGGCGCAGGAGCGTGACGGCGAGCATCCATCTGGCAGATTTGCCGCCGGGTGGGGGAGCGATTGGCGTCGCACCGGTGGCTGGTAGGGGTTCGCGCTCGGCTGCTTGCTCGCGCAAAATACGGGCCAGCCGGGGTGCCGAGCTGATACCGAGAAGGGGGAGCGCGCCGAGAGCGAAGACGGACCAGAAGCCAACGGTGTCGGCAAGGAGCGTCGCGGCTGGCACGAGCAGAATCTGCGGAATCGCGATTGAGGCACCGTAGATGCCGACCGCGGCGCCATGCTGGGTGCGATCGACGAGGTTCGCCACCACGGTCGACCCTGTGACAGTGAGGATGCCGAAGCCGACCCCGCGCACCGCTGAAATCGCGAGAATCCACGCCAGCTGATCAGAGACAAGCAGCAGCAGTGGCGGAACTCCGAGCAGCGCGAGCCCCGCAGCCAGCACTCGCCCTGTGCCCAATCGCGCCAGAAGGCGAGGCACGAAGGGCTGCGTCATCACGGTAACGAGCAGGAGGATTCCGTTGACCCAACCCGAGCCGGCTTCGGTTGCTCCGCCCTGGATCGCCCACAACGGAGCGACAGGAATGAGAACAACGAACCCGCCGAACCCTGCCGCCGTCAACACCAGCAGCGCGGGCATCCCGGGTGCGCGCCACACAGGCGGCGGAGTTGCGAGAGAAGGTTGAGTCACGGTGTTCAACCCTATGCCCCGCCGGGTGCTAGCTGACGAACGTCAGAAGCTAGACCCGGCGGGGACAGAGAACTCGCGCGGCAACCCACCACAACCTGCGGCGCGAGTGGCCTAATTATTTGGCAGCAGGCTTCTTGGCCGCGGGCTTCTTCGGTGCGGCTTTCGCGGATCCTGTGCGAGTCGTGCTTGCGATCGTGGCTTTCGCCGGAGTGGCTTTCTTTGTCGCTGGTGTGGCCTTCGTGGCCGCAGCCGTGCGAGGGGCAGCGCGCTTAGCCGGAACCGCGGCGGCAGCACTCGGCGCGACGGCTCGGGGAGCCAAGCGCTGCAGCTGGGTGACGTGCTTGGGCTCGAGCTCTTCGATGCTGGTGACTTCCAGCAGTTTCATGGTGCGCACGATTTGGCTGGAGAGAATCTCGATCGTGCGATCGACGCCTTCGCGGCCTCCGGCCATGAGGCCATAGAGGTAGGCCCGGCCGATGAGGGTGAACCTAGCACCGAGCGCCATCGAAGCCACGACATCCGCACCGTTCATGATGCCGGTGTCGACCATCACTTCGACGTCGTTGCCGACCTCGCGGGCGACCTCGGGCAGCAGGTGGAAGGGGATGGGCGCACGGTCGAGCTGGCGGCCACCGTGGTTCGAGAGCAGGATGCCGTCAACGCCGAGGTCAGCAAGGCGCTTCGAATCTTCAAGGTTTTGCACTCCCTTGATGACGATCTTGCCCGGCCACATGGCGCGGATGACCTTGAGGTCCTCGTAGTTGATCGACGGATCCATCGCCGAATTGAGCAATTCGCCGACGGTGCGGCCGCCGGTCGAGGAGAGCGAGGCAAACTCCAGCGGGGGAGTCGTGAGGAAGTCGAACCACCACCACGGGCGGGGGATCGCATTAGCGATCGTGCCGAGCGTTAGCTGCGGCGGGATCGAGAATCCGTTGCGAGTGTCCCGAAGACGGGCGCCGGCGATGGGGGTGTCGACGGTGAACATGAGGGTGTCGTAGCCGGCAGCAGCCGCACGTTCGACGAGTCCGTACGAGATTTCGCGCTCGCGCATGACGTACAGCTGGAACCAGTTGCGACCGTTCGGGTTCGCGGCCTTCACATCTTCAATGGATGTCGTGCCGAGCGTCGAGAGGGTGAACGGAATGCCCGCTGCCGCTGCTGCGCCCGCGCCAGCAATCTCGCCTTCGGTTTGCATGAGGCGCGTGAATCCCGTTGGCGCAATACCGAAGGGCATCGCGGAGGTGCCACCGAGAATCTGGGTCGTGGTCGAGACGTTCGAGGCGTCACGAAGGATCGACGGGTGAAACTCGATGTCTTCGAAGGCCTGGCGCGCACGGCTCAGCGAGATTTCGCCTTCGGCCGAGCCATCCGTGTAGTCGTAGGCGGCCTTGGGGGTGCGGCGCTTGGCGATGGCTTTGAGGTCGTAGATCGTGAGCGCGCTGTCGAGGCGACGCTTCTTGCCGTTGAGCTCGGGTGCCTTGAACTTCATGAGCTTCGCGAGCTCTACGGGGTTCGGAAATTGACGCTTAACCATGGTCTGCCTTAGTTGTTGGTGTCGAGGTTGGTGTCGGTGTCGAGGTGGGTGAGGAGGCGATCGCGCGCCCCCAGAATGTGGTCGCGGGTAAGGCGTTCTGCCGTTGCGACATCCCCGGCGGTGATGGCATCGAGGATGCCCTGGTGTTGTTCGGCCACCTCGTGGGCGGTGATGAGTTGGGCGGATTGAACCTGCCCAATGCACAACTCGACTTCGCCCATGAGCAGTTCGTGCAGGCGGGTGAGGCGGGGGCTGGGCTGACCGGCGACGAGCGCGCGGTGAAATTGGATGTCGTGGTGCGCGAAATCTTCGGTGGCGGTGAGCGCGCGGTGAGCTGCCAGCGCCGCCGCCGGTATCGCGCCGGCTTCGGCTAGCGCCACCATCGCTGCCGTCTCGACCACAGCACGAGTGTCGAAGAGGTCGAGCACGTCGTCATAGCTGAGCTCGGGCACGCGCGCGGCGCGGTGCGCTTCGCGGCGCAGGATGCCGTCGGCAACCAGGCGATCGATCGCGATGCGCGCGGTGGGGCGGGCGACGCCGAAGCGGAGGGCGACGGCCGACTCGGTGATGGCAGAGCCGGGGGCATCGCGCTGAGCAATGATGTCGGCACGAAGTTTTTGGGCAACGGTTTCGGGAAGCACGGCGGCGTTCTCGATCATGGTTGCTCCTTCTGCGCTGACGGGGATTGTCAGACAATCTAACAGAATGTAAGACAAAGTGAAATAGGCCCCTGCTACATTGGCGCTGTATGTTTTCGTGCGCAACAAAGGAGATGGCATGACGAAGCAAGTGGCATGGGGAATTCTGGGCACCGGATGGATCGCTACCCTTCAAACCAGTGACCTGAACGAGCACGGCCACAAGGTCGTCGCGGTCGGATCACGCACTCAAGAATCGGCAGACAAGTTCGCTGCCGAATACGGCATCCCGACCGCTCACGGCAGCTACGAAGACCTCGTTGCTGACCCCAACGTCGACGCCATCTACGTTGCGACTCCCCACCCCTTCCACGAAGAGCACGCGCTGCTCGCGCTCAACGCCGGCAAGCACGTGCTCGTAGAGAAGGTCTTCACGATGAACGCGGCGCAGGCCGAGAACGTCGTGGCCCGGGCAAACGAACAGAAGCTTGTTGTGTTGGAAGCCATGTGGACCCGCTACCTGCCGCACATGGTGCGCATCCGTGAGCTCATCGCCGAGGGCGCGCTCGGAACGATTCGCAGCGTGATCGCGGACCACAACCAGAACCTGCCCAGCGATCCGCTGCACCGCATCAACAACCCGCTCTTGGGAGGTGGCGCGCTGCTCGACCTCGGCATCTACCCCGTGTCGTTCGCGTACGACATTCTGGGCGCACCCTCAAGCCTCGTGGCCGTGGCTACCAAGACCGGTACGGATGTCGACCGCCAGACCTCGATGATCTTCAGCTACGGCACCGAAGCTCAAGCAGTGCTGCAGACCACCCTCGACCTGCGCGGCCCCACGCGCGCCGTCATTGTGGGCACCGAAGGCCGCATCGAAATCGATGAGACCTTCTACGCCCCCACGACCTTCACTCGCTTCGACGGCGAGGGCAACCTCGTCGAAGAGTTCGACGGCAGCACCACGGGTCGCGGCATGCAGTTTCAGGCCGCCGAACTCGAGCGCCTCGTTGCCGCTGGCGAGCTCACCAACGACATCCTCTCGCCGAGCGAGAGCATCGAGATCATGCACACGCTCGATGAGATTCGTCGCCAGATCGGGCTCACGTACCCGATGCTTGACGAGGGCTAGCCAGTACTAGCCCGGGTCGCGAGAGCGAACGCGGGTTAAACGACACAGCGCTGGCCACCGAGGAATCGGAGGCCGGCGCTGTTGCGTTAAGCGCACGCGAGTGCGCGGTGCATGCCGCGGGTAACTCCGGCGTGCACCGCGTGCAGCGGGCTAGCGCGAACGCGGCAGGTACTGCTTCGGCGAAAACGCGGCAGCTACGAGGCTGCGCAAGCTCTCGAGCGAACCCTCGACGAACCCCTGGGCGCGCGCCTGAACGAGCACGTTGCCGATGGCCGTGGCCTCCACGGGGCCGGCGAGCACCGGCATTCCGCTGCGGTCCGCGATCAGCTGGCAGAGCAACTCGTTCTGCGAGCCGCCGCCGACGATATGGATGACCGACACCGACTTTCCGGAGAGTTCTGAGGCCGTGCGTACAGCATCCACGAAAGCAACGCTGAGGCTTTCAATGATGCTGCGCACAAACTCCACGCGCGACTGCGGCGTGGGCAGGTCGTGCTCGGTGCACCAGGCGGCTATGCGCTCGGGCATGCCGTCAGGGGCGAGAAAGCGGGCATCGTTCGCGTCAAAGATCGGCACTGCCGTGGTGAGAGCGGATGCCGCAGCGAGCAGGTCAAGAAGGTCAACGCTGGCGTCATCCTTCTGCCATTCGCGCACGCATTCGCTCAGCAACCACAGGCCCATGACGTTGTGCAGGTAGCGCACCCGCCCATCGACGCCGCTCTCGTTGGTGAAATTGGCGGCGAGGCTTGCTTCGGTGAGCACGGGGGAGTTGAGTTCGATGCCCACGAGCCCCCAGGTGCCACAGGAGATGTACGCGAAGTCGTCGCTCGTTGCCGGAACCGCGACGACAGCGGATGCCGTGTCATGCGATCCGACGGCGACCACGTCGGCACGGATGCCGAGCTCGTCGCGCACCGGCCCGAGGTGGGTGCCGGGGGTAACCAGCTCGGGGAAGAGGCCCCGGGAGAACCCGAGTTTCTCGATGAGTGCGTCATCCCACTGTCCGGTCGCAATGTTGAGCAATCCCGTTGTCGATGCGTTTGTCTGTTCAGCAACCTGACGCCCTGTCAGCCAGTAGTTGATGAGGTCGGGCACCAGCAGGAAGCCGTCGGCGTCGGCGAGATTCTCTTCGGCGGCGAACTGATACAGCGTATTGATGGCGAGAAATTGGAGCCCGTTTGAGGCATAGAGCTCGGCGTGACCGGCAATCGCGTGCACGCGCTCTATGCCAACAGCGGTGCGTTCGTCGCGGTAGTGGAACGGGGGAGCAATCATTTGCCCGCCCGCCATCAGCGCGTAATCGACCGCCCACGAGTCGACGCCGATGCTCGACAGTTGTGGCTCATCACTAACAGCAGCAGCAAGCCCGGTAAGTACGCTCGAATAGAGCGCATCGATGTCCCAGTGCAGGCCGTCCGTGCGGCGCACAGGACCATTAGGAAAGCGCGCTACCGGGCGAACAGCGAGCTCGTTGTGACCCACCTGGCCGAGCATGACTCGGCCACTGGTCGCACCGAGATCAACCGCAGCTACTACCCCGGCGTTCATCGGAGGAAGGCCGCCGCAACACCAGCATCGACGGGAATGTGAAGACCGGTGGTGTGGCTGAGATCAGGGCCCGTGAGCACCGATACGGCATTGGCAACGTTCTCCGGCAGAACCTCACGTTTGAGGATCGTGCGCTGGGCGTAGAACTTGCCGAGGTCTTCTTCTTCAACGCCATAGGTCTTGGCGCGGTTGGCGCCCCAGCCGGACGAGAAGATTCCCGAACCACGCACAACGCCGTCGGGGTTGATGCCATTGACCTTCACGCCGTGTTCGCCCAGTTCCACCGCCAGCAGTCGAACCTGATGAGCCTGGTCAGCTTTCGACGCCGAATACGCAATGTTGTTTGGCCCAGCGAAGACCGCGTTCTTTGACGAGATGTAGATCACGTCGCCGCCCATGGCCTGCTCAATGAGAACGGGCGCGGTGGCCTTCGAGACCAAGAACGAACCCTTGGCCATGATGTCGTGCTGGAAGTCCCAATCCTTTTCCGTGGTCTCCAGCAGCGACTTCGAGAGCGAAACACCTGCATTGTTCACGACGATGTCGATACCGCCGAAAGCGAGCACGGCATCCTGCACCATGCGCTCAATTGCCTCAGCATCGGTCACGTTGACCTTGAGCCCGATCGCGACATCCGTGTTGCCGATTTCGGACGCCGCGGCCTGAGCCTTCTCGAGGTCGAGGTCAGCGATGATCACGCAGGCGCCATCCGCAGCTAGGCGGGTAGCAATCGCCTTGCCGATGCCGGATGCTGCGCCAGTCACGAGAGCGATGCGCGTCGCGTGCGACTTGGGTTTCGGCATCCGCTGCAGCTTGGCTTCTTCGAGTGCCCAGTATTCGATGTTGAACTTCTCGGCATCGCTGATCGGAGCGTAAGTTGAGATTGCTTCGGCGCCGCGCATCACGTTGATGGCGTTGACGTAGAACTCGCCAGCAACGCGGGCGGTCTGCTTGTTCGCTCCGTAGCTGAACATTCCGACGCCGGGCACGAGAACGATGAGCGGGTCAGCGCCGCGAATCGCGGGGGAGTCGTCGGTCGCAAACTTGTCGTAGTAGGCGGTGTAGTCCTTGCGGTACTCCTCGTGGAGTTCCTTCAGGCGCTCGATGCTCTTCTCGATCGAGGCGTTGGCGGGCAGGTCGAGCAACAGCGGCTTGACCTTGGTGCGCAAGAAGTGGTCGGGGCAGCTTGTGCCGAGCGCCGCGAGCTTGGGGGCGTTGGCGCTGCTGAGAAACTCGAGCACGCGCGCGTCGTCAGTGAAGTGGCCGACCATCGGCTTGTCGTGTGAGGCGACGCCGCGGATAGTGGCGGCGAGTGCGGCAGCTTTTGTGCGGCGTTCATCTTCGGCAAGCGGAGCGTTGGCGGCGACGGGAGCGCCGAACGGGGATTCTGAGCCTTCTGCATCGATGTAGGCCTGTGCCGTATCGATTATCCAGCGACTGTTCTCTTCGCACTTGGCGGAGGTGTCTCCCCAGGCGGTAATACCGTGGCCGCCGAGGATGCAGCCGATAGCGTCGGGGTTCTTTTGTTTGATGGCCGCGATGTCGAGCCCAAGCTGGAACCCCGGGCGGCGCCAATCAACCCACACAACGCTGCCGCCGAAGATCGTCTCGGTCAGTTTTTCGCCGTCTTTGGCCGTGGCGATTGCAATTCCGGCATCGGGGTGGAGGTGGTCTACATGGGGCGCATCAACGAGCGAGTGCATGGCGGTGTCGATGGAGGGCGCTGCGCCTCCAGAGCCGTGGAGGCAGTACGCGAAGGCGTCAACCATCTCGTCTTCGCGGTCGAGGCCAGGGTAGATGTTTTCGAGGGCGCGGATGCGGTCGAGACGTAGAACGGCGAGGCCCGACTCTGTCAATGTGCCGAGGTCGCCACCTGAGCCCTTAACCCACAGAAGTTCAACCGGTTCGCCCGTAACGGGGTCGATGTCGGTGCCCTTGGCAGAGGTATTGCCGCCAGCATAGTTGGTGATCTTGGGGTCGCTGCCTAAAGCGTTGCTTCGAGCAACAAGTTCGGCCACGGTCGAGTTCTTCATCGAGCTCCTGACTCTGCGTCTGTGAAGGGGTCTGATCGACGATGATACGCCGCGTGTGAGCAATTGTGAAATATAACAAGAAATAACACAAGAAGTCACAAGGATGTTATGGGCGGCTACCGCAACTCAACATAGTTGCGAAATTCGTCGAGCCGTCCGTCGGTGGGAGCAAGCTCGGTGATGAGTACAGTGATCTGCGACAGCTCTAGGGCCGCTGCTGTGGCTTCCTGGTCGAGCTTGGATGAGTCGACACAGAGCACGATCTCTTTCGACACTTTGGCGAAGACTTGTTTCATCTGTGCCTCAGCAAGGGACACCTCAGTGGTGCCGGACTCGGCAACTACTGCGCTCGACGAGGCGAAGAATCGTGCGTACCGCAGTGATTGCGCGGTCTGCACAGCCAACGGGCCGACGAACGCGCCGGTTGATTCTTCGGTTTCGCCGCCAATGAGGATCGGAGTCACGCCAACCGTGCCGTTGATGGTCGTGTACGTCGGATAGGAGTTTGTGGCAACGATGAGGCCTGACCTCGGCCCCAACTTGCTCGCCATGATGCCAACAGTCGTTGAGGAGTCAAGAGCAATTGAACCGAATCGCGGCACAAAAGCGAGAGCCTTGTCGGCGATGATTTCCTTGGCACGGGAACGCACCGAACGTCGTTCTTCAAACGGGCGAGGGCGAAGTACTGAGATAGCACCGCCGCGAACCCGCCGCAGTAGCCCCTCGGACTCAAGGTCGGCGAGGTCTCGACGGATGGTCATGGCGGAGACCCCGAGCGAGTCGGCGGCATCAGCGAGGCGGATAACGCTCTCTTGCTCGAGGGCATCGAGTAGTTGCTTGCGTCGATCCTCGGATTCAGCACTGCCCGTAGTAGCCATTTTCACCCGTTCGTTTGTGGTACTAATTTGACTAAAGATAACAATATCTTGTTTATGCCCTTTATTCGCCTGCTTTCTATTACGTGTTGATCTCCATCGTTGACACACAATTGGCGTGGTGCTACATTCCCTAAACGGGGTTCATTGAACCCACAATTATTGGCAGCGTTGCCACTCCGGCAACGCGCAAACTTCAAGGGAGAGCGTCGCTGATGACCGCTGAGGCCTACGACAACGTTGTGACATCGGCAACGGCATACGATCGCGTACTCGACGCAGGCAAGGGCATCGTCCGATTGGCGCCAGCGTGGGTTCCCCGGGCATTCTGCACACCAGGCAAGCGCATCCGCCTTCATCCTGACGACTACTTCCCGCTCGGTCACGGCCGTGGCGGTATCGATGAACGCTGGCTTTCGTCATCCATCCGTGCCGACAACGGTCCGCTCACGGGTGCTTACGAGGGACTCAGCCTCGTCGTCGATCCCGACGGCGGACTCCTGCCGTTCGATGAGTTCATCGCTCACCACAAAGACGGCCTCATCGGTTCACGCCTCTGGGAACGTTTCGGTGCATGGACGATGTATTCCAAGTTCTACGACAACCTCATGCCGCTGCCATTTCACGTGCACCACTCGGATGAGAAGGCAGCGCTTGTCGACAAAGTCGGTAAGCCCGAGGCCTACTACTACTCGCCTCACATGAATGACAACCTCGGCATGCAGCCGATCTCGTTCTTCGGATTTCAGCCGGGAATTACTCGTGACCAGGTCAAGGAGCGTCTCATGCGCTTCGCCGACGGTGGAGATAATCGCATTACCGACCTCTCTCTCGGATACCGCACCCAGCTCGGCACCGGATGGGACATCCCCGCGGGAGTTCTGCACGCCCCCGCGAGTATCTGCACGTACGAACCGCAATCCGCCAGCGATGTGTTTGCAATGTGCGAGTCCTGGAGTAATAACAAGGAAGTCCCAGAAGAGCTGCTGTGGAAGGACGTGCCCGAAGCGCACCACGGTGACTATGACTTCCTGCTTGATCTCCTTGACTGGGAAAAGAATGTCGACGCGGACTTCGTTTCGAACCGTTTCATGAACCCGTACCCCACAACGGCATCCATCGCCGATGGCGGAAGTGCGTATGTTGAAAACTGGATCGTCTATCGCTCGGATTCGTTCAGCGCGAAAGAGCTCACGGTGCGTCCAGGTCAGACGGTGACCATCACGGACCAAGACGCCTATGGGGTCATTTTCGTTCAGGGCTCAGGCACTTTCGGTGCACATGAGGCGCAGGCAGCAACCGTTATTCGTTATGGACAACTCAGCCAAGACGAGTTCTTCGTTTCTGAGGCTGCAGCTCGTGCCGGAGTCACGATTACCAACCGCAGTTCGACTGACGACATCGTTATGCTCAAGCACTTTGGCCCTGGGAACCAGGAACTCGGTCATGTCGGCTGATGTTTATGGAAGCTCAGTTGATGAGGCCCTCCTTCGCGTAGGCACGATTGATCAATTCGCCCGGGTGGACCGTTTCGTCGAAGACGACGGTCCGGCGCGGGGCGCTCGCCGCTTTCGAGTTGTTAACGGGGGCGGACTCGAATTTGATGTTCACCCCGACCGTGCGCTCGACATCGGTGCGGCGACCATTAACGGAATTCCGCTCGCATGGTTGTCGTCGACCGGATTCACCCGGCCCGAGGCCCGCGAACCCGAGGGGCGTGGATGGCTGCGCAACTTTGCTGGTGGACTCGTTACGACGTGCGGCCTCGACAATTTCGGCCCACCGGTGGATGACGAGGATGGCGTCTCGGGAATGCACGGACGCATCGGCTCGATTTCGGCCCGCGTCTCCGAGGTAACCGTTACTCCCGAGCTGATCACGATTGCCGGTGAAGTGCGTCAGGCTGCTGTCTTCCACGAGAACCTTGTTCTTCGTCGCCGAATTACTTCGCGCGTTGGGTCGTCGTCGTTCAAGATCGAAGACACGGTGACGAACGAAGGCGAGAGCGCGAGCCCGCACATGGTTCTGTACCACGTGAATCTCGGATGGCCACTGCTCGACGCTGGTGCGGTCATCGAAATACCCTCTTCTTCTGTTGAATCTCGCGATGCAGACGCAGTAGCTGGTTTCGACCAGCGCGCCGAGATCGGCGAACCCGTAGCGGGTACATGCGAACAGGTGTACGTGCACGCCCCAAGCGCCGACCGCGTTGCCCGAGTCACTAACGCCGCTCGTGGACTCACTTTCACGCTTCGCCATTCCGAGACCCTTCCGGCGCTGTTCCAATGGAAGCTCACGGCGACGAAGCACTATGTTCTGGGTCTTGAACCCGCAAATACCGCTGAAATTCAGGGCCGTTCCGCTGCTCGAGACAACGGCAGGTTGCCGAGCCTTGCGCCGGGCGAAAGCCGTTCATACGCGATCGAGATTGAGGTGGATGCAGCATGACCCACACCCCGTTATTAGAGCTCAAAGGCGTCACCAAGTCGTTCGGTGCCGTCGCAGCTCTCGTCGATGCTGACCTCTCGCTCGATCATGGATCGATTCACGCGGTCATCGGTGAAAATGGCGCAGGAAAGTCAACCCTGGTCAAGATCATCGGTGGGCTGTACCGCCGCGACAACGGCGAATTCTTGATGGAAGGTACGAGCGTCGATTTCCAGAATACCCATGAGGCTAAGGCCGCGGGAATTTCTGTGATTTACCAAGAGCCAACACTGTTTCCCGACCTGTCCGTCGCCGAGAACCTTTTTGTCGGCCGGCAGCCGTACACCCGGTTGGGGTTTCTTGACCGTGCCCGGATGCGTCGCGAAACACGCGAGCTGACTCTGCGCCTTGGCGTTCCGATCGACCCCGACCGCGAAGCGCGGGGATTGTCGATCGCCGACCAGCAAGTGGTTGAGATCGCTAAGTCAATCTCCGTCGGCGCCAAAGTGATCATTATGGATGAACCGACTGCGGCTCTTTCTGGCATCGAAGTCGAACGGTTGATGGGCATCGCTCGTCAATTGCGAGACGAGGGCAAGGGCATCATCTTTATCTCACACCGTTTCGACGAAGTATTTGCTCTATGCGATGTGCTAACCGTGATGCGTGACGGAAGTTACGTCGCCACCAACCAGACCGCTGAAGTCACAGAAGACGAGATCATCCGACAGATGGTCGGTCGCAGCGTCGAGAACCTCTTCCCGAAAGAGGTCGCAGAGATTGGTGACGCCGTCCTTGAAGTCGAAAACCTCACCAGCATTGGCGTGTTCGAAGATGTGAGCTTTACGGTTCGTGCTGGTGAAATTGTCTGTTTCGCCGGCCTCGTCGGTGCCGGTCGAAGTGAGATTGCGCGGGCAGTGTTTGGCGTTGACGGCTACGACTCCGGGGTTGTCCGTCTCGGCGGAGCCAAGGTGCCCCGCAAAAACCCCGCAGCCGCTATGCGTTTGGGCATGGGATTCGTTCCCGAAGACCGACGCAAACAGGGCTTAGCGATGACGGCCGGTGTGCAAACAAATATCACCATGGCGATCCGCAATCGACTTGCGCGTTACGGAATCATCACGTCGACTCTTGAAGAGCCGAGCGCGCGAAACTGGGCAGCCCGTCTACACGTAAAAACCAACGCTCTCGATACCGAGGCGCAGATGCTGTCCGGAGGCAACCAGCAGAAGGTCGTCCTCGGCAAGTGGTTGGCTACCGAGCCCAGTTTTCTGATTGTCGATGAGCCGACGCGAGGAATCGACGTCGGCACCAAAGCAGAGGTCCATCGTCTGCTCTCCGAACTTGCAGGCAACGGCGTCGCCCTTCTGATGATTTCTTCTGAACTGCCCGAAGTTTTGGGAATGGCAGACCGAGTGCTTGTCGTGCGAGAGGGTCGAATTACGGCTGAGTTCTCGCGCGAAGCGGCCACCCCCGAGAACGTAATGTACGCCGCAACCCACGCACCGGAGGTGGCAGCATGACCACGACCCTGAAACTCCCGCCAACCGAGACGGGCCGGTCTATGTTCGGCAAAATTATCCGCGCTCGCGAAGTCAGCCTCATCGTGCTCATCATCGCGCTCGTCGCGGTCACGACAGCGATCCAGCCATCGTTCCTTTTCAGCGATGGGGGATTCCGTGAGCTTCTTCGCCAGCCCACCATCCTGATTCTGATCGCGCTCGGCCAAGCGATCGTCATCATCACCCGAAATATCGATCTCTCGGTCGGCTCGATTTTGTGCCTGTGTACCTATCTTTCCGGCTGGCTCTTCGCGAACGTTCCCGGCATCCCGATTCCGGTCGTCGTCGTGATCGGTATCCTGCTCGGTGCCTTCCTCGGATTGATCAACGGCTTGCTCGTTGCGTTCCTTAAGGTGCCTTCGCTGGTGATTACTCTCGGCACGCTTTACGCGTACCGCGGTATCGCAATCCTGTGGATCGGCCCTCACTTCATCCGGTCAAGCTGGTTGCCTCCCGAATACCGCGAGATCGGCACCATGCAGTTTTTTGGTATCCCAGTGCTGTTGATGATTGTCGCTATCGTGGTGCTCTTGGTCGCCTGGTTCATGACGAGCCGGCGAGCAGGTCGCAACCTATATGCACTGGGTTCAAACCCAGAGGCGGCGACCCTATTCGGTCTGAGCGAACGTCGGCTCACGCTCAACGCCTTTGTCACGAGTGGGGCGCTCGCGGGCCTCGGCGGGCTCGTCTATCTTTCGATCTACGCCACGGGTGACGCCAAGGTGGGCACCGGCTACGAGCTCGAATCGGTCGCCGCAGCGGTGGTCGGCGGTGTCGCCATCATCGGCGGATCGGGCACGATCTGGGGCGTGGCGCTTGGAGCGTTCTTCCTGGCCACCATTAGTAGCGCACTACCGGTTCTTGGTGTTCCGAGCCTCTGGCAGCAGTCGATCGTCGGTATCTTCATCGTCGGCGCGATCGTACTCGACCGGCTTATGTTCCTCAACCGAACACGTCAGGCTAAGAGAAAGGGACAGTCACTATGAGCGCTGTCATGACTGACCCCGCCGCGGCAGCAAAGTACCAGCGCTACGGCCGCCCGCTCTGGCGTCGACTACTGTTGCGCACCGAAACCGCCATCATCGCGGCGATCGTGCTCCTGATTGTTATTGCGACGGCAACCGTGCCCTACTTTGCCCAGCCGTATACGTATTCCACGATGATCCTGAATTCCGCACCGATCCTGCTGATGCTGATCCCGGTCACGTTGATCATCATCACCGGCGAAATCGACCTGTCGGTCGGCAGCGTGCTCGGCTTCTCGAGCGCCATCTTCGGGTTGTCTTACGCGGCCGGTGTTCCTCTCTCGCTGGCTGCCGTGCTGGCGATCGTGGGTGGGGGCCTGATCGGGCTGTTCAACGGGGTGCTCGTTACCGTCGTCGGATTACCTAGCCTCGCGGTAACCATTGGCACGTTGGCGCTCTTCCGGGGAATCGCTGTCGGGCTGCTCGGTACTCGGGCCGTTACTGACTTTCCTCAAGAGGTGCTCAGCTTCGCAATCTCGCCGGTCTTTGGCTCGCCGCTTCCCATCGTGACTGTTGCGATCCTGGTGCTTGTCGTCGCATTCGCGGTCCTCCTGCACTTCACTCCCTTCGGCCGTGGTGTGTTTGCGATCGGATTGAGCCCGGAAGCGGCAGCGTTCTCTGGCGTGCGGGTCAATCGCACCAAGCTCATCCTCTTCGTGCTGAGTGGACTCGTTGCATCAGCGACCGGTGTCTACTACACGCTGCAGTACAGCAACGCGATCGGTACTAACGGATTCGGATTCGAACTTCAAGTCGTCACGGCAATCGTGCTTGGCGGTGTCTCAATTTGGGGTGGCCGCGGAACGTTGCTTGGAGCGCTGGCTGGCGGAGTGCTTATCGCAGCGCTCAACAAGACGCTGCAGCTCGCCGGAATCGGGTCCGACACCATCAGCATCGTCACCGGTGCTGCCCTCATCTTCTCCGTCGTCGTCGCAAGTGTCTCTGGCTCAATTTCGCGCCGACGCCGAGGGAAGGCTTCCGCGGTCTCCGCGGGAGCTTAGCGCCAACCAGCTTCACCATCCCAACCACAATGCACCACAATCCACACAGGAAGGCAGAACAATGAAGTTCACATTCAGTAAAACTTCGCGCAAGCGCGGGGTAGCAGCTGTAGTAACCGTCGCGGCCTCCGCGATGCTGCTCACCGGCTGCGTTGCCCCCACGGGCGATGACAGCGGAGACGGTGACGCGAGCGCAAGCGGAAGCATCACCGTCATCCCTAAGAGCCTTGGCAACAAGTACTTTGAGGCGTCGGACAAGGGAGCTGCCGCTGCAGCTGCGGAACTCGGTCTTACCTTTACCGAGGCAGGCCCGACCGCAACCGGTTCGGCTGACCAGGTTCCATTCATCCAGACTGCAATCCAGACGGGCCAGGGAGCAATCGTCATTGCGGCGAACGACCCCGCAGCTGTATGCAACGACTTGACTGCTGCGCAGACCGCGGGCGTCAAGGTTGTTGCCTACGACACCGACACTGATTGCCGCGACGTCTTCATCAACCAAGCAACGGTCGATGGAATCGCACAGGGTCTTGTTGACCTCACCGCGGCTCATCTCGGCGCTGATGGTGGAACCATCGCGATCCTGTCTGGTGGAGCAAACGCCGCCAACCTGAACGCCTGGGTTGACGCTATGACCGCAATCATCGAAGAAGACCACCCCGAGATCACGATCGCTAAGGTCGCTTACGGTGACGACATCGATGAGAAGGCATACCAGGAGGCTCAGGGACTCATCCAGAGCATCCCGGACCTCGACGCGATCATCGCCCCCGACACCGTTTCGGTGAAGGAAGCCGCTCACTACCTCGCAGACACCCCTGAGTACCAGGGCGAGGTCTGGGTTACCGGTCTTGGTCTTCCGAGCGAAATGGTTGAGTACATCGACAGCGGTGTAATCGAGCAGTTCGGTCTTTGGAACCCAGAAGACCTTGGTTACCTTGCTTCATACGCAGCTCAAGCACTCATCAACGGTGACATCACTGGCGCTGAAGGAGACACTTTCGAAGCAGGCACGCTCGGTGAATACACCGTCGGCGCCGGCGGAGAGGTCGTCCTCGGCCCGATGTTCGTCTTCGATGCGAGCAACGTAGGCGACTTCTCCTTCTAAGGACGAGTTAGCTCCTAAGATTCGTCGAGAGGCGAACGGAATATCACGGTAGAGCCCGCGGCAGCACTTGTTGCGGGCTCTACCTATCCAGCGCGAAGGAGGCCGATGATGGCGACCATTCATGACGTCGCACGCCACGCGGGTGTGTCTGCGGGAACGGTGAGCAACGTGCTCAACCGCCCGGCGTATGTTGCCTCCTCCACGCGCGAACGGGTTCAGGCCTCAATCTCTGAGCTGGGGTACGTTCCGACCCCCAACGCCCGACGTTTTCCGGCCGGCCGCCAGCGCACGCTGGGGCTCGCCTTGGCTGATCTATCCAACCCATTCTTTGTGGATGTCGCACTCGGGGCGGAAGCGGAGGCCAAGTCCCTTGGCGTAGGCGTGGTCATTACCCACAACGGCAACGATGTGGGTCGTGAGCACGACAACCTCAACCTCTTGGTTCAGCAACGTGTACACGGCATCATGATTGCGCCCGTGCAGGCTGACGACGTAGCACTCGACCGTTTCGATTCCCGCAACGTTCCATTGGTGTACGTCGACAGGGTCGCGGAACAGTCCAGCCGTTGCTGGGTTAAAACCGACGACTTTGCCGGCGGACGACTTGCTGGAGCACACCTAGTTTCTCTCGGACACCGCGATGTCGCTTTCGTTGGGGACCTCGGCACTAACCCCCAGGTAGATCGGCGTTTCGCCGGTTTCATGGAAGCACTGTCACCGGTCAGAATCGATCCTCGCCGTATCGTCACAGACTCCTGGCAAATTCAGGATGGACGGCAGGCGGCCGCGAACCTTGCGATGCTTCCTGCCCGCTCACGTCCCACCGCAATCATGTGCGGCAACGACCTCCTTGCTCTTGGCGTGCTCTTGGAGTTCGCCCACCGGGGCATCCGGGTTCCGCAGGAGATCAGCATTGTCGGATTCGATGACTTGGTGTGGGCGCAGGCAGCGACGATTCCGCTCACTACGGTGCTCCAGCCGCGAGAAGAGCTGGGGCGGCGTGCCGTTCGGATGCTTCTTGACGAAATTGACCGCGGCGAATCCCATACTCACCACCATGACTTGCTTGTCCCTGAATTGGTGGTGCGCGATTCAAGCGCGGCACCGCCATCGTCCCGTCTTTCGGCGTGACGAATACACCATCAGACTCCGAGAAGGAACGAATTATGACTACCAACTGGCAACCCAGCCTCGTTACTGAGGACCTCGTCGCGCTCACTCGTACGCTCGGGGAGCCCGCCAAGGACCTCGTGATCCTCGCAGAGGGAAACACTTCGCAGTTGCTTGCAGATGGGCGTCTCGTTGTGAAGGCATCCGGCGTATATATGGCTCGCGCCGACGCAAATGATTTCGTGGTGACGGACGTGCAACCGCTCATCGACCTCATGGATGATCCTGAGTCGACGCAAGAAGATCTGACAGCGCTGCTCGATGCCGGTGAGCACGATGGCGTTCGACGCCGAGGGTCCATTGAGACCCTCGTGCATGCTGCGGTGCAGTCGGTGCTCCCGGCAGCGTATGTCGCGCACACTCACCCCACTGCTGTGCTCGGTCTGCTCTCAAGCATTCATGCGGACACTGCTTTTGCGGAGTGGGTTTACACCGATGAAGCAGTCGTGATCGGCATTCCGCTCTTCGTTCCGTACGCTGCGCCGGGAATCGCTCTGGGGCGACTGTTCCTCGAACGCTTGCGAGACTACTTCGCTGAGCATGGCGCGCTACCGTCGGTCGTGCTGTTGGGCAACCACGGCATTGTCGCCATCGGAGGATCTGCGGATGCTGTTGAGGCAATCACTCTCATGACTGTTAAAGGCGCGCGAACCCGCGTGCAGGCGCTATCGGTTGGGGGAGTTTCTGGCCTCGGTAGCGAAGCTGTGGCGCACTACTTTGAGCGCACGGACATGATTGAACGTCGCAAGAACCTCGCAGGAACCGTCTAATGTCGCCGCTGAACGGGTGCTGACGGTGGCGGCGCTGTGGGTTGGCATTGACCTGGGAACCCAGAGTACAAAGGTATCCATCGTTGATGATGACGGCGCTGTTGCGGCCTCGGCATCGTTACCTTTGGTCAGCCATCGCGATGGCGAACGTCACGAGCAAGATCCCGGAATGTGGGTCGCCCAAGCGGGTGCGGCACTTTCGGTAGCGATCGACTCGCTCGCAGCGAACTCAGTGCATCGTATTGCCGGGGTGTCGATTTGCGCGACCTCCGGTACCGTCACCACGGTGGATTCCGCGGGGCGTCCCCAATCGCCGGGCATTATGTATGACGATGCTCGGGCAGGTTCGCTCGGGCAGGAAGCAAACGAGGCTGACCCTCAGCGGTGGGCTCGACTCGGCTATCGCATCCAACCCACGTGGGCACTCCCGAAGATTGCGTGGCTTGCGCGTAACGGCATGCTTCCTGAGGGTCGGTGGGTTGCCCATCAGGCCGATGTGCTCGCAGCGGCTATGGTCGGAACACGAGTGTCTTCTGACTGGAGCCATTCGCTGAAATCGGGCTACGACCTGGGTGAGTTGGAATGGCCCGTTGGCGCTCTCACCACCTTGGGAGTCGCTCCGGCGAAGTTGCCAGAGGTCGTCGCCCCTGGCACCGAGCTTGGGCAGTCGAGTGAGCGTTGGGCAGAACTCACCGGGCTTCCGGCTGGCACCCCGATCTTTGCCGGTATGACAGATGGGTGTGCCGCCCAGCTCGGCGCCGCCACTCTTGGCCTTGGTGATTGGCACACAGTGATCGGTACAACGATGGTGCTCAAGGGAGTAACGGATCGCATCATCATTGACGACGCCGGCGCTGTTTACTCCCACCGCGCTCCTCATGACGGGCTGTGGTTTCCGGGCGGTGCTTCCAGCGTCGGCGCTGGGGCAATCACGGAGGCGCTTCCGTCGATTGATCTCGCCGGAGTGTCTCAACGCCTTAGCGCTTCAGGGGATCAACTTTCTGCGATACCCACGAGTTATCCTCTTGCCGGGGTCGGTGAGCGGTTTCCGCTGATTCGCCCGGACGCTCGAGGTTTTGTGACTATCTCGGGAGTTGATTACAGCCTCAAAGAAGCCGCAACGCGCGAGGATCCCGACCTGCTAGCTGCAGCGATCATGCTCGGTGTCGCGTGCGTTGAGCGGCTCAGTTTCGAGACGATGGCCCACGCGGGCGCTGCCGTTGATGGAACGTTGAGTTCATCAGGTGGGGGCACGAAGAACAAATGGTGGACGCAGTTGCGCGCCGACTTGCTCGGCCGCAGCATCACCATCCCGCGCTCATCGGAGGGTTCGATTGGAATGGCAATTCTTGCAGCATGGGCCGGAACGGCGAACGCCGTATTGCCCGAAACCGCGTCGCGTATGTCCATTGTGGGCAGCGTTGTCGAACCGCGGTCCGAACATGTGACGCAGTGGAACGATCGCTATGACGAGTTCGTTGCTGAACTTGTCTCGAAAGAGTGGATAACCGAATGACCACCCTCTTGCTCGCGCGCCACGGCGAAACAGCCTGGCATGCCGAAAACCGCTACGCCGGGAGCACGGATGTTGCGCTCACCGAGCTCGGCATCTCTCAAGGTGAGCAACTGGGGCGCTGGGCAAAAACGCAGCCCATCGATGCCGTCTACGCCTCTGATCTTTCTCGTGCGGTAATCACGGCGACGCCGGCAGCCACCGCGCTCGGATTGCCTCTCAGGATTGAACCTGCGTTGCGGGAAGTGCATTTCGGTCGAGGCGAGGGTCTTACTTCCGCTGAAATGCGTGTCACGTTTCCGGATGAGGCAGCACGCTTCGTTGCCCACCCTGGCACCGTCCCGCTGCCCGACGGGGAGTCGGGGGAGGACGCCGTTGCTCGTGCGTGGGGTGCGCTTGAGAGCATCACCGCGCGGCATCCTGACGGCACCCTGCTTGTCGTTATGCACTCCACGCTGATGAGGCTCATCCTGTGTCGCTCGCTCAGGATTCCGCTCGACAGATACCGCACGACGTTCCCGTCGGTAGCGAACGTAGCGATCACCACCGTCGCGTGGAACGCCGACACCGATATCAGCGCCGACTTCAACGGGCCAGCGCTTCTTGGATACAACGTTCCTACCGCTCCTACCGCTCCTACATCTCCTCCAGAAACTAACTGAACTCACAACTCAACCCACGAATTCACCAGCGTTAACGAAGACAGGAAAACATCATGACCGGTTTCGCTCAGATTGAATCATTGCTCGCCCAGCAGGCTATTGAACTGCCATCGTGGGCTTTCGGCAACTCAGGAACGCGTTTCAAAGTGTTCGGGACGCCCGGAACTCCGCGCACCCCAGAAGAGAAGATTGCGGATGCAGCGCAAGTCAATATGTTCACGGCGCTGTCTCCGTCTGTTGCTCTGCACATCCCGTGGGACAGGGTTGATGACTATGAGGCGCTCGGTGCCTTTGCGAACGAGCACGGTGTTGCTCTCGGCACCGTGAACAGCAACACTTTTCAGGATGACGACTACAAGTTCGGGTCGCTCACGCATGTCGATCCGACGATTCGCCAGAAGGCGATCGACCATCACTTCGAGTGCATCGACATCATGGGTCACACTGGTTCTCGCGACCTGAAGATTTGGCTTGCGGATGGCTCGAACTATCCCGGCCAGGTCGACCTCCGTGGCCGTCAAGATCGCCTTGCCGACTCGTTGCGGCAGATCTATGACCGCTTGAGTGGTGAGCAGCGGATGGTGCTCGAGTACAAGTTCTTCGAGCCCGCTTTTTATCACACTGACGTTCCCGACTGGGGCACCTCGTACGCTCAAGTGTCTGCGCTCGGAGAGCGTGCGCTGGTCTGCCTCGATACGGGTCACCATGCTCCGGGCACCAATATCGAGTTCATCGTGATGCAGCTGCTGCGCCTCGGCAAGCTGGGGTCTTTCGACTTCAATTCGCGCTTTTATGCCGATGACGACCTCATCGTCGGCGCTGCCGATCCCTTTCAGCTGTTCCGCATTATGTTCGAAGTGGTGCGCGGCGGTGGCTACGGCGCCGACAGCGACGTCGCCTTCATGCTCGACCAGTGCCACAACGTTGAAGACAAGATTCCAGGCCAGATCCGCTCGGTGCTCAACGTTCAAGAAATGACAGCACGGGCCCTTCTTGTCGACAGGGATGCTCTCGCCGCAGCCGAGATCGCTGGCGATGTGCTCGGGGCCAACGCTGTCATGATGGATGCTTTTTACACTGACGTGCGCGGCGACCTCGCTGCGTGGCGAGAGTCGCGCGGGCTTGCGGCCGATCCTATGCAGGCGTACGCGGCATCCGGGTATCAGCAGAAGATCGCGACGGAGCGGGTGGGCGGCGTCCAAGCAGGGTGGGGCGCCTAAGCAACGGCTGCATTCCCGACGATGCTAGCGCCCGTCAATCACCACGTACGCGAGGGGCTCACCGGCGACGAGCCGCCGCGCTTGCTCGCGCATCACGGCATCCACTCGGGCGTGCATGGCTGAGGTTGCGCCGCCGATGTGCGGCGTTATCGTCACGCCGGGAATCGTCCAGAGCGGGTGGTCGCTCGGCAGTGGTTCCGGCTCAGTGACGTCGAGCGCCGCGCGAACGTGACCGGTGGATGCCGCAGCCACGAGGGCGTCGGTGTCAACGATCTTGCCCCGAGACACGTTCACGAGAAGCGCGCCAGGTTTCATCGCCTCGAGGAAGGCGGCGTCCACGAGCCCCGTGGTGTCGTCGCTGAGGGGCACGGCGATTGCCACGATGTCGGCTTTGGCGAGCAGCGCAGGCAGCGCATCCATTGATTGCACGGCGCCGCGGGCATCGCTGCGGTTGGTGCGGGCGACGCGCACAACGTTGGCGTCAAAGGGGGCAAGCTTGTCGGCGATCTGGTTGCCGACGCCACCGGCGCCGACGATGACGACGGTTGTGCCCGCAACACCGGGCTGTTCGTGCTGGTCCCACGTGCCGGTCTGTTGGTTGGCGAAGTGCTGAGGAAAGCCGCGCTGCTCAGAGATGATCATGCCGACGGCGAGCTCGGCGGTGGAGGCTTCGTGCACGCCAATGGCGTTGCAGTAGGTGATGCCTGCGGGGAGACGGCTCTCGACGCCGTCATAACCGAGGGATTGCGACTGGAGGGCTGCGACATCCATTCCGGCAAATGATGCGAGACCGCCACTCGCGCCGAGGTAGCCGAGGAGCGCGAGGTCGATGTGCACTGGGGGAGCGCCGTCGGCCGGACCCCACACGATGACGTTAACGTTGGACAGTTGCGGCGCCAGTCGGTCGAACGTCTGCTGGTCGGGAAGGGCGATTGTGATCATGGCGCAGGTCTCCTGAGTGTGGCGTCGGGCGGCGATCATTCCAGCATGCCTTATGGAAGGTTATTCAAGTCGTAACGCCCTGCCACTATGCTGGCGGCCACATCATTGGTCGAGGCGGGGAGGCAGGTCATGGCACGGTGGCCGGTTCTGCCCCGTGAAAGTGAGCGGGATGCTGTGCTTGCGGCCCTTCGCGGCCCTCGACCGCGTTCGGTGATGTTGCGCGGCCCGAGTGGCGTGGGCAAGACCACATTGGGCGCCCACATCTCGCACGCGTTGCGCGCCGATGGACGCACTGTGGTGCCTGTGATCGGTCTCGCTGAGCTCGTGGATGTTCCCCTCGGTGCCCTTGCCCCGGTGCTCGCCAGTTCGGGCAGGCACGATCTCGAGAGTGTGAGCGACCGCGTTCAGGCCCTCGTCGGTGTGGTGGGGGAGAACCCGCAGAAGTTTGTGCTCGTCATCGATGATGCTCCACTCCTCGATGCCGTTTCGGCGAGCGTGCTTTACCAACTGGTACGTGTCTTCGGCGTCACGACGCTCCTGACAGCCCGGGATTCGCACGAACTCGACGGCCCCATCGCGCGACTGCTGCACGAAAACCTCATCGACATCGTTGAGCTCGAAGGGTTGAGCCTCGAACACAGCCAGTCGATCCTCCAACAGTATTTGGGCGGAACGTTGCGCCCCGAGAGCCTGCGCGGTCTCTTCGAGGCGAGCCGCGGCAACCCACTGATGCTGCGCGAACTCATTTTTGCGGCAGCGCGAGCGGGTGGCATCCACAGCGGTGATTTTGGGGTTGAAGTGTCGATCGCGACGCTGCCGAAGCATGTGCGCGCAACGATTGCCGATCGCGTTCAGCAGCTCACAACCGCGCAGCGTCGTCTGGCTCAGCTCATTGCGATCGCGCAGCCGATTCCCCGTGCAGCCATGAGGGCCGAGGAGGCGGATGCGCTTGCCTTCCTTACGAGCGAGGGCATTGTCGAAGACGCTGGCGACGAAACAACACCTCTTCTGCGGCTTGCGCATCCTCTCTTTGCCGAGGCGCTCACGATCGAGCTGACGCAGGACGCACGCGCAGAGTTGGTCACGGAGATCGCGGGCCGACTGATTCCGATGGGCGATCAGCAACTGCGATTCACGGCAACGGTATTGCTCATCTCGACGGATGCCGTGATCAGCAACGACGATCTGGATTGGGCGGCAAGCTACGCCCATGCCGCCGGCGACCATGCTGTTGCGGCATCGCTCGCGGAACGCGCCCAACTCAGTGAGCGACGTTTCGCGCCCGAGCTGGTGCTCGCGAGTGCGCTCTCGGCTCTGGCCCAGTCCGACCGGGCGTCCGCAGTGTTCGAGTCGGCGATTGGTCTCTCCGGTGATGACGAACAGCGGGCTATTGCCCTCGCCCGCTGGGGTCAGCACATGGTTTATCGCCTCTCTCGACCCTCGGATGCTGTCGACCGGGTGACGTGCGAATTATCGCGAATGGATGCTCGCGCTCAGCCGGTGCTGCGTCCGGAACTGGCCAAGTGGCAACTCATGACGGGAGACGCTCAAGCTCTCGCCGAGGTCGCCGACCCGGTATCTCCCGAGGGTGGGCTCGGCGCCGTGAACGCGGGACTCACCGCGGCAATGATCGCGACGATGGCGGGCAATCCCGCCGATGCGTTTGCCGCCATTCTGCAGACCCGACCCCTCGCCAACGCTTTCCGCTTTGAGGCGCCGTTCGCGAGCTCGCTTCTCGATCTCTCCGAGTTCTTGGCGCTCGTTGCCTCAGCCGAGATCGGCCGCGCCCGCGATTTCGCAACCCAGCGCCGCCTCGACCGGTTCGCAGATTCTGCCGGGGTGTGGTCGTACGCGCTGGCCATTGTGCGCCTTCACGAGGGGCGATTGAGCGACGCCCAATCGCTCGCCACTCTGGCAGTTGAACAGTTGAAGTGGCGCGACTTCACCGGGTTGTTTGGCACCGCGATTGCCTTGCACGCCACCGTCGACGCCCAGTTGGGTGAGCCAGAAACAGCCAGAGAACTGCTCTCCGAAATCACCCCAGAGCATGCTGGCGACGCCAAAGTCATTCTGCAGCGCGCCGAGTGCGAGGCCTGGTTGTTGGCGGCCGAGGGGCGCACCGACGAAGCGGCCGGCGTGATCGTCGCGGCTGCCGCCGAGGGCATCATCCTCGGTCACTTCTTGCTGAGTGCCCTCACTCTTACTGTGGCGATTCGGGTGGGGCACCCCGCTGTCGCGCGCGAGCAACTGGAACTGCTGACGCACCTCTCGCCTTCGCCGCTGGTGGCCAGCATCCGCGACTGGGCAGAGGTGGCAGCCGAAGCGGATGTCGCCCGCCTCTGTGTGATCGCTCCCGCTCTTGCCTCCTCGGGATTAGCGGCACTCGCGGTCGATGGTCTTCTCGCGGGTGCACGCACCGCGGCGAAGGCCGACCGGCGCGAGTTGGAGCGCAAAGCAACGTTGCTCGCCCGCCGCCTCGCGGCCGACATGGATCAGGTGCCGGGGGAGTCTCACGCCGCCGAGCTCACTGAGCGAGAGTGGACAATTGCCCGGGCTGCTGCTGGCCGCAAACGCAGTCGTGAGATTGGCCAGCAGCTCGGGTTGTCTGTCAGAACCGTTGACAACCATTTGGCTCGTATTTATCGCAAGCTGGGGGTCAAGGGTCGGGTTGAGCTTGAAGAGGTTCTTGCCGAGCTGTAGCAGCGGCGAGAACGAAGCGGGTCTTTACTCCTCGTTCGCGGACACGATCATGTTCACGAGAGTGCCGTCTTCTTCGGTGGTTCCCCACGAGTATTGAATGATCCAGTCGTCACTTTGTAGACCGTAGAGAAAGCCCTCGTCGCCGAGCGAGAGCTCGGAAATCATTTCAAAGCCACTCGAGACGAGCTTGTCGTAGCCAGCTTGCGCTGCCGCTTCATCCCCCACGTTGATGGTGGCGCTGTAGCCCCCATCGATGCCGAGCGAGAAGAGAATGTCGCCGTCCGGCGCGGGTACTTCTGCGGGCCACGACTTCGGCAGCGAGCCTCCAGTACCGTCGCCATCGACATCCACGTCGACACCGGTTGCGCCCTCAATCGCGTTTTCAACGGTGTTCTCGATGAGGTTGTCAGTGAAGTCCTCGAGCGGGTTGCCGAAGCAGCCGGAGAGGGAGACGGAGAGCCCTGCCGCCAGGGAGATGGCGATGGCGCTTTTCAGCGCGCGCTGTGAAGTGATCATGCGCCAAGTAAACTCCTCGGCCGTGCTCGGGCGCGTGAGTAAAAACTACCTATCTCTGAGTAACAGGCTCAGGTGTCGGCAGGTAACGTGGAGCCATGCCGCTTACAGGAGAGTACGAACCCAGCACGTCAGAGTGGGCCCGCAATCAGGCCGACGTTTTTGAAGCCAGCAACGGCCACGAGGGCAACCTCATGCGCGGGATGCCGATCATTGTCTTGACCACGGTGGGTGCCAAATCCGGCAAGCTGCGCAAGACCGCGCTCATGCGAGTGGAACACGATGGCAACTATGCCGTTGTTGCCTCGCTCGGTGGGGCACCGAAGCATCCGGTCTGGTACTACAACATCGTCGCTCAGCCGCACGTTGAGCTGCACGATGTGGGGATCAAGGGTGATTTTATGGCCCGCGAGGTGACCGGTGACGAGAAGGCTCTCTGGTGGGAGCGTTCGGTCGCGGCGTACCCCGACTATGAGGATTATCAGGCGAAGACCGAGCGCGAGATTCCGGTCTTCGTGTTGGAGCCGATCAGCGCCTAAGTGCGCCGTCGGGACTCAGCGAACGGCTGGGTCAGAGCGCCCGGCCGATCATGAGTCCGAGCGCCGCTACCAGCACGGCGACAGCAAGCATGCCGAAGGAGTTCGCGATGGCGAGCCACACCCGGTTTTCTTGCAGCAGCCGCAGAGTCTGAAAGCTTGTCGTGCTGAACGCGGTGAAGCCGCCCACCATGCCGACTCCGGCGTAGAGGCCGAGTTCTTCGGGCACGAAATGACCGGCCGTCATTCCCGTGATGAGGCCGAACAGAAACGATCCGGTGATGTTGATGATCGACATTGCGACGGGATAGTTGGTGCGGATGCGGCGGTGCACGAACGCGTTCACGGCTAGGCGTAGGGCGGCGCCGAGTCCGCCCGCGACGGTGATGAAGAGTGCTCCGATGATCATCGAACCAACCGTTCGTGCTGGCGCAGAATGCGGAACCAACTCTTCGACGTAAAGACGCCCAGCCAGACGGCTCCCGCTCCGGCAATGAGCGTTGCGCTACCGTAAGCAACCGCGAGCAGCACGTGGTGGCGTTCCGAGACGATCACAATGTCAACTGCGAGCTGCGCGTAGCTCGTCAGGGCTCCCAAGAACCCGACGGCAGTAAGGAGCCGGATCACGCGCATCCGCCTAGATTCTTGACGTTCGGCCAGACTCTGCAGCAGTAGCCCGAGCAGGAACGGCCCCGCGACGTTGACGATCACGGTCCCGAGCGAGAGGGTTTCCCAGATCGGAGTCGTCTGCGCGATGATGAATCGCACAGCAGCACCAAGGCCACCACCAAGGGCGGCGAGTGCAAGATGACGGGGGCGGATGCGGATCATCTCCGGCATCCCCACAACCGTGCGGGTGATCTCGATATCGCTGTTCATCGGCAGCCGGGCTCGCAAGCGCCGTCGCCAGCGCGGGAAATGCCACGGGCGGCGCAGCGGCGCGTGGAGCTCGTCGGCGTCGGCGGGCAGCCGGTGAGCCTGCGGCCGGTCGTCCGGGGCGTTGGGCACGGCGAGCCTCCGGTCGTTGCAGTGGTTGCTCTTAACAGTAGCGAATGAAAAGTCGTGACGATTGGCCCCAAACAGGCGTACTGTATCCCGGTGCACAACATCCTTCGCGGGACGGGTAATAGGCGAAAACTGGTTCACCCAGCGCAGCTCACTCTTCTCGGGTTTTTGATTGGTATCGCAGCGGGCACAGCCCTGCTGGCGCTACCCATTTCGCGTACCGGTCCGGGCGGCGCAACCCTCGTGGAGGCGTTCTTCACTGCGGTCTCCGCGATGTGTGTGACCGGTCACGTGATCGTCGACACCTCCACGTATTGGACCGGCTTCGGCCAGGTCGTCATCATGGTGCTGATCCAGGTTGGTGGCTTCGGCGTCATGACGTTCGCCTCCATCATCGGTATCGCCGTCGTGCGAAGACTGTCGCTGCGCTCTCGCATTACGGCCGCGGCAGAGACCAAGAATGTTGGTTTCGGTGACGTGCGGTCGCTGATTCTCGGTGTGCTCAAGATTTCCCTCATCATCGAGGGTGCCGGTGCGGTCATCCTCTTCTTCTGGTTCCTGCTTCGCTACGGCTACAGCGTGGGCGAGGCGGCGTGGTTCGCGCTTTTCCATGCAGTGTCGTCGTTCAACAACGCTGGCTTTGCGCTCTTCAGCGACAACATGATGTCGTTCGTTGACGACCCGGTGGTCTCGCTCACGCTCTGTGCCGAGATCATCCTCGGTGGTCTCGGCTTCCCGGTGATCATTCAACTGCTGCGCTTCGGCGGAAACCGTCTCAAGTGGAGCATGAACACGCGCATCGTGATCGCCGCGACTCCACTGCTTCTCGTCGCGGGTGCCGTCTACATCACGCTCATCGAGTGGAACAACCCCGCGACCCTCGGCCCGCTCGACTGGCACACCAAGATTCTCGCCGGGTTTTTCCAATCCGTGCAGACCCGCACCGCTGGCTTCAACAGCATCGATATCGGTGCCATGAGCGAAGCGACCCAGTTCGGGATGACCGCGCTCATGTTCATCGGAGGCGGCCCGGCCGGCACTGCCGGTGGCATCAAGGTCACGACGTTTGCGGTGCTGTTCTTCATCCTCCTCGCGGAGGTGCGCGGAGACGGCGTCGTGAATGTTTTCGGCAAGCGACTGTCGCGCGCGGTGCACCGCCAAGCGATCGCGGTGGTCTTGCTGTCGGGGGGAGTCGTGGCGACATCCACGGTCACGATCATGTTGTTGTCGGGGTTGCCGCTGAGCCCGGTGCTGTTCGAAACCGTCTCGGCCTTCGGCACGGTCGGGCTCTCAGAGGGCATCACCCCTGAACTGCCGGTCGCGGCGCAACTGATCCTCGCTGTTCTCATGTTTGTGGGCCGCCTTGGTCCAATTAGTTTTGCTACCGCGCTCGCTCTGCGTGAGCGCGCTGTCCTGTATGAACTTCCCAAAGAAAGGCCGATCATTGGCTAAATTGCGCATGTTCTCTGGTTCGGATGCTTCGAGTGTGGCTGCCGCAGATTCGGTGGCGGTGATCGGGTTGGGCCGTTTCGGTCGCGCCCTCGCGCTGGAGCTCATGGCCAATGGCACTGAAGTGCTCGGCATCGATCTGGATGAGTCGATCGTGCAAGAACTCAACGGCCAGCTCACTCATGTGGTCGCCGCGGATTCAACGCGTGAAGAGGTGCTGCAGCAGTTGGCGGTGCCTGAGTTCGATCGCGTGGTTGTCGCGATCGGCAGTGACATTCAGGCGAGCATCCTCACGACGTCGCTGCTGTTGCGGTTCAACGTGGCGCACGTGTGGGCGAAAGCGGTGAGCGACGCGCATGGCACGATTCTGGAACAACTCGGCGTGGGCCACGTGATCTACCCCGAAAAGGAGATGGGTCGCCGGGTAGCTCATCTCGTGCGCGGTTCCATGCAGGACTACCTTGAGATCGGCGACGATTTTTCGCTCGTCAAGATGGCGCCGCCCGTCGCGATCATCGGCAAGACGCTCGGGGAATCGCGGGTTCGTTCAACGGCGGGCGTCACGGTCACTGCGGTGCGTCCGCACGGCGGAGCGTGGACCTACACTGACGAGAAAACGGTCATTGCTGCCGACGACACCATTCTGGTTTCCGGCCCCACGAGCAAGGCAGAAGCCTTCAGCTTGCGTCGTTAGCGGAATGAACAGGCAGTCGGCGCGCGCGAGCGGCTGTTAGCGCAGCGAGCTCAACCAGATCTCGCAGAGCGCCTGCCACGCTTCGGCTGGCGTGCCTTCTGCAAGGCCCAAGCCGTGCTTGCCGTCCGCGAAGACGTGCAGTTCGTGGCGTACTCCGGCCTCTGCCAGCGCGGTAGCGAGCGGGTAGGAGTGCTCTGCGACCGGAACGGGTTCGTCGGCGGCGGTGTGCCAGATAAACATGGGGGGAGTGGCGGGCGTCACCAGCAACTCAAGAGAGGTGTCTTCCCGAAGATAATCGTTGGCATCCAGCCCAATGAGTTCTTCGCGTGACCCGGCGTGCGTCGGCGTCACCATGCTGACAACGGGGTAGCTGAGCACCGCGAAATCGGGGCGCTCTTCTGGCTTAGCGACGGGCGCGACGGCAGCGTGACCAGCTAAATGGCCGCCAGCGGAGAAGCCCAAAACGCCCACGAGCGGGGCCCCTAGCGCACGTTCTTTCGCAATTTCAGACTGAATTGCCAGCAAAGGGGCTGGATGTTTGGTGCTCACGGGGTATTCGACGACGCGGGCATTCCAGCCAATCGATCGCAACCAGGCAGCAACGGGCTCGCCTTCGTGGGGTGCGAGTCGCGAATAACCTCCGCCGGGGAGAACAAGAATTGTGGGGAGGTTGGCAGCCATTACTTAACTGTAAATTGTGCAAGACATTTCGGCTGAATCAACGCACTAGCGAGCGAAACTGTTTCAATCGGCCTAGTGTCTGTACATGGCAGATTTGTTTGACGGATACACATCAAGCGCCTCCAAACGCACCGGACCAGCCGCGTGGGATGAGATGTTCTCTGCCGATAGCGAGATACGTCGCCCCTACCGCGAGATTCATGACGCGCTGGCGCAAATGACGCAAGAAGAGTTGCGCGGACGTACTGAAGCACTCGCCGACAGTTACCTCGCCCAGGGCGTTACCTTTGACTTCGCTGGCGAAGAGAGGCCCTTTCCTCTCGACGCGGTTCCTCGGGTTATTGACCTCTCCGAGTGGAAACAGGTCGAGTCGGGAGTTAAACAGCGTGTTCGTGCGCTCGAAGCATTCCTGGCCGACATCTACGGGCCGCAGAATGCCATCAAAGATGGTGTGATTCCTGCTCGCATGATCACCTCATCCAGCCACTTCCATCGGCAGGCGGCCGGCATTGAGCCCGCCAACGGCGTGCGGATTCAGGTCAGCGGTATCGACCTCATCCGCGACGAAGTGGGAGCGTGGCGCGTTCTCGAAGACAACGTGCGCGTGCCCAGTGGCGTGAGCTACGTGATCTCGAACCGTCGAGTGATGGCGCAGACGCTTCCCGAGTTGTTCGTCTCGATGCGGGTTCGCCCCGTCGGTGACTACCCCCACAAGTTGCTGCAGGCACTGCGCGCTAGTGCACCCGGCGGCGTAGATGAACCCAACGTCGTTGTGCTCACTCCGGGTGTCTACAACTCTGCGTACTTCGAGCACACGCTGCTCGCCCGCCTCATGGGCGTCGAGCTCGTGGAGGGCCGTGACCTGTTCTGCTCCGGTGGCCGGGTCTGGATGCGCACCACTGCCGGTCCCACCCGCGTCGACGTGATCTATCGCCGGGTTGACGACGAGTTCCTCGACCCGCTGCAGTTCCGTGCCGACTCGATGTTGGGCAGCCCGGGCATGATGCTCGCTGCTCGCCTCGGAAACGTCACGATCGCCAACGCGGTCGGAAACGGTGTTGCCGACGACAAGCTCGTCTACACCTACCTGCCCGATCTCACCGAGTACTACCTCGGCGAGAAGTCGATCATCCCCAACGTCGATACGTGGCGACTCGAAGATCCGGGAGCGCTCGAAGAAGTGCTCGACCGTCTTGATGAGCTCGTGATCAAGCCCGTTGATGGCTCCGGCGGTAAGGGCCTCGTGATCGGCCCAGCGGCATCCAAAGCTGAATTGGAGACGCTCAAGAAGCAGCTCCTCAAGGATCCCCGGGGCTGGATTGCGCAGCCGGTTGTGCAGCTATCGACGATTCCGACGGTCGTGGATGACGGCATGCGACCGCGTCACGCCGACCTTCGCCCCTTCGCGGTCAACGACGGAAACGATGTGTGGGTGTTGCCAGGTGGCCTCACTCGGGTCGCGTTGCCCGAGGGACAGCTGGTGGTCAACAGCTCGCAGGGTGGTGGCTCGAAAGACACGTGGGTTGTCGGTCGCGAGAAGGTCGAAGCGTCCGAGAGCACGCTCCAAGGTCTGGTCGAACGTCAGGCCGATACCGAAGCCATCACGGTCATTACTCCCGAAATGCTTCTCGAAGCCTCCGGGCATGCTGACCATGTTGAAGATCAGGACAGCACGCGAACGCTCACTCAGCGTCAACGTCAAGAAGAGCAGCAACAGCAGAGTGTCGACACCGAGGGAGGTCAATCATGCTGAGCCGCATTGCAGAATCACTGTTCTGGATCGGGCGCTACATTGAGCGTGCTGACGGAACCGCCCGCATCCTCGACGTTCACCTTCAGCTGTTGCTCGAAGACCCGTGGATTGAAGAAGACGATGCCTGCCGCGCGCTCTTGAGTGTGATGGGCAGCGAGGCTCCCGCTGATGCTGTTCTCACGCGGGGCGACGTGCTGTCGATCCTTGCGGTCGACCGTACCGAACCAGCATCGATCGCCTATTCGCTCGGTGCTGCTCGTGAAAACGCGCGTCGTGCTCGCGAGATCGTGTCGACCGAACTATGGGAGTGCCTCAACACGACCCAGGCTCGGATGCCGCGCCGCATTTCCGGAGACAAAGTCAGCGATTTCTTCGCCTGGGTTCGCGAACGCTCCGCTCTTGCCGTGGGAATCATCGAGTCCGCGACGAGTCGGGACGAAGCGTGGCAGTTCTTCACGCTCGGTCGCAGCCTCGAACGCGCAGACATGACGGCGCGACTTTTGGCAACCCGCAGTCTCACGGAGGCCAGTGGTCCGTCGTGGACGACCATCCTTCGTTCCTGTGGTGCCTACGAGCCTTACCTGCGCACCTACCGTGGTGTGCCGAGCGCGAGCAACGCGGCCGAGTTCTTGTTGCTCGACCGCTTGTTCCCGCGCAGCATTCTGTTCTCGGTATCGCGGGCAGAGGATTGCATGCGCGAACTTGAACCGCGGCGCATGAACCGCGTGGGGGTTGGCGACGACGCGCAGCGGCTGTTGGGCAAGATCCGCAGTGAGCTCGAATATCGACCGATCGCTGAAATTTTGGATGACCTGCCGCACCACATGGATCGTGTGCAGGCAGCAACGAGTGCGGCTTCGGAGGCAGTGCGTCAGCGCTACTTCCCGACGAATGCTGCTCCCGAGTGGGTTGGAGAGATCTCATGAAGCGTCTCAGGATCGTTCACTCCACAGGGTTCAGCTACGGCGGCGAAGTTACGGCGTCCTACAACGAGGCGCGGATGCTTCCCGCCAGCGTTGAGGGCCAACTCGTATTGTTCTCCAACTTGGACATCTTGCCGCTCTCAAGCCAGAGCAACTACGTCGACTATTGGGGAACCCGCGTCGCCTCCTTCGAGGTGCTGACGGGCCACAAGGAGCTGTCGCTCACCGCGACGAGTCTGGTTGAGGTGCATGAGCGCACCCACGACTTCGAGTCGATTGGCTGGGACGAGATGATCGCCACGGCCGAGCTCTCGATGGAAGCCGTCGAGAACTTGACCCAGACGCGGCGCACTGAGCCCCCAGCAGAGGTGATTGCGCTCGCGAAAGATATCGCAGCGAAGTCAGATGATGCCTGTGCTGGTGCCCTCGAAATTTCGATGGCCATCGGTAACGCGATTCAGTACATGAGCGGCGTCACTGGGGTGGCGACGACGGCGACAGAGGCCTGGGCCGGGGGAAAAGGTGTCTGCCAAGACATCGCGCATCTCGCTTTGGGCGCGCTGCGTTCCGTGGGGGTTCCTGCCCGCTATGTGTCTGGTTACCTGCACCCGAAACCGGATGCCGCGATTGGTGAAACGGTCGTCGGGGAATCCCACGCGTGGATCGAATGGTTCTGCAACGGGCAGTGGCGTGGCTACGACCCCACGAACCTCATCGACATTGGTGATCGGCACGTGCTCGTGGGTCGCGGTCGCGACTACAACGACGTGCCGCCGCTGCGCGGTGTGTACGCGGGCCCCTTCGGCTCCAAACTGTTCGTGAGTGTGGAGATTACCCGCGAGGCCTAACTAGTGCGTCGCGTGGTGGTTTCAACGATCGCGATCTCTTGGGTGGCGAGCTCACGCTCTTCATCGGGCGTGGGCTCGGGCGGGAAGCGCAAGCGCAGACGGAAGCGGCTTTCGGGCACGCGACCCACGCGCATCCCGCGGCTGTAGACGAGCCAGATGATGGCCGCCGCAGCGGCGAGTAAACCGGAGAGGGCACCGATACCGAGCGCCCAGCGGGGCCCGAGTTCGTTGGCTGCCCAGCCCACGATGGGGGCGCCGATCGGCGTGCCGCCCGCGAAGATCGCGAGGTAGAGAGCCATGACGCGACCGCGCATGATGGGCGTTGTCGAGGTCTGCACGTAGGCGTTGGCGGTGGTCATCATGGTAAGCGAGAAGACGCCGATGATCGTGAGGGCGGCGCCGAACGTCCAGTAGCTGGGGGCGAAAGCCGCGAGGAGACAGGCGAGCCCGAAGAAGGCAGAACCCACGATGACGACCCCGAAGCGGGCGCGCTCGCGGCGGGCGGCAAGCAGGGAGCCGACGACCGCACCGACCGCCATCATCGACGACAGCAGCCCGAACTCGGCGGCTCCCTTGCCGAAGACTCCGGTGGCCATGGTCGCGATGAAGACGGGAAAGTTGAAGCCAAAGGTGCCGACCAGAAAGACCATGACGAGCACAATCAGAATGTCGGGCCGGCCGCGAACATAGCGCAGCCCATCCCGAATCTGGCCCTTCGCTCGGCCAAGCTTCGCCACCGGAAAGAGCTGCCCGCGCCGCATGAACCAGAGCGAGGCGAGTACGCCGGCGAAGGATGCCGCGTTCACGATGAAGACCGGCCCGGCACCGATCGCGGCGACGAGCACGCCAGCTACGGCAGGCCCGATGAGGCGAGCGGTCTGGAACGACATCGAGTTGAGCGCCACAGCGTTGGGCAGGTCTTTGTCGCTCACGAGTTCTGAGACGAACGCTTGACGAGCGGGGGCATCAATCGCGGTCGCGACTCCGAGCAGGAGTGCGAAGACGTAGACCTGCCACAACTGCACGTGACCCGAGATCACAAGGATGCCCAGGCCGAGAGCAAGAGCAAACTGGCTGAATTGGGTCCACAGCAGCACGGTGCGACGGTCGAAACGGTCGGCGATGATTCCTGTGAGTGGCATCAGCAGCAGCATGGGGCCGAACTGCAGCGCCATTGTGAAGCCGAGAGCGGCGGCGTCGTAATCGGTCAGGTCAGTAAGCACGATCCAGTCTTGCGCGGTGCGTTGCATCCAGGCGCCGGTGTTGGAGACGACAGCACCGATGATCCAGAGGCGATAGTTGAAGAGGCGAAGCGAGCGAAACATTGCGCTCACGAATTGGCCAACTTCACGAGAACGGGGATGGCGGCGTGCAGGGCGGCATGCTCCTCGGGGCTGAGCCCCTCGAGCTCTGCGGCGAACCAAGCTGCGCGGCGTTGGCGGGTCTTGTCGACCAACTCGATTCCGGCATCCGTGGCTTCAATGAGCACTTTGCGGCCGTCGTCGGGCGAGCTGGAGCGGGTGATCAGGCCTTCGTCGCTGAGGCAGTTGACGGTGCGGTTCATCGAGGGCGGGGTGACGTGTTCATGCTCGGCGAGGGCGGCGAGGGTGCTGCCGCCGTGGTGAGTCAGCACGTAGAGAACGGAGAGTTGGCTGTCGCTCAGGGTGTCGTCGTGACGCTGCTGGCGGATGCGACGAGCGATACGCATGAGGGTGATTCGAAGCTCGTCGTCTAGTTTGTCTGGCACTTTCGTTAGTTTAGCAAATTAGTCTTGCTAACTAAATGTGAATCTGGCCAGCTTTACCCATATTGCTTGGAACTTCGCCGCCATAGAATGGAGGCAGCAAGGAGGCCCAATGCCCAAGTTCACGGTGCCACGAACTGATCACTCCTACACGGATGCCCACGGAGTGACGATTCACTATTACGTGTGGCAATCGCCCAAAGCCCATGCGGTGCTTCAGCTCACGCACGGCCTCGGCGACCACGCCCGCCGCTACGAATATCTCGCCCAAGCGCTCGTCGCTGCCGGCTACACGGTCTATGCCGATGACCACCGTGGGCACGGTGCAACCGGTCTCGACCAGAACGCGGGCGACGCCAGCAAACTGGGCAAGCTCGGCAAGGGCGGCCTGCGGGCGGCGACCGAAAACATCCGCGACCTCACGAAGATCATTCGGGCCGAGAACCCCACCCTTCCGTTGGCGCTGCTCGGTCACTCGTGGGGCTCCCTCATGGTGCAAGACGTGCTCAATCACCACGCCGACGAATACGAAGTGGCAATCCTCACCGGCACCGCGCACCGCACCTTCGCCCACATGAACAGCGGCAACCTCAACGCCAAGCACAAAGACCTCGGCACCACTGGCTACGAATGGCTTAGCCGCGATGCGCAGGTCGCCGAAGACTTCGTGCACGATCCGCTGACGTTCTACGCGGATGCTCTGAAACTCTTCGGCCCCATCGACGGCATGCGTCTGCTCGGTCGTCCGGCCAAACACCTCAAGCGCGACATCCCGATTCTCATCATGATCGGCGACGAAGATTCGCTCGGTGGCGAAGCCAGCATCGAGGCGCTCGCTGCCGACTACGTGGTGCGCTCCAAGCTCACCGACGTTGAGGCCATCGTGTATCCGGGTGCCCGCCACGAAATCTTCAACGAGACCAACAAAGACGACGTCATTCGAGACCTCGTGGTGTGGCTCGATGCTCGGCTCAAGCCCGTGCATCCTGACGCGACACCTCCGGCGCCAGCCCACCCCGAGGCGACCGAACCCAAATAAATGGCATCAATTTTCACTGAGATTCTGAACGGCCGCTCGCCCGGGCGCTTTATTTGGGCGGATGACCGTGTCTTCGCCATTCTCACGATCGAGCCCCGCAAGCCAGGCCATGTGCTCGTGATTCCGCGCCTCGAGGTTGATCGGTGGAGCGAACTCGACGAAGACCTTGCGATGCACATCTTCCGTGTCGGGCGGCTCATCGGCCTTGCCCAGCGTGACGAGTGGGATGCCGACCGGGTCGGTCTCATGTTCGAGGGCTACCGGGTGCCGCACGCGCACTTGCACGTCTGGCCGTCGTGGAATGTGTATGAATACAGCCACACGGGCATCAACCGCGACCCGGGTGCTGCGGCTCTGGACGAAGCTTTTCGGCGATTGCGGGCCCGCATGATCGAGCACGGCCACGGCGAGTTCGTGCCGCCGCTTGACTGGTCAATTCCGCAGGCTGACACTGCCCAGTAGGCTGGATTCGGTACAACTAGACAGGGGTGAGTGATGCACGGCGAATTCAAGGTGCCTGGCGGAAAACTCGTAGTGGTCGATCTCGACGTTGTCGACGACGCCATCACCAGCTTCCGGCTCGCCGGCGACTTCTTTCTTGAACCGGATGATGCTCTCGAAGACATCAACGCCGCCATCAACGGGCTCCCCGCAAACTCTGACGCGAAGACCATCACGGCCGCGATTCAGCAGTCGCTGCCCGAGGGCACCGTCATGCTCGGTTTCTCTGCCGAGTCGGTCGCCACGGCCATCCGTCGTGCACTGCAACGTGCCACGACCTGGAAAGACTACGACTGGCAGATCGTCACTGGGCCACCTCTCGAACCGCGCCTGCAAATGGCGATGGACCAGGTGCTCTCCGAAGAGGTTGCCTCCGGTCGTCGCCAACCCACTCTGCGCATTTGGGAATGGGACAAGCCCGCCGTCGTGATCGGCAGCTTCCAGTCTCTGCGCAACGAAGTTGACCTCGAGAACGCGAAGAAGTTCGGCTTCGAGGTCGTGCGCCGAATCTCAGGCGGTGGCGCCATGTTTATGGAGGCGGGCACCGTCATCACCTACTCGATCTACGCGCCGGTCGAGCTCGTGCAGGGCATGACCTTCGCTGACTCGTATGCGTTCCTCGACGAGTGGGTCATCATCGCTCTCAAATCACTCGGCATCGATGCCAGCTACCAACCCCTCAACGACATTGCGAGCCCCACGGGCAAGATCGGCGGGGCAGCCCAAAAGCGTCTCGGTGCTGGTGCTGTGCTGCACCACGTCACCATGAGTTACGACATGGACGGCGAGAAGATGGTGCAGGTGCTGCGCATCGGTCGCGAGAAAATGAGCGACAAGGGCACCAAGTCGGCGGCCAAGCGAGTCGACCCGCTGCGCAGCCAGACCGGCATGGAACGTGCCGATATCATCGACAGAATGGTTGCCACCTTCCGTGGGCTGCACGGTCTCACCGAGAGCGAACTCACCAGCGATGAGATCGCTCGTGCTGAAGAACTCGTGACCGAAAAATTCGGCACTGAAGAATGGTTGCAGCGCGTTCCGTGAACACCACTCTCCGCGGCCTGACCCTCACGCTCACCCTTGCCGCGCTGCTGCTGGGCGGCATCGTGGCGTCGGCTGTGCTCGGGCAACTTCCGGTGAGCCCTGCCGAAGTGGGCGGATCGCTGCTGCGCTCGCTCGGCATCCAGAACGCCTGGGCACCCACCGATTCGATCGTGGAATCCACGCTCTGGGTGGTGCGTTTCCCCCGGATTGCGATGGCCATGGTCGTGGGTGCAGCGCTCGCCGTTGCGGGCGCTGTGATGCAAGCCATCTTTGGCAACCCGCTGGCCGAACCTGGCGTCGTGGGTGTTTCATCCGGTGCCGCTCTTGGTGCCGCGATTGCGATCGTGGTGGGAGTTGCCGCGCTCGGTGACAGTGCGATTGCGCTCTTTGCTTTCGTCGGCGGGCTGCTCGCCACGCTGCTGGTTTACTTCGTCTCGCGGGCCAACGGTCGCACCGAAGTGGTGACGCTGCTGTTGACCGGTATCGCCGTGAACGCCTTCGCTGGCGCCGGCCTCGCTTTCTTGCTGTTCGTCGCCGACTCGGGCAGCCGCGAACAAATCGTGTTTTGGCAACTGGGCTCGCTCAATGGTTCGCGCTGGAGCGAAGTGCTCATCGTGGCGCTCGTCACCGCGATCGGTCTCGTCGCCGCCGTGGTGCTCGCGCGCCCCTTCGACCTGCTCGCGCTGGGGGAGCGCAACGCTCGTCACCTCGGTGTGAACGTTGAGCGCCTGCGCATCGTGTCGATCGTGATCGTTGCTCTTCTCACCGGTGTTGCCGTGGCGTTTGTGGGAATCATTGCCTTCGTCGGTTTGGTTGTGCCGCACGCCATGCGGATGGCGATCGGGCCGGCCCATCGCCCGCTCATCATTGCCAGCGCTGTCGGCGGCGCAGTACTGCTCGTGCTCTCCGACCTGCTCGCCCGCTCCGTCGTGCCCGGCGGCGACCTACCGATCGGTCTCCTCACCTCGCTCATTGGCGGCCCGTTCTTCTTCTACCTTCTGTTCCGCCAACGCCGCCAGAGCGGAGGGTGGGCATGATTAGCGCACGCAACGTGAGTGTTCAACTCGACTCTCGCGCCATCCTCGACGACGTCAGCCTCGATGTTGCTCCGGGCGAAGTCCTTGCCCTCGTCGGGCCCAACGGTGCCGGAAAGTCGACGCTGCTGTCGGTCTTGAGCGGCGACCGCAAGCCAGACAGCGGAACCGTGACCATCGACGGGCGCGATATCGGCGGCATCCGACATGCAGAGCTCGCCCGCTTGCGCGCCGTTCTCACTCAAGAGAACACGGTCAGTTTTCCCTTCCGGGTGTCTGAAGTCGTTGCCATGGGCCGAAGCCCGTGGTCGCGAACCACGGATAGCCGTGACGACGTTGCCGTCGTTAATGATGCTCTTGCTGTCACGGATGTCGCCCACCTGAGCGAGCGCCGGTTCACCACGCTGTCGGGGGGCGAAAAGGCGCGCGTCTCGCTCGCGCGAGTTCTCGCTCAGCACACCCCCGTCGTGTTCTTGGATGAGCCGACTGCAGCCCTCGACCTGCGCCACCAAGAAGAGGTGATGCGGGTTGCCCGCTCGATGGCCGCCGATGGTCGTGCTGTCGTGGTCGTACTCCACGACCTCAGCCTCGCCGGTGCCTACTCCGACCGCCTCGCCCTCGTTGCGCACGGCACGCTCGACGCGATCGGTACTCCCAGCGAAGTACTCACCGCCGAGCGCGTCGAGCGGGTCTATGGCCTCGCGGTCGACCTGCACGACGTTGGCGGGCATCCGGTAGTCGTTCCCCGACGCTGACGGCGGCTATTGACAGACCAGCCGCCTGGAACGATTAGCGGCTGAGAAGGTCGCGGTACTCGGGGTGATCGGTGATGAATTTATCGATGAACTCGCACTTTGCCACGACGCGGGTTTCGCTTTCGGCACGCACCAGATTGAGGGCGCCGCGGGCTAGTTCGCTGCCGCGACCCCGGCCTCGAAACTTGGGATCAATCTCGGTGTGCACAAAAACGATCTGATCGTCGCGCAGCTGGTAGTCGGCGAGTCCGGCCTGCACGCCATCGACAAGCAACTCGTACCGGTGCATTGCAGGGTCGTGGATAACTTCGCTGGCCATGACCAAAGCCTAGTCGCGGTGTCTCGGCTGGGGATGTGTTCTGCGGCGCGTCAAAGCATGGGAATAGTATCGACGGGTGTCTGATTCTCCTCCCCCCAAATTCGGCGGGTCACGCCGTCGATTGATCATCATCGCCGTCACCGGTTTCGTACTGATCGTTATTGCCGCAGTGGCTTCGTTTGTCGCGCTTGAGCCCAGTCCCGAGCCGGTTGCGACCGCAACCCGCACGCCTACTCCGACGCCCACTCCCACCCCGACGCCAACACCTACCCCCACTCCCACGTTCGACAAAACCCAGTTCTCCATCGACGATGCGAGCAGTCTCTGGGTCGTCGCGAATAAGTTACGCCCGCTCAACCCGCAAACCTACGAACCGAACCTCGTGTTCGTCGATGTGCCGTACGTGTATGAGCCCTACTTGACGCCGGATGCTGCCGCGGCGGTCATCGAAATGTTTGCTGCGTTCGAAGCTGAAACCGGGCTTCAGATGCAGTCGCAGAGCTCCTACCGCAGCTATTGGTCTCAAGAGAGCGTCTATGCCGGCTGGGTATCAAGTCTTGGGCAAGAGGCTGCAGACCTCACGAGCGCGCGCCCAGGCCACAGCGAACACCAAACCGGTCTCTCGATTGACGTGAGTGCGTCGCCTGCGAATTGCACCCTTGACCAGTGCTTTGGTGACACCCCGCAGGGGCAGTGGTTGGCGGAAAATGGCTGGAAGTACGGCTTCACTGTCCGCTATCCCGAGGGAAAAACCGACATCACCGGGTACGAGTACGAGCCATGGCACATGCGCTACGTGGGCAATGCACTTGCCGCTGAACTTCACAGCACGGGCATCCAAACCTTGGAAGAGTTCTTTGGTCTGCCTGCCGCACCGAACTACGGCTAGTCGCTGGCACCCTAAACTCGTGTCATGACTTCGACGCCGCACCCCGACACTGTGAGCTACAGCTACCTCGGGCCTGCCGGAACCTTTACGGAGGCCGCGCTTAAGCAGGTTCCCGAAGCGGTCGGTGCCCGCTGGCAGAGCGTCAACAACGTTGGCGAAGCTCTCGACGATGTCACGAGCGGTCGCAGCGTTGCCGCGATGATCGCTATCGAAAACTCGATCGATGGTGGCGTCAGCGTCACTCAAGATGCGTTGACCACCACCCCCAATCTGCGGATCTTGGGCGAATACTTGGTGCCCGTGAACTTCGTGCTCGTGGCCCGGCCTGGAACGACGCTCGCCGACGTGACGACGGTGAACGCGCATCCGGTCGCCTATGGGCAAACGCGGCGCTGGATTGATGCCCAGCTTCCCCAACACGGCTACATCCCTGCGACCTCCAACGTTGCCGCTGCCGCATCCTTGCTCGACAACAGCATTGCGGATGCCGCAGTCGCCCCACCCGGAATCACCGAGCACTATCCGCTCGAGGTTCTTGCTGAGAACATTGCGAATAACCAGAACTCTGTGACGCGGTTTGTGCTGGTCTCGTCGAACGCCGAATTGCCTGAGCCGACCGGCGCAGACAAGACGAGTGTGATCGTTGAACTCCCCGACAACGCTCCTGGTCGCTTGCTCGAAATGCTTGAGCAGTTTGCGACGCGCGGCGTCAACATGAGCCTCATCGAATCGCGGCCGATTGGTGACGAGCTAGGTCGCTACCGCTTCGTCATCGATCTTGAGGGGCACATCCTCGATGAGCGGGTGGCAGACGCGCTGCTCGGGCTGAAGCGGTTCAGCCCGAACGTCATCTTCTTGGGCAGCTACCCGCGGGCAGACAAGCTCGCCACGACGGTAACGCCGCGCTACGGCAACGATGTGTTTGTTGAGGCACGCGACTGGTTGCGGGCCATCACCACTAACGAGCCTTCGGCTACTCGCGAGCCGTAGCCTTTTTGCTTCGCGCTTTTTCTTGAGCGGTCGTGCGCGCAGTGGTGCGCGCTTGTGATCGCGCCTTGGAATGAGCCCGTACTTCGGCGCGAGTGTGAACCTTCGGTACGCGCACAATGAGCGCGCCGGGTTCCACCCAGGCGTGCACTGATTTGGCGAGACCGAAGTCGTCTCCGTCGAGCTGAAACTCCTCCGGGGTATCGACGATCATGTTGAGGTCGCTGCCTTTGGCGTAGCGCACGTCACGCACGTCTTTCGAGAGGTCGATAATGCGGCGGCCGATCACGCTTTTGCGCAGCACGCCGTTCTCCCACGCAATCTTGTTCCAAATGTTGAGCCACCCGAAACGACCGCGAGGTATGAGCGCGGCCATATCGAGGATGCCGTCGTCGGGTTGGGCTTCGGGCATCAGCAGCAAACCACCGGGCAGTGATCCGCAATTGCCGATGATCACGGTGTGCGCGCTGAGGGAACGATTGGGGGAGCCATCCACGCTGAAGCGCAGCTTCACAGGTTTCAGCTCGGGAATGGACCGCGCAATGCCGTCGACGTAGGCCAACCAGCCGACAGCTTTCTTCAGCTTCGTGCTGGTGTTCTTGATCATCTTGGCGTCGAGCCCTAGGCCCGCCATCACCAAGAAGGCGTGTTTTTCGTGCTCGTCGTTGTCCCGCACAATTTCGACCATGCCGAGGTCGATGGCGTGGTCTGCACCGTGGAAGGCCAGTTCAACACTGTCGCGGATGCTGCCTGTTGGTAGATCCAAGTTGCGAGCGAGGAGATTACCTGTGCCCGCCGAAACGACAGCCAACGCGACTCCGCTGCCCCCGAGGGCCTCGGCCACAGCACGCACGGTGCCATCGCCGCCTGCAGCGATCACCACGGCGACACCACGACGGATCGCACTGCCGGTGACGTTCTGGCCGGCATCCTCCTTGGTCGTGGAAAACCAGATGGGGGCAGCCCAGTCGGCGGCCTTCGCCGCAGCAGTGACCATCTTCTTGAGCTTGGCAAGATCGACCTTGATGGGGTTGTAAACAACCGCAACTTTAGGTTTTGAGTTTCGAGGGGTGGGCACAGATAAACGCTACGCCATGAATCGGTAGGCTGTAGGGGTGATTGACCCCCAAATTCTTAGAGAAAACCCTGAAGCCGTGCGGCGGTCGCAAATCGCGCGCGGAGCTTCGGTCCAGTTGGTCGACGATGCTATTGCCGCCGACCAGAAGCGTCGCGTCAGTATTGGCGAATTTGAGGCGCTCCGGGCTGAGCAAAATAGTTTCGGCAAGAAGGTCGCTCAGGCGCCATCCGAAGAGAAGAAGGCGCTCGTCGCTGAGGCTCAGAAGCTGGCTGCTCGGGTAAAGGCCGCTCAGCTGGTTTCCACCGAGGCTGAGGCAGAATTCACTCGCATCGTCGGTGCACTCGGCAACATTGCTGTTGAGGGCGTTCCCGTGGGTGGCGAGGATGACTGGGAGCTCGTGCGCGAAGTTGGCACTCCCAAAAAGTTCGACTTTGAGCCCCGCGACCACGCGGATCTCGGCGAAATCCTGGGAGCCATCGACATTCCCCGCGGAGTGAAGGTATCGGGCAGCCGGTTCTACTTCCTCAAGGGTGTTGGTGCGCGACTCGAAATCGGCCTCATGAACATGGCTCTCGATCGCGCTATCGCTGGCGACTTCATCCCGCTCATCACGCCAACGCTCGTGCGCCCCGAGATGATGGCCGGCACCGGGTTCTTGGGTGAGCACTCCGATGAGATTTATTACTTGCCCGCCGACGACTTGTACCTCACTGGTACGAGTGAAGTGGCACTCGCCGGTTATCACTCCGACGAGATCCTCGATCTCTCGAAGGGCCCGCTGCGCTACGCCGGTTGGTCGACCTGCTACCGCCGTGAGGCCGGTTCTGCGGGCAAAGACAACCGCGGCATTCTGCGGGTGCACCAGTTCAACAAGCTCGAGATGTTCAGCTACGTGCTACCCGAGAATGCTCAGGCCGAGCACGAGCGCCTGCTGTCGTTCCAAGAATCGATGCTGCAGGCGTGTGAGCTCAGCTACCGCGTGATCGATGTTGCCGGTGGTGACCTCGGTTCGAGCGCTGCTCGCAAGTACGACATTGAGGCCTGGGTTCCTACTCAGGGCACCTACCGCGAACTCACTTCCACCTCGAACTGCACGACTTATCAGGCGCGCCGTCTCGACATCCGCTATCGCACCGAGTCGGGTAAAACCGCCCCGGTAGCGACCATCAACGGAACTCTCGCAACCACCCGCTGGCTGGTTGCCATTCTTGAAACCCACCAACAGCCCGACGGGTCGGTCGTGGTGCCGAAAGCACTTCGCCCTTACCTCGGTGGCCTAGAAATTTTGGAGCCAATCGCGTGACAACCGCAGCGCAGGATGACCGCTGGATGATCGCACTCGACATCGATGGCACTGTGCTGCTCGAGTCGGGCGAGATGAACGACGCCGTTATTGCGGCGGTCGCGAAGGTTCGAGATGCCGGGCACGAAGTTATGTTGGCCACCGGTCGTTCGGTTGCCATGACTTTGCCTATTCTGCAGAAGCTCGGGCTGAAGCCGCAGTACGTGGTCTGCTCTAACGGGGCGATTACGCTCAAGCGCAACCCGATGGGCGAGGGCGGCTACAGTCGCGAATTTGTGGAGATGTTCAACCCCAGAGAGGTGCTCACGAGCATCAAGGAGCACTTGGGTTCGGCGAACTACGCGGTTGAGGATGCGACGGGCAAGTTCTTTGTCAACGGCAAGTTCCCCGACGGTGCGCTCGGTGCGGTCAGCGAAGATGTGGCTTTCGATGAGCTCGTGAAGGTGCAGGCGACACGCGTTGTCGTGATCTCGCCCCAACACCAAGTCGATGATTTCCTCTCGGTTGTCGAGAAAATGGGCCTTCACAAGGTCAGCTACAACGTGGGCTGGACTGCCTGGCTCGACATCGCGCCCGATGGCGTCAACAAGTCGACGGCGCTCGAAAATGTGCGTTCGCGTCTCGGCATCCCGCGCACGCGAGTGCTCGCCATGGGTGATGGTCGCAACGACATCGACATGCTCGAGTGGGCGTCACGTCACGGCCGTGGCGTTGCGATGGGCCAGGCTCCGGATGACGTGCTCGCGGTCGCCAACGAGGTCACCGAGAGCGATCTCGACGATGGCGCCGCGCTCGTTCTTGCCGCCTTCAAGCCGTAGCGAGCCGTAGAACGCCGTAGCGAGGTTTAGCCGAGCCCAAGCCCGAACGCCGAGCTCAGCCAAACCACCCGCTTCTGCGCTGAACCCCTTCGGCGCAGAACTCTGTTAAAGCTCGCTGAGTGCTTCGTCGTAGATGGCCATGGCGCGCGCAACTTCGTCGGGTGTCACGACAGCCGGCGGTACGACGTGGATGCGGTTGTCGGCAATAAACGGCAACAGTCCGCGCTTCACGAGCGCACCCTTGATGCGGCCCATGTCAGCCGCGCTGAGAGGCTCGCGCGTCTCGCGGTTGGCGACCAGTTCGAGCGCCCAGAACACGCCGCTTCCGCGAACGTCACCGATGCAGTCGTGCTTCTCGGCGAGAGCGGCAAGGCCGGGGCCGATGTGATCGCGACCGATCATGGCAGCGTTCTCGATGATGCCTTCGTCTTCCATCGCGGTGATGGCCGCGACGATCGAGGCAGCCGCGATGGGGTGACCCGAGTAAGTGAGTCCGCCGGGAAAGACGCGCTCGTCGAACGTTGCGGCGATCTCGTCAGAGATAATCACACCGCCGACGGGGATGTAGCCGGAGTTCACTCCCTTGGCGAAGGTGATGAGGTCGGGCTTCACGTCGAACGCTTCGAACGCGAACCAGTGTCCGGTGCGACCGAAGCCGACCATGACCTCATCCAGAATCAGCAGGATGCCGTACTTGTCGGCGATCGCGCGAACACCAGCCATGTAGCCGGGCGGCGGGGTCAGCACGCCAGCAGTTCCGGGGATGCTTTCGAGCAGGATCGCGGCGATTGACTCGGCGCCTTCCGCTTGGATGGTGCGCTCTAGGTGGTGCAGGGCGCGCTCGGATTCTTGTTCGGGGGAGTCCGACCAGAATTCGGAGCGGTACTCGTAGGGGCCGAACACGTGCAGGTGGGCGCGAGCGTATTCGTTGGGGATGCGGCGCCAGTCGCCGGTGGCGACTACGGCCGATCCGGTGTTGCCGTGGTACGAGCGGTAGCGCGAAATGATCTTGTCGCGGCCGGTGTGCAAGCGGGCCATGCGCATGGCGTTCTCGTTGGCATCCGCTCCACCGTTGGTGAAGAAGACCTTGTTCATGCCGTCGGGCGCGTGGTCGGTGATTTTGCGGGCTGCTTCGCCGCGGATGTTGATGGCGTGGGCCGGCGCGACGGTAGCCATGATGTCGGCCTGTGCCTTGATGCCGGCGATGACTGCTGGATGCTGGTGGCCGATGTTGACGTTGACGAGCTGGCTCGAGAAGTCGAGGTATTCGTTTCCTTCGTCGTCCCAAACCATGCTTCCGTGGCCGCCTTCGAGCACGAGCGGTTTGAGTGCGCCCTGTGCTGACCAGGAATGGAATACGTGGGCGCGGTCAAGCGCGACGGTGTCGGCGTTGCTGTGCTGGGGTGTTGCGGGCGCGGAGTTCATGGGGCACCTTTCGTGACGAAGCTGAATGACTCAACTATTGCTGCCGGCCACTCGCGCGTGGCTGCCAATATGTACACCAGATCACCAATTGTTCGACATAATGTGACTACAGGGCGATGAGGGGAGAAACCGGATGCTCCCGACGATTCAATGGCTGCTCACGAGGCGCACATTGCGACTGAGCGTGATCGAGGCGAGCGCCACCGCAGGCGCTAACACCAGCCCCGTGGAGAGTGCCAGACTCAGCTCCGCTTTCACGGCCAGAATGAGCGCTCCGATTAGTTGGGTGCACAGTTCCGACCTCGATGACCCGACGCCGTTCTTGAGCCGCGGCAATGTTTTGCTCACCGATGGTGCGCAGTTCGGGTTCGGAGCAGCTGCTGAGCTTTACGACTACGACTCCTACATTGAGCGCCTCATCGACACCGGTCTTGTCGGGCTCGGTTTCGCAACGCACTTTCTTCACCAAGGCATGCCAGAGGCGCTCGCTGCGGCTTGTGCGCGTGTGGGCTTCCCCCTTATTGACGTTCCCGATCGCGTTCCCTTTATTGCGGTCATCCGCGAAGTCGCTGATCGCATCGCGGCGGAGCGCAGCCGTCGCATGGCATGGTCGATTTCTGCCCACAAAGCCATTTCGCACGCCGCTCTCAAACCAACAGGCTTGCGGTCAACCCTCATCGAGCTCGAACGTCAACTCTCATGCTGGGTTGGGCTCTTCGACGCGACAGGTCACCCGATTCCCGTTCCTGGCCAGCAACGCTCCGCAGCTCGCTTTGCTCAGCCGGTAAGGGATGAGGTGGCGCGGGCGCTGCGCAAGGGCAGCCGGTCATCCACCGCCTTCACTCTCGACTCTGGGCAAGTCACCATCCAGACCCTCGGCCAGAACGGAGAGTTGCGCGGTGCGCTGGCTCTTGGCCGCGGCGTGCCTCTTGATCGTGCTGAGAACGAACTCGTGACGAGCGTGATCGCGATGGCCACCCTTGCGCTTGAACAGAACCGCACCCTGGATGCCACGCGTGGTCAGCTGAGGTCGTCACTGCTCGAGCTGGTGCTCTCCGGCAACGTCGCCGCGGCCGCGGCAATTGCTGGCGAAGTGTGGGGCGCTCTTCCGGTAGCGCCGCTGAGCGTCGTGGCGATTGCACGGCAAACCCACAGCCACTTCGTACTGGATGCCCTCGACGCCCTCTCGCTTGATGCCGACGGCAGCGCATTTTTCGCCGTTCGCGGCGACACCGTCGTCGTTCTCGTTGAAGCGGGCGCACAGCAGCAGTTCTCCGCACTGCCTTCTGAACTGACCGACGTGCAGCGAGACCTCACACAACTCATCGCTGACCACGAGCTCGTGGCAGGCAGCTCCAGTGCCGTCGATTATGCGGGGCTGGGCGCAGCGCTCGGGCACGCATCCAGCGCCCTCTACGCTCGCGGCGGTCAGGCTGGGCTCACTGATTTCGCGGATATTGGCGACTCCGGAATGCTCGGGGTGCTCCAGGCTGCTGGTGCTGAGCGAGTGGCGCACCGAGTGCTCACGCCGCTCAGCAATTTCGATAGCGCGCATTCGGCGGCTCTCGTGGAGACGTTGCGCTCCTGGTTTGCGAACGATTGTTCGTGGGGCGCGACGGCTGCGAAGCTCGGCGTTCATCGGCATACGGTGCGGTCGCGCGTCGACCAAGCGGCGAGCATCCTGAACCTCGATCTGGAGTCGTTCGAGGGGCGGCTTGAGGTGTGGGCGGCGCTTCGGCTGCACGGCTAGAGCTCACTACCCCCATTTCGAGCCTTCTAGCCTGCCTTTCAGGTACGCCTTGCGGGCATCAGATACACTCTGAACTTGCGTCACGCAAGGAGGGCTGTCCGAGCGGCCGATGGAGCCAGTCTTGAAAACTGGTGGGCAGAAATGTCTCGTGGGTTCGAATCCCACGCCCTCCGCTCTGCGTGTCATGTCTTGTTTCCGGCTAAAGAAAGGGGAGTGCGATGAGTGAACTTCGTCCGCGCTCAGAGTTGCGTTCGCGCTCTGTAGACCGCACCGACTCGAAGAAAAAGCCTGAAGTCCAAGGTCTGGCACGTCACGGACGGTTGAAGAAGCCAGGACCGTGGGGCTCGATCGCTAAGGTCGTTGCCGCATCGCTCGCTGTTCTGTTAGTCAGTGGTGCCGCTGTTGGCGCTGTCGCCTTTGACAATGTTTATAGTCAGCGCGACACCGTTGCCCTCATCGGTGAAACCGAAGGCGCTCCGCCTCAGATCGGCAGCTTTGAGGGTGGCTTCAACATCCTCATCGTGGGTAGCGATACTCGCGTTGATCAGGATGGCGTCGGAGGCTCCGCAGCGGTTGAATCTGGTGAACTCAATGACGTCAACATGATTTTGCATGTGGCGGCTGACGGTCAATCCGCGACTGCCATCAGCTTTCCGCGCGACTTGGTTATGGGTATTCCGGAGTGCCCGAGCTTGGATGGCGATTACAACAAGTACTACTCCACCGAGGCGCTCAACACGGCGATGTCGTATGGCGGCCTAGCCTGTGTCGTCTTGACGCTGTCAGAGTTCACCGGCCTCGATATCCAGTTCGCCGGCGTTATTACTTTCCAAGGTGTCATCGAGATGACCAACGCCATCGGCGGCGTTCCTGTCTGTATCGATGGCCCGCTCGTTGACCCGCTCGCAGACATCAACCTTCCTGAAGCAGGCACATATGTACTTCAGGGTGCTGAAGCTCTAGGCTTCCTCCGTTCTCGCCACGGTGTGGGTGACGGTAGTGACCTCACGCGCATTAGTTCGCAGCAGGTTTATCTTTCTTCGATGGTGCGCACTCTCAAGAGCGAAGACACGCTCGGTGACTACAAGAAGCTCTACAATCTGGCGCAAGCCGCGATCGATAACATGCAGCTGTCGACTGGACTCAGCGATGTTCCGACCCTCGTCTCCATCGCTCTGGCGTTGAAGGATGTTCCGCTCGATACGGTTCAGTTTGTGCAGTACCCCGGTACCACTGGCGGCGTCGGCGTGTACTCGGGCAAGGTTCAGCCGAACACGTACCTGGGTGATCAAATGATTGACTTGATCGCGGCCGATGAACCATTTGTGCTCGCAAACGCTGGAGACGACATGGGGTCCTACGTCAACCCTGATTCTGTTGAATCGACTACGGAACCCGAAGCCACAGAGTCGGCCGACCCCAATGCAACGGCTGCTCCTGAGGTTGATGCCGAGGTTCTCGATATTCGCGGCCAGAGCGCTGCGGATGAGACCTGCACGATCACGAACAGCTACTAATCGTTCTATTTGAGGCTCGGTTCGTCGTTCCGCTCCTAAGCGGTTATGATTGCTGAGTACGTCTGGAGACGTCGCATAGTCCGGCCTAGTGCACCACCCTGCTAAGGTGGAGTACCCGTAAGGGTACCGAGAGTTCAAATCTCTCCGTCTCCGCTCTGCAAAGAAAACCCTTGATTGTTCAAGGGTTTTCTTGCGTTAAGAGCGGTGATCATTGCCAACGCGAAGGGACGTCGTGAAAACCTACACCGTCGCCGAAGCGGCCGCGCGAATCGAGTTGCTGAGCGAGCGCACAAGCGGTGCGCCCTTTCTGCTTGGCGTTGTCGGGCCGCCCGGGGCAGGTAAGTCGACGTTCGCGGAGAAGCTCGCGGTGCCTATCCTCCCGATGGATGGTTTCCACTTCGCCAATGAACACCTCGACCGTCTAGGCCTTCGGAACAAGAAGGGTGCGCCGGGGACTTTCGATGTTGAAGGCCTTGCCTCAACACTGCGTCGGCTGCGTGCCGGGGAGACTGTCGTCGTTCCGCGATTCGATCGAGCGGTCGACGCCGCCATCGCTGGCGCGGTTCTGCTCCCCGGCGATGCCCCGTTGATCGTGACGGAAGGCAACTACCTTCTCCACGACAATGCCGGCTGGGGTGCGATACGACCCCTGCTTGATGAGGTCTGGTATCTCGACGTCAATGACGACCTTCGGCGCGACAGGCTCGTGGCCCGTCACGAGCGTTACGGGCGTTCGGAGGCGGATGCCGCCCGCTGGGTTACCGAGGTCGACGAACCCAATGCTGTGCTCATCCGCACGACGCGCCAGCGAGCGGATGCCGTCGTCGCTGCTTCCTGAGCGCCTGGCTGGCGCCTGAGCGCTGGCTAGCACCGGCGCGTCCACAGACTAGGCTCGGGCGTTATGGCAACTGGCTCAACGATCCACACTTTCACGGTGCAATTGGCGGATGTGGACCGCGGGGTTTACGACGACTTCACGCTTCGCGTCGCGCGGCATCCCTCTGAAACAGACTTGTACATGATGACTCGTGTGCTCGCGTATTGCCTCGAATTCGAGGAGGGAATCGCGTTCAGCGAGGGAGTCTCGTCGACCAATGAACCTGCAGTTCTGGTTCGCGACCTCACCGGCACGATCACGGCCTGGATTGAGATCGGTGCACCGGATGCTGCCCGACTTCACTTCGGTAGCAAACTGGCAGACAGGGTCGCCATCTACACGCACCGTAACCCGGTAAAGGTTGCAGCTCCGTGGGCAGGCAAGAAGATCCACAACGCGAGCGAAATTGTCTTCCGCAGTTTTGATCCCGGCTTCATCGAAGACGCTGTGGCCGCCCTGGAACGACGCAACGCTGTCACCCTGTCGGTGACGGAGGGGCAGCTGTATCTCGAGCTCAACGGCACCACGGTGAGTTCGGCACTGCATAGCCACCCCGTGGAGTAGCGACGGTGCGTTGACCTTTCCCGAGAAGCACCTGTGGTGTGTGAAGTTCTCGGAATGAATGCCGCCCGCCGCTATGTTGGTCTAGAAGATGACTATTCTGCCGCGCACCCAGCCTCCCGCCCTTTCGTTGCCACTCGCGCGCGGAGGTTCCCTTGAGGATCTCGCGCTGGGGACGGGCGCCGATGGCCGTTTCACCCTTCTGGTTTTCTATCGCGGTCTGCACTGCCCGGTGTGCCGCAAGCAGCTTCGCGAACTTGACGACAACATGGATGCGCTGCGTGAAGCCGGGGTGGGTCGCGTCGTGGCCATCAGCATGGACACCCTCAAGCGCGTCACGATATCGATCGAGGATTGGGAACTCAGTCGGCTTCCGATTGCTTATGGGTTGAGCGAAGAGCAGGCTCGCGAATGGGGTCTCTTCCTCTCGAGCGGTTTCAAGAAGGGCGAACCGGAGCTGTTTAGCGAGCCGGGCATGTTCATTCTTGACGCCGACAACACCGTGTTCTGGACTACTGTTTCCAGCATGCCTTTCGGTCGGATGCCCGTGAAGGCCATCATTCATGGTCTCGAGTACGTCACCGAGACCGATTATCCCGCGCGCGGAACGGTAGCGCCCGCGCACTGAGTCGTGCACGCCGGGTGTAGCTCTGAACGGTAAGGCATTCTTCGGCGCCGAAAGGCAGAGAGCTCTCTTCGCGGGGGATCGCTTCTGCTCGCTATGAGTGTGCTGTGCTTGCACGATCTTTGTGGTCCGTGCTTTACTGTCGGAAAGCGTTTACCGAAGGCCGCGACGACGAGGCCGGATCGAACAGAAAGCAGGACCGGCATGACTGACACCACTGTTGCCACAGCGACCCCTTCTCTCGCGCCCGTGCGTGAAATCGGCATCATTATGAATGGTGTCTCGGGCCGCATGGGATACCGCCAGCATCTCGTTCGCTCCATTCTGGCGATCCGCGACAACGGTGGCATCCTGATGCCCGACGGTTCGAAGGTCACCGTGAAGCCGATCCTCGTTGGTCGAAACGAAGCGAAACTCGCCGAGCTCGCTGCCAAGCACGGAATTGCGGACTACACGACCGATCTCGACGCTGCCCTCGCCGATCCGCAATGGGAAATTTACGCTGACTTCCTCGTCACCAAGGTCCGTGCTTCCGCTCTGCGCAAAGCTATCGCTGCCGGTAAGGCGATTTACACGGAGAAGCCCACCGCTGAATCGGTCGACGAGTCGCTCGAACTGGCACGCCTCGCCCGTGATGCTGGGGTCAAGACCGGGGTCGTGCACGACAAGCTATACCTTCCGGGATTGCAGAAACTCAAGCGCCTTATCGACTCCGGGTTCTTCGGCGAGATCCTCTCCGTGCGGGGAGAATTCGGCTACTGGGTGTTTGAGGGGGACTGGCAGCCAGCTCAGCGTCCCAGCTGGAACTACCGCAGCGAAGACGGCGGCGGCATCATCGTCGACATGTTCCCTCACTGGAACTACGTGCTTGAGAATCTGTTCGGTGCGGTAGAGACGGTCTATGCGCAGGCATCCACTCATGTTCCGACTCGCTGGGATGAAAATGACGAGCCGTATACGGCCACAGCAGAGGATGCCGCGTATGGAATTTTCGAACTAGACGGCGGAGTGGTCGCTCAGATCAATTCCTCCTGGACCGTTCGTGTCAATCGCGATGAACTCGTCGAATTTCACGTTGACGGCACGCTCGGATCTGCCGTGGTTGGCCTATTCGGTGCAAAGATTCAGCACCGAAACGCCACACCCAAGCCAGTGTGGAATCCCGACCTCGCTGACGACCACGATTACGACGGCGATTGGGCAGAGATCCCGACGAATGACGTCTTCCAGAATGGCTTCCGTCAGCAGTGGGAGGAATTCTTGACGTCGCACGTTGAGGGCACCGACTACGAGTTTGATCTGCTTGCTGGAGCTCGCGGCGTCTTGCTCGCTGAGGCTGGACTTCAGTCGAGCCGTGAAGGCCGCAAAATCCAACTGTCCGCGCTCACGCTCGACTGATTTTCGGGAGAACCTACCGATGACGAGCCTCACCCTCCTTTCCTCCGCCGGCGAAATCTCTTCGGTAGAACTTGCCGAAGCGGCGAACTACACGAAACCGGAAGCCGCGCTGCGCAGCCGCGTTGCGTACGCCGCTGCCCATGTGGTGCCCACAGTCACGGCAGACAATACGCCAGGGCAGCCTGCGAGCGTCGACTGGGATGCGACTCTCGCGTTCCGGCGTCACGCTTACTCGTGGGGCCTCGGTGTTGCCGATGCGATGGACACCGCGCAGCGAAACATGGGATTGGATGCCGCGGCGACCCGCGAACTCATCTCGCGTTCGGCTGAAGTGGCTCGTGAGGAGGGCGGCTCGGTCGTCGTCGGCGTCAACACCGATCATGTCGATGATGAACACATCACCCTCGACGAAGTGATTGACGCCTACAAAACTCAGCTTCACTTCACCGAGGAACAGGGTGCCGGCCCCGTGCTCATGGCGTCGCGACACTTGGCCCGCGCCGCCGAATCCGCTGACGACTACAGGCGCGTCTACCGCGAAGTGTTGTCGTCGGCGTCGGGACCGGTCGTGCTGCACTGGTTGGGTACCGCTTTTGACCCGGCCCTCGAAGGGTATTTCGGGTCAACCGACTGGCGCGTAGCCGCCACCGTCGTGCTCGAAATCATTCACGAGAATGTCGAGAAGGTCTCGGGCATCAAGATGAGCCTGCTCGATGCTGCGTCTGAAGTTTCGGTGCGCGAACGCCTGCCAGCCAGCGTGCGCATGTTCACCGGTGACGATTTCAACTATGTCGGACTGATTGGTGGCGCGGATGTTCCAAACGCGGAGCAGCCAGCGCGCGACCCTTTGAGCGATCGCCAACACTCCGACGCGCTCTTGGGGGCGTTCGCGGCACTCACGACATCGGCATCAGCGGCCATTCAAGCGCTCGATGCGGGGGACGCCGCTCGGTACCGCGCAATTCTCGAGCCGACGGAAGCTCTCAGCCGACACATCTTTGCGGTGCCCACGTTCTACTACAAGACCGGTGTCGCGTTCATGTCATGGCTGAATGGGCATCAGCCCGCTTTTCAGATGGTTGGCGGTTTGCATTCGGCTCGAAGCCTTCCGCACCTCTCGCGGATTATCGAACTTGCCAATGCGTCTCACTCCTTGGAGCAGCCAGAACTCGCGAGCGTCCGCTGGCACGGGATGCTCCGGCACAACGGAATCGACGCACCGGGAGCGAAATCATGATCACCATCGACCCGCGCCTGTCGATCAATCAGGCGACGATCAAGCACGCGGATCTGGCGACGGCTCTGCGCGTTACCTCCGAGGCAGGCGTTCAAGCGATCGGGCTATGGCGCGAACCTGTCCACGAGGTGGGGCTCTCTGTCGCGGCATCTATGCTGAATGGATCCGGCCTCCGCTTCACCACTCACTGTCGATCGGGCTTCTTTACTATGCCGGAGGGTAAAGAACGCCGCGCGTCAATCGACGACAACAGGGTCGCTATCGAGGAAGCGGCAACACTCGCAGCAGCGGGGGCTGCTGGTTCCACCGCGATCTTGGTTCTCGTATCCGGCGGTCTGCCCGAGGGCTCGCGCGACCTCGTTGGCGCGCGGGAACTGGTGCGGGACGCGATCGGAGAGCTTGCGCCGCACGCGGCTGCGGCGGGCGTGACGTTGGCCATCGAGCCGCTTCACCCGATGTTTGCCAGCGATCGATGTGTGGTCTCGACGCTCGCCCAAGCCCTAGATATTGCTGCCGATTTCGATTCAGCGGTAGTGGGGGCGGCGGTTGATACATTCCATATTTTTTGGGATCCCGATGTCTTAGCGTCTATCGCGCGTGCGGGCAATGAGGGGAGAATCGCGACTTATCAGGTGTGCGATTGGAAGACGCCGCTTCCGTCAAATGTTTTGCTGAGCCGGCACTACCCTGGCGACGGAGTAATTGACTTTGGGTCCCTTACTCGTGCCGTCGTCGACGCTGGATACGACCGAGATATTGAAGTCGAGATCTTCAACGAAGAGATTTGGGCTACTGATTCAGCAGTGGCGGTAGATCGCACAGCAAGAGCCTTCGCCTCGGTTGTTTCGCCCCATTTGGCGGCAGCTACCTCGTCGTCGTGAGTCTGGCTCATGAGGCAGGACCTCCTCGGATGTCGTGGCGGCGCCCTCTAGACTCGGGCATGTGAGCGATTCCCCGACCTCGTCCCGCGCAGCAGCGACCCTGCATGATGTTGCGCGTGAATCCGGCGTCTCGTTGGCCACAGCATCCCGGGTTCTGAATGGTTCTCAGCGAGTGGTCGCGGAGAGCTATCGAGAGCGTGTGCATGCTGCGGCAGAAAAGCTTGGGTACACGGCCAACCTCTCCGCCCAAGCAACAGCACGGGGCACGGCGGCGATAGTTGCGCTGCTCGTGGCAGACATTGCGGATCCCTACTTCGGCCAGATTGCTGCGGGGGTCGCCCGCGGGGCGGACGAAGCGGGGCTTGTCGTGACAATTGCAATTACCGAGCGTGATCCGCAGCGTGAAGTGCGTCTCATTCGGGCGCTACGCGGTCAGCGGCCGCGAGGTCTCATCTTGGCGGCATCGCGCACCGAAACAAACGAAGCCGCAGGCTTGCACTCAGAGCTGGAGTCATTCGCCGCTGGAGGCGCGCGCGTTGTGACGCTCGGCAGTGCATCTGGCGACCACCGAGCAGTGCTGTTCGATAACCGTGCCGGAGCTCGAGAGCTTGGATCGGCTCTGGCCGCGCGAGGATATCGCGATGCGATCGTGATCGGTGCTGCACAAGGAATCCGCACCTCTGACGACCGAATCAGCGGATTCAACGAGGGCTTCGTGGATGACGGCGGCGGGAACATCCATCAGGTAATCAGGGGCGAGTTTACGAGGGAGTCCGGATACGACTCGGTCTCACAGCTGCTTCTAGGAGACCTGCCAGCGGGCACGCTTATTTTCGCGATCAGCGACGTCGTTGCCATCGGCATAATGTCGGCACTTCGAGATGCCGGGCGAGGTGTTGGCGAGGACATTGCTGTGGCTGGTTTTGACGATATCGCCACGGGCCGAGACGTTCGACCGGGCCTAACCACGGTGAGAGTTCCTCTTGACGAGCTCGGCTACCGCCTATTGTGCGCGGTGATTGATGATGAGTGGGATGCGGCAGCTGAGCCAAAGCCGCTAGAGGTCATCATTCGCGGGAGCACTCCGGAGCGTTGAACGCCGCGGGGGTGCGATTCGAGCATCGCCTCTCCGTGCAGCGCTCTGAACTGCACGTGGACACTAGACGGGAAAGCGCTATCCCTGACACAATGGGGGCAATGACTGCCGAAAGAGAACGTGCTCCTCTCGCCCTCATCGCCAGCGGCGGTGGGCGCTACGGCGACCCCTGGCACCCTTTCGACGAGACCTCCGCAGCACTAGCGATGCTGCTCGAGGCGGATGGATGGCGGGTGATCATCGACTCGGATGTCGATCACGCGCTCACGAGATTGGACGACGTACAGCTTTTAGTGGTCAACGCCGGTGACCCTTCGCGGAACATACCAGACAGCATCCAACAGCCCACAGCAGCCCTGGTCGCTGCCGCCACCGCTAGCCTTGCCCGTGCCATCGATCGAGGGATGGGAATCTTGGCAACCCACACCGCGGTGGCATCGCTTCGCGACTATCCGCGATGGCGTGCATCGATTGGAGGCGTGTGGCGAGTGGGCACGTCGTGGCATCCACCGCTCGCGTTGTCATCCGTTCACGTGCGGGAAAGCTCTCACCCGATTAGTCGAGGCACGACGGATTTCACTCTGGTCGATGAGCTGTACACCGACCTCGAAGTTGATGACAATGTGTGTGTTCTCGTAGACCATTCGCTTGACGGAGTGGTTCATCCACTTCTGTGGGCACGGGAGACGACTGGCCGGGCGGTGGTTTCTGCCTTCGGGCATGACGTGCGCGCCTACGAATCGACCGCCGTGCAGCATTTAGTCCGTCGGGCGGCGCGCTGGGCCAGCCGAATCGACTCCTGAACCGAAACTCATCACAGCAACACAACTGAAAGGGGCACACGTGGGCGCAATCGAGCAAGAACTCGCTCTCGGTGTTACGTCGCAGCAAGGGCGTACCGCAAAGATCGAGGGCAAGAGCTATGGAATAGCTATCGCGTCTGAACTCCTCGCGAAGCGGATCTTTGGGGAGAACTACGAGCTCCTCGATGCCGTTCCTGGCGACGCAAATTTGCCGATCGTGACAGCGTGGGACGATGCCGCGCTTGAGCGGCTAGCAGACGTGGATGTTCTCATCACGGGATGGGGCGCTCCGAAGCTGACCGATGAGGTTGGCGACCAGCTTTCGCAACTGACCGCGGTGGTTCATGCCGGCGGGGCGACGGCATCGCTCATGACACCGAACATGCGCGAGAGGCTCTTGCTCTCGAGCGCGGGTGATGCGAATTCGATTCCTGTGGCGGAGTACTCTCTTGCAATGATTCTGCTGTCCTGCAAGCAGGTGTTTCGATCGCAGAAACTCTATCGAGAGCGGCGCTCGCAGATCAACCGAGAAGTATCGTTTCCCCTTGCTGGAAATTACGGCCAGACAGTGGGCTTGGTTGGTGCCTCGAAGGTTGGGCGACTGCTGATTGAGCTCCTTCGCCCTTTCGATCTGCGAATTCTCATGCACGACCCCTATCTTTCGGAGCGGGAAGCCCGTGAACTAGGGGTCGAGCTGGTATCGCTGAATGACGTCATGTCGTCGAGTGATGTGGTCTCGTTGCACGTTCCATTGAACTCTGAGACAAGGGGGATGATCGGGCAGGCCGAGTTGTCCGCAATGCGACCTAACGCGACTCTGCTGAACACAGCGCGGGGTGCGGTTATCGACTTTCCGGCCCTCGAGAAGGAACTGCTTACAGGCCGAATTGACGCCATTCTCGACGTGACTGACCCATTCGAACCCTTGCCGAGCGATTCGCCACTGTGGGATTGCTCGAACGTCATGATCACTCCCCATGTGGCCGGCTCGATGGGCACGGAGCTTCGGCGTATCGGACAGCACGTTGCAGAAGAGGTGGCGCGTGCGTTGCGAGGAGAGGCGTTTGTTGCGCAGGTTGAAACGCAGCCTTAGTGAAACCGAGGCCTGATACAGCACCGTATCGCGCAAATTTCGCCATTCACCCGCGTGTCCCCCTGATGGGGGTAGACAGCGAGTGCCACTCGCCATAGGGTCGATGCTGAATCGTTATTCAGTAGTGCGTGTAGGGCTGTCGAAACCTAGTCGGCACCCGCGTACGTGAGCCCGACGAAGGACTTTGGCGTGAATCCTCCTGTAGATCCCGACGTACGTCCGCGAGGTGACGGCGAGGCTCTACTCGCTCGTCGCATGATTATCACGAGTGGCATCGCAGCGCTTGCCGCCGTCGGTGCGGCCGCCGCGAGCAGTGCCGCTTTTGGTCCGGCGAGCACCCTCTCTCTGCTTCCGGATGGCGCGAGCCCTCCCGCGGCTCCTCCGTCTACCGGGTCTGCGCCGCGCAACACTCCGGTGCCGACCACTCCGACACCGAGCGCGACGTCCACGAACCCGCCGGCCACGAAGAACCCGACCGGGGGCACGAACCCACCCGCGACTCAAGACCCGCGTTCACCGGCAACGGCAAACCCGCCCGCCGACCGCGACCAGAGTTACGCGAATCCGGGCGCAGGAACCGGCACGACGCCCCGTGCTGACACGCCATCAGCGGCGAAGCCCGCGACCAAGCCAACACCGCAAAAGGGGTCGACCGCTCCCGAGGTTATCTCCACCGGCGTCGCCGACAACGACGAAACCCACTCTCACTTGCTGGCGCGCGCAACTTTTGGCCCGCGCAGCAGCGACTTCGTTGACCTCTCGTCGATGGGAATCGACAAGTGGTTGGGCGCACAACTTGCTCCGGCATCCATCGCAGACCCGGATGGCGATGCAGCGTGGGCTGCCTTCCCTCTCGCGAAGTCGTCTACTGCCAAAGTGCGCTCCTCTATCAAGCAATACAGCTGGGATGCTGCACGCCAGACCGGCCAAGGAACCTTGGCGGCACAGGTCTTCAGCAAGCGCCAGCTGTTTGAAGTCGTTGTCGATGTGTTCTCGAACTTGCTGAATGTGACTACGCCATCAGACAGCGTGTGGGCCACGGGGCCCGACTATGCGAACTCGGTTATTCGGGCGAACGCTCTCGGCACGTATTCCGCCATGCTGCATGCGGCGATGCGACACCCCGCCATGTTGACCTACCTCAACAACGAGCAGTCAAACAAGGGGAATGTCAACGAGAACCTCGGTCGTGAGTTGCTTGAGCTCCACACGCTGGGAGTCGCGTCGGGCTACACCGAAGATGATGTGCGCAATAGCGCCATGATCCTCTCGGGCCGCGGGATTGACTATGAGACCGGCGAATTCCGCTATCGCGCGGATCGCCATTACGTCGGCCCCGTCGCCACGTCGTTCTTTACCGACGAAAACACGACCGCTGAGGGCGGGCTCGAAATGGGCGACCGCTACGTGAGCGTGCTGGCGCATCACCCCGCAACTGCAGCGACGGTCGTCCGAAAGCTTGCAGTTCGATTCGTTTCGGATTCGCCGCCCCAGGCTTTGCTCGATCGCTTGGCTCAGACCTATCTCGACAACGACACCGCGATCCTTCCCGTGCTCAAGCAGCTTTTTGCCAGCGATGAGTTCTGGTCGGCAATCGGAGAGAAAGCGCGCCGGCCGCTCGAAGACGCGGTGGGGGCGGCCCGTGCGGTTGGCGCTCAGCCCAGCGACAAGCTTGCTGATGGTGCCAAAAATCTCTACTGGGTTCTTCAGAATCTTGGGCACGCGCCTCTCACGTGGACCCCGCCCAATGGTTTCCCCGACGTCACCGGAGCTTGGCTTTCTGCCAGCCAGACGGTGTCGCGCTGGAACCTGCACCGGAGCTTGACCGGTGGCTGGATGAAGGGACTCACCCCACCCGCCAAGCTCAGCGAAGAACTCGTGCCGAGCACGGGCCAGACGAACGCCCAATGGATCGACAGCATCGCTCAGCGCATGATCGGCCGTCCGCTCAGTGATACCCATCGCGCTGTGCTGCTGTCGTATCTCGATGCTGACGGTTCTACTGAAGCCGAAGCGGGCGATGCGTGGCAGGTCCCCGCTCTCGCGGCCCTCGTGCTCGACTCGCCCTATTTCCAACTGCGCTAATCGACTGCGCTAATCGACTGCGCTGACCAGACTCACCCTCCCCTGTAGCTCGAACCCGACTCGAGAAAGAACCCTCTAATGACCGAGACCCGTTTCCTTCACCCTGACTGCCCAGACTGGCGACAGTTGGGTCCGACTGATTTAGATTCCGCAGTGCGAGCCCATAGCGAGATTGTGGTGGCCGAGGAGACGGCACGACGCGAGCTCTGGTCGAAAGGCTTTACCCGCCGACGGATGCTGCAGGGCGGGCTCATGGCCGGAGTCGCCGCTATCGGCTCCCAGATCGTGACCACGCAGGCGTCGTACGCGGCCCCCGGCTCGCCTGACACGGGTGCGCTTATCGTGGTCTTCCTCCGCGGCGGAATGGACGGTCTCTCCGTGCTGGTTCCGGCTACCGACGCTGACCTCTTGAAGGCACGCCCCGGCATCGCGGTCAAAGAGAACTCGGGTCTCATTGCCTTCGAACGCGGTTTCGGGTTGCACCCGGCGCTGTCTGCCTTGAAGCCGATGATGGCTCAGGGCAAGATCGCTGCTGTGCCAGCTATCGGCACGCCCGACCTTTCGCGAAGCCACTTCCAAGCGCAGGATTGCCTCGAACGCGGTGGCTCCGCTGGCAGCGCTTCGCAAACGGGGTGGCTCAACCGCGCTCTTGAGCAGAGCGGTCCAGGAACGACTTGGCGCGGGGTGGGGGCAAGCGATCGTCTTGCTCGCTCTCTCGTGGGTGGTTCGAATGCGCTCGTTGTTCCTGACCTCGAGCGCATGGCGATTGACGTGGATGACTCGCTCCTTGAGCCCACTCGCACGGCCCTTGCAAGTCTCTACACCGGGCTAGATCACCCGATCGCGCAGCAAGCCAACCTCGCTTTGAGCGCCTCCAGCGAAGCCTCCGAAATTGCGGCTTCCGCTGGAGACGCGAAAGCGCGTGGCTACGGGGACGACAACTTCTCTAGCGACCTCGCGACGTTGGCCAGCCTCATCCGGGCGAATGTGGGCCTTCGGGTTGGCACGTTGGATCTCGGTGGCTGGGACATGCACACCGACATCGGCACACCAGACAAGGGCGACATGCACGACATGCTCAGCGCTGTGGGCAACGGTCTCGCGGCATTCTTCGCTGACCTTGGCCCGAAGGCTGACACCACCACTGTGGTGCTCATGAGTGAGTTTGGTCGTCGCGTAGGTCAGAACGACAGCTCAGGTGTTGACCACGGTCACGGCGGCCTCGCCATGGTGCTCGGTGGCGGAGTCAAGGGCGGCGTGCACGGCAAGTGGGAGGGCCTCGGGGCTGATGTGCTCGATCACGGCGACGTTCCCGGCAGCAACGACTTCCGCGATCTTCTTGGCGAGGTCGTCATGAACCGCCTCGATCTCAGCGCGGCCGACGCCAGCATCATCTTCCCCGACTGGAAGGTGTCGCCGATTGGCGTGATGGCGTAGCTGCCCGGGGCGACACAGCCCGCAGCGAATAGACTAGAGGCTGTGGCGAGCCCGACACCCGTCGATCGTCACGCTGACGGGGGATGAGCTGCGGGTCATGATCGAATTCAGAAACGTCACGAAACGCTTCCCCGACGGTACCCTCGCGGTCGAAAACTTCTCTCTTGTGCTGCCATCGCACAAGGCAACCGTGTTCGTGGGTTCGTCTGGCTCAGGCAAAACAACCTTGCTCCGCATGATCAATCGCATGATCGACCCGACGTCAGGCGAGGTGCTGATCGACGGCGAGGATGTGGCCACCTTCAACCCCGTCACACTGCGTCGTCGAATTGGCTATGTGCTGCAGGCGATAGGCCTTCTTCCGCACCGCCGCGTGGTTGACAACGTTGCTTCGGTTCCACGACTCACTGGTGTTTCCAAAAAAGATGCTCGCCAGGGCGCATTGCAACTGCTCGACACCGTCGGGCTTGATCGCGCGTTGGCAGACCGGTACCCCGATCAGCTCTCGGGAGGCCAGCAACAGCGCGTGGGCGTGGCGCGAGCGCTCGCCAACAACCCCGACATTCTTCTGATGGACGAGCCGTTCGGCGCCGTTGATCCGATAGTGCGAGCAGAGCTTCAACTCGAACTGAACCGTTTGCAGCGCGAACTGGGCAAGACCACGGTGTTCGTCACCCACGATATTGACGAAGCATTCGCTATCGCGGATCAAGTGGTGATCCTCAGCGATGGCGGCGTCATTGCACAAGTCGGCACGCCGGCCGAAATTCTCGCAAACCCAGCCAGCGATTTTGTGTCGACTTTCATCGGCGCCGACAAGGGAAAGCGCACGCTTCGCTTGCAGCATCGTGACGGTGACAATGCGACGTTGGTCGTCGATGCTGATGGGCGCCCCGCCGGCATCCTCGAGGCCGACTGATGCAGGCTTTCGTATGAGTTGGCTGTTCGAGAACTTTGAGTTGGTGGCAGAACTCACGCTCAACCACGTAGCGCTCAGCATTCTGCCCATTGTGCTGGGATTCGCCATCGCCGTTCCGCTGGGATGGTTGGCCAATCGCTGGTCGGCCATGCGATCAGTGGTGGTTGCTGGCGGAAGCTTGCTGTACACGATCCCGTCGCTGCCACTCTTTGTGATGCTGCCGTACCTGCTCGGCACGAAGATTACGGATGACCGAAACATTGTTGTGGCGCTCACTATCTATGCGGTCGCCATGATGGTGCGTACTGCGGCCGACGCGCTCGCGGCGGTGCCCGGAGCGGCTGTGGAAGCGGCGACGGCCATGGGGTATTCCGCGTGGAGTCGATTCTGGCTTGTCGAGTTTCCGCTAGCGGGGCCGGTGCTGCTCGCCGGCCTGCGCGTAGTTTCGGCGAGCACTATTGCGCTGGTCTCGGTCGGAGCGATCATCGGGTCGGCCAATCTGGGATACCTGTTCACGAATGGAAAACAGCGGGACTTCCTCGAGGAAATCCTGATCGGAATCGGCGCGAGTCTGCTCATTGCTCTGGTGTTCGACGTGCTGCTTGTCTTACTTGGGCGCCTCCTCATGCCCTGGATGCGTCGCGGCGGCCAGTCCACCCGGGCGCGCCTTCCTCTGCGCGAGAGGACGGTCTAGCCCATGCAGTTCTTCCTCGATGCCGTTCGTTGGCTCACCGACCCCGCTAATTACGCTGCCGGCGCGCGGAATCCTTTGCCGATCCAAGAGCGCATTGGAGAGCACCTTCTCTACACCGTGGTGGCAGTCGCCATTGCTGCGGTGATCGCACTCCCGCTGGGCTTTTACATCGGCCATACCGGGCGCGGGCGCCAGTTCGTCATCGGCTTCACGGGCGCAATGAGGGCGCTGCCCACTCTGGGTCTACTGATGGCGCTCTTCGTCATTGTCGGGGCAACCGTGCCGTTTACTCGCGCGGCGTTCATCGCCTCCATCATCGCGCTCGTCGTTCTCGCTATTCCGTCGATTCTGGCTGGGGCGTATGCCGGGATCGAGTCGGTGGATCGGAATACGGTCGACGCCGGGCGCGCGATGGGAATGACCGAGCTGCAGATCGTGACGCAGATCGAGATCCCGCTCTCGCTGCCGCTGATTATCGGCGGAATTCGCGCATCCGCCCTCCAAGTTATTGCTACCGCCGTGATCGCGTCGTATATCTCGCTCGGCGGCATCGGAACCATCATCTCGAGCGGCATCGGCCTCAATGACAACAACCGCATTTTGGGCGGGGCCATTCTCGTCACGGTGCTCGCGCTGGTTGTTGATGGCCTCTTTGCCATCGCGCAGCAGCTCACCAAGCGCCGAAGCTCTCCCGGCGCCCCACGCCGGAACACACACGTCCGCAGCCGGTCATTCGGGTCCGCTGCGGTGGCGGGAACAACCGCCCACGAAGGGGAGAACTGATGTTCACAATGAAGAGGTCACGGATCGCTATCGCGGCCGTCGCAACCGGAGCAGTGGTCGCCTTGACCGGGTGCGCAACGTCTGACCCCACCGACAGTTCCGCAGGTGACTCCACGGATGCGTCAGCGATCGTCGTCGGCTCATTTGCTTACCCCGAGAGCGAAATCCTCGGCAACATTTATGCTCTCGCGCTCGAAGACGCGGGCTTTGAGGTCGAGACCAAGTTCAACCTCGGCCCACGCCAAACCACCATTCCTGCGCTCGAGGATGGCTCGATCAGCTTGATGCCCGAGTACAACGGCAACCTGCTGTTCTTCTATGACACCGAAAACGAGGCTCGCACCACCGCCGACGTCGACAGTGCCTTGGAAACCACGGTTCCCGACGGTTTCCGCGTGCTCGACTCCTCGCCCGCTGAAGACAAGGACGCCTACGTCGTCACTCAGGAACTCGCTGATGCCGAGGGCCTGGTTTCCATCGGAGACCTGAAGAAGATCGAACCGTTTAGCCTCGGTGCTAGCCCGCAGATCGCGGAACTTCCCTACGGCATCCCCGGACTCGAAGAGTTCTACGGCCTCGAAAGCATCACGTTCGTTCCCATCGAAGACTTCGGTGGACCCGACACTGTGAAGGCTCTCGTCGACGATGCTGTGCAGGTTGCTGACATCTTCACGACCTCGCCTGACCTCGTTGCGAAGAACCTTGTTGTTCTGGATGACCCCGAGAACCTGATCGCCGCACAAAACATCGTGCCGCTACTCAACTCGAACATTTACAGCGATGAACTCGCCGACGTGCTCAACCGAATTTCGGCCGCGCTCACGACCGAGGACCTGATTGCCCTGCGCGATCGTGTCGAAGGAGCTGAAAAGGCACAGGCCGCAACGGCCGCCATGGACTGGTTGACCGATAAAGGTCTGCTGGGCTAACTGCTGGTGAGGCGCCCCGTGCACTAGCGCGGGGCGCCTTTCTCTGTGCTGATGCCCCGCACGTTGCGGGCTCACGCTGCGGTAGCCTCAGTGTCATGTCTGAGGCCAAGTCGATGAGTTCAGTAGAAAACGGTGCGGAATCGCGTCGAGTCGATGTGCTCTCGCCGACCACGGCTCTCGCCCGTGCCATCCTGATCCACGGCCCCATCCAACGCGGTGAGCTGCTGAAGCGACTGCAGCTAACGCCGCCGACCTTGACGCGGCTATCCAAGCCTCTGCTCGACAGTGGACTCATTGTCGAAGCCGGGGAGACGTTGAGCGGCACTGTGGGTAGGCCGATCAAACCTCTCGACATTCCGCCGAACCCGCGTCGCTTCTTGGGCGTCAAGCTGACGAGCGAGACCGCCTTCGGCGTCGTGTCAGATCAGCGTGCCCGAGCGTTCGCTCGCGCCGATCGTGCGCTGGCTAGCCATGATGTCGCCGACGTGATCGACGCTATCGTCGCCCTATTCGCTCAGCTTAACGACGACGGTCAGAATGCCATCGCCGGCGTCGGCGTTACCGTCGGCGGCCGGGTTATAGACAACCGTGTCGTTGATAGCGTGCGCTTTCTGGAGTGGAAGTCGGTCGATCTCGGGGGAGCGCTTGAAGCGCGCCTCGGGGTTCCGGTTACGGTCGAGAACGACCTCATTGCGCTCATGGAGGGCGAACACTGGTTTGGGCTCGGTCGAAGCATGCGGGACTTTGCAGTGATCACGATCGGCGCGGGCGTCGGTTATGGTCTCGTCTGGGACGATACGGTGATCCGCACAGCCGAGACCGGAATCGAACTGGGTGGTCACTTGCCACTCGAGCCGGGAGGGCCCCGCTGCTTCCGCGGGCACGAGGGGTGTGCCACTGCGATGCTGACGGTAGACAGCATCCGAGCGCAGGCGCAGGAGGCGACCGGTGCAGAACTGAGCTACGAAGAAATTCTGAAACGGGCAGCGGCGGGCGACCCCGCTTTGCGCGCTGTCGTGGATCGGGCAGCGCGAGCGCTTGGCCGTTTCATCGCGCTCGCAGCCAATCTCGCGATGGTTCATGAGGTGTTGTTGGCAGGGGAGGGCACGGGCATTTTGGATGTCGCCCGCGACGAAGTGTTGCGAGTCGTGCAGGAAGAGCGTGACCCTGATGCAGACCCGATCTCGCTCGTTGTCGACGAAACAGGGTTCGGAATCTGGGCCAAAGGTGCGGCAGCGGTCGCGATTCAAACGTCGTTCGACCGTTCGATCTCAGCCCTGTAGGTTTCGCACGCCGCGTGCGGTGCGCGCCAAGAGGCTCGCGCCCGACCGTTTTGTTGCGCCGAAAAACTTTCACTTTGCCCCTTGACTCTATTACTTCCGTAGTGGAATAATTCAGGCAACGACGACGTTAGGTGGGATTCCGCTCATGGCAGCAAAGGTCAGTAGGGATAATCAGATCGTTCCGGCGATGCTGTTTCTCATTCCTGCCAGCATCGGATTCTTAGCTTTCTTTCTGTGGCCGACCATCCGTGGTCTCTACCTCAGCTTCACGGATTACAACCTGCTGAGAGACCCCACCTTCATCGGTTTTCAGAACTACATCGACATTTTCAACGATGCCGTCTTCTGGCGTTCGATGGCTGTGACATTCCAGTACGTCTTCATCAACGTCGGGCTCCAGACAGTCATTGCCTTGGCGTTAGCCGTGCTGATGCACCGCTTCACCCGGTCGATGATCATCCGGGGTGTCGTCGTATTGCCGTACTTGATCGCTAACGTCATCGTCGCGCTGGTCTGGTTCTGGCTCGCCGACTACAGCCTCGGTCTTATCAACGCTGTGATCGAAGGAATCGGTCTTAACAAGATTGGCTTCTTCGGCAGTGAGGCCTGGGCAATGCCCACGATCGCGTTCGTCAACGTCTGGCGCCACGTCGGGTACACCGCGCTGCTGCTCTTCGCCGGCTTACAAGCCATTCCCCGTGATGTCTACGAAGCAGCAGAAGTGGATGGCGCTGGCGAGTTCCGAGTGTTCCGAAGCGTCACTCTTCCCCTGCTTCGTCCGATCCTCGCTTTCGTCTTGGTCGTCACTGTTGTCGGTTCGTTCCAGATCTTCGACACCATCGCCGTCACCACTGGCGGTGGCCCGGTCGACGCAACCCGAGCGATCAACTTCTACATCTTCGAGCGAGCATTTGAAAGGTTCGACTTCGGCTACGCCTCGGCACTCGCGGTCATTCTGATGATTCTGCTCGCCACCATCGCGCTCATTCAAAACCGCCTACTGCGGGCCAACGAGTCAGACATGGAGAGGTAGATCATGTCCACCAGCACACGTACTAAGCGGGTAAAGAAAGTTCGGGCGAGCAGCGCCGAAGATCCCGCAATGGCTAAATCACCGGTGTCTAAGTTCTTCGGCCGGTTGGCTCTCGCGATTGTCGTAATCATTACGTTGTTCCCGATCTACTGGATGGTGCGTACGGCCTTCAGCGACAACCGGGCGATGTTCGGTGAACCGCTCTCGCTGCTGCCGGTCGACTTCACCCTGGGCCCGATCGAGCGAGTTCTCGGTCTAGCAACCCCCGAGGAAGCGATTGCCGAGGGAGGTTCGGGAGCATCGATCAATTTCGGTCTCTACATGCTGAACTCGATCATCACGGCCACTCTCATCACGGTGTTCCAGATCGCGTTTAGCGCCATGGCGGCCTACGCCTTCGCACTGCTCAAGTGGAAGGGGCGCGATGCGGTCTTCAATCTCTTCTTGGTTGCGTTGATGGTGCCCGTCATCTTCACGATCCTGCCCAACTTCGTGCTGATTAAAGAGTTGGGGTTGCTCAACACAATCATCGGCATCGCTCTGCCCGCGATGTTCATGACACCGTTCGCAATCTTCTTCCTTCGCCAATTCTTCTTTGGCGTAAACCTCAGCATCATTGAGGCGGCAGTGATCGACGGTGCAAGCCAGTGGCGCATCTTCAGCCGTATCGCCGTGCCCTTGGTCTGGCCGCAGATCATTACGTTGGCGCTGTTGCAGTTCATCTTCTACTGGAACGACTACCTGTGGCCGCTTCTGGTTGGCACCACAGAGGAGTCGAAGCTGATCACGGTCGGCCTCGGAATCTTCCGCTCGCAGACTCCCGCGGGAAACCCCGACTGGGCGGGCCTCATGGCCGGTGCTCTGCTCGCGGCGATCCCCATCTTCGCCCTGATCCTGATCTTCGGTAAGCAGATCGTCGGATCCATCCAATCGTCGGGCGTGAAGTAGCCGACGACACCACCATTATTTCGCTCCGCACTGAGCGATCATGCGACCGGATCAGCATTGTCGCTGAACGGTTGATCCCCAAGAGAAAGAGAAAGCAATGACGAAAGCACTAGCGGGAATCGCTGTACTTGCAGCGGTGCCCCTTGTCTTGGCCGGTTGTTCCGCTGGTTCAACTGACGCAGATGGCCCTGTAGAAATCAAGTACAGCCTCTGGGATGCCAACCAAATGCCCGCGTACCAGCAGTGTGCTGATGACTTCCACGCGGCAAACCCTGACATCACGATCTCGATCGACCAGTCTGGGTGGGAAGATTACTGGCAGAAAATCAACACCGGTCTCGTTTCTGGAAACAGCGCCGACGTCTTCACGAGCCACTTGGCGTACTACCCCGAGTTCGTGCTCAACGATCAGATCCTTCCCCTCGACGACTACATCGCAGCCGATGGCGTCGACACCTCGATTTACCAAGACGGACTCGTCGACCTGTGGAAGAGCCCCGAGGGAGTTCAGTACGGACTACCCAAGGACTTCGACACGATCGCGCTCTTTTACAACCAGCAGCTGACGGATGCCGCGGGAGTCACGGCAGAGCAGCTCGGCTCGCTTGACTGGAACCCGAAAGACGGCGGAACCTACGAAGACGTCATCGCCCACCTGACCGTTGACAAAAACGGTGTGCGCGGTGATGAAGCTGGCTTCGACAAGAACAATGTGAAGACCTATGGCATTTGGTTTGAAGCCTCCAACGCCGGCGCCCTTGGCGATGGTCAAACACAATGGAGCTACCTCGCGGCAGCGAACGGTTGGGAAGCAACCGATGGCCCCTGGGGCAGCTCATACAACTTCGACGCTCCTGAATTTCAGGACACCATTACGTGGTGGCACTCGCTCATCGAAAAGGGCTACATGCCTTCCCTCGCAGCTCAGACCGGTATTTCCTGGTCTGATCAACTGACCGCTGGATCAGTAGCGTTGGCAAGCAATGGCTCATGGATGACCGGTTACGTGTTCGGTGCAACAACTGACTCCTTCACTCCAGCAGTTGCGCCAACACCGACCGGTCCGACGGGCGAGCGTGCGTCGATGTTCAACGGACTAGCTGACAACATTTGGGCTGGTACGAAGCATCCTGAAGAAGCGTGGGAGTGGGTTAAGTACATGGGCTCGCTCGAGTGCCAGTCGGTAGTAGCCGATGCTGCCGTCGTATTCCCCGCGATTCCCGAAGCGACGGATGCCGCCGTTGAGGCCTTCGCCGCCAACGGTGTAGACGTGAGTGCTTTCACGGTTCAGGTGGAGGAGGGAACGACGTTCCTGTTCCCCATCACCGACCACAAGTCTGATGTGAACGCACTGATGACGCCGGCGATGGAAGCAGTGATGTCGGGCAAGGAGCCTGTCTCGTCGCTGACTGCCGTCAATGACCAGGTGAACGCGCTCTTCAAGTAGCACCCGCTGTAACCAGGTGGCCATCCGTAACCCCGTACGCGGGTGGCCACCTCTTCTGGGCTCTAGCCCGCCGAAAGTGAATGAATTATGACCGCGCAGAACCTTCACCACCTCAGCGCAGCGGGGGTTACCCTCGTGATTGACACCTCGAGCGGAACGCCGCACATCATCCACTGGGGTGACGACTGGGGTCAGCACTCCCTCGACGATCTGGCGGTACTGCACGCCGAGACTGCCGTCGCACCCAACGGCGACGTGAGTGCACCGACCGGACTGTGGCGCGAGAACGCCCGGGGATTCTATGGTCGCCCCGCGGTGAGCGCGCACCGGGCCGGAGCCGACTGGACTCAGCGTTTCGACCTGACGTCGGCCAGCACATCCGACACCGCCTTGAGCTTTGAAGCCGAGGATGCCGCAGCCGGAATACGAGTCTCGCGCTCGTTCACGATCACCGCTTCGGGAGTGCTGCTGATCGATTCGACGATCACGAACGTGGGCGCGGCCGGGCTTCAGGTCGACGAGTTCGCGACCTGGATGCCGCTGCCAGGCGCAGCAACAGAGTCGATCGACTTCAGCGGACGCTGGGTCAACGAGCGTCAAATGTTCCGCCGAGAGATTCAGCCCGGACTGTGGAGCCGGGAGATTCGGGAGGGCCGCACGAGCCACGACTCTACGATCATGGAGTTCGCGACCACGCCGGGAGCCACGTTCCAGAACGGTTCCGTGTGGGGCCTCGGGCTGATGTGGAGCGGCAATTCGCGTCATATGGTCGAGCGCACCGCCACCGGTCAGACCGAGATGGGTGCCGCCGAACTGCTACTGGCTGGCGAAATGATTCTTGACTCCGGAGCCAGCTATCAGGCCCCCACTGTGGTCGCCGCTTTCTCTTCCGGCGGCTTCGACGGCGTCTCTCACCGCGTTCACGAATGGCTGCGGGCACGCCCTCGTCACAAGGGGGCGGCAACTCCGCGGCCCCTCACCCTCAACGTGTGGGAGGCGGTTTACTTCGACCACAGCTTCGACAAACTCAGCGCCCTCGTGGATGCCGCAGCCGAGGTCGGCGTTGAGCGTTTCGTTCTCGACGATGGGTGGTTTGCCGGGCGCCGCGACGACCACGCCGGGTTGGGCGATTGGGTTATCGACTCGGCGGTCTGGCCCGAGGGCTTGACCCCGATCATCGACCGCGTCACGGCGGCAGGCATGCAGTTCGGTCTGTGGTTCGAGGGCGAGATGGTGAACGCCGACTCTGACCTGTACCGCGCGCATCCGGAGTGGATTTTTGGTGCCGACGGCCGCATCCCGGCTGAGGTGCGCAACCAGCAGGTGCTCGACCTGACTCATCCCGGCGCCTACGCGCATGTTCTCGGGCAAGTGGATGCGGTGCTGAGCGCCAACGCGATCTCGTACATTAAGTGGGATCACAATCGCCCGCTGGTCGAGCCTTCGCACCTCGGTCACGCCGCCGTGCATGAACAGACACTCGCGATCTATCGCTTGTTCGATGAGATCAAGCAGCGGCATCCGCACGTCGAGATTGAGTCGTGTGCGTCGGGCGGGGCACGTATCGACTTGGGCATGGCGCAGCACGCCGATCGTTTCTGGGCATCCGACTGCAATGACGCGCTTGAACGTGAACGCATTCAGCGCAACACGATGTTCGCGATTCCGCCGGAGATGCTCGGCACCCACATTGGCCCGACGCGGTCGCACACCACGGGGCGAGTGCACACGCTGCAGTTCCGGGCCGCCATCGCGCTGTTCGGGCATGCCGGTATTGAGTGGGACATCACTGAGTGCACGCCAGAGGAACGCGCCCAGCTGGCCTCGTGGGCGCAGTATTACAAGGACAACCGCGCGCTGCTGCATAGCGGCCGCGTGGTTCGACAGGGTGACGACGATGCTCCCGTTCATGTCATGGGCGTCGTTGCCTCGTCTCAGGATGCGGCGATTTACAGTTACGTTCAATTGCGTGGCATTGGGTCCAGCATCCCTGCCCGCATTCGGCTGTCAGGTCTCGACCCGGATGCGCGCTACAGCGTGAGGCTCGTCGAGCCCGCTGGTGCGGCGCCGCCGTCCGCTCGCTCGATCCCGCAGTGGTGCGCGGGGGCTGAGGTGAGCGGACGGGCGCTGGCAGAAATGGGGCTCTTGGCGCCGATCCTGTTCCCCGAGAGCGCAGTCATCATCGAGACCAGAAGGCTGTGACCGCGGCGGTGTTCTCGGCGCACTGATCGTGCGCGCAGTATTATCGCGGTAATGACTACTTTCTCTCGCCGGGGGCTGCACGGGCACGTTGTTGACGTGCTCGGCCGCCGCATCATGCGGGGCGAACTCGCTTCGGGAGACATCATCGATCCGGATGCGCTGCTCGCCGAGTTTCAGGTCAGCCGCACCGTTATTCGCGAAGCGATCAAGGTTCTTACGACCAAGGGGCTCGTGGATGCGCGGCCACGCCTCGGCACCTATGTCACCCCGCGGAACCGCTGGCAGCTTCTCGATAGTGACGTCATGACCTGGCGATCTGAGGGCGTGCCCGACCCGCTGCTGGTGCTGGAGCTCAGCGAAGTGCGCCAGGTGCTGGAGCCCGCCGCCGCCCGTCTCGCTGCCGTGCGCCGCAGCGATGAGCAGTGCGCCGAGATCGAAGCCGCGATGGTCGACCTTGCGGCAACGTTCGAGAACACCGAGGTCGCCTCCCATGTGAAGGCCGACTTGGCTTTTCATCGGGCCATCTTGGCGGCATCCGGCAATGAACTTCTGGCCCGCTTTGAGGTGGTGCTCGAGCCGGCGCTTCACGCCCGTGATGAGCTCGCGTTTGCGCACGAAACCACCACCCAGTTCTTGGATGAGCATCGGGCCGTTGTGACCGCGATCGTGGCCCGCGACGCCGATGCTGCCGGCACCGCGATGAAGATTCTCATGGATCAGTCGAATCGCGACTCTGAAACTATTGTCAGCAAAGACCCCTCCGGGGCTGCCCTCGTCGCGAACCGAAAGTCGGCTCTCTAGTGGCGGCCCTCGCGAGCGGAAGGTTGCGAGCATGACCCGCACCGTGCTCATCACTGGCGCGGCCCATGGCATCGGCGCTGCTGCTGCGCGCCTCTTTGCTGCCTCCGGTGACGATGTGGTTGTCACCGATATTGACGTGGATGCCGCTGCCGCGGTTGCCGCCGAGATCGTCGCGGCCGGTCGCGCAGCCACCGCCCATCGCCTCGACGTCGCGGACTCTGAGCAGTGGGAAGAGCTCTCGCGTGAGCTGCGCTCCGCGAATCGCCCGCCTGCCGTCATCGTGAATAACGCGTTCTTCCAGGTCGCGGGAATCGCACACGAACAGAGCGAAGACAACTGGAATCAGCAGCTCTCGGTGACGCTGTCATCCGTCTACCGTGCGATGCGTACTTTCCACGACACTCTCACCGAAGCCAAGGGCAGCATGGTGAATGTGTCGAGCGTGCACGGAGTGCTGTCCTGGGCCGAGCAGCCTGCGTACGGGGCAGCGAAGGGCGGGTTGATTTCGCTCACGCGTCAGCTTTCGCTCGACTACGCACCGCACGTGCGCGTGAACGTCGTGCTTCCGGGATCGATCGAGACTCGGCAGTGGGATCACCAAACCCCTGAAGCGCAAGAGTTAGCGCGACGCCAGGCCACCCTGCAGCGGCTGGGTAAACCTGAAGAAGTCGCCTCGGTCATCCAATTTCTGGCTGGCGACGGTGCCTCGTACATCACGGGCGCTTCGCTCGTTGTCGACGGCGGCATGACAACGACGCTCGGCGCTTAGCGGGCACTCGCGGCCGCGCGCTCGGCTACCGCTGGCGTTGCCGACCGGTTACCACTCGGCGAGAGACCCGTCGTCGTGACGCCACACGGGGGAGCGCCACTGGTGCCCGACCTTGTCGGCGGCGCGTACGGCAGTTTCATCAATGTCGATACCGAGGCCTGGAGCAGTCAGCCGCTCAATGTAGCCACTCGTGAAATCGAAAACGCTCGTATTCATCAGGTATTCGAGCACGTCTGATCCGACGTTGTAGTGGATGCCGATGCTCTGTTCCTGAATCAAGAAGTTCGGTGTGTTGAAGCCGACCTGCAGGCTCGCCGCCAAGGCGATAGGGCCAAGGGGGCAGTGCGGCGCCAGCTGAGCATCAAACATGTCGGCGAGGGCGGCAATGCGGCGCACTTCGGAGATACCGCCGGCATGGGAGAGGTCGGGCTGCACGACCGCGACACCGGCCTGAAGCGGCCCGAGGAACTCGTTGCGGGAGAAGAGGCGCTCGCCGGTGGAGATCGGGATCGATGTTGACGCCACGATGCCGTCGAGCAGGTGTGACTTTTCGGGTACAACAGGTTCTTCGACGAAGAGGGGAGCGTAGGGCTCGAGGAGGGGGAGCACACGACGGGCGTTGGCGACGGTCATCCGTCCGTGGAAGTCGATCGCCATGTCGCGGTCGGGCCCCAAAACTTCGCGGGCGAGCGCGGCCCGTTCAACAACCTCGTCAATGGCCCTGACGGTGCCGATCGGCTTCATCCGTCCGCTGCCGTTCATCTTCACAGCGGTGAGGCCAGCCTCCAGCTGCTGCGCAATATTGTCGCGCAGCTCGGAGGGTTCGTCACCGCCAACCCAGCCGTACATGCGGATGCGGTCGCGCACGGCACCACCGAGAAGGTCGTGAACGGGAACGCCATGAGCTTTGCCCGCGATGTCCCAGAGTGCTTGGTCGATGCCGGCGATAGCGCTGGAGGCGACGGGGCCGCCGCGGTAGAAGCCGCCGCGGGTGAGCACTTGCCAGTGGTCTTCGATGCGAGTGGCGTCGAGGCCGATCAGGTATTCGGCATACTGTTCGACGGCGGCGCGCACGACGTCGGCCTGGCCTTCAACAACCGGTTCGCCCCAACCGACGATGCCGTTGTCGGTCTCGATGCGCACGAACAACCAGCGTGGTGGAACGAGAAATGTTTCGATGCGTGCGATCTTCATGGCGCCCCTCCAACTGCTAAGTCTTATTATCCTACTAATGGCGACTACTAAAGTGAGCATCATGGATACCACCACGACGAGCCACCGCGACTGGCGGGGCGAGACGCTTGCCCACGTTCGCGCACTGATCGTGCAGGCTGAGCCCGCGATCGTGGAAGAGGTCAAGTGGCGAAAACCCTCGAATCCGGATGGCGTCGCAGCATGGAGCCTCGACGGACTGATCTGCACCGGCGAAACGTACAAAGACAAGGTCAAACTCACGTTTGCGCAGGGCGCTTCGCTCGACGACCCCACCGGTCTCTTCAACAGCAGCCTTGACGCCAAGGTCAGACGCGCGATCGATCTCCACCAGGGCGACGTGATTGACGCTGACGCTTTTCAGTCGCTCATCCAGTCCGCGGTGGCGTTTAACGCAGCTCGCTAGCTTTCGCGCCTGCCGCGATCCGCCAGCCGCCTGCTTCTGGTCGGGTCTAGGTTGCGCCCACGTTCGGCGCCACAAGCGGCACCACAACCGCGGCCAAACCGGCATCCGCACCGTTAAGAATCGCCCCCTTTAGCGATCTCTAAAGTGTTGCCCGAACTGTGCTTTTCTGAACGCGCATGCTGAGCATCCGTCTGGGAGAATGGATGCGGGACCAGCCGTGCCACAAGCGCGCCCGCGGACCAAGACAGTGCAGTCGGAAGGAACCTGATGCAACGCGAACACAGCGACGAATTTGACCGGTGGAATGCCCGCCAAGAACTGGCCGAGGCAATGATTCCCCTCATCGGTGGGCTGTATCGCAACCACGGCGTCGTGACCTCGATTCATGGTCGCCGTCTCATCAACAAGTCACCGGTTGAGGTTCTCAAGGCCCACCGTTTTGCGCGTCAGCTCAACGAGAGCGAGCTGCCGATCGAAGAGACCATGCCGATCATGGTGGCGCTCTCGGCGATGCCGCTGAATTCGGCATCCATTGATTTGGCGAAGTTGGTGAATCGGTTCCGCCAGGTAGGCGGCGACCTGGGCGAGTTTCTGGCTGCTGAGCTTGCTCCCGTGCTCAAGAACGGCACCGAGCCCAAGGCGGCGGGAGCGGATGTCGTGCTCTACGGTTTCGGACGTATCGGTCGACTGTTGGCCCGCATCCTAATCGCGCACGCCGGCAACGGCGAGGGACTCCGGTTGCGCGCGGTCGTCGTGCGCAGGGGCTCCGACAACGACCTCGTGAAGCGTGCCAGCCTGCTGCGTCGCGACAGTGTTCATGGCCCGTTTGAGGGAACGATCTCGGTCGATACCGAAGCGAACACGATTCTTGCCAACGGCACCCTCATCCAGGTGATCTACTCGAACGACCCGGCCACGATCGACTACACCGAGTACGGGATTTCGGATGCCATCGTCGTCGACAACACCGGTCGCTGGCGTGACCGTGAGGGTTTGAGTCAGCACCTCAAGTCGAAGGGGGTCAAGCGGGTTCTGCTGACCGCTCCGGGCAAGGGCGACCTCAAGAACATCGTGTATGGCCTCAACCACGACACGATCGAGGACACGGACACGATCCTGTCGGCGGCCTCGTGCACGACGAATGCCATTTCGCCCGTGTTGAAAGTCATCAGCGATGAGTACGGAATCGAGCACGGGCACGTCGAAACCGTGCACTCCTACACAAACGACCAGAACTTGACCGACAACTTCCACTCAGGTGACCGCCGCGGCCGCTCGGCCCCGATGAACATGGTCATCACCGAGACGGGGGCGGCGAAGGCCGTCGCGAAGGCAGTTCCAGAACTGGCGGGATTGCTTACCGGCAGCGCCATCCGCGTTCCGACGCCCAACGTATCGATGGCGATTCTGAACCTCAACCTCGCGACCGAAACGACTCGCGAAGAGGTGAACCGGTACCTGCGAAAACTCTCACTTGATTCGACTCTGCGACAACAGATCGACTTCATTGATTCCCCCGAGGTGGTATCGAGTGACTTCACGGGTTCGCATCGCGCGGGCATTGTTGACGGACTCGCGACGATCAGTTCTGGCAAGCATTTGGTGCTGTATGTCTGGTACGACAACGAGTTCGGCTACACGAGCCAGGTCGTGCGTGTCATCGAGCATATGGGCCACACTCACCCGCAAGTTATTCCCGAACGCGCCGTAGTCGGAGCATAATTTTCCGAACCGTGATCGTGTTACGCCTCGGTCCCATGCTGTGAGCGTAACAATGGGAAGTTCTCAAACTTGGCGTGCAAACATCGTGGCATGAACGATTCCGCACTCCCTGTTATTGACCTCTCGCTACTTGACGGCGGCCCTGAATCGGCCGCCAAATTCCGGGACGATTTGCTGTGTGCGACCCACGACGTGGGGTTCTTCTACCTTGTCGGCCACGGTGTCGAAGAATCGTTGATGGATGACCTGCTTGCGGCATCCCGCGAGTTCTTTGCCCTGCCCGCCGAACAGAAGCTTGCGGTCGAGAATGTCAACAGCCCGCAGTTCCGTGGGTACACCCGCGTGGGCGGCGAGCTGACCGAGGGCAAGACCGACTGGCGCGAACAGATTGACGTCGGCCCGGAACGCGATGTTGTCGACAGCACTGCCGGACTCGCTGATTACTGGCGCCTCGAAGGCCCGAACCTGTGGCCGGATGCCGTGCCCCAGCTTCGCGAATTGGTCAACGAATGGAACGACAAACTCAGCGCTGTCTCGCTGCGCCTGCTGCGCGCGTGGGCCCAGGCCCTCGGCGCCCCGGAGGACGTGTTCGATCACGCCTTCGCTGACAAGCCGTTCCCGCAGCTCAAGATCGTGCGGTATCCCGGCGAGTCCAACCCGGAGCCCAAGCAGGGCGTGGGCGCTCACCGCGATGGCGGCGTTCTCACCCTGCTCATGGTGGAGCCCGGCAAGGGCGGTCTGCAGGTCGACTTCCAAGGCGAGTGGGTGGATGTTCCACCCAAGCCGGGCGCGTTTGTCGTGAACATTGGCGAGATGCTCGAGCTCGCGACCGAGGGTTACCTCAAGGCGACGCTGCACCGCGTCATCTCGCCACTCATCGGCGACGACCGCATTTCGATTCCTTTCTTCTTCAACCCGGCTCTCGACACCGTGATGCCGCAGCTGCAGTTGCCGCCCGAGCTCGCCGCTCAAGCGCGCGGCCTTTCGCTCGACCCCACGAACAGCCCGATCCTCGAAACGTACGGAGACAATGCGCTCCGCTACCGAATGCGGGCGCACCCCAACGTTGCCCAGATCCATCACGACGATCTGATTCAGGGCCCGCGGGGTGCGATTTAGGGCTGTTCGCCGCATTGCCGCCTCCACGCGTTTGGTATATCGTTTGATCACGAGTTATACCGCCTACGAGAGCCGGAGCACCCCGTGTCGCCCTTTCCAGAACGTGAGCCAGCCGAGGCGTACACTCTCGCGCTGCCGCAGCACCCGCGCCCGATCGTCATGATTGGCGCCGGCGGAATTGTGAAAGACGCGCACCTTCCGGCCTACCGCAAAGCGGGGTTCGAGGTGTGGGGGATCGTCAACCGCACCGCGGCCAAGGCGCAGGTTCTCGCCGACGAGTTTGGCATCCCGAATGTCTTCACCTCGCTGTCGGATGCCGTCGCAGCGGCTCCGAAAAACGCCGTCTACGATCTCGCGCTCATGCCCGAACAATATGCAGCGGTGCTCGACCAGCTACCCGATGGCGCGGCCGTGCTCATCCAGAAGCCGTTCGGGCAGAATCTTGCCGAGGCGCGCGGGCTGCTCGAGATTTGTCACCGCAAGAACCTTATTGCTGCCGTCAACACGCAACTGCGGTTCGCGCCGTATATCGCGGCCGCCCGCGCGCTCATCGCCGAGGGAGCGATTGGCGAGCTCTATGACCTGGAGATCCGTATCGCCACCGAGACGCCGTGGGAGATCTTCCCGCACGTGCTGGGCATCGAGCGTCTCGAACTCAACATGCACAGCGTGCACTATATGGACCTGGTGCGCTCGTTCTTGGGTGACCCCGACAGCGTGAGCGCAGCGACGGTGCGGCATCCGGCCAAGCCTCAAGTCTCAAACACGCGCTCCACAATCATCATGCGGTATCGCGACCGCCCGCTGCGGGTCACGATCAGCACGAACCACGACCACGGTTTCGGCGGCGACTACGAAGAAGCTTTCGTGAAGTGGGAGGGCACCAAGGGCGCCATTCGCGCGCAGCTGGGCCTCATGCTCGACTACCCGCGCGGTGGCCCCGACGCTCTCGCCATCGCGTACACCGATAAGCCCGAGCTGGGCTGGCAGCCGGTGCCGTTCGAGGGCAGCTGGTTCCCGGATGCCTTCATCGGTTCGATGAGCGCGCTTCAGCGCTACCTCGAGGGCTCAGTTTCTGCACTTCCGACCTCGGTCGACGACGTCATGCACACCATGGCGGTTGTCGAGGCCGGTTATGAATCACAAGAGCGCGAAGGTATCGCGCTGGCAACGAAGGAGAACACTCAGTGAGATTCGCGCGACTCGGGCCGGTTGGCTCAGAAATTCCTGTTGTTCTCGATGAAGGTGGCGCCTTCAATCTGACGTCGATCACCGCGGACATCAACGGAGCCTTCTTTGCCAGCGGTGGCGTCGCCGCGGTGCGTGCCGCGCTCAACGCCGGCACCCTGTCGGCTATCGAGACCGAGGGGGTGCGCGTGGGTGCTCCCATCGCTCGCCCCGGCAAGATCGTGTGTGTCGGCCTCAACTACAGCGACCACGCTGAAGAGACCGGTGCAACGCTGCCCGACGAACCCGTCATCTTCATGAAGGACCCGAGCACCATGGTCGGCCCCTTCGACGACGTGCTCATCCCGCGCACGAGCGAGAAGACCGACTGGGAGGTCGAGCTCGGCGTCGTGATCGGCGCAACCGCTCGCTACCTTGAGTCTCCGGATGACGCGACTGCCGTCATTGCTGGTTACGCCGTGTCGCACGACGTTTCCGAGCGCGCTTTCCAACTCGAACGTGGCGGAACCTGGGACAAAGGCAAGAGCTGCGAGACCTTCAATCCGTTCGGGCCTGAGCTGGTGACCGCCGACGAGGTGGCCGACCCCCAAGCCTTGGGCTTGCGCCTGTGGGTGAACGGTGTCGAACGCCAAAACGGCACGACCGCAAATATGGCCTTCGGCGTGAACCACATCATTTGGTACCTGAGCCAGTTCATGGTGCTGCAGCCCGGCGATGTCATCAACACGGGCACTCCCGCGGGCGTCGCCATGGGCATCGAGGGTCAGCCGTACCTGCGTGCCGGCGATGTCGTTGAGCTCGAGATCGACGGCCTCGGTCGCGCTCGCCAAACCTTGGTGCAGGCATGAGCGCCGAGTTCGACGGTCTCGTCGCGGTCGTCACGGGGGGAGCATCCGGCATCGGCCTCGCTTCGGCACTCGCGCTAGTAGAGCGTGGTGCCACGGTTGCGGTTCTCGACCTCAACACTGAGGGGTTGGATGCTCGCCTCCACGGATTCACCGCGGACGTGTCAGATCGTGACTCCGTCGACGCCGCCGTTTCTGCGGCCGCCGAGAAGTTGGGCGGCATCGACATCGTCGTGAACAACGCCGGTATCAGCGCGGTCGGAACCGTCGAAGAAAACGACGACGCCGAGTGGGCGCGTGTTCTCAATATCAACGTCATCGGTATGGCGCGGGTGTCGGCGGCGGCCATGCCCTGGCTTCGCAAATCCGAGCACGCCGCGATCGTGAACCTCTGCTCCATCGCCGCCCTCAATGGCCTCCCGCAGCGCGCGCTGTACGGCGCCTCCAAGGGTGCCGTTCTCGCGCTGACCTACGCAATGGCAACGGATCATGTGGCGGATGGCGTGCGCGTCAACGCGGTCAGCCCCGGCACAGTCTCCACCCCGTTCGTGGAGCGGATGCTGCAGGGCTTCGACGACCCCGTCAAGGAACGTGCCGCTCTGGACGCCCGCCAGGCCACCGGCCGCATGGTCACCCCCGAAGAAGTTGCCGGCGCGGTCGCGTACTTGGCAAGCCCGCTCTCCGGCTCAACGACGGGTACCGCGCTCGAAGTTGATGGCGGGGTTGCGCACCTTCGCGTCAGAAAATAGGCGCTCGCGGCATCCGACTGTCAAAAGTGTCACTGGCAGTCCGAATCCGCTGGTATAGTTTTCTGGTTGGCGAAAGTCATCGAGATGCGCCCGTAGCTCAGCGGATAGAGCAATTGACTACGGATCAATAGGCCGGGGGTTCAAATCCCTCCGGGCGCACCAGCTGAAAGCCTCACATTCGTGTGGGGCTTTCGTCGTTAATGGCCGCCGCTGTTCACGGCAGACAATTCGTTAGAGTGACGCCATGGCATCCACTGAGCAGGGCCGCGTCGTCGAGCACGCGCTTCTTCCCGTCAAGCCCGGCCGTGAGGCGGAGTTCGAAGCGGCTTTCGCCCAGGCGAAGAGCATCATTGCGGCGATGCCGGGATTCCGTGGGCTGACGCTCGCACGCGGGGTCGAGCATCCCGAAACGTATCTGCTGCTCGTGAGGTGGGACTCTGTTGACGACCACGAAATTGGCTTTAGGGGTTCGCCTGAGTACCAGCAGTGGCGAGCTCTGCTGCACGAGTTTTACGAGCCGTTCCCGGTCGTCGAGCACTTCGATGAGGTCGAGCGGGTCGAGACGACTGGCTGAACGCCCGAACCACTTTCGCTCGCGAGCCGTGAACAGGACAAAATAGGGAGATGCTGCTGCCTGCGATCATCCTCATCACTCTGGCCCTCGTGTTTTACACCGTCGGGGTGTGGAGCGAGCGAGTGCAGAAGGTACTCAAGCCGTGGCACGTCGTGCTCTTCGGGCTGGGCCTAGCGGCGGATGCCACGGGCACGTTTCTGATGAACCTGATCGCGACCGAGAATCGTGCAGCCGGAATCGAGCAGAGCGCGTTGAACCAGCTGATGGGTGTCACGGGGGTGCTCGCGATCGTTCTTATGGCCGTGCACCTCGCTTGGGCGATCGTCGTGCTGGTGCGCAACCGCGAAGCCGAGAAGACCAGCTTTCACCGATTCTCTGTCATCGTGTGGGGCATCTGGCTCGTGCCGTACATCGTCGGTGCCCTGGGATCGAGTCTCGGCTAGAGCGGTTCAGCTCGCGTAGCCAGCATCGCCAGCGCTGCGTTCGTCGCTAGTCGCGCGTCGCCAGCCGGGCCCCGCTGCCCAGTCGTAGCCGCTCAGCCGATTCGCTCGCGCAAGAATGCCACGACCCGCTCGCGGGCAACCGCCGCCGAGTTGTCCGGGTTCTCGCGCACTTCGCCCGTGAGCACCGAGTGTGCGGTCGGCGCATAGCCATCAGGGTTTCCGGGCGAGGAATCCAGCTGGATGATCTCGAAGGCGTCGCCGAGGCGAGCCTTGATGGTGTCGAAGCGGGCGCGCGGAGCAGCGGTGTCTTCACTGAATCGCAGGCCGAGAGCACAGACTTCGCCGGCATCCGCTCGGGTGGCAATTCGATCGAACTCGGCGGGCGAGACTCCCGCATCGAGTTGGCGCGCCCGGCCGACCGGAAAGGGCACGGCCGGTTGGCTGAGAACGGATGCCGCCACGGAGTCATCAATCGCCGCAGCTAACGCGAATCCGCCCGTGAAGCACTGCCCGATCACACCAACACCTCGCCCGGGGGTGCGAGCGGCGAGGTTGGAGGCAACCGCCCGAAAGTAGTCGGTGACGGGCCGCGACGAGTTCGTTGCGAACGCGCGGAACTCGGCGGTCACGCACAGCCGCAGCACGATCCGCGTCATGTAGCCCCGGGTCTTGACCTTGCCCGGCTCGCCGAACGGCGAGGGCACGACAACGGTGAAGCCCGCCGCGACAAGGTGCTCGGCCAAGCCCAGCACCTCCGGGGTGATCCCGGGAATCTCGGGGATCAGCACCACGCCTGGCCCCGCCCCTTTTTCGAAGCAGTCGTAGGTCAGGCCCGCGGCAGAGAAGGGCGCGCGAACCCAACCGTCGAGCGTGCCGACCGGGGCGGAAGGGGTGGTTGCGGGTGTCATGGGTCAATCTTCGCGCATAGAAGCGCGGCGCACGCTGTGGGGGCAGAGCTCGGTCGAGAAGGTGGCCTGTAGCGCCGTTTTGACATCCACGGCTCACGCATATCTTGCTCATAGAAATCTCATAGAGAACCCCGATGTGATGGAGCACGTCAACCACCAGAGGAGCTTGATCATGAAGCGAAATCACTTCACCCTTACCGCCGCCGTCAGCACGTTTCTGATTGGCGGAGTGCTGTTGGCCGGATGCTCGACCGCCGTTGAAACTCCCGCCGTCACCTCCAGCGTGATCGCCGAGATCAGCGAAGCGAACGTCGATCTGAACCTTGGACCCGTTGCGACAGAAGTTCTTGCGGCGAACGCAAACTCAACGACCACCAACGACGATGAGTGGACCCTCGATGGCGCCGTTTCGATCGCCCTCGACGGCTCCACGGCAACTGCCGACGGCGATGGCGTGAGCGTCTCCGGTTCCACGATCACCATCAGCGCGGCCGGAACCTACATTCTTTCGGGGCAATTCGATGGCCAAGTAGTCGTCGACACCGACGATGAAGACGTCGTTGCCCTCGTGCTCGATGGCGCCAAAATCTCCAGCTCCACGAGCGCCGCAATCGCGGTCGCTAACGCCGAAGACGTCGTCGTTTCGCTCAGCGGAACGAACTCACTCTCCTCCACCGGAGACGACGCCGACTACAACGCCACGCTCTTCAGCGACGCCGACCTCACCATCTCGGGCGACGGATCGCTCACGGTAAGCAGCGCGGTCAACGATGGCATCACAAGCCACGACGACCTCGTCATCCTCTCCGGTGACATCACGGTCACCGCCGGAGACGACGGCCTCCGCGGCAAAGACTCGCTGACCATCGAAGGCGGCACTGTCACGGTGGATGCCGGCGGCGACGCTCTCAAGTCAGACAACGACGCAGACGAAACCCGCGGCTACGTCTACATCGCGGGCGGCACCGTCGACCTCACCGCGGCGGATGACGGAGTCCAGGCCGAGACCGACATCGTGATCGCCGGTGGTTCGACCACGCTCGCGGCCGAAGACGACGGGCTCAAGTCTGAGGTCAACATCGTGATCTCGGGCGGCGCAACGACTGTCGAGAACTCGTATGAGGGTGTCGAATCGTTCACGATCACCATCGAGGGTGGCGCGCTCGCGGTCAACGCCAGCGACGACGGCATCAATGCAACGAGCGGCACCAGCACCACCACCGACATCGGCGGCATCGTCGAAGCGGATGACGGAGCAATGGTGTCGATCGCCGGCGGCGAGACCACGGTCAACTCTGCCGGCGACGGAATCGACTCCAACGGGTCGATGCTCGTCACGGGCGGTATGACCACGGTGTTCGGATCGTCAGAAGACCGTGAGGGTGCGCTCGATGCGAACGGCACCATCGTGGTCGACGGCGGAACAGTCTTGGCAGTCGGTATGACCTTCATGGCAACCGCGCCCGAAACGGCATCCGCGCAGGGCTGGGTGAGTGCGTCACTCGAGCAGGCGTACGGCGCCGACCAGACCGTTCAGGTGCTCGATAGCAGCGGCACGGTGATCGCCGAGTTCACGTCGATCAAGTCGTTCCAGTCGGTCGTGCTGTCGGATGCCGCCATCACGAACGGCGACACCTACACGATCACGGTTGACGGCGACTCAGCCGGAACGGTGACCGCCGGAGTCGCAGCGGCGGGCAGCGAAAGCGCCGGCGGCGGCGGAGCGCCTCGCCCGTAATCTGACGCAGCAGCGGTTGCCACCAGCGTTCGCCCCCGTGGCGTTCGCTGAGCGGCAGCCGCTGTTGTGCTGTCCCTCACAGACGACGGTGACAGGCTGGACCCACTGACGAAAGAGGGTTCTGATGAACGACTATCCAGGAATGATTTCCGAGAAGAACCTCATCCAGCCTGTCCCGCGTCGCATCCGTGGCTATTTCGCGGGCGAGCTCATCTTCGACACGACGGCGGCGCTCTATGTGTGGGAGTGGGCGCCGTATCCGCAGTTCTACATTCCTCTCGCCGACGTGAAGTCCGAGTTCCTCGTCGGTGAAGGGCAGGAGCACCATCCCGCGCGCGGCACCTATCAAGTTCAGGGTCTCGCGGTGGGGGAGCGCGAGCATCCGGCAGCAGCCAAGGTTTACGCCGGCGACGGGCTCGAGGGCCTCGCCGACATGGTGCGTTTTGAGTGGGATGCGCTCGACTCCTGGTTCGAGGAGGACGAGCAAGTTTTCGTGCACCCTCGAAGCCCCTATACGCGAGTGGATGCCGTACGTTCGACCCGCACAGTTCGGGTCGAACTCGAGGGGGTTGTGCTCGCCGAGTCCTCGTCTCCAGTCATGGTCTACGAAACGGGTTTGCCGACGCGGTATTACCTCAACCGCACCGACGTGAACTTTCAGCACCTTGTCGCCAATGACACCGTGACCGAGTGCCCTTATAAGGGAACCACTACCGACTATTGGTCGGTAAAGGTGGGCGACACGGTTCACGAGGATTTGGCGTGGTCGTACTCGTTCCCCACGCGACAGCTGTTGCCAATTGCCGGCCTCGTGGCGTTCTACAACGAGAAGCTCAACATCTTCATCGATGGCGTCGAGCTCACGCAGGCCAAAACGCACTTCTTCCCGGAGAAGGATGTTGCTTAGGGATTAGAGGCTCGCCTCTCGTGCGCTAGGGCGCGTTCAGGCCGCGGCTCTGGGCGAGCGTAATCACACAAATTTTCGTTGATTTTCGTGATGATACGTATAATCACTTTATTTTGTGTACGGTAATACGCATCATCAGTTTCGACTCAACGAAGAGAACGGCGGACGACTAGTGGCGATCAATCGGCCAGAGCGAGTCACCCAGCGCATGATCGCTGAGCTCGCCGGCGTCAGCCAAGCGACCGTTTCGCTCGTGCTCAATGGCAAAACTGATTCGACCACCCGCATTCCCGACGAGACCCGCCAGCGTGTTCTGCAGGTTATCCGCGACACGACTTATGTTGCAGACCCTGCGGCTCGCCGCCTTGCTGGGGTTGGAAACAACCTCATTGGAATCTTCACGTACGAGCATGCTTTCCCGAATGAGAGCTCTGACTTCTATACTCCATTGCTCACCGGTATCGAAGGCGCCGCGGAGCAGATCGGTGTCGACCTGCTCATGTTCACGAGCGCTCCTGTTATCGAAGGCCGTCGCAGGCTGTTCCACGAAAACAATCGACTTCGACTAGCCGACGGATGCCTGCTGCTGGGCCGTGAGATGGATGCGGACGAGTTGACTCGACTCGTCAACAGCGACTACCCCTTCGTCGCCATCGGTCGCCGGGACGCAGCAGAAGGTCGGATTCCATACGTGGGCGTTGACTACGGAGCAGCAACTGCCAGCCTTGCCCGCCTCGCGATTGACCTGGGCCACAAGAGCTTTTACTACCTGCACCTTCCCTATGACGCGGAGTCCACTCGCGACCGCAAGGATGGCCTTAATTCTGAGCTAGCCGCTGCTGGCCTTGCTGTTGAGACTGCCGTCACCGACGGCACGAACCTCGCCGCTGATTGGGCGCGGGTTCGCCGCGGACAGCCCACAGTCCTCTTCGTCGAGGATGCCGGTCATGCGGAAGCACTCCGAAACCTCGCGATCGCAGATGGCGTTTCCGTTCCTGAGGCGCTTTCCATCATCGCGCTCGGCGAGCGCACGCGTCCGAGCGAGCACACCGTTGACTTCACACGCCTCAGCGCGCCACGCGAAGAGCTTGGCTCACGCGCCGTAGCGCTGCTCGACCAAATTATGAACGGAACAGGTGGCTCAACCGGGCTGCCTCAGCAGCAGCTTGTGAGCTGCACAGTCATCGCGGGCACCACTATGGCAATCCCGCGAGTAGGGAGCATTTAATGAGAAACCTCAGCGCAGACGTTGTCGTCGTTGGTGGCGGAATGGGCGGGGTCGCTGCAGCGCTCGCAGCACTACGGGCTGGCCGCAGCGTCATCCTCACTGAACAGTACGAATGGTTGGGCGGCCAGCTCACAAGCCAAGCCGTGCCGATGGATGAGCACACGTGGGTTGAGCAGTTCGGCGTTACCGCCTCGTACCGCGAATTGCGAGAAGGTATTCGCGACTACTACCGTAAGAACTACCCGCTGAACAGCGCAGCGCGAGCCCAGCGGGACCTCAACCCCGGAGCGGGACTCGTCAGTCGTCTGTGCGCGGAGCCTCGAGTCGCCGTCTCGGTAATCGACGCAATGCTCGCGCCGTTTATCGGATCAAGCAAACTCACGCTGATCAAGGGCGTTACCCCCGTCAGCGCTGATGTCGAGGACACCATCGTGCGGTCCGTTATCGTGCGCGACGTTGTGACAAAGGAAGAAACGCAGCTCACTGGTCCTTACATTCTTGATGCCACCGAACTCGGTGACCTCCTCCCGCTGACCGGCGCAGAATATGTAACCGGTACAGAGAGCAGAGCAGACACCGGCGAGCCGAGTGCTCCCGAGAAAGCCGCACCCGACAACGTGCAGGCGTTCTCGTGGTGCTTCGTCGTCGATCACCGTGATGGTGAAGACAACACGATCGAGAAGCCGCGCGACTACGACTACTGGAGCACCTACCAGCCTGACTTCTGGGGCGCTCCACTCGTCAGCCTTACAGCACCGCACCCTCGCACGCTTGAGATCGTGACCCGTGCGTTCACTCCGACCATTGATGATGATCCCTTCGCTCGCATCGCCGACCAGCGCGCCGGCGGCGGCGATGACGAGTTGTGGATCTTCCGCCGCATCCTCTCAAAGAAGATGTTCGAACCAGGGCACCTCGACAGTGACGTTGTCATGGTCAACTGGCCGATGATTGACTATCTCGACGGTAATCTCATCGACTCTGATGATGCGGATGCCCACCTTGAGGCATCACGTCAGCTCTCGCTCTCGATGTTCTACTGGTTGCAGACTGAGGCACCTCGACCAGACGGCGGCAAAGGATGGCCTGGCCTGCGCCTTCGTGGCGACATCACGGGCACTCCAGACGGACTGGCCCAAGCGCCGTACATTCGCGAATCACGACGAATCATTTCGGAGTATCGCGTAGTCGAAGACGACCTATCGATCGCAGTTCGCGGCCACGGACGCCCCGCAACTTTTCCTGACACGGTCGGCGTCGGTATGTACCGCATTGACCTGCACCCCTCTACCGGTGGGGACAACTACATTGATGTCGCTTCGGCGCCATTTGAGATTCCGCTCGGAGCACTGATCCCGGTTCGCCTGGACAACCTGCTTCCTGCGGGTAAGAACGTCGGCACCACCCACATCACTAATGGAGCGTTCCGGCTTCACCCGGTGGAGTGGAACATCGGCGAATCGGCGGGCTGGCTAGCGGCCTTCTGTCTGAACCGTGAGGTTGATCCCCGAACGGTGCGTAATTCTCCTCAACTTCTTGAGGAGTTCCAAACCCTGCTAATCCGCCACGGCGTCGAGCTTCACTGGCCCGACGTTACTGGCTACTGACCGAGGAGAAAGACCAATGAGATCAGCAAAGTGGCTGACCGCCGCTGGACTGCTAACTACAGCAACTCTGGTTCTAACCGGATGTTCCGCAGCGAGTTCTGACGACAAGGCAACAGACGTTGACTTGCGGATGACCGTGTGGACGTCGAACGAGGATCATCTCGCGATGTTCGATTCGATCGCCGATGCCTATATCGCCGAACACCCAGAAATCGCGTCGATCACCTTCGACCCGCTGCCCTTCGATGACTACACGACGACACTGACGACTCAGGTCGCTGGTGGAAAGTCGCCTGACCTTGCCTGGATCCTAGAGAACACGGCGCCTGACTTCGTCGACTCTGGTGCACTCGTTCCAATTCAGGAAGCCCTCGAAGCTACCGAGGGGTACGAGTACGAAGACCTCAGCGATGCAGCGACGAAGCTCTGGAAGAGCGACGGCTCGCTCGTTGCTTACCCGTTCTCAACTTCGCCACTGGTGATGTTTGTAAACAACGATCTTCTTGCTGAAGCCGGCCAGCCAACGGCAGCCGAGTTGCGAGCCGATGGCATGTGGGAGTGGGAAAGTGTCGCGGCAGCCAGCAGCGAGGTCAACTCGGCTACGGGCAAAGCCGGGTTCGTCATCCGTGACTTCGACTACACCTCATGGGATAACCTTGCTTCGATTTGGGACGGTTGGGGAGCCCAGCCGTGGAGCGATGACGGCGCTACGTGCGAGTTTGCCTCTGACGAAATGATTGACGCGTTTAGCTTCATCCATGACGCGGCGTTTGAGTCAAGCGCGATGCCCGGCCCAGGAACTACGGCCGACTTCTTCGCGGGAGAATCAGCTTTCACGGTGACTCAGATCTCACGCGCATCGCTTCTCGCTGAGGGCGGTTTCAACTGGGACCTGCTGCCACTGCCCGCTGGTCCCGCCGGTGAATACTCGATTGTTGGTCAGGCCGGCATCGGTGTGATGTCCCAGGGTGAAAACCCCGACGCCGCTACAGGGTTCTTGGCCTACTTCTCGAACCCTGAGAACTCCGAGCTTCTGGCACAGTGGTTCCCGCCTGCTCGAAACTCTCAGCTAAACGCCGAGACGCTTGCCGCGGCAAACCCCGTGTTGTCAGCTGAGCAGATCGAAGATGTTGTCGTTCCTGGAATCCTCACTGGTGTCGTTCGACAGGGCCACACCGACTCCGCCAAGATCAGCCAGACCGTGCGCGCATCGCTCGATGCAATGTGGACAGCGGATGCTGACGTACCTGCAGTGCTTCAGGGCGTATGTGACGCCGTGGATCCGCTGCTCTAAGGAATAGATCGTGGTTTCTTCTTCCCCAGTGCTGTCGGATCGGGCTCGCGCCCGGTCCGGCGGCACCCGGCCGCGGCGCACGCTGACCTATCGGCAGCGTGACGCGGCGGCCGGCTACCTTTTCGTTGCACCCCAAGTACTCGGTGTGACCGCGTTTGTTTTGATCCCTCTTGCTCTGGTGGTGTACTTCAGCCTCCATGAGTGGAACGTGCTCGGCAACAAGTTCACCTACGTTGGCGTCGAGAACTTTGAGCGATTCTTTACCGACCCTCAGATCGTGCCTGTCATGCAAGCGACCGGTGTTTTCTCGATCGGCCTCGTCTTCTTCAACCTGACGATCGCTCTCCTGCTTGCGGTAATGCTGAACCGTTCCATGGCTGGCATCACTTTCTTCCGCACCATTTTCTTCTCACCAGTTGTCGTCTCACTGGTCGCGTGGACGATTGTGTGGGGCTTCCTCTTCCAAGACAACGGTGGCATCAACGGGATGCTCGAGGTGGTTGGCATCGACGGGCCCAACTGGTTGCGCGAAGGCCCAACGGCGATGATCAGTGTGATCATCGTTCAGGTCTTCAAAAACCTCGGGCTCAATATGGTTCTCTTTCTTGCCGCGCTGCAGGGTGTACCTCGCGAACTGACCGAAGCGGCAACCATGGATGGTGCCAACGCGCGGCGACTCTTCACGCGGATCACCATCCCGCTGATTTCGCCAACCATTCTGCTGACCTTCATCATCACGATCGTCGGTTCGCTTCAGGTATTCGCGCAGATCGCGGTGCTTACCCAGGGTGGCCCCGGTATCTCCACCACCGTGCTCGTGTACTACCTCTTCCAGCAGGCTTTCCTCTTCGGAGAATTTGGCTACGGCTCCGTACTGTCCATCGTTCTATTCGTCATCGTGCTGATTCTCACAGTGGCGCAATGGCAGCTACGCAAGAGGTGGGTGTTCTATGAAAACTAATGCCGCAACGATCGCTGCACCCGTAGTGGCGCAGCGCATATCGAAAAACCAGATCACGGTGAAACGTGTCCTGTTCTACGTCGCGCTCACCATAATGGCTGTGCCGTTCATCCTTCCTACACTCTGGATGATTAGCTCGTCGTTCAAGCCGATCGGCGAGATCTTCGCGTTTCCGCCGACACTCTGGTCCGCCAATCCGACACTGGATGGTTATGTCAAAGCGTTCGAATTGCAGCCGTTCGTTCGGCAATACTTCAACTCGCTCTACATCGCGTTCTTTGTGACTGCGGGAACGATGTTTATCTCATCGCTTGCTGGCTACGCCTTTGCGCGCATCCGCTTTCGGGGCCAGAACGTCCTGTTCTTGATTGTGCTTGTGGGGCTTCTCATTCCCAGCGAGGTCACCATTGTTCCGCTGTTCCAGATCTTCAGTGGGATGGGGCTAATCAATACCCACTGGCCGATTCTGCTGGTCTCGACTTTCGGGGCACCGAGCGTGTTGGCGACGTTCATCATGCGGCAGTTCTTCATCTCGCTACCGATCGAGCTAGAAGAAGCGGCACGACTGGATGGGTTGGGTCGCTTTGCGATCTGGTGGCGCATAGCGATGCCGTTGGCGAAGAGTGCGCTCGCTGCAGTCGCGATCTTCACCTTCTTGGCTATTTGGAACCTGTACCTAGAGCCAACGGTGTACCTGCAGTCGCCCGAACTATTCACCCTCCCGCAGGCACTAACTCGGTACGCGGATGCTTACGGTGGGCAGCTCTGGAACGTGCAGCTCGCTGCCGCAACGATGACGGCGCTACCCGTGCTGGTGGTCTTCGTGCTGGCACAAAAGCAGTTCGTTGAGGGCCTGGCGCAGACCGGCCTGAAAGGTTAGGCCTAGACAGACCTCGAGGGGAGGGGCGGTCACTCGACTGAGTGACCGCCCCTCCTTCGCATGAGGGTGACGCACAGTCCTCAGTTCAGCCGTACTGCCGTCGCAAGGTGGTGCGTTGGCGAAGGACAAACACAGTGTTTTGGGGCCCTCATTTTTGCGACACGCCCGGGATGTTGTCGGTGTTGGCGAGGGGGGCAGAATGCACGTAATGTTTCCTCTTGTCACCCCAAAGGTGCGGAAGTCCCGGGCA